>JANNSZ010000033.1:0-203760 GCA_031403195.1 Planctomycetota bacterium | reverse complement strand
GCCCGTGCCATGTCGCCGGCGTAGGAGTCAGAGCGCAGCCAGGATGGCGAAGCGAAGAGTCCTCCGAGTGAGCGAAGGCCACGATGGCCGTAGCGAACGTCCGGCGACATGGCACGGGCAGCCCCTCGCCACGGGAGATGTGACACCCGCGGAGCGAATGCGGGACATGAAGTCAGAGTGACCCGCTACACGGCGACAGCGGCGGCGGGGCGGGCGCGGGGCACGAGTTTGTCTTGGTCGACACAATCGGCCGCGATCCAGCCCGACATAAGCACCATCGGCATGCCCGGGCCCGGGTGGGCCGAGCCACCGGCGAGGTAGAGGCCTTCGATGTCGGGAGAACGGTTCGCCGGTTTGAAGGCGCCCAGGAACGTGCCGTGACTGGCAAGTCCATAGATCGCACCGTCGAGGACGTGATACCGGTCGTGGATATCCTGCGGCGTAAGTGACCGCTCGACCACAATGTGACGCTCGAGGTCCCGCAAGCCTGCCGTCTCGTCGAGCTTTCGAATGATCCGGCGGCGATAGTCGGGGAGCATCCGCGCCCAGTCATGGTGCGACCGCAGGTACGGCGTGTGCACGAGCACGTAGAGGGCCTCGCCCCCGGGCGGCGCCACCTCGGGCTCCGTCACGGCCGGGGCGCAGACGTAGCAGGTCGGATCGGCGGCCGGCTCGCCGCGTCGGTAGATCGATTCGAACTCCTCATGGGGGTCCTCCGAGAACACAAAATTGTGGTGGAGAAGCTGCTCGTACCGGCGGTCGAGGCCGAGGTAGAGCACCACGCCAGAGCATGCTGGCTCGTACTTCCGGCGGCCCAGAAACCGTCGTCGAGGCTCACCGTCGACAAGTTCGCGGTGGGTGCGCACCGAGTCGGAGTTGCTCACGACGGCCGCCGCGAGAATCGTCTCGCCGGCAGCCGTTTCCACGCCCTGCACGCGACCACGGTCGACAAGAATCCGGCGCACCGCACAGTTCGTGCGAATCTCGACACCAAGGTCGACAGCGAGATTCGCCAAGGCCCTGGGGACGGCACCTGTGCCGCCTCGCGGATACCAGACGCCATCGTTCGACTGCATATGGGCAATGCCACAGAGCACCGCTGGCGAAGTATCGGGGGCACTCCCGACATACTGCGTGAAGTGGTCGAGCATCTGCGCGGCCCGCTCGTCGGGCACAAACGACCGCACCGTGCCGGCGACGCTCCGGCCCATCCGCATGCCAAGCACATCCGTGAGCATTCCGACGGAGAGGCTGCCCCGCGGGTCAAACATGTCCCGCATGCCACCTACGCTTCTCCAAAAGAAAAAATCGTCGGAGATCCGATGGAGCCGCTTGGCAAGCTCCATGAACCGGCCGTAGCCGACACCCGCGCCGGTCCCTGGGGCGAAGGCATCGAGCGTGGCCTGCATGGCCGGCACATCGGCGTGGAGGTCAAGCGTGGTGCCATCGGTGAAAAAGCTCCGCCACTGGGGATCGAGCGGCATCAGATCGAGAGACGTTTCCAGGTCCCGACCGGCCTCGGCCCAAATCCTCCGGAGCACGCCAGGGATCGTCAGAATCGTGGGACCCATATCGAAGCGATACCCACCCTCTTCGAGAACAGCCGCTTTGCCGCCGACCCAGGCGTTTTTGTCGCAGAGCGTGACGGCATAGCCGCGGGCGGCAAGTGTGCATGCAGCCGCAAGGCCACCGAGGCCTCCCCCGATCACCACCACCCGCTCCGCCTCCCGCGGCTCTCGTGCCATACCCTCACCTCGCTCCTTCGGCATGTCTTGGAGCATGCTCTCACACCGCTGCCGGGGTCTTGTCTTGTGCCACCGGCCGTCGAGCTTTCCGTCGCCGTGCGGGCTGTCCCTTCACGTCCAAATCGTCGAGCAGGAGGCCCGCCGTAATGCGGGCTGACGAGTAGATCACAGGCAGGCCGCTTCCAGGATGCGTACCGCCGCCGACAAGGTACATCCGCTCCACATCTTCAAAGCGATTGTGAGGTCGCATGTGGAGCATCTGCCCAAGGTCGTGTGAAAGATTGAATGTCGCGCCACGATAGATCTCATACCCGTCCTGCCAGTCGTCGGGGGTGAGCATCTTTTCGAAGCGAATCCGCTCTCGGACACCGCGGATGCCAACCCGTTCCATCTGATCGAGGGCCAGCTCGCGAAACCGCGGAGCCTCCCGACGCCAGTCCACGTTTGGGTGCCGGTGGGTGACCGGTATCAAAAGATAGAGCGTGCTCGTGCCCGGCGGAGCGAGCGTGGAGTCAGTCACGCAGGCGTTTTGAACATACATCGACGGGTCGGTCGAAAGGACATGCCCCTGCTCGATGTCGGCGAGGTTCTGCCGGTAGTCCTCTGACAGGTAGATCGTGTGGTGGGAGATGTCGTCATAGCGGCCTTCGATGCCGAGGTAGAGCATGAAGGTGGAGCATGAGAACCGACGAGAGGAGATCCTGCGGTCGTTCCAACGGCGACGAATGGCGTCTGGCACAAGCCTTGTCATGGTGCGAGCGAAATCGGCGTTCACCACGGTCGCATCGGCCTCGTAGCGATCCTGTGAGGTTCGCGCGGCGGTGATCCGTCGTCCTTCAAACTCGAGCGACTCGACTGGCTCGCTGTAGTGAATTTCGACCCCCATCTCCGTAGCGATCTTCGCCATTGCCTCCGACACGGCGCCGCAGCCACCGATCGGGTGGTAGACACCGTGCTCGTACTCGAGGAACGACAGGATCGAAAAGAGACTCGGGCAGCGGAAAGGCGACATGCCCAAATACTTCGACTGAAAGGTGAAGGCCAGCCGGATACGCTCGTCACTGAAGAACGTGCCAAGCTCCGCGTCGAGGCTCCGCCACGGCTTGAGGAGCGGCATCAGTTTGAGGATGTCGGGGCTCGCGAGATCGAGCCAGGACTGGAAGGGCTGCTCAAGGAACGGAGCAAACCGCTCAAATTTCGCGCGGGTTGACTCCATAAACCGCGTGAAGGCTCCCCGGTCGGCCGGCGAGACCTGCGCGACCGCCTCTTCCATCCGGGCGACGTCGGGCGTGGCCAGCAGTTCCCCGCCCGATCCGAAGACAAGTCGATACTGTGGATCGAGGCGAACCATCTCCACCTCCCGCCGCAGGTCGCGGCCACAGGCAGTGAAAATCTCCTCGAGCACGCGCGGATAGAGGAAGAACGTCGGCCCGAGATCGAATCGAAAACCCTCGGGCGTGGTGATTGTGCTCGTCCGACCGCCGGGCACGCCGAGCCGTTCCAGCACCCGCACCCGAACGCCCGCGTTCGCCAGGAGCATGGCGCAGGCCAGACCGCCCGGCCCAGCTCCAATGATGTTGACCGTCCGCGACATGCCGCAGCGTTCCCTCGCCGGCGCGGCGCCGTAAACAGTTCACGGGGCCACGTATGACGCCCGTACTATAGAAGGCTCCCCCAGGGGGGCAACAAACGCGACCGTCTCGAAGAGACCGAGGCGTCGATCAATACCCGATGTAGTAGGCCGTTCGAACCGGCCGCCAGACTCCGAGTGGTCCGCGACGATAGAGCGGCGAGACGAAGGTCGCTGGCGCGTAGTAGGCGGTCACGGGAGCGACCATCGGAGCCATGACTGGCGAGTAGGCCACCGTTGGCGCGTAGAACGAAGTCACGGGCACCGGCGCGAATGCAGGAGCGTAGGCCGAAGTCACTGCGATCGCGGACGGGGCTACCATCATGGGTGGAGCGTACGCGGTCACCGCGGCATAGTTGCCAGCCGGCGTGTAGTTCGCGACGTAGGCGGGCGCGGTCATGATCGGAGCCGCGACCACGGGTCGAAACGTTTGGTAGTAGACCACCTGGGCCTCACCAGTTGTCGCCAGTGAGGCGACCACGACGGTGGCAAAGGCCAAGATCACGCGGCTCGATGTGCGGTGCATTGAATCCATTCCTGGGGAGGTGGCAGTGGTGTCGCCAGGGGTCAATTCACGAACCCCTCGGCCGAACCGGGCTCCCAGACAGAATATGCTCGCTTGGCACACTGTTCAAACGCCCGGTAGAGTCTGCCAGCCGCGGCGGTCCCCTGGGCCCGTCTTGAGCGACACGACGGCCTAGGGCCGAGTGCCCAAAATAGCCCTGCCTTTCCTGAGCGAAGCGACACTTTGGCCCCACCGCCCCCCGCCATCCCACCGTCCAGCAGCCTTGCCCAGGGCGGTTTCCCCTCGCTCTTGGCGGTCCGGATCCTCACGGTCGCCAACGACAACCTGGCCCGCTGGCTCGTGATGGGCCTCGGCAAGCGGGCGGCCGCCTTGGCGGGCACAGCACCTGCCGCGGTGCTGGCGATCGGCATGGTGGCCTACGTCCTCCCGTTCATCCTGTTCGCCTGGCTGGCCGGCTGGATGGCCGATCGATTCTCCAAGCGATCGGTCGTGATCGGGACCAAGTTTGTGGAGATCCTGATCGCCATCCTGACCGTCGCCGTCGTCGCTTGGGGCAGCGCCTCCGGCGGCATCGTCGCAGGCATTCCGATCGGCCTGTGGATCCTGATGGCCATGATCGCGCTCTTCGCCATCCAGACCACACTCATGAACCCGAGCCTCCTCGGCACGATTGCCGAAACGGTTCCGACCGCCAGGCTCTCCGCTGCCAATGGCGTCTTCGCGATGGCCTCGCTCGCTGCGACGCTCGTGGGCATGGCGGGTGGCAACTGGCTCGCCGATGCCACATGGTTGACGCCGGAACCCGATCCTGCCCGCCCGCTTCCGGCCTGGTTCGCCGGCCTCCCGATGGCGCATGCGATTCCCGCCGCCGCAATCCTCGGAGGCATTGCCGTCGTTGGATGGCTGGCCTCACTCCTTCTGCCGCGGGTGCCGGCGGCCGACCCGCAGGCTGCCTTTCCACGCAACGCGATCCGTGCGACGGTTCGCGATATTGGTCTCGTGTGTGCCTCGCCAAAGCTCGCGGGAGCGGCGGCCGGCATCGTCTTCTTCTGGGCCATTGCGGCTGTTGCGCAGCTCAATGTCGATCAGTTTGCGGAGGAGAGTGGAGCCACGACACAGGGCGAGATCGTGCCCCTGCTCGTGGCGCTGGTCAGCGGGATCGGGGTCGGTAGCCTGATCGCGGGCCGATTCTCAAAGCACGGTATCGACGTCGGTTCCAAGGTCGATCTCGGATTCGTGCCGGCCGGCGGCCTCATCATGACCGTGGCCTGCGGAGCGCTCGCACTCTCATCGACCGACGTCTTCGGCGGTGAGGTCGCCAGCAACTTGCGGCTCGTCTCGCCAATCGCGTGGCTGGCTCTCCTTGGCATCGGCGCGGGAATGTTTGATGTGCCGCTTGAGGCCTACCTCCAGGAGCAGAGTCCGCCCGAACGGCGAGGCACCATCCTGGCCGCGACAAACCTGCTCGTCTTTGCGGGGATGCTCCTGGCATCGATTGCCTACTACGGCCTACGGGTACCGGTGGGTGACCCATCGGCACCCCTGTTTTCCGCCCGCAGCGTCTTCGGCCTGTTTGCCGTGCTGTCGATCCTGGCAACCGCAACAGCGGTATGGGCGGCGCCGCGGGCAAGCCTGCGCTTTCTGGTGCGAGCACTCGTGTCGGCAATCTGGCGATTTCGGACGCGTGATGAGGATCACGTGCCGGTGCACGGTCCGCTTGTGATCGTGGCGAATCATCTTTCGTGGCTCGACGGTTTTCTCCTGCCGCTCGCAGCGCCACGGCCGGTGCGGATGGTTGTCTATGGCCCCAACATCCAAGGCCGGTTTCTCAACATGCTCGCCGACCAATGGCGTTTCATTCTGTTTGACCCCAAGCCCAAGTCGATCGGCCGAGCACTCAAGTCGATCCAGGGAGGGCTCGCCGATGGTGACTGCGTCGGCATCTTCTGCGAGGGAGGCATCTCGCGAACCGGACATATCCTGGGGTTCAAACGCGGCCTGGAGTGGCTCCTCGAGCGGGTCGAATCGCCGATCTTACCGGCTTCGATCGACGGCATGTGGGGCAGCCTGCTGTCGTACTCCGAGGGCCGCTACTTCACGAAGTGGCCGCGCGGATTTCGTCGCACACTCACGCTCACCTTTGGCACCCCGCTTCCGGTCGGCACGTCCACCGATGTGGCTCGTCTCGCGCTGCAAGAGCTCACTGCCACCGTCGTCCGCAAACGCATGGCCAGCCGGCGGCCCCCAAGGGCGTTCACCGGCGACTGGCCCGCCGCCTGCGCCGAAGCAGAAGCGTTTGACGGGGCCTGCCTCCTGCGGCTGACCGATCGGCTGTTCGCATCGCTTGACCCGAGCGATGCACTCCAGGCCACGCTCGGCACACATGGCAAGCACCTTCTGGGCATTGCCACGACGGTGATGGCCGCGGACACGGATGCCGTCGATCTCGCGCACCAGCTTGTTGCCACGAAGACAACGGTCTGGCTTGCCCGCGTTGACCAGGTTGAGGCCGTGGCCAAGGAATCGGGATCAGGGCAAAAACTTGCCGCCCATCTCGCCGCGGTCGTGATGCCGATTGCCGCCGCATCAGACCTCCCGTGGGCCCGACACGCTGCGGAGCAGTTCCGCGAGGCTCATGGCGTGGAGCCGGTCGTTGCCTACTGCCCTCGTGAGGCAGGCTGTCTTGTGGCAATGAACACACCGCCGGCCCGTGCCGCTGGCGAGTTTGAAGTCACATCAAAACCCGACTCGCTCGGTCGAGTCCTCAATGGCAACGTCATCTGGCCAAGCGGCTCCATGCGACCGCCCCTCGGGCTGCCAAGTCTCGCCTCGAGTGGCATACCCGACGACGTTGATGCCACGCTTGTGATCTCGGCCATGCTCCCCTGCCCTGCCGCGTCCTCGCCAGGCGCCCGTCTTCTCGCCGATACTCTCGACGTCGACAAAGAAGGATTTTTGGTGCCGCGGCAGGCCTAATTCGTGAAGCGCGTAGGCATCAACTCCCCATCAATCTTGGTGGCGAGCCTTCGGCGCGATATGCTTCGGGTCTACGCACCCCTAGCTCAATTGGATAGAGCATCGGTCTACGGAACCGAAGGTTGCTGGTTCGAGCCCAGCGGGGTGTATTTATTGTTTTACGGCTGTCGGGGCAGCCATGCCCCCGGCTGTCTTGCCGAGCCTCTGCCCGGCGACCGTGTTCGTGTGCGGATCGGCCTTGGTGCGGACGAGCATACGGGGCTCCATCCCTCGCACGCAGATAGCGAAGACCGCGTCTCGTGACAGCAGCGAGTCAACGGTTCCGGAGGAACCGGTCTGAAAAACGGATTCATCCGCGAGGGGTTGCCCGTGCCAGGGAGCCGGCGTGGGAAACAAGCGGAGCCATGGATGGCGAAGCGCAGTTTCCGTCGAGTGAGCGGAGGCCTGGAGGGCCGGAGTGAACGTCCGGTGACATGGCACGGGCAACCCCGAGCCGTCCCACACGGTTGGAAAACAGGACCAAACGCACTCGACGCGACTGGCCTTGGGGATTTTGCACAGGTGACGCTACGCTCCACGCATGGAACGGGTGTCCACTACTCTGCGCGTTGCGGGCTTCGACCCTGGGCTCAATACGACCGGCTACGGGATCGTGGAGTGCGACGGCGCGACGGTGCGGCTCGTCGAGGCGGGCACGGTGCGGTCGCGAGGCGAGTCGCTTGAAGATCGGCTCATGTCGATCCACTCGGGCGTTCGTGAAGTGCTTGAGGCCTTCACGCCATCTGCGATGGCGATCGAGCAGGTCTTCTCGCACGCCAAGTTTCCGAAGGCCGCGATCCTGCTGGGCCATGCCCGCGGCGTCATCTGCCTGGCCGGAGCCCAGGCCGGCATGGCGGTCCACCACTACCTCCCCAACCGTGTCAAAAGCGCGCTCACCGGCAGTGGCCATGCCGGCAAGGAACAGATCCAGGCCGCGGTGCAACGGGAACTGGGGCTCGCCACGCGGCCCGAGCCCGCCGACGCGGCTGACGCGCTGGCGGTGGCACTCGCTGACTGGCACCTCAGGCTCCGGCCACTGTTCTTCGGCACCGGTACCGTGCGAATCCGGAGCAGCCGGGCGTGATTACACGGCTCTCCGGGACGCTCGAGCGGGTTGAGACAACGGCCATCGAAGTGGCGGTGGGGCCCATGGTTCACGAGGTACTCGTCACCGAACTCGTGCGGCGGAGCCTCCAGGGAAAGATCGGCCAGCCGGTCGTGCTCCACACGCTCGAATACCTCGAGGGCAATCCGACACGCGGGAACCTCGTGCCCCGCATCGTGGGTTTTCTTTCCGAGGTGGAGCGAGAGTTTTTTGAGCTGATCTGCGAGGTCGACGGCGTTGGTGTTCGCAAGGCCCTGCGAGCCATTGTGCGGCCGGTCGGCGAAATCGCTTCTGCCATCGAGGAGCAGGATGCCAAGAGCCTGTCGGGGCTGCCCGGCATCGGCGCCTCCACGGCCGAGCGGATGATCGCCAAGCTCCGTCGACGGATGCCGAAGTTTGCCCTGCTCGTGGCCCGTGAAATTCCGAGCGAAGCCGGTATCGCCACCGACGTGTTCACCGAAACCTTCGAAGTGCTCCGTTCACTCGGCCACTCGGAATCCGACGCCCGCCGCCTTGTAGAAGCACTGCGTGAAGAAAAGAAGAAGCCCAAGGACGTGCAAGAGGCGATCGACATCGTCTACCGGCAGCAGCACAAGCCAAGGTAGTCCGCTAACGAAAACGGCATCCGCGAGGGGCTGCCCGTGTCATGGAGCCGGCGTTGGGAACAGAGCGCAGCCTGGAGGGCGAAGCGACGTTTCCTCCGAGTGAGCGCAGGGCAGGATGCCCGAAGCAAACGTCCGGCGACATGACACGGGCAGCCCCGAGCCGCGGAGAGCACGAACAGCTTTCCATGAACAACCGGTAGACTTGAAACTCCTTCAGAGTGAAGCAGTCATGGAAACTTTCCGCCAGCCGTCGATTCAGGGTCCAGCGGAACCGCCGCCGGAGGACCGCGCGCTGCGGCCGCAGCGGATGTCTGAGATGGTGGGGCAGCGGGCGGTGTACGAGCGGCTCGAGATCGCGATCGATGCGGCGAGAAAGCGGGGCGAGGCCCTTGGCCACATCCTCCTTGACGGGCCACCAGGACTCGGCAAGACGACGTTTGCCATGTGCATTCCAAACGAACTGGGCGTGAGCATCCAGATCGCCAGTGGCGCGGCACTCGCTGCGCCCAAGGATCTCTTGCCCTATCTCACAAACGCCGCCGAAGGGTCGGTCCTGTTCATCGACGAGATTCACCGGCTGCCAATCACGGTCGAGGAGTTCCTTTACCCGGCGATGGAAGATTTCCGGATCGACATCACGCTCGGCGACGGCGTGGCCGCACGCACGCTCAACATGCCGCTCAGGCCGTTCACGCTTGTGGGAGCCACCACACGGTCAGGTCTCCTCTCGGCGCCTCTTCGAGACCGGTTTGTGATCCGTGAGCACCTCGACTACTACTCGCCCGAAGAGCTCGCCGAAATCGTCCGCCGTTCCGCGACCAAACTCGCCATGCCAATGGACAACGCCACGGCCGATGAGATCGCCCGCCGAAGCCGCGGAACACCCCGGCTGGCTAACAACCGGCTGCGGTGGATCCGCGACTACTCGACGAGCCGAGCCGAGGGCCGGCTGGATGTCGACATTGCTCGCGTGGCCCTCGCTATGCAAGGGATCGACGAGATGGGCCTCGACGGCTTCGACCGGAAGTACCTCGACACGATCCAACGAGTCTTCGCCGGTGGACCGGTCGGAATTGAGGCCATCGCCCACACGATGAGTTCGGCACCCGACACGCTCGAGGACGATGTCGAACCGTTCCTGTTGCGCTGCGAACTGGTGATCCGCACGCCCCGGGGGCGAAAGCTCACTCCCAAAGGCGAGGAGCACCTGGGGGCCACGCCTGCGAGCAGAGGCAGGCTTTTTTGAAAGGCGTTTGACCCTCTCCTATCGGGAACGCTATTCTTCCGGGCTCCCCCTAGGTGATTTCATGGCCGTTCCCAAGCGACGTCAGTCAAACCAAAAGACCCGCTCCCGTCGGGCCCACGATTTTCTTACTCCCCGGCAGCTGACGTTTTGCCCAACCTGCGGCAAGGCTGTTCCGACGCACCGCGTGTGCGGGGGCTGCGGCCATTACATGGGCAAGCCCGTCGTCAAGACCGAGGAATAGTCGCTTGGCCATGGCTCCCTCAGCCGGTGGCCCGACGGCGATCCTGTTCCCGGGTCAGGGTGCGCAGTGCGTCGGCATGGCGGGTGACTGGGTCGATGAGCATCCAGTGGCAGCCTCGCTGTTCGCCCGAGGTTCCGGCATTCTGGGCTATGACCTCTTGGCCGTCTGCCGAAGCGGCCCGGCTGATCGGCTGAACACGACCGCTGTCAGCCAGCCAGCCATTCTTGTCATGAGCCTTGCGGCCCTCGAGGTGCAACGGGCTCGCAACCCAGGGCCGCTCGACGCGGCAGTGCTGACCGCCGGGCTGTCACTGGGCGAATACACGGCGCTTGTTTTCTCGGGCGCGATTGGTTTTGACGACGCCCTCCGCGTCGTCGCCGAACGAGGCCGGTCCATGCAAGACTGTGCCCAAGCGTCGCCGAGCGGCATGGTGGCGGTGCTTGGCATGGAACGCGATGCCGTCGTGGCGCTGTGCGAATCCTGCCGCGGAGACGGCGTACTCCAGATGGCCAATGTCTTGTGTCCTGGCAACATCGTGGTCTCGGGCTCGCTCGACGCCTGTGACCGGCTCGAAGTGGCGGCAGCCGACGCCGGGGCAATGAAGTGCGTTCGGCTCGAAGTGGCCGGCGCCTTTCACACGCGGCTCATGCAGCCGGCCGTCGAGCGACTCATTGCAGCGCTCGCGCAGGCCACGTTCCACTCCCCGCGGATCCCGGTCGTGAGTAATGTCGACGCGCGGCCCCATACCGACCCCGACGAGATCCGCAGTCTTTTAGCGAGGCAAGTCGTCGGAGTTGTCGAGTGGCATGCCTCCGTGGCATACATCCTCTCCACAGGCATTCGCTCGGTCCATGAGATCGGTCCCGGTCGCGTTCTCCGCGGTTTGATGAAGCGGATCGATCGAACGGTGTCTGCCAGCGGCGTCTTTGACTGACCACGGTCCCAACACTCAAACGGAGTCTTTCCCATGGCGGACGCAGCCGCGACCAAGAAGCAACCGGGGCCGCAGTCCCGCATTCAGGTTGATCTCACCGGCCAGGTAGCCCTCGTCACTGGAGCCTCGCAGGGCTTGGGGCGAGCGATCGCCCAGGTCCTCGCTGCCAATGGCGCCACCGTCGCCCTGGTGGCTCGGTCAGCCGACAAGCTCGCTGCGGTGGCCGACGCGATCACGGCGGCCGGCGGCAAAGCCGAGGTCTTTCCGTGTGATGTCTTGCAGGCTGAGTCGATCCAGCAGACCGTCGATGCGGTCGTGGAAAAGCTCGGTCGTCTCGACATCCTCGTCAACAACGCGGGCGTTACGCGGGACACCCTCCTGCCCCGCATGAGCGACGACGAGTGGGACACCGTACTCGCGACGAATCTCCGCGGTCCGTTCCTCTTCATGCGGGCGGCGAGCCGTCCGATGATGCAGCAGCGGTACGGCCGGATCGTGAACGTGGCGAGCGTGTCAGGCCTCATCGGCAATCCGGGCCAGGCAAACTACTCCGCGTCGAAAGCGGGCCTCGTGGGCCTCACCAAGACAGTCGCGAAAGAGCTCGCCGGCCGAAAAATCACCGTCAATGCGGTGGCTCCGGGCTTCATTGCCAGCGACATGACCGCGGCCCTGGGGGACGTGCTCCTCGATGAGGTCAAGAAACGGGTACCCGCGAAGCGGCTCGGCGAGGCCACCGAAATCGCCGACGCCGTCCTCTTTCTAGCTGCCCCCGGGTCTAGCTACGTCACCGCCCAGACCCTCGTCGTCGACGGCGGGCTGATTGGGTAAAGCGGCTAGTTTTGCACGCTCTGGACACGTTCGGTGCCCAGCGGGTATATCTTCGCCGTGAACGCGGGCAAGCTACGCAGCCTCCAGGGGCTGGCTGAGTCCGCGAAGATTCCGGTATTGTCGCGAGGAGGATTCTCAAGGTGGCTTCCGTCCAAGATCGAGTGATTGAAATCGTGGCATCGCAGCTCGGGGTGAGCAAGGAGCAGATCACCCCTGAGACGTCGTTCATCAACGACCTCGGTGCCGACTCGCTCGATACGGTCGAGCTTGTCATGGAGCTTGAGGAAGAGTTCGAGATCAACATTCCCGACGACGCCGCCGAAAAGATCCAGACCGTCGGCCAAGCGGTTGACTTCATCGAGAAGCATCAGGCCTCGGGTTCGGCCGCCGGCTAAGTTCGACCGGGCGGATCGGAAAATGGCGCCGCACCGGAGAAGCCGGCCGGGTTTGGCTGCCGCCCCATGGGTGCGGGTATCAGACCGGCGGTAGGACACGCGATGAAGCGACGGGTGGTTCTGACTGGGCTTGGCGTGGTCACATCGCTTGGCCGGGCGATCGAGGGCTTCTGGCAGAAGCTCCTCGCAGGAGAAAGTGGCGTCGGACCGATCACGCTCTTCGGCGTAGAGGGCTATCGCGTTCAGTTCGGTGGTCAGGTTCGGTGGGAGCCTGAAAAGGAAGATGTCGCGCCCCCCAAAGAGCTCAAGCGGCTCGATCGGTTCGCGCAGTTTGCCCTCGCCTCGGCAAAAGATGCCGTGGCCGACTCCGGGCTGGATTTCTCGAAGGAGGATCCATACCGCTGCGGCGTGATGATCGGGTCAGGAATCGGCGGCCTGTGGGAGTTCGAAGTCCAGGAGGAGCGACTTCTCCACAGGGGCATCGACAAGGTTTCGCCGTTCACGATCCCGAAGTTGATGGTGAACTCGGCCAGCGGGCACGTCTCGAGCCTCTATGGGATCAAGGGGCCCAACATGGCCGTAGCCACGGCATGTGCAAGTGCTGCCAACTCGATCGGCTCGGCCTTGCGGGCCATCCAGTACGGTGATGCCGATGTCATGGTGACCGGGGGCAGCGAGGCGGCGCTGACGCCGATCGGCCTGGCTGGCTTTCAGAACATGCGGGCGCTTTCGTTTCGCACCGATGCTCCCAAAGAGGCGAGTCGCCCTTTCGACGCGGACCGTGACGGGTTCGTCCTCGCAGAAGGCGCCGGTGTTGTGGTGATCGAGGAGCTCGAGCATGCCCGTCGTCGTGGGGCGAGGATCTACGCCGAGCTCAAAGGCTATGGTGCCAGTGGCGACGCAGGCCACATCACGCAACCCGATGAAGAAGGACGCGGTGCCGGCCGCGCGATGCAGTCCGCTCTGGATGACGCGGAGCTACCGGCCGACGCGACCCAGTACATCAACGCCCACGGCACAAGCACGCCACTGGGCGACAAAGCGGAGACGGCTGCGATCAAGCGGGTGTTTGGGCCGCATGCTCAGAAGCTTGCTGTGTCCAGTACGAAGAGCCAACTCGGCCACACACTCGGTGCGAGCGGCGGAATCGAACTCGTGGTCTGTGCCCTCACCATCGCACGGGGGGTCATCACGCCAACGATCAACTATCACACGCCCGACCCGGCATGTGATCTCGACTACACGCCCAACATCCCGCGCGATGCTCGTGTCGACGTGGCGATGAGCAATAGTTTCGGATTCGGTGGCCACAACGCGACCCTTGTCCTCGCGCGGCTGCCGTAGCCAGTTCTGATCCGCGTCGCACGGAGGGTCCGGCCATGCATCGGTCGCGGCGACACTCGGCCTGCCTGCTCGCGCACGCGGTGTGGGCGTTGCTTGCCCTGGCAGTGCCGTCGGCTCGGGCCCAGATTCCGTCGGATATCGGGCAGGTCTGGAAGACCTATGACCTCGCGGCGTTCGTGGCGGTTGCCGGCAAGGACAGCGAGAAGCATGTCGTGGACTGGATTCTCCAGGAGACGGGCTACCCCGCCTGGCACGGTACCAGCCCCACATCGCTGTCGGCTGCCGATGGCAAACTGTCCTGCTATCACACGCCTGACATGCAAGCCCGTGTGTCCAGTATCGTCAGCCGATTCGTCAAGGAAGCCGGCAACCCACACCGATTCACGATCCGGGTACTGGGATTTACCTCACCCACATGGCGGTCGGCCGCCCGCCCTGCCCTGCAACCGGTTGCCGCCGCCACACCGGGAGTGCAGGCCTGGATCCTTCCTCGCGAGGCGGCTGCCCCGGTCATCGCCCGCGCGACAGCCCGACCAGACTGTATGGAGTTGCCAACGGGTGCGGTCCTTGCGGCGAACGGCCTTCCCGCCACGCTCAAGGGGGGCCGGACCCAGGAATACGTCAATGACTATGCCCTGACACCACATGCCTGGCCAGGCTGGCAGCCTCAGAAGGCCAGCTGCGATGAGGGATTCGCCATCGATGTTCATCCCCTCGTCTCCGAGGACGGGACGGCAGTTGATGCGGTCTTCCGCTGCCGGGTCGATCAGATCGAACGGATGGCTGCGGTAGCATTGCCCTCACCGGGCGGTGGGCCAGCCGTGGCGAGCGAGGTGCCTCAAATGGCGGCGGTCCGAATCGGCGAGCGCTTCCGCTGGCCTGCGACTCACGCCCTGATTATCGGGCTCGGGTTGGTTCCCTGGCCGGTGCCTGCGCAAAATGGTGCAACCACTGTGCTTTTGCCGAAGGTCGAGCGTCGGGACGTGGTCGTTGTCATCGAGCCGCGGCTCGCCAGCAGCCGGTAGCAGTGGCACACACCCGGCTATGATCCGCAGTGTCCCCGAGCAATGCAGAACAATTAAGGAAGCACAATCGGCATGAGTGAGCGCGAGCGACGTGTGGTGGTGACGGGGCTTGGCGTGGTCTGTCCGCTAGGCCTGTCGCTCGATGACCTCTGGATGCATCTCGTGGATGGCACGAGTGGGGTAGGGCCGATCGAGTCGTTTGCGACCGACGAGCTTCCGCTCCGGCACGCAGCCGAGGCCCGTTGCTTCACCGGGGCCATCGATGATTTTGGCCCGCTTGAGGGTGAGAAGAAGAAGGCCGTTCGCAAGGGACTCAAGGTGATGTGTCGCGAGAGCCAGATGGGCGTCGCAGCCGCCCAGCGGGCACTCCACCACGCTGGCGATCCATTTGCTCACCATCAGCCGGAACGGTTCGGCTGTGTCTTTGGTTCGGATTACATGCTGACGGTGCCCGAAGACTTTACCGCCGGTGTGGCCGCGTGCCGCAGCGCCGACGGCACGTTTGACTTCTCGCGATGGGCGAGCGATGGCATGCCGCTGCTCAATCCGCTCTGGCTGCTGAAGTATCTTCCCAACATGCCGGCGAGCCACATCGCCATCTACAACGACCTTCGCGGGCCCAGTAACTCGATCACGATCCGTGAGGCAAGCGGCCACCTGGCCGTGGGCGAGGCAGCCGAAACGATCCGCCGAGGCATGGCCGACATCATGGTTGCCGGCGCGACAGGCACCCGGGTGCATCCCATGAAGACGGTGCATTCCCTGCAAAGCGAGCAGGTCGCATTCGCAACGGGCCCCAACGACGCCCCTTCGACATGGAGCCGCCCATTCGACCGTGACCGCCGTGGCATGGTTCTGGGCGAGGGTGCGGCGGTGCTGATCCTCGAGGAGCTCGAGAGCGCCCAACGCCGAGGCGCCACCATTCATGCGGAGGTGATAGGGCATGCGGCCCGGTCTGCTGTTGAACGGGGGGGGGCCGGACGGCGACGGCAGGCACTGAGTCGGGCCTATGCCGCGTCACTCCAACGAGCAGGGCTCGCGCCGCTGCAACTTGGCCATATCCATGCCCACGGCGTGAGTACGGTCACGGGCGACTGCGACGAAGCTGCGGCCTTGGCCACTGTCCTCGGCGATGCCCTGGGACGCATCCCGATGGCTGCTGCCAAGGGCCACTTTGGCAACCTTGGCGCGGCGGGCGGACTGGCGGAGTGCATCGCGAGCATTCTGGCGTTGAAGAATGGCTCACTCTTTCCCCTGCTCAACTTTGAAAACACCGACACGGCGTGCCCTGTGCGGCCGGCTCGCCGCGGCGATGCTGCTGGCGCGACCTTCGTTTCAGCCGCGGTTACCCCTCAAGGACAGGCCGCAGCCCTCACCTTCCGTGCCTGGCCCGGAAGCCCCGCTGCTGCTTGACATCCCCAGGCAGGCGGCATAGTCTCAAGCCCTTGACCTCGTGAGGATGGTGCTGGTTCGCGGACTCGCTTCCGGGCTTTCCGGTCGACGTTGGCCTTGGTGGCTGGCGGGGCTGGACTGCCGCGGCAAGGCGTGCGATGGCGTCGGCCATGCCGGCGGAACCATTCCACGAGGGCCCGCCGAGACCGCCATGAAGCCCGAAGAAATCCTCCGTATTGTCGACGCGATTCATCGCGACAAAAACATCGACAAGGAGATTGTATTTCAGGCCATTGAGGCGGCTCTGATCACGGCCTTGGCACGGCAGTACGGCGAGACCGCAGACATCGTCATCCGGATTGACCGCAACGATGGCAGCATTTCCGGTGCCCACGATAGCCAGCCGATCGAGTCGGCCGAACTGGCTGGGCGGATCGGTGCCCAAACCGCCAAGCAGGTCATCATCCAGAAGATCCGCGAGGCCGAGCGAGACGCCATTCACGACGAATTTGAGGAACAGGTCGGGCACATGGTGTCCGGCGTGGTCACTCGATTCGAGGGCGCTACCGCCACCGTGCAGTTGGGAGCGCATGAGGCAATCCTTCCCCGGAGCGAGCAGATTCCGGGGGAAAGCTACCATCCCAATGAGCGCGTTCGGTCGACGATCTTCGAGGTTCGTAAGGTCGGCAGCAGGGTGAAAATCATCCTCTCCCGGATTCGCCCGCAGCTCGTGCAGCGGCTCTTTGAGCAGGAGATCCCGGAGATCGCCGACGGGGTGATCGAGATCCGGGCCATTTCTCGCGAGCCTGGCTACCGGAGCAAGGTGGCCGTCATTAGTTCCGACAATCGAATCGATTGTGTCGGTGCGTGCGTGGGGGTGCGGGGCAATCGGATTAAGAACATCGTCGAGGAGCTCGGCGGCGAGCGGATCGACATCGTCCGCTGGAGTGACGACCTCCAGGTCCTGGTTCCCAACGCCCTTCAGCCGGCCGAGGTCGATGAGGTCATTCTCTGCCAGATGCTGGGCCGCGGAATCGTGCTTGTTCGCGAAGACCAGCTCTCGCTGGCGATCGGTCGCCGCGGGCAAAACGTTCGCCTTGCCAGCAAGCTCTGCGGTTGGGACATCGAGATCATGACCCAGGAAGAGCTTGACCAGCAGATCGAACGAGCAACTGCCGGATTCTCGTCGATCGAGGGCATGGATGAGTCGCTCGCCGAACGGCTGGTAGGTGAGGGCTTTTTGTCGTACGACGATCTTTCGGTGATTGAGCCGGAAGACCTCATGGAAATGGGTGGTTTGTCGGCTGAGGCCGTCGATGCCATCGTGGCCGTGGCCGAGCAGCGGGCCAGCATGGCCGAGACTGCTGCCGCCGACGAGCGTAGGAAACAGCGTGAAACCGACCGTATCGCAAAAGCTACGGCCGATGCCGATGCGGTAGAGGCCGCCGAGGCAGTGGTCGCCGTGGGTGAAATTGACGGCGGGTCTGCAGCGACGGAGGCTGCCGAGACGTCGGGCGAGTCGTCGTAATGGACGGACAACGAACACGCACGAGGTTCGAAGGGCCGAGGTTCGAGAGAGGTCAGAGCAACCGGCAGCAGCCGGTGGAGAGAGGCACGAGTGGCAGTTCGGATCTACACCCTGGCGAAGGATCTCAAACTCGACAGCAAAGAGCTTGTCGACTTGTGTACTCGCGCCGGCATCCAGGACAAAGGCTCGGCACTCGCCAGCCTCTCGGACGAAGAGGTCGCGAAGCTCAAGGAATTCGTTGCCGGCAAGCCCAAGGCCGCACCTGAGCGGCCCGCGGCGCCTGTCCGCCCAGCAGCCCTTCCCGTGAAGCCCTCCACTGCCGCTGCAGTCACGCGCGAGGACTACATTGCTCCTGGTGGCGTGGCCGGGAAGGGGAAGCCGGCCGACATTCAGCCCACGAAGCCGGCAGCCCCAAAGGAAGCCGAGGGCCGCCCGCGTCCTGGTGGCCGCGGTGGTGACGGATCCAAGCCGATGCCCCGGCCGGCCTTCAAGCTCGCGCCCCTTCCTGCCGCCGGCCGTGCGCCTCCTCCCACTCGCGCCTCCCAGGAACCTGTGGCCCAAAAGCCCGACGTCAAGCTCCCCCTGGATGCGATCCGAAGTGCCAAGGCCGGCGGTGCCAAGCCTCTGGCAGACCACATGCGGAAGCACGAGCAGCGCCAGGCGGCGGATGCCTCGCGGGCTCGCACCGGTGGCCTCCTTCGCGGCGGCGCTGGCACGGCCGCCCCCGTGCCTCCACCGCTCCAGCCCGGCATGCGGCCGCGGCGGAGCCCCGCCAAAGGTGGTGGTGAGGATGTCCTTGGCGGCCGTGAACTGCGGCAGCTCAATCGCAAAAAAGGGTCTGACAACCGCGGTGGAATGAGCGACGACGAAGAGGGACGCCGTCGTCGTCGTGCCCGGCCCCGCAAGGGATCTGGGGCATCCACGGCGGCGCCCAGGAAGACGAATGCTTCGATTCAGGTGCCTTGCACCGTGCGGGCTTTTTCCGAAGCCATCGGTTTGGGTGCCGGCGAGGTGCTCAAGAAGCTCCTCGCGTTCGGCATGGAATCGATGCCCAGCATGAGCACGCTGCTCGACCGTGACACGGTGGAGCTCCTTGCCGCAGAATTGGGTGTTCAACTCGACCTCAAGACGGCGGAAGATCTCGAGCAGGATCTCCTCGCTGGATTTGACGCGATCGAAGAGGACCCGACACTCCGGCAGCCGCGAGCTCCTGTGGTCACCTTCCTCGGCCACGTTGACCACGGCAAGACATCGCTCCTCGACAAGATCGTGGGCAGCGACGTGGCCGCGAGGGAGAGTGGTGGAATTACGCAGCACATCCGCGCGTACACGATCAATCGGAACGACCGACCAATCACGTTCGTGGATACTCCTGGCCACGAGGCGTTCACGCAGATGCGTGCCCGCGGGGCCAATGTCACCGACTGCGCGGTGATCGTGGTAGCCGCCGACGACGGCATTATGCCTCAGACAGAAGAGGCCATCAGCCACGCGCGGGCAGCAGGTGTCCCGATCATTGCCTGCATCAATAAGATCGACCTGCCCGGGGCCGATGTGCAAAAGGTGTATCAGCAACTGGCTGCCAACGAGCTCCTGCCGACGGAGTGGGGCGGCGAGACAGAGGTGGTCAAGACGAGCGCCCTCACTGGTGAGGGTATCGAAGCCCTCCTCGACACGCTGCTGACGATTGCCGAGTTGCATGACCTCCGCGCGAATCCCGACCGGGCAGCGGCCGGTGTCTGTCTCGATGCATCCATCCATGAGGGCCGCGGCGTCATTGCCTGTCTCATGGTTCAGAAGGGCACACTCCGTGTTGGGGATGCGGTGGTCTGCGGCGAGGCCACCGGCCACGTCAAGGCCATGAGTAACACGCTCACCCGCCGCAAGTTGACCGAGGCTGGGCCTGCCCACGCTGTGTTTGTCACCGGGCTCGACGTTCCTCCCGGTGCGGGTGATCGATTTCAGGTGGTCGATTCGATCGCGATGGCCCGCGAGGTTGCCACGAAGCGGACTGGCATCCGCCGGCACACATCCCTCGCCAGTGCGCCGGTCCATGTGACGCTTGAGACCCTCATGGATCGACTCAGCACCGAGAAGACGCCGACCCTCAACCTCATCCTGCGAGCCGATGTCCGGGGTTCAATCGAGGCGATCCAAAAGGAGCTTCAAAAGCTCGACCATCCTGAAGTCAAGATTCGCATCCTCCAGGCGATGGTCGGCGGTGTCAGCGAGGCCGACGTGGCCTTGGCGGATGCTTCTGATGCGGTCATCATCGCGTTCAACGTCGTGCCAGACGAGCGGGCGAGGTCGGCGGCGGAAGAACTCGGGGTGCAGGTCCGCCGATACGACATCATCTATCAGGTGACAGACGATCTTCGAAACGCGCTCGAGGGGATGCTCGCGCCTGAGAAACGCGAGGCCGAGCTTGGCCGTGCCGTCGTCCAGCGGACGTTTAGCATCAGCCGCATCGGTGTCATCGCGGGGTGCCGCGTGATCGGGGGAATCATTGCCCGCAACGCTAGGCTGCGCATCATTCGCGATAACTTCGTGTTGGGCGACTACGGTATTGAAACGCTCAGGCGAGAGAAAGACGATGCCCGCGAGGTGCGAGATGGTCTCGAATGCGGCATCAAGCTAGCTGGCTTCAATGACATCAAGGAGGGTGACATTCTCGAGTGCTACCGAGTCGAGGAAGTCGCCCGAACACTCTCGTGAGCACACGACGACTCCTAAAGGCGGCCGAGGCGGTGCGGGAGGTGGTGAGCATGGCCATCCTGACGGAGGTGCGCGATCCGCGGGTCCAAGACGTCACTGTCACCGGTGTTGTCATGGCTCCCGATATGCGGTCCGCGATCGTGCATGTCTCGGTGATGGGCAGCGAGGCCCGCGAGCAACTCGCGTTGCGAGGCCTCGCCAATGCGGCTGGGTTCCTTCAATCTCGGATCGCAGACCGTATCGAGACGCGGTATACCCCACGCCTTCGGTTCGAACTCGATGCCGGCGTGAAGCGATCGATCGAGCTCGCCCGCGTGCTCGGCGAGGTGCTTCCCCCCGACCGTGACCAGACTTCCCCTTCCGAACCACCCGAAGCCCCTCCTCAGGACGACGCATGACCGCACGCAATCGCCCCACGGCGAGCCGGCCACACTCTGCTCCCAAGCCGGCCCCAAAAAAATCCGCGCCCACCCCGAGCAAGCCGGCAGCCAAGGTTCCCCCGAAGCCCGTGCCGAAGGCGGCAGTCAAGCCAGCGCCGAAGCCGGCAGCCAAGGCTCCCCCGAAGCCAGCGCCAAAGGCAGCAGTCAAGCCAGCGCCAAAGGCGGTAGCCAAGCCCGCGTCCAAAGGCGACAGCAGATCGCCGACCACTCCCACGTCTTCCCAGATGAAGAAGCCAGCGCCGGCCGTCGAGCCGAAGCCCGTGCCGGAAAAGGTCCCTCCACGCGGCACGCTTGTTCCGAAGCTGCACAAGGCACTCAAGAGCACCTACAAGCCGATCAGCACCGACACGTCCCGACCGATTCTCGACCAGGTACTGGTGGCATGCTGCCTCGAGAACGCGCCGGCCGATGTGGCTGAGAAAGCGTTCGCGCGTCTTGTCGAGATCTACTTCGATCTCAACGAGATTCGCGTGACAACCGTTGCAGAGCTTGCCGAGGTGCTCCACGACCTCCCCGATCCTGCCCGAGCTGCCCTCTCGCTTCGCCGCGCCCTCCAGGGAGTTTTTGAGTCCACCTATGCCTATTCGCTCGAGCATGCCAAGAAGCACTCACTGGCCCATGGCATCAAGGTGCTCGAGGGACTGCGGGGGGTGCCGTCGTTCGTGATTCAGCATGTGGCGGCCACGGCACTTGGAGGTCACCTTGTGCCGCTCGACAAGGGCGCTCTTTCGGCCCTGTGGCTGTGCGGGCTGATCACACGCCAGGAGTATGACAGTGGAAAGGTCGCTGGCCTGGAACGGACGATCGCGAAGAAGGCGGGCCCCGAGTTCTCGTCGATGCTCCACCAGTTTGGAATCGATGTCCTGACGAACCTCCACGGCACAACCGTCCGAACGGTCGCGCTAGCGGCGAACCCTGCGGCGAAGGACCGCTTCCCAAAGCGCGGCGAGCCGCTGCCAGAACCCGTTCCGCCGCCCCTGACGGGAAAGGAGACCCAAAAGGCGAACGCCGAGGACCTTCGGCCTGCGGGACCACAAGCCGCCGATCGTCCAGCGGGAAAGACCCCCCAACCCCCAGCTGGTTCCGGCCCGAAGAAGCCGGATGGCAAGGGGAAAAGCGGGCCGAAACCATTCGTTGTGAAGCCCCTTTCGATCAAGCCCCAGATGGCGGCTCCGCCCGTCCAGGCGCCGCCACCGGCGGATCCATCCAAGAAACCAGCGCCGCAGCCCAAGCCTCTGTTGCCCAATGTTTCCTCGAAAGCTACCCCGCAGCAACTTGCGAAGCGGAAGCCACGCTGACCTGGAGGAACGAGTCATGGCAGGACATTCCCATTGGGCCAACATCGCTCGCAAGAAGGCGGTCGTGGATGCCAAGCGGGGGAAGCTATGGAGTAAGCTCGCCAAGGCGATCATCGTGGCAGCGAAGCACGGCGGCCCTGACCCCGACGCAAATCTCCGGCTTCGCTACGCGATCGACGCCGCCAAGGCGGTCAGCATGCCCAAGGACAACATTCAGCGGGCGATCAAGACCGGTACAGGCGAGCTCAAAGGCGGCAACCTTGAGGAATCGATCTACGAGGGGTACGCCGCAGGCGGCGTCGCCGTGATGTGCGAGATCCTGACGGACAACAAGAACCGCACGGCGCCCGAGGTCCGCAAGATCTTCGAGATATGTGATGGCAAGCTCGGCGGCTCTGGGTGCGTCGCCTATCTCTTTGAGCGGAAGGGCCTCGTCCGGCTCCCGTTGTCGGCGGGCGACGAGGATCGGATCATGGAAATCGTTCTAGAGGCCGGCGCCGACGACGTGAAACAGGCCGATGACCGGTGGGAGATCACCTGTGATCCCGTCGCCATGACGGGGGTGATTGCAGCGCTCGAGGCAGCCGGAATGCCGCCCGAATCCAATGAGATGGTTCGGATCCCGACCAACACGGTCGACGTCGACGATGTCGACACCGCCCGCAAGGTTTTGGCACTGATGGAGCGGCTCGACGATCACGACGACGTCCAAAGCGTCGCGGCCAACTTCAACATCCCCGACGCCGCGCTCGCAGCCTTATCCTGAGCGTTCGCCAGGCGGGCCAAAGCCACGTCCGCTGCATCAACGGCAGGCGACGTGCACCCCGTGTCGGGACACCGGCCTACGGGGGCGTCTCCGAGAGGCACCACAACGCAACCCGCACGAAAACGCGAGCCCGGACGTGCGACAGCCTAGCGGAGGCCAAGGACTCGCGGGCCTTGGATGACGTATCGGTCGAAATCTGGTTGAGGAATACGCTCCAGGCCCGGAGGGCCGGTTCCCTTCCCGGCGGAGGCCGGGCAAGGATTCGCGGGCCTTGGATGGCCGCGAATCCGTACAGTCAGTGTTCGACGGCGGGCCAGTACTCGTCGAAATCGAACGTTGGACTGTTATCAAGGTCATGGCATTCGAGGCAGTTGTTGACCGCCTTCTGCTTGCCATCTGGCGTTGCAAGGGTCAGCTTAATCTCGGCCCGCAGCCGGTCCCGCTCCGCCTCGGTGGCCCGCACGTCCCCGCGCTCCACGGCGGTGTGGGCTGCCGCCGGACCGTGGCAGTTCTCGCACCCCTGGTGGGCAAGGTGTGGCGTTTTGTCTGCTCCGGCAAAGCCCCCTTCAAACGGCTCAAAACGCTGAGGTGCCCAGCCCACGACATGGCACGAGAGACACTCCGGGTCTCCATCCCGCCTGGGTCGCGCCTCTTCGAGCGTGGTCAGGGCCGTGGCATGCCCCGATTGTTCCCACACCTCGTACGCCTCCTCGTGGCACTCCGCGCAGGCCTGACTCCCAGCGAACCGCCGGCCACTCGGGTGGCGAATGGGCACGAGTCCGAGACCCACAAGCCCGAGCGTCTCGAGCTTCTGCTGGTACGTCGCAAGGATCGCGATCATGTCGTCGGCTTCACCCCACCGGGCGTCGAGAGGCACTCGCTGCGACCGAACAGGGTGTGCCGGATCGTTAAAAAAACCAAGGGCTACCGCGAACATACCTTTGTGCCCAAGCTCCACGAGCCTTGCTCCACTCGGGAGCCGTGGGAGCTCCCTGGGTGGTTCATCAGCGCCGCCCGCCGTCGCGACGATGTCAAACTGGGGGTACTTGGCCGCAAGCGCCTTCGTCTCCTCTGGTCCCGCCCACGACAGCAGCACTTGGTGATCACACGTGGCCTTGGTCAGCTCAGCTGCGGCCAACGCCAACGCCTCCGCGGCGGGCACGACTTCGATATCGTCATTGCGAATCTTCGCTGCCTCCGCATCTCCGAGGATGGTCGTGATGCCAATCTTAAGGCCGCCTACATCCACGACCCGGAACCGCGGCGTGATGTTGGCGTCGAGCCCAAGGAGCCCAACATTGGCGCTGACAAACGGAGTCGGCTCGTCACCGATCGCGGCAACGCCGGCCACGAGCTCTTCGGCCGGGAGTCGCAGGTCGCCTGGGCCAAAGCCGACTGCGGCATACCGCATGCCACGCAGCCCATCGACGATCGACTGAAACTTCGCCTCCGTCTGCCGGCCAAACCGCTTCACTTGCCCGCCAAGGTCCACCGGCACAACCTCCCAACCCACGGCTCCGAGCGCCCGGAGGAAGTTTTGACGGCGGCTCAGGCCGCCTTTCTGATTCTCCTTGCCGGTGCAGCCGCAGGGCTCGATGTAGCCATCCAACTCGCCCGTGAAGACCAGGACGGCTTGTGGCTTCGGCCAATCCAGAAAGACTTCTCCGTTTCTCTCTTCGAAGGTCTCGACGATCGTGCTGGATACGCCTGGGCCGCGGTCCGGTATCGTGACGGTCGCCGCGAAGGCGGCGATGGACAGGATCGCCAGGGCGAAGGCGACACACACGCAGTGTTTGATCATGGTGACTCCTGGGACGGCGTATGGCCTACGGTCCGATGGCGACACAGACGGGAATCGTGAGCGACGGCGAGTCGGGGTGGCCGGTATCGAACACGATCCTCCCCGCAGGCCCCTGCTCAGAACAAAGATGATTGGCCGGGCGGCTGCCCGGGCTGATGGCGAGATCGATCGGGAAACGAATGACACCCCCAGCACCAACAGGGGCACCAGGGCCGACTGTCACGTCCATCGACGGGGGCTCGACCTCACGCACCACCGGGCGGACGGCATCCCGATGGGGTCCCTTCGCCGTCAGGAAAATACGCCGCTTGAACCCGGATCGCCCCGACACGGTTCCAAGCACGAGCGATTGGCGAGACGCATCCCACCCGGGCCCGGCAATCACAAGATCACCGCTAACGGTTCCCTCGAGCGGCACGTCCGCTGTCACCACATCGGGCATCGTGAAAGTGACGGTGATGGTCCGCCGGAGTGGCCCGATCGGGAGCCCCGGCCTGATATCGACATCGATCCGAAATCCACCTGTTGCCCCCGGCTCGGCCGCAAACTCGTTTGCCGGCAAGGGCGTTGTCGAGAGCGCGAAGAACACCTCGGCATCCGAACCATCGATGGAGATCTCTGTGATGTCAGGGGGCCCGTCGCCATAGGTATAGACGGCCGCAGAGGCATGCCGACTGGCCGACGTGGCGAGCTGATCAACCGCAATGGTCTCGGGGACCGTTCGCCACGTGGGGACCACTGTCCCCTCCACAACGAACACGATCTCGGGCCGACGCGGATCATCGGTGAGCACCGTAACCTGTTGGTGGAAGGCTCCGCCAGGTGGTTTCCCCCGCCAGGTCACCGTCACAAACGTGCTCGCACCTGGAAGCACTGCCTTCCTCGAGTCCGACGCCCCTGCCTCGGATGACTCGAAGTCACTCACCGTGCAACTGCAACTCGAGCTTCCACGCGTGAGCGAAAGGGGACGGTTTCCCACGTTTCGGACTTCGAACCGATGCGTGCCAGAAACGCCCGTGCCGATCGTGCCAAACTCGTGCGTTGTCTCAAGCACCTCGACCCGCGGCGCGTCCGCGGACACCGTGTCGGGGACCGCCACCAGTTCGCCCATTTGCCACGGGACAAAGACCGTTTGCAGCGCGACACCACCCGCGCCGAAAAACCCGCCGACGGCTGCCGCGACGGCCGCCACCGCCCATGCTCCAGGGGCCTGCAACGCCATGTCGAAGCCGATCCTCGGTTCCGGGTCATCCACCTCAGCAAGTGTATCGGCCCCGCTGCCTTTGGCCTGAAAAACCGGCCACTTCAGGGGCCGACGTCACCGGCTTGGGAAGCGGCGCCGTCAATATCGGCCAGGTTCGCCCAATCGGGCAACTCGACGAGCGATGCCGCCAGCGTCCACGCCCCGGCCCGGACGCCACGGTCGATGTCGTCATACAGAGGCAAAGACTCGATGCCGGAACCTGGCTCGCCGTCTCCCGGGAGAGCCTGAAACGGTCCCGGAACGACCATGACAGCAACCGATTCTCGGCCTGCCCGGCCTGGCGACCAGTCCACGACGATCCACGCCACGATGAGGGCGGCCAGACCGGCCGCCCCGCTGATCACGAAAGTGCGTGAATTCCTGACGGAGCGGCTCTGGCTCGGCGTCCGTTTGAGATCTGCGGACAAGCCAGAATCGTTGGCGATCCGAGCCACGAGCCGATCGTGAAAGGCTTGCGAGAACGCGGGCATCGAGTCGCGTGCCTCCCGCCGGAGCATGGTTCGCAGGTCAGGCATATGTTCACCGCCATCACGCTTCGATCGCATGGCATTCACTCCTCAGTCGACCAAGTCCCGCACGAGCGGCGCCAGCCGTCGACGGGCCCGAAACAGGATCACCTTGACCGTCGCATCGGCGGCCGACAGGACCTGCGCAATTTCCGAAATGGATTTGGACTCCACATACCGTAGCCATACCGCGGTGAACTGCTGCTCCGAGAGCGTGGCGGCTGCCACGTCCCACAGCCTGGCAGCCTCCTCGATGGCAACCGCGACTGTTGACGAATCGCCAGCCGATGCGGTGGCAGGCGCGACCACGGTTTCCCGCTGCCGCCTCCGGCGCGTGGCGCGGAGATGATTGAGACACGTGCGGCGTGCGATCGTAAACAGCCATGTTGAGAATGCCCATCGGTCGTCATACGAGGGGAGAGCTCGCCAGGCGCGGATGAATGCCTCCTGGGCAATATCGTCGGCATCGCCCTCTGCGCTCGAGCCCAAGACCTGCCGGATGTAGTGCACGATCCGCACTTGGTAGCGGGTCGCCAGCGACGCAAAACTATCGAGACACCCACCAGCCGCACAGCGGGCAAGCTCGGCGTCGTCGAGGTCATCACTCTCCGCCATCGGTTGTCTCCGTCGGCGTTGTGAGTCTACCGCTCTTCGCCACGCGCGAGGCCCGGAGGGTCGTTTCCCTCCGGGCGGAGGCCGGGCAAGGCCGCCGGGGCCATGGGTGGCCCGGCGGCCGTTCCGTCAGAACTCGTCGTCGCTGAAGGGTTTTTCAGCCTTGGGCGCTGTTTTTCCGCTGTGCTTCTTTGCAGAACGCTCACCCTTGCCTGCCTGCATCCGACTCCATTGTTCCTTTCGCTCGGCCATCTTGGCTTCCATCTTTTCAGCGACCCGCTCGATCACCTTCCAGACGTCGTCCGCATTGGCATCCCAGGAAATCATGCATTCGTCGCCGCGAGTCGACGTCTCCACGGCCTTCACGAGCTTCATCACGTCGTCTTCACCGCTGAAACGAAGCGATCCGAGTGCCACGAGTCCTTCGGTGACGGTCTGGGCCTGCTCAGCGGCCTCCGCCGACTTCATCTCCAGGAGGGCGCGGTAGAACGAGGTGCCTTCGTACTCACCGATGGCGATTCGAAAACCCTCGCCCTGCCGGAGCACGGGGCACTTCGTATCAGGGTTCACCTTGCTTGCCCGGGCAACGAGGATCGACCCGGGCCGCACACGCCCCGCGAGCGGTCCCTCCTCACCGACGTTCGACTGCTTGCCGTCCAGCACGTCGATCGCCATCTCGACCTGCTCTTTCGTACGGGCAAACACCATCGTGGTGTCATCGTGAAAGGCACCGACGACGGGCTTCCCTTCCGACTGACGCCAGCCCTTGTGGGTCCAGGCATGCAGTGTGTAATCGCGATACTCCATGGTCTTGTGACCAGGGGCCTTCACAACCATCGCCTCGAGTTTCTTTCGATCAACGCGGGCGTGCACGATCATCACGGCATTCTGCTTGTCGGTGTCGAGCCCGTAGACAGTCATGTCGTGGAGATCCTTGCGGATATCCATGCCGATCATGCCAGCACACATCGCCATCATGCCCTCGGCATGGGGAAACTTTTTGAGGATGCGGGCTTCCATCTGCTTGAGAACTGTCGATTCACGGGCCGCGTCCATGTCGGCATGCATGAGCCAGACGGCCTTGTCGGGCACGCGACTGGTGTCGAGCGGTTCGGCAACCGCCACCGCCGCCAGTGAAGACACCGCGAACGCGAGCGACAGGCGCACGGGTCGAAGACGGGGAATCATGGAAAATCTCCTGGAAAGCAAGGATGCCCGGGGAAGATGGGCTGGGAGGTGACACGACCAAAGCTCGCCTGACCGGCTGACGGACGGATGTCCGGCCAACCAGGCACCCTCTCTACACCGCCGTCAGGCCGATGGTTTCACCCATCATTCACCGGGACTTTTGCAGGCTCTCCGGGCACCTCTCGGACCAGTTTAGGAACTGCATACCCAGGGAGCAAACTCCGCAGGTTCCGATGGAAGTCAGCGGCCACAGGCTCAGGCACATCGAAGTGCGCAGCCCCCCGAACTCGATCCAGCATGTGGAGGTAATACGGTAGGACACCAATGTCGACCAGCCTCTCGGAAAGGGCACGGAGCACCGCGAGGGAATCGTTGACGCCTGCGAGGAGAACCGATTGATTGAGGACGATGGCCGGAAGCCTCGCGAGCCGTCCGACTGCTGCGGCGACGGTGTCATCAAGCTCCGCGGGATGGTTGGCATGGATCACGATGACCCTACCCAGCCGTGTCGCTGCCAGCACTCCAAGGAGCCCGTCGTCGATTCGGCTTGGCAGCACAACGGGCAATCGCGTGTGTATCCGCAAGCGACGGACATGCGGGATCGCGTCAAGATGACGCACGATTCGGGACAGGGTCGCGTCGTCTGCGAGGAGTGGATCGCCGCCGGAAAGAATGACCTCGTTGATCGACGAGTCAGACGCAATGGCGTCGATCGCTGTCTCCAGCCCCTTCCGCGTCGCCCCATTCTCTGTGTAGGGAAACTCGCGGCGAAAGCAGTAACGGCAGTTCACGGCACACCCACTCGTGACGAGCAGGAGCGCTCGGCCAGCATACTTGCGAACGAGCCCCGGAGCTGCGAGATAGCTGGACTCATCGAGTGGGTCCGCTGAATATCCATCAGCCGCGCGCGATTCGGCAGCCTGCGGGAGCACCTGGAGCAGGAGCGGATCCCGCGGGTCGCCACGCCGCATGCGGGACGCAAACGACCGTGGCACGAGGAACGGGAAGCCCTCGCTCGACGCAGCGGCAAGCCTCTCATCGATCGCCAAAAAGCGACACAACTCGGCCGGATTGCGAAAGGCCTCGGCCAGCTCCCGCTGCCAGTGCTGGCGGTCTCGCGACCCGTCGCCATCGACGGCGGCTTCTGCTACTCCGGAGATGGTCAGTCCGACGACGGCCATGCGATCGCTTCCTCCTCTCGCTGCCCACGGCCGCGGCGTTGACATTTTCCGCTGTCGTGGCGACCCTTTGGGGCCTCCTGGTCAGCTGCCTGCCAGGGCAAAGCCGCACACCACCAGAGGGACACGATCATGGCATCCTACAACACCAGCGAGTTCAAGAAGGGCCTCAAGGTCCAGATCGACGGCGACCCCTACATCATGATCGAGTGCAATTTCGTAAAGCCCGGCAAGGGGCAGGCACTCTACAAGTGCAAGCTTCGCAATCTTCTTCGAAACACGGTGCTCGATCGCACCTACAAGAGCGGTGACTCGCTCGACGCGGCCGATATCGCCACCATCGACGCCCAGTATCTCTACAAGCAGGGCGAGGCGTTTGTCTTCATGGACAACGAAAGCTATGAGCAATACGAGCTTTCCAAGGAGCAGGTCGACGATGCCTGGAAGTGGATCAAGGAAGGCACCGTCTGTTCGATGCTGCTCTACAACGGCAACCCCATCTCGATGGAGCCACCAAACCACATGGTTCTCAAGGTCGAGTATGCCGAGCCGGCGATGCGCGGAAACACGGCCACGAATCTCACAAAGCCCGTCAAACTCGAGACGGGGGCTGAGGTCGTGGTGCCCGCCTTCATTGAGCAGGACGACTTGATCAAGATCGACACCCGTACCGGCGACTACCTCGAGCGAGTGAAGGTTTAGCTGACTGACCTGGTGCCAGAGACACTCTGGCTCATTGGACTCAAGACCGTCTGCGGCGGCGGAGCACGCCACGCTGCGAACAGAAACGGGAACCAGGAAGTGCGACCGCCGGGCGGAGGACCGGCAAGGCTGCCGGGGACATCCATGCCCCACCGGCCGTGACGCTAGTACGATCTCGCGAGGACGCTGCGGCGGCTTACCGGTTGTCCGGTGACGATGCAGGTGCCTGGTTCGTCGAGCCCGTCCATGGGGACGCAGCGGACGGTGACTTTGAGCGGGTCGAACTGGGCCACGACTGCAGGGTCGTCAGCAACGTGAACCCAGGCGAAGCCGGCGTCGTCCTTGGCAAAATAGTCGGTCACCTCGGCCGTGGAATCGAGCTTGACGGTGCGGGCGTCTCGGAACGCTGCCGCTCGCTCGAAGAGCCCTCGCTGAATCTCGTCGAGGATTCCCGGAAGCCGGGCCGGCAACTCAGCAAGCGGAATGGACTCCCGCTCCTTCGGACCACGATCGCGCCTGCATACGCTGGCCGTGCCTGCAGCAAGATCCCGCGGACCGATCTCGATTCTCACCGGAACGCCCTGCTTGACGTGTTGCCAGACCTTGTCGCCTCCGCGGATGTCGCGGGCGTCTGTTTTTACTCGGATGTGCTCGCCAGCAAACGTGGTGGCTGTGATGTCGGCCTCGAGTATCCGGCAGGCTTCGACCACCGACGCCCGTTCGTCGTCAGTCCGCGAGATCGGCAGGATGACGGCGTGCTGTGGGGCAACACGCGGCGGAAGGACGAGGCCGTCGTCGTCGGAGTGCGTCATGATCACGGCGCCAATGAGCCGCGTCGACACGCCCCATGAGGTGGTCCAGCAAAACTCTTCGGCACCCGTTGGTCCGGCAAACTTGATGCTCTGAGCCTTCGCGAAATTCTGGCCCAGGAAGTGAGAGGTGCCGGCCTGGAGCGCCTTTCCGTCCTGCATCATCGCCTCGATGGAGAGCGTATCGACAGCGCCAGGGAACCGCTCGCCGGCTGGCTTGGGCCCCTTGATGACCGGTATGGCAAGATCCCGTTCAGCAAACGTGGCATAGACCTCGAGCATCCGCCGCGTCTCCTCCTCGGCTTCCTCGCGGGTGGCGTGGGCGGTGTGTCCTTCCTGCCAGAGGAACTCGGTCGTTCGCAGAAATACCCGCGGACGCATCTCCCAGCGGACAACGTTTGCCCATTGGTTGATGAGTACCGGCAGATCCCGCCATGACTGGATCCACTTGGCATACATGACCCCGATGATCGTCTCGCTTGTCGGCCGCACGACGAGCGGCTCCTCGAGTTTTCCCGTTGGGATCAGCTTGCCATCCGGGCCTGCCTCCAGCCGATGGTGCGTGACAACGGCGCACTCCTTGGCAAAACCCTCGACATGCTTGGCCTCCTGCTCGAGGAAGGAGAGCGGGATGAAGAGGGGGAAGTAGGCGTTGACATGCCCCGTCTCCTTGAACATCCGGTCGAGAATCGCCTGCATTCGCTCCCACAGGGCATAGCCGTGAGGCTTGATGACCATGCATCCGCGGACGGGCGATGTGTCAGCCATGTCGGCTGCCTTCACCACTTGCTGGTACCACTCGGGATAGTCTTCGGCACGGGTGGGACTGATCGCATTGGCGGGCATTGGGCGGTGCTCTCCTTGAGAATCGCGGAAGTCTAGCTGGAAGTGGCACAAGCCATCCATGGCCTTGTGCCGCGTGGCCGGGCCTGGAGGAGCCACGGTTTCCCAAGCCCGGCATGCGCCGCTTCCTGCGGCAGGCTTTTTCCACAGCCTGTAGACTCCCGCCGATGTCGCGTCGCCTCATTTCGGAACTGCCGCCGCAAACGAAGATCGATCAGGTCTTCTTAGCGACCCATAAGCAACTGCGGCCCAACCGCAGTGGCCAGCTCTACATGCAGGTGGAGCTGTCCGACAAAAGTGGAATAATCTCCGGCCGGCTCTGGAACGCTTCGGACGCTGATTACGCATCCTTTACCGACGGCGACTATGTCCGTGTGGAGGGGCATTCGCAGCTCTTTTCGGGCGCCATGCAGATCATCATCGCGGCCATTGAGCGGGCCGACCCTGGCCTGGTGGACGAACGCGAGTTTCGCGTCCTCTCCGGGACCGACATCGAACGATTGCTCGCGGAACTGCGAGGCCTCCTCACAGGCCTGCGTCCGCCGCTGGATGCCCTCGTCGCGGCGATCCTCGATGACGATGCGTTGATGGGCCGCGTCATTCGAACGCCCGCTGGCGTCAAACACCACCACGCGTATGCAGGCGGTCTGCTCGACCACGTCGTCAACCTCATGCGCCTGGCCGACCTTATCGCGCCCCTCTACCCCGACATGGACCGTGACCTCTTGCTCGTAGGCGTCCTCGTCCACGACATCGGTAAAACCATCGAACTCGAAAGCGAGAAGGGGTTTTCCTACACGGACCCAGGGCAACTCCTCGGACATGTGCTACTCGGCCTCGAGATCGTCGATGGCAAGATCCGCGACGTCGAGAACCTCACCGGAAAGCCGTTCGATAGCGAAACCGCAATGCGGGTGAAGCACATGATCGCCAGCCACCATGGGTCGTATGAGTTCGGTTCGCCCCGGCTGCCAATGACCCTCGAGGCTGTGGCCCTCCACCACCTCGATCATCTCGATGCAAAGATGGCCGGCACGATCCAGCTGTTGCGAAGCGAGGCCTCGCTCGATGGTGGCTGGACACAATATCAGCAGTCCCAGGGCCGCAAGTTCTTCCGAGGCCGCGGCCCATGACTCCGAAGCGGTCGAAGGCTGAGAAGCCTGCACAATCGTCCACGCATGGGAGCCGCGACGGAAGCCGCCCCGGCGATATCGTGGGCGTCTTTCGTCGGGCAGCCGGCGGGTACGGTTTTGTGCGGCCCGCGGGTGCGTTGCCGGGCGATCGCACGGGTGACCTCCACGTCACATCGGCAGCCAGTCTTGACGCGGCGAGCGGCGACACGGTTCGCGTGCGGCTGGCGCGGGGCCGTGATGTCCGTCGCCAAGGCCCCTCGGGCGAGATCGTCGAAGTCGTGAAGCGTCGGACAACCCGCTTCGTCGGTTCGTACTTCGAGCGGGCCCGCGGCAACTGGGTGCAGGTCGACGGCACGGCGTTCACGCGACCCGTAGCGGTTGGCGATCCAGGTGCCAAGGGTGTCCTGGAGGGAGACAAAGTCGTCGTGGAGATGGTCCGCTTCCCGACGCATCTTCGTGACGGCGAGGGAGTCGTCGTCGAGGTGCTTGGGAAAGCTGGCGATGTCGGTGTCGATACCCAGACGGTGATCCATGAGTTTGGGCTGCCGGGGCCGTTCCCTGAGGCCGTGCTCGAGGATGCTCGGCGCCAGGCCGCCCGCTTCGATGAGACCGTGCAGGCTGGTCGCCTCGATCTCACCACACGCACGATCATCACGATCGACCCCGTCGATGCGCGGGACTTCGATGACGCGATCTCTCTTGAGCCGCTGGAGCGAGGCCACTGGCTCCTCGGTGTGCACATCGCCGATGTCTCCCACTTTGTCCGCGAGGGTTCGCCACTCGATCAGGAGGCTCGCACTCGGGGCACGAGCGTCTACCTGCCAGACCGAGTGATTCCGATGATTCCGGAGGTCGTATCGAACAACCTCGCGAGCCTCCAGCCTGGCAAGGTTCGTTACGCCAAGACCTGCTGGATCGAGTTCACAGGCGATGGTGTGCCCGTGCACTCAGCCGTGGAACCCTCGGCGATCAAGAGCTGCCGACGCTTCACCTATGAAGAGGTCGACACGTTTCTGGCAGACGCGAAGACGAGTGAGGTCGAGATGACTCCCGATGTGCGGGCGCTGCTCGGCCGGATGCGTGACCTCGCGAGGATCCTCCGGCGCCGTCGGACAGCCCGCGGCGCCCTCCAGATCGAGAAGCCCGAGGTGAAAATCGACCTCGACCGGGAAGGCCGTGTGGCTGGGGCTCATGTCGTCGAAAACACCGAGAGCCACCAGATCATTGAGGAGTTCATGCTTTCGGCCAACGAGGCGGTGGCTGGGGCCCTCGCTGCCGCCGGCGCGGGATTCCTGCGTCGCATCCATCCCACCCCCGACATGCGGAAGCTGCGCCAACTCACGGAGTTTGTGACGGAGTTGGGCTTTCAGGTCGACTCGCTCGAGAGCCGCTTCGAGCTCCAGCGGCTGCTCGACATGGCCCGCGGACGGCCTGAGGAGCATGCCGTTCACTACGCAGTGCTTCGCAGCCTGACGCGGGCCGCCTACGGCCCTCAGGACGAAGGCCACTACGCCCTGGCGAGCGACTGCTATTGCCACTTCACATCGCCGATCCGCCGCTACCCAGATCTCACGATCCACCGGGCGATTGAAGCGGTCGCCGCCGGCAAGCGGCCACCGGTCGATGGACTCATCCAACGAGGCCAAGAATGCTCCGATCTCGAGCGGCGTGCGGAGTCAGCGGAACGCGAGCTTGTGAAGCTCAAGCTTCTTCTCTTCTTGTCATCGAGGATCGGCCAGGAGATGGATGCCGTGGTGACCGGCGTCGAGGCCTTTGGCATATTCGTGCAGGGCTTGGCCCTGCCGGCGGAGGGGCTCGTGCCGCTCGATGCCCTTCCCGACGATACCTACCGTTACGACCGCGCGAGCCACACGCTTACGGGACGCCGTGCGGGCCAGAGCTACCGGCTCGGCGACCGCGTCCGCGTGGCAGTGGACCGTGTTGACCTGGACCGCCGCGTGCTGAATTTGCGTCTTGTCGACGGACATGTCCGTCGCGAAAAGCGGCCACCAACGCCTGCGAAACCGCCACGTTTGCCGTCCAAGGGGCCTGGCTCAAAACACGGTGACCGCGGGCGTTCAGCCGCGGGGTCGGCCCGTCCCGCGAAACGCAGCCGCAAGGGTTCCAAGCGGCTGTAACATGCTGCGGCCATATGGTTCGCCCCTGAAGGGCAGAGCGAGCGAGTGGGCCAGCGTGGCTTCTGCTCCTGATCATATCGTTCTCAATCCGGACGCTCCGCATGACCGACACGCTCTTTGAAACGCCGCTCTGCGATTGGCATGCAGCCCATGGCGGCAGGATGGTTGATTTCGCCGGTTGGCGGATGCCCGTACAGTACGGCTCGATCGTCGAGGAACACGTTGCGACGCGAGACGCGGCAGGACTCTTCGACGTCTCGCACATGGGACGGCTCACCGTCACCGGCACCGGCGCGATCGCCTGGCTCGAATCCCTCCTCACCCGACGGGTGGCCGATCTCGCCATCGGTCAGGTCCGCTACACACTCGTGACGAGTGACGAAGGACCCGGCGGCGTGAGCATTCTGGACGACGCGCTCGTGGCCCGCGATGTCGATGCCACCGACGGCACCCCGCGGCTCTCGCTCGTCGTCAACGCCAGCAATCGCAGCCGCGTGGTGGACTGGCTCCTGCGTCAGCTTCCGCCCGGCGGCGTCTCGCTCGCTGATCATACTCGTGAGACGGCCATGATCGCCGTGCAAGGGCCAAGGGCTATCGCGATCGTCACGGGCCTCTGCCCGACGAACGACGCAGCCCGAATCGTCGCCCTCAACAAATACCGGGCGACGACCGCCACGATCGCGGGGCGACCCGCGGCTGTCAGCCGCACAGGCTACACGGGCGAGGATGGCGTTGAGGTCGTGGTAGCAGCAGCCGACGCCGTTTCTGTCTGGGAGGCAATTCACGGAGCTGGCTCGCCGTCGGGACTCGCGGCCTGCGGTCTTGGTGCCCGCGACACACTCCGACTCGAGGCCGGGATGCCGCTGTATGGCCATGAGCTCGTCGCCACGAGCAACCCCTGGGCGATCGGCCTGGGCTTTGCGCTCAACCTCGCTGCAGCCGATGGCGCACCGCGATCGTTTCCAGGGGCAGCGGCGCTCCGTCAGATGCAGTCGCTCCCGGCCGATCGCGTCCGTGTGGGCCTCCTGTTTGATGGCAAGCGAGCCGCTCGCGAGGGAGCGACCGTCATCCGTCCGGGTGCTGCGGCCGCCGTCGTGGGCACCGTGACCAGCGGCAGCTTCTGCCCCACGCTCGGCTCCGCCGCAGCAATGGCCCTGGTAGACCCAGCCGTCGCCTCGACCGACACGCCGCTCGAGGTGCTGATCCGCGACACGCTCTGTCCAGCCCGCGTCAGCCCCCTGCCCCTCTACCGGCGACCGGCACCACCAACCTGAATGTGATCTGGTGTCTGCCCGTCGCCGACCGTCACCGCCTGCGGCGGCAGACTTTGACCGGAGTCTGATATTCTGCTGCACGCTGGCTGCCATACGGCGGCGAGTTTCCAGGCGCACAAGCCCCTCGTTCTTCCGGAGACGGTGATGGCCACACCACGTTTTGCCAAGACTCATGAATGGATTCGCCTTGATGACAACGGCTTCGCGACAGTCGGTATCTCGGCCTATGCCGTTGAGGCGCTCACGGACCTCGTCTTCATGCAACTCCCCAAGGTCGGCCGCCTGGTGAAGGCTGGTGAATCGATCGGTGAGATCGAAAGCGTCAAGGCAGTCAGCGACTTCTACGCGCCGGTCTCGGGCGAGGTGGTCGAAGTGAACACGGCCCTTCCCAATAACCTCGAAACGCTCGGCAAAGATCCCTTCGGCGCCGGCTGGCTCGTGAAGATTCGCCCGGCCGATCCCACCGAACTTGAGAGCCTCCTGGATCAGGCAGCGTATGACGCGCTCGTGAAGAGCCAGCCGCATTGACCAACCGGATGGTCACCCACGCTCTAAGCCCGTGGGAACACGGCGATGACTGATTTTGTTGCCTGGTGGGACGATCCCGCAGACGGCCCTGCAAACATGGCCGCCGACGAGGTGCTTGCCGCCGAGGCCGTGCGGCAGAACCGACCGCTCGTGCGTGTCTACCGATGGAGCGCGGTGACGTTCTCGCTCGGGGCGTTTCAACCGATCGCCGACGCGTGGAACGAGGTCGCCATCGCGTCCCTGCCGCTCGTTCGACGGCCCAGCGGCGGGGGCGGGCTCGTCCACGGCAGTGATCTCACATACGCCGTGGCCGTGCCGCGCGATCATCCGTGGGGCGGCACCCCCCAGGTCCTCTACGATGTGTTCCACGAGGCGCTGGTCGCAGTGCTCCGTGAACGCGGGATTCCCGCGCGGCTCCACCCCGGCAGAGCCTCGAAACAGGACGATGAATCAAGGCTCTTTTGTTTTGACCGCCGGGCCCGTGGAGACCTCGTTGCCGGCGGTTCGTCGACGGACGGTTACAAACTCTTGGGCAGCGCCCAGCGTCGTCTGAAAGCTGCAGTTCTGCAGCATGGCAGCCTCCTCTTGAGGTCACCGCCGCGGGTCGGGTCAGCCGCGGCCCACCCAGGCCTGCTCGACCTTTTCCCTCCTGCCCAGGATTGGTCGGAAGCGGAGCTCGTGGCTGCTTGGCTCAGCCAGGCTGGAGAGTCCACCGGGCTTCGCCCTTTCCACGAGGCGGGAGGCTTCGCCGCGGGTCACGCAGCAGCGATCGCGGCTGCCGCGGCGAGGTTTCAGGACCTAGCGTGGCTGCGCCGAAGGTAGCCTCCATGGCCTGGGGGCCACGAGGCCGCACGATGGCTTGCCGTGGTCGGGGTGCGGCGGCGGATTGGTTCGAAAGTCTCCGAGTCAGGGTGCGGCGAGCGGGTATCCACGAGCGAGGGCGGCATGCTACAATTGCTCTTCCTGCTCTCATTTCCTGCTCTCTGGCTCGGTCGTCTCCGTCGCCACAGTGATCTCACAACTCCCGCTTGCGATCCGGGTTCATGGTTACGAAACTGATCGTCGCCTCCGGCAAGAGCGCCGGCCGTAGTATCTCGCTCAAGCAGAGTAAGCTCCTCATTGGTAGATCCGAGGAGTGCGATGTGCGCCCTCTCAGTGATGAGGTGAGCCGGCGTCACTGCGCGGTCTTCATCGGTCCAGACGACACGTGGATTGAGGATCTCAGGAGCCGAAACGGCACCTATGTCAACGGGAAAAGGATTGATTCCGCGTCACGAATGAAGCTGGCTGATGGCGACATGATCCGCGTCGGCTCGCTCGAACTGCGAGTGTCCTGCCAAGCCCCGAACCGCACCCCTGGATCGGAGTCGGCGGTGTCCCGGTGGCTCGGTGAAGGCAGTGCAGTGGTGGGGTCCGAGACAGGCGCCACAGGCACGGCGAATGAAGATGGGTCGACTGTGGGCCTGGGCTTTGAAAGCATGGCCCCCATCCAAGGCGGGCCTTCTCCCGCCCAAAAAAATCCATCGGGTGCCGATCAATCGACCGCGATGCTCCGCCTGAAGAATCTCGACGAGGTTCGAGAGGCGGCGGAGCAGTCGGGGATCCTGCAGCACCACACGAAGAAGCCAGCAGAGTCGTCCCGAGACGCAGCAGCAGAGGCGCTCAAGAAGTTCTTCGAGCGGAAATAGGACCGGTCGTGCGGGCTGGCGCGGTCCTGCGGGCCGGCCGATCGTTTTTTTCGATCAGGTTTCGCGGTTCGGCACCGCTTGCCCCGTCGGCATCGGTCATGCTTCCGGCAGAGTTTGCCACGCGGCCCGGTGGCCGGATGCCGCGTGGAACGCCCAGGAGATTCGCCCGATGACCGCCGCTGCCAAATCCCCCCGCGCTATCCGCCGCCCGAGCACCGCGGGCTGTGCCGCCATCCGCCACGGCCGTCGCCGCCTCATCGATCCGACCACCTGCGAGCGGGACTACCAGCCCGAGGAGGTCGAATTCATGCAGGCCCTCGACCACTACAAACGCACAAGCGGCCGGATGTTCCCGACGTGCAGCGAAGTCCTCGAGGTCGTGCGGTCGCTCGGGTACCGCCGGGAGCCCCAGTAGGGCTATTCCGGGGCCACGAGGCGGGGTTGCGGTGGGCGGCCGGGAGCCGATACCCTCCCCATCCCTCGCTCTGGAACGTCCCCATTGTTGCCCCGCGCCTCCCTCGTCGTGCTGGTCATCGTTGCGGCCTCCGGCTGCGGCGGGGTGGGCCGTAATGACTCCTCGCAGGGCGTGCAGCTCTACCAGCAGGGCAACTACCTCGGCGCTGTTAACCATTTCCAGCAGGCGCTCGCCAGCCAGCCAGGAAATCCCGACTGCTTCTATAACCTCGGCGCGACCTACCACCAGCAGGCCAAGGTGTTCGGCAACACAGCCGACCGTCAAGTAGCCGAGCAGTACTACCACCTCTGCCTTGCTCGGAATCCGGATCACGTAGCCTGCCAGCGGGCCCTGGCGGTGCTCCTTGTGGAGGATGGCCGTAGCACGGAGGCAACGGCAAATCTCCAGCAGTGGGCGGCAAGTCGGCCGGGGAATCCGCAGCCACACATCGAACTCGCACGGCTGGCGGAGGAGCACGGCGATCAACGCGAGGCCGAAAATCAGCTCATCGATGCCCTGGCTCTGGACCCAAACAACGCTCGGGCCCTCGTGGCGCTCGGTCAGCTCCGTGAGGCGGGAGGCGACCAGCCTCAGGCTGTAGCCAACTACACCCGAGCCCTAGCACTCGACCCGGAGCAGCCCGCCGTCGTCGCACGGGTCGCGGCGATCCAGAGCGGCCAGCCGGGGGCCTCCCGAACGGCCGCCCTCCCTCCATCGGCTGCCGCCCAGCCCCCCGTGCCCGCCGTTCCACCAAACGCAGACTCGACCTGGGGCCCTGGGCGTTGACCATCTTCCAACGGCCCCCTATTCTGCCGTCCGGTTTCACGGTCCCCGGTATTTCTTGATGGCCGACCGCGTTTTCAATTTCTCTCCCGGCCCGGCCGTGCTTCCCTTGCCGGTGCTGGAGCGAGCGCGGGATGAGATGCTTTCTCTTCCGGGCGTGGGGATGTCGGTCCTCGAGATCAGCCACCGGAGTCCGGCCTTTGATCGGATTCTCGAGGACACGCTCGAGGGGCTGAGGAGCCTGATGGGGGTCGGCTCGAATTACGAGATCGTGCTCCTTCAAGGGGGCGCGAGCCTCCAGTTCTCGATGGTTCCGATGAATCTTCTCCGTGGTCGGTCTGAAAAGGCGAATTACGTTGTGACCGGCACCTGGGGCGCGACGGCGATCAAGGAAGCCTGCCGCGAGGGTGGGATTCACATTGCCTGGGATGCGGTGGCCACCAATTACGACAGGCTGCCGGCTGCCGGCGAAATCGCTTTGTCGGAGCGTCCCGCCTATGTGCACGTGACGAGCAACGAGACGATCCAAGGAGTGCAGTGGAAGGACACGCCTGCGGTGGGAGACGCTCCCCTCGTCTGCGACTGCTCGAGTGATTTTCTTTCACGACCGATCGACGTGGCGCGGCACGGCCTCATCTACGCCTGCGCCCAGAAGAATGCCGGAATCGCTGGGGTCACCGTGGTCATCATCCGGCGAGATCTGCTCGACCGATCGAGCGACGAGCTTCCACGGATGCTCGACTACCGGACGTATGTCAACGAATGATCCCGCCCCAACACGCCGCCCGTGTTCGCGGTCTACATCCTCGGCCTTGTCTGCCAATGGCTGCGCGATGAGATCGGAGGCCTTGAGGCCATGCATCGCCACAATGCCGCCAAGTCGAAGGTGCTCTACGACGTGCTCGACGCATCGGGTGGCTTTTACACCGGCCATGCCAGGCCCGAATGCCGCTCCGACATGAACGTGACCTTCCGACTTCCAGATGCGGCGCTCGAGAAAGAGTTTGTTGCCATGGCAGCGGCCAAGGGGCTGGTCGACCTCAAGGGTCATCGCTCGGTCGGAGGCATCCGCGCGAGCATCTATAACGCAATGCCGACCAGCGGTGCCGAGGCGCTGCGAGATCACATGCTGGCCTTCATGGACGTGGCCGCCGGCTCGCGGGCCGGTGCTACCCGATAGCAGCTCGCGCCGCGTCGCTCCCGGAGAATTTTCCCGATGCCCTCGATCATCATTCTCGACACCCTGAGCTCCGACGGTCTCGCTGCTCTCGATGCTGCCGCCAAGCAGGGCATCACCTACGAGGTCATCACAGGCCTCAAAGGTGAGCCACTTCGGGAGGCTCTCGCCCAGCATGACGGAGCCATCTGCCGCAGTGGAGTGAAGATCACGGCGGAGTCCTTGGCCGGCAACACACGGCTCCGCGGAATCGTGCGGGCTGGAGTGGGCACAGACAACATCGACAAAGACGCTGCCACCAGGCAGGGCATCGTCGTGATGAACACGCCCGCCGGAAACACGGTGAGCACGGCCGAACATGCGTTTGCGCTGTTGCTCGGGCTGTCGCGGAACGTGGCGGCTGCCGACGCGAGCCTGAAAGGCCACGCCTGGGACCGAAACAAATTCATGGGCGTGCAGCTCGCCGGCAAGGCGCTTGGGATCGTAGGCCTCGGCCGAATCGGTCAGGCCGTCGCATCCCGTGCACGGGCCTTCGACATGCGAGTCTTGGGTTTCGATCCCTTTCTTGCCCCCGACCGTGCGGCGGAGCTTGGGATCGAGCTCCATGCCAGCGTCCGCGACATGCTGCCTCACGTCGACTACCTCACGGTGCACACGCCACTGACCGACGAGACACGCCATCTCGTGGGAATGGCAGAGCTTGATCTTCTGAAGCGGGGAGTTCGGCTGGTCAATTGCGCCCGGGGCGGCATTTATGACGAAGCGGCGCTCGTGTCGGGCCTCGAGCGCGGCATCATCGCGGGCGTGGCCCTCGATGTCTTCGAGCAGGAGCCATGCACCGAGAGTCCACTCTTTGGCATGCCCGGTGTGCTCGTGACACCGCATCTCGGCGCAAGCACGGAAGAGGCACAGTCCCAGGTGGCCGTAGAAGGCGTGGGCCTGCTCGTCGACTTCTTGGCCAACGGCACCATTCGGCATGCGGTCAATGCCTCGCCGATCGATTGGGCCGCGCTCGAGGGTGTTCGCGGCTTCCTCGACCTGGCGTGGCGGCTCGGGCTGCTCGTCGGCCAGCTCGATGCCGGCCAGCCGCGGTCGTGTTCCATCGCGTACCGAGGCGAGATCGCGGGCCGCAACACGCGGCTCGTCACCGCCGCTTTCGCTGCCGGCCTGCTCGAGCAGGCGATCGAAGATGTCAACATTGTCAACGCGGAGGTGCTCCTCCGGGATCGTGGAATCGATCTGGTGGAACAGAGCCGGACCGATCCCGGGGCGTTCAGTTCGGTCGTGGCCGTTGACCTCGTGTCAGGCGACCGTGTCCACCGCGCTGCCGGCACGCTGTTTGGCCGGTCGATGCCGCGGCTCGTGCAACTGGAGGGGCATCGTCTCGAGGCGTACCTCGACGGCATCCTGCTGGTGTTCACCCATCAGGATGTCCCGGGGATCATCGGACGCGTGGGCGCGGCGTTTGGTGAACTGGGCATCAACATCGCCCAGATGACCGTGGGCCGGGCGGCCCCCGGCGGGGATGCCATCGGTGTCTTAAACCTCGACCAAGAGCCGTCCGCAGAGGCCATCGCCGCTGTTCTGGCCTGCCCGGGAATCCGGTCGGCACGGGTCGTAAAACTCCCGGCTGCCGGCCAACTCCCGCGATGGCTTGCCGGGGTCCCCCGGCCTGCCCCAGCCTGAGCTTTTCCGCTTCTGTCCCACGCCTCCGCGCGGATCGGGAATAATGATTGGCTCAGTTTGGGAACTCGTTCCTGGCAGGGCCGTAGCCCCGCCGGGCACTTGCCAGGGCCCTCGGACTCTTGCCATGCCCCAGCCATCCGGTTCTCCGAACGGTGAAGTCTTCGACCGATGGGTCTCCGACCATGCTGCCGTGCTATACCGCGTTGCGTTTCGCCAGATCGGCAATCGCCACGATGCCGAGGATGTCGTGCAGGATGCTTTTCGATCAGCCTGGCTGAGCCGTCACCTCTACGACCACGCCCGCAGCGAACGAGCGTGGCTCCTGACGATTCTCAAGCGTCGGGCCAGCGACCACTGGCGAAAACGGGGCCGACGGGAAGTTCCCGCGGCGGCCGGCACGGGGCCGCTCGCACGCGACGAGGCCGATCCGTTCGAAGACGAGCTCTCATCGGCCATGCAGGACGCCCTCAGCTGCCTGCCTGTCGAGCTGAAGGAAACTCTTCTTCTCGTTGTCGTGGGCGAGCTCACACACCAGGAGGCGGCCGACCTGCTCGGTGTTCCCATCGGAACGGTCCTGTCTCGGGTCAGCCGCGCTCGCAGTCGGGTGCGTGCCCAACTCGTCGCGCGACCACCATCTCTCGCAGCACATCACGCTACCGCCTCCGCGCATGCTGCCATTGCGGCGGCTGGAATGGCTCGCCATGAGTGACGAACGAACGATCGACGAGTCGCTCAAGAGCATTCGGCTGCCTGAAGGCCTCGACGGAAAGCTCCGTCCCGAAGCCTTGTTTGACGATGCCGCGATTGACCGCATGCTCGCTGGGGTCACCGTTCCCGCGGGTCTTGCGGAGCGGATTCATGCCGCTGCGTCGAGTGGTCGCACGGCGCCGTCCAAAAACGTCATCGACCTGACGCGATTCATGGCCGACGCCGGGCACACGCCGAACGCCGGTGCCACGCCGGTGCTCCGACCCGCACGGCGCGGCGCCATCATGCCTGGGCTCGTGCGCGACTTCGCCTCTGTGGCCACGGCCCTCGGCCTGGTGGGTGTTCTCGCCCTTGCTGGCGTCGAGTTTTCCAGGCGTCTCGAGGGCGTGCCTGCCGCGCCCCGAGCGGTCACTCGGCTCGACTTCAATGACCCGATCGACCGCTCGGCATCCGATCGGCCACTTCACGTCACAGTTCCCGCCGGTGCCTGGCCAACGGCCGAATCGAAGAACCGTCAGCGGACAGTCACCACCCCGCTGGTCGCTGGGCCTCCAACGCCTTCCGGTACGGCCAGCGATCCAGCTGCTGGCGGGCCCACCGCTGGGAACCTCGCCCTATCGCCCACCCTCGCCGAACCTTCTCCCCAGACGGTTCGCGGGGCTCCGGTCATGAGCCAGGCGTTCGAGGGAGTCACGGGCCCTCCCTCGCTGGCCACCGTAGAAATCCCCACCGCGGTGCGACGGCGGGTTCCACGGGTACGGGGCTACGACCTCGCCTTCGAGATGACCACGGGCGAGCAGCCTTTTGTGGATCCGGCCGCGGATCCGGCCCTGGCGGTCGATTGCCCGCCGCTGACGCTGAGTGTCGATGGGTTTGAGGCGGTGGCGTCGGCTGATCATGGCCGTCGGCCTCGAATCCGCACGGAGGACATCCTGGCTGCGATGCCCGCACGGCATTCTTCCGACTGGGGGAGCCTGCCGTTGCAGCTTGTGATCCACGAAGTGCCAGGCCTGCGGTCCCTGGGGGAGGCTCGCGGCATGCTCGTCGAAGTGGCCGTCTCCGCCCGCCCCATGGGCGGCACGGGTCGTCCGTCTGAACCCCTGAATGTCACCCTTGTGCTTGACCAGTCGGCGGCTGGCGACTCCGCTGCGTGGGGCCGCATCTGCCGGGCGGTTGGCGATCTCGCCGCCCAGCTTGCGCCGTCTGATCGGGTGAGCGTCGTACTCGCCGGGCCCCGGCCCAGAATGGCCGTGCAGGCGGCCGATCCCACACGGCTCGCGGCGCTGGCCGCAGACCTCGAGTGGCAAGGGGCGTCCATCACATCCGACCTCGACCAGGGCCTGATCCTCGCCGGACCTTGTGACCGTGTGGTCGTGGTGGCCCACGCCATGAGTCTGGAGAACGGTCGCGGCACGGTTCGTGAGGCGCTTGCCGCATGGCACAACGCCCTGGCGTTGGTTGGGGGCGACGCGCTCTCCTGCGAGCCCGAAGGGGGCACGCGGTTTATCGTGCTCGATCCTTCTACTCCGAGTCCGACGGAGTGGAAGGAACCGACGTTCGGCCGAACGAGCCCCGATGCCGTGTCGATCCGACGCGCCTTGATCGGGCAGGTGACGGGCCGGGACACGCTCGTCGCGAGCCACTGCGACCTCCAGGTTCGATTCGACCCGCGACGTGTCGCCCGCTATCGGCTCGTTGGCCATCGACAGTCGGCCGTCGAGTCGTTGGCGGAAGCCCCGCCTCGTGGGACGGATATTCACGTGGGTGAGACGGTGCGAGTGGTCTACGAAGTCATCCCTCGGTCCAACGACATCATTCATGGCCTGGCGTCGGCCTCGCTCACCTGGCGGTTGCAGCAGGGCGACGCTCGCCGAATCGAAATCGCTCCGAATCACGCGCCATCGCCTGACGAAAGCTCGCTCCCCTCACCCCACGGCTGCGAGCTCATTCTCGCGACAGGCCTCGGTGAGCTGGCGTCCGGGTCGGCCCATCTGGGCCGTCGGCCCGCTCTTGTGACGGCACTTCAGCAGCTTATCTCCGACTGGCGGAGCCGAGGCGACATCACGCCCTTTGGGGAAACGCTGGCCCGGAGCCTCGATCGCCTCGCCGGCAGCCGCGTCGATCGGTGAGGATGCACCTCGGCCTGCGCGATGGTTTGACGGACGGACGTTGGCGTCGCACAATACCCTGACTTCTACTTCTCTTGGGCTGGGCATTTATGCGTATTTTGGCCTGTGTGCTCTGGGTACCGCTCTTCCTCGCGACGGCGACGATCGTCCGTGCAGAAACGGCGGCTGACATCGCCACCCGCAACCTTCTCGACGCGCTCGAGGACAAAGACAAGGGGATGCCCGATGTGTCCCTCATGGTGCTCGAGCAGGTGCTCGCAGACCCGACGGCATCGCCTGAGCTCAAGAAGGAAGTACCGTTTCGCCGCGCTGCCGCTCTGGTGGCGGCCAGCCGCGCGGAGCTTGACTCAAAAAAGCGGGCTGCTGTCCTCGACAACGCCCAGCAATCACTCGACGCCTTCCTCTCCTCCGGAGGCGTGTCCGACCGCCAGGCTATTTCGGCCTACACGCAGAAGGGCAACCTGCTCATCGAGCGCGGACGATCCAAGGCGGATCAGGCCAATCGCCCCGGTTCTGACGTCAAGGCGCTCCGTGCCGAGGCGTTGAAATTCTTCGACGAGGCCATTAAGAGCCTCGAGGGCACAGCCAAGCCAGGCCAAGAGATTAAAGCGGTCACGAATGCGGAAGATGCCGTGATCAAAGTCCTCCGTGAAGTGACGGAGAACGTGAAGGAGCTGAATGCAGCGATCGACCAGGGCGCGGCAAGCCAGCCGATTGGCGGAGGGGGAGCAAATGCCTCCCGGGAAGCAGCCATCAGGACCGCTGGCACCAAGGCGAGAGCCGCGAGAGACGCCACCGCGGCAGCGACCGCTGCCCAGCAGGCCGCCGCCCAAGCGGCAGCCAACGTCAATGCAGCCAACGCTGCCGCCAAGGCTGGTGGCGGGAAAAACAAGGCAGCGAACCAGGCGGTTACCCTGGCGACAGCCGCTCAGGTAGAAGCCAACAAGGTGGCCGCCGCGAAAGTGGCCGCGGCGCAAACTGCGGCCGCCGAGGCTGAAGCCGCCAAGAAAGCAGTCGTTGAGGCGACGGCCGCCGCCAAAGCAAACAACGCCGCCAATGCCGGAGAAAAGCAGCCTGAGGCCAAGCCCGGCCGATCGAAGGCCCAACTGCAAAAAGATCTCGAGGCGCTGACCGAGGATCAAGAGGCCCTTCAGGCCAAGCTCATCCAGACGCGGCTGATGACCGCTGCGGCGCTTTTCGAAAAGGCCAAGGCCTACGATGCGAAGTCCAAGGAGTGGACTGACGTGGTGACCAAGTCGGCCGAAAAGTTCAAGGAAATCGCCGACAAGTATCCGGCGAAGGGAGGCGGACTCTACGCCCGCTACTACGAGGGTCGTAACTATGCCCTCCTTGAAAAGCACGACCTCGCCTTCAACACCCTCTCATACCTTGCATCCCTCGACCAAAAGATGCCCCTCGCCTACTTCCTGAGGTCGCGGGCACTCAATACGACGCTCGAATGCTTCATCGCCCTTAAGAAATACGATGGCCTCGATGACTCTGGCCGCACATTTGCTTTGGAGGATGTTGCTCGCCTGCAAGGTGCCAAGCTCGATTCGGATTGGCTGGGACTCAAGTACCGCGCGGCGGTGATCCTCGACGCACAGGCCGCGGCCATTGACCCGAAGGATGCGAAGAGCAAGGCCGAACGGTCTCGCCTCCTGACAGACGCCAAGAAACTCGCCGTCGAAGTCGCCAAGGCCAACCTGGATTTTTCAAACGAAGCCCGCGCGCTGGCGGCCAAGCTCGGAAAGGAAGTCACCGACACCACGGAGCAGACCTTCGCCACGTTTATGGACGAGGCGAATTTGGCCCTCGGCACAATGCAAGGACTCCTCGTCCCGCTCAAATCGGAAAACGACCCCGCCAAAATCGCCGAAATCAAGGCGGCCGTGGCCCCGGCACGTCAGGAGACAATCGCCAAGCTGGCTGAAGCCATGAAGTTTGCTGGAATCACCGATCCGTTCGCAGCCGATTCCGCGAGTGACGATGCCCTCAAAAGCGACGCCACGATCGAACAGATCAACCATGCCAGGTATCTGATGACGTATTTGCTCTACGAGTCCCAGCGATTCGAAGAGTCTGCGGCTCTTGGCAGGCTTCTCGTCGATCGCTATCCCCGGGCCAAGGGAAGTACGGTCGCAGCGAAAGTCGCGATGTCCGCGCTGCAGCAACTCTCCCAGAAGTCGGAGGGCCCGGCCCGCGACGAAGCGCGGGCCAAATTGAACGAGCTGGCCACAAACGTCATGAGGATTTGGCCGGATGACACCGTGGGAGCCGACGCCGCGAGCATCGTAATCTCGGCGGCGGTGGCGGCCCGGGATCCCGCGGCCATGGTCGCCATTCTCGACAAGACTTCCCCGTCGTCTCCCCGGCGAAACGAAATACTCCTTCGAGCGGGATCGGCCCTCTACCGGGAAGTGCAGGATGCCCGCCGAAACACCGACGCGGCCACGCGGCCAGCCGACGCCGTCATCGACGGGTGGAAGAAACGGGCCCGCGAGGCGCTCGACGAAGCGCTCGCTGGCGCGACCACCCTTCCCGAGGGCCCCCTTGGAACGCTGACAGCGGCGGGTGCCCTTTCCCGTGTTCAGGTCGCCATGGACGATGACGACATGGCCAAGGCACTGGCGATTCTCGAGCAACCCGCGTATGGGCCCTGGACGCTCGTGACAGCCAATAACCCAATCATGCAGCAAGGCTCGTTGGCAGAAGCGTCCCTCACGCTCGCGCTGCGCCTCTTTATTCAGGCGGAGAAGTTCGACCAGGCGCAGGAAGCGATGGACGCGCTGGAAAAAATGGCTGGGACCGGCGAAGAGGCGTCCGCGAAGTTAACGTCGATGTACCTCAACATGGGCCGTGATCTTCAGTCGCAACTCGAGCAGTTGGGCGGCCCCAGCGCCAACGATCCGAAGGTTCGGGCCCAGGCCCAGAAAATCCTCGGAGGTTTCGAGAAGTTCTTGGATCGCGTGGCGTCCCGTGACACCAAGATCTCATCCCAGTTCTGGGTCGCCACCACGTACCACACGCTGGGCTCCGGCCAGGGAACGGGCGCCATCGTGCCCAAAGACAAAGCCGCTCGCTATCTGGAGCGGTCTGCCGCAGTGTATGGAAAGCTCATCGGAAACGTTGACGATCCAGAAGTCGCCAAGTTTGAGCCATCCATCCGCCTCCGCATGGCCAGCATCTACCAGGAGCTCCGACAGTGGGACGAGGCCCAAAAGCAGATGGACTGGTTCCTGTCCGACAAGAAGCGACAGAATTCGCTCGAGACACAGATCCAAGCGGCCAAGCTGTTGCAGGCTGCGGCGGCCGATGCCGCCACGAATGGCGATGCCGCCAAGGCCGACACGCTGTATCGCGAGGCGGCGGGCGGCCGCAAGGCCGAACCGGTGATCATTTGGGGGTGGGGCGCCATCGCCAACAAGGTCAGCCGGCGACTCACGGGTGACGGAGAGCAGGCACGGCAGGCACGCGATGCGTTTTTCAGCGCTCGCGTCAAGGCCGCAGAGTGCCTCCTAGCCCGGGCACGGCTGCCTGGTAAAGAGAAAGAAAAAATGTCGCGGCTCGGCACGGCTGAGACCATCATCACCATGACCTACCAGGCCTACCCCGACCTCGGCGGTCCCGAGTCATTCGCGGCGTACGACAACCTGCTCAAGCAGGTCCAGCAGGAAAAAGGAGGAGAGCCCAAGGGGCTAGCCGGACTCAAGGCCCCAGCCGCGCCCCCCCCTCCGGCCGCGGCCAAAGTCCCATAAGCCAGCTAGGAAAAATGGAATGAGTATTCAGATTCGCGTCGGATTTTGTCAGCTCCTGAGCCGCCTCGGCCTCTTGGCCGTTGCCTTCCTGACCTTCCAGGCAGAAAGCCTGGCCCAAGACTTGGCCGTCACGACGGACGGTCTGCGGCTCAAGGGCACGTTGGTCAGCGTGTCGCCCGACGGCATCGACCTTGAGCAGGAGAATGGTCAGAGCCGGAAGGTGAGCATTGTCGATCTCGAAGAGCTCTTCTTCGACGGCGAACCGGAGTCCCTCGCCGGGGCTCGCAGGCTCCTGCATCGGCGCGATGCGACCGGCGCGGCTGAGGAATTGCTGAAAATCGAGGAAGAAGAAGTTCGGCAGCTCGACCCCAGGGTCCGCGAAGAGTATGAGTTTGTCCGAGTCGCTGCAAACGCGGTGGCCGCAGAGCCGGGAGCCATAGCTGCCTGGGAAAAACAACTCGCAGACTTTCTCCAGAAGAACGCCCGCAGCCACCGCTTCTACTACGGCTCCGAGATCCTTGGTGATGTCCGTGCTCGTCAGGGGAACTTTACCGGCGCCGACGAGGCGTATCGCAATCTCGATCGTGGCCCGCCGGCCTTGCGGGTGCGGTCGGCGTCGACCCGCGCCAGCCTCCTCATGCGGCAGGGGAAATTCCCCGAAGCCATCACGGAATTTACGGCTGCCGAGAAGATTGAAACGGACCCTGAGGACGCTGCCAGCAGTCACCAGAAACTGGAGGCCACCCTCGGGAGGGCACGGTGTCTCGGCCTGAGTGGCAACGCCGCCGACGGCATCAGCGTGGCGCAGCAAGTCATCCGTGATGCCGAGCCACAGGATAAGGAACTGCTCGCGCTGGCCTTCAACGCCCTGGGCACCTGCCAGCGAGGCTTGACGGGCAAGAACCAAGACGCGCTCATTTCATTTTTGACCGTCGATCTGGTCTACAACTCCGTGCCTGAAGCGCGTGCCGAGGCCCTGTACAACCTGATTGAGCTCTGGAACGCTGCCAACCAGCCAGAACGGGCCCGGGAGGCAACTCAGTTCCTCATCACCACATACCCACACACGCCATGGGCTGCTAAGGTCGCGGGGGCTGGAAAGGCCTCATGACTCCCGCAGGCTGTGGACACAGGCCGCCGTCAGGGTACTCTTGGTCGCCACCGGGGCCGTCCGGTGGTCTCGCGACTCAAAACCTTCTTCGCACAGATTTTTCATTCCCCAGGAGACGATTCATGGACACGGTCGAGCACGAGCAGGTGACGGAATCAACATGGCTTGGCGTGCGTCGTTGGCTCGCTGCGCCTGCTTTCAGGCTCCTCGTGGCCACGTGTCTGCTGGGGACCTTCACCATCGCCGCCACCTGTGTGACACCCGAGGTCGCCTGGGCGCAGGACGAAGGTGAGGAGACTGAGGCAGCGCCGGCCAAGGAAAATTTTCTCACGTACATCGCCGTCTCGTGCGGATGGGTCTTCGGCCCCATCTTTCTCATTCTCTCGTTCGTTTTTGTCGCGCAGTTGGTGTTGTGCTTCATGCAAATCAAGAAGTCCCTTCTGTTGCCCGAGTCGCTCTCGCACCAGTTTGAGCAGCATCTGGAGGCCAAGGAGTACCAGCCGGCCTATGAGCTGGCCAAGAATGACGATTCGTATTTGGGCAACGTCTTGGCGGCCGGCATGGGCAAACTCCAGGCGGGCTATCCAGCGGCGCTTGAGGCCATGCAGGATGCCCAGGGCACCGAACAGATGAAGCTCGAGCATAAGATCAGCTACATCTCTCTGATCGGAGCCATCGCACCGATGCTCGGGCTGCTCGGCACGGTGCAGGGCATGTGCGATAGCTTCAAGAAAATCTCCGACAATCCGGGCGTCGCTCCGAAGCCGGAGGAGTTGGCGATGGGTATTGCCACGGCCCTCGTGACAACGCTGATCGGACTCTGGATCGCGATCCCGGCGATCGTGGGCTTTGGATTCTTCAAGAACTGGCTCGACGAAATCAATTCAGACGCTTCGGATGAATCGATGCGACTGATGTCGCGGTTCCAGACGATGAACAAGAAATAGCGCCCTGGAAACCAGAGCCTCACATGGCCAAAAAACGGCGAGACGGCGTGAGCGGGACAGACATCGACATGACGCCGATGATCGATGTCACGTTCCAATTGATTACGTTCTTCATGTTCACCATCAATTTTAGTGAGGCCGAACAGGATCAACGGGTGCAACTGCCACCGAGCCAGATCGCCAAGCCGGTCCAGAACTCTGATATGGAGCCCCTCACGCTTCAGCTTATGAACGACGGCCGTGTGATCTATGCCGGAGAGCCTGTCGCGCTTGAGGCTTTGGGCGACTATCTCGCCAACGAGCTTCAGATCATTCGGGACGCGGGCAAGCAGCCTGGAGACATCACCGTCGTGGTGCGGGCGGATGGCCGCTCCCAGACGGGCGACGTCCAGCAGATCATCCGCGCCTGCCAGGAAAAGGAATTCGACAAGTTCGTTTTGCGGGCCGAGTATAGGGCACCCTGACATGGCCAAACGATTCCGCGAACTCCCGTCCAAGATACCGATCGACATGACGGCGATGATTGATGTCGTGTTTCAGCTCCTCACGTTTTTCATGCTCTCCATCAAGGCCGTCGTCGTGGAGGGCGATTTCAATATCCGGATGCCGCTGGGGGCGGGTGCCGGGAATCCGGATGACTTGGTGCCTCCCATCGTCGTGAAAATGATGGCCACGCCCGACGGCCACTTGAGCGATGTGAAAGTGGGTGGCAAGGGGGCGGTCGGGCGGGATCTGCTCGATGCCCTTGCGGGTGCCGATGCGACGTTGGAGGCGGCCATGAAGTCCGGTCCGGGCAACGGTCCGCAAATGGCAGCGGCTCGAAAAGCCAAGCAGCGGGTGACAGACCAGCTCACTGCGATCATCCAGCAGCAGGTCATCAGTGCCCTGGGCGGCGACCCGTCGCGGGCGGAGCACACAGAGCTCGAGCTCGACTGCGATCCGGCGCTCAGGTATGACCATGTCATTAATGCGATCACGGCCGCCTCGGGGATCGTGGAGGGCGACCAGATCGTGCCCTTGATCCAGAAGATTAAGTTCTCGCCGCCGAAGAAGGCGCAGTAACCTTGCCGGGAATTCGCTCAGTCATCCGCGTTGGCGAGTGGTTGCCCAGCAGGCCCTGCCCTATCCGCGGGGATGAAACTTCCCGTGGATTGCTTTGAGGCGTCCCGCATCGACGTGGGTGTACCGCTGGGTCGTGGCGATGCTCGCGTGCCCCAGCATTTCCTGGACATGCCGGAGATCAACGCCACCCGCTACGAGGTGCGTCGCAAACGAATGGCGCAGCGTGTGGGGGCCAATACCGGGTGGGATGCCTGCGGCGGCGGCATGCTCCTGCACAAGCTCCCAGATTCGCATGCGGGAGAGCCGGTTGCCGCGGGCTGAGAGCACGACCCACGGGGGCTGGCCACCGGCACGAGCCGAAAACTGCGGCCGAGTTCGTTCGAGCCAAACAGAGACGGCGGCGACCGCCCGCCTCCCGAGTGGCACAACCCGCTCCTTGTTGCCCTTGCCTCGGCATGTGCAGAAGGCCTCCGCGAGATGGATGTCGGAAAGCTGCATCCCAGACACCTCAGAGGCGCGGCAGCCGGTCGCATAGAGCAGCTCCAAGACAGCCCGGTCGCGCCGGCCGTTGGCCGTCGCGAGATCGGGAGCTTCAAGCAGCCGATCGACCTGGGCTGGCGAGAGCGTGCCAGGGATCGCATCGTCAGGACGGCCGGGGGCGATGAGTTCGGCCGGGCTTTCTGTCACGACGCCCTCGAGCTGGAGGAAGGCATAAAACGTTCGAAGCGTCGCAGCCTGGCGTGCGATGCTCGCGCGGGCGAGGCCGCGCTTGGCCAGAAAGGCGAGGTAGTCGCCGAGATCACGGACCGAGAGAGAGCCTACCGAGCGGCCGGCGAGCCACCCAACGAAGTCGCGGAGGTCTCGCGCGTAGGCCGCTTGCGTGTTGGCCGACAGCCCGCGCTCGTGGCGGACATGGTCCATGAACATCTCGACCAGCAGACTCGTCGCCGTCGGCGCAATCGCTACAGGTCCCACATCCAAAATGATTCGGCGGGCCCGCGGCCGTTTCGGTTGTTCGGGTGTTGTTGCCACGAACCGCTGTACCTCCTCTCGCACGCTGCATTTCATCGACGCCCACCCTGAGGTATCGGCATTCCTTGGTTGCGCAAGCGAGCCCACGGGGAATTCTGCTCGGGACTGCCTGTGCCACAAAGACGGCGTAGGAAACAAGCGAAGCCAGGGATGGCGAAGCGCAGTTTCCTTCGAGTGAGCGAAGGGCACGATGCCCGTAGCGAACGTCCGGGGATGTGGCACGGGCAGCCCCGAGCCGCAGCGGCGTGAACGCCCTACGCGTCATAGCCCAGGTTGGGCGCGAGCCAACGATGCGCGGTCGAAACTGGCCAGCCCTTGCGCCGGGCGTAGTCCTCGACTTGGTCTCGCGTGATCTGGTCAACCGCGAAGTATCGGGCTTCCGGATTGGCAAAGTAGAGACCGCTCACGGAGGCGGCCGGCCACATCGCAAAGTTTTCCGTCAACGAAATCCCAGCTCGCTCCTCGACTTCGAGCAATTTCCAGAGCGTCTGCTTCTCCGTGTGATCCGGACACGCCGGATACCCGAACGCTGGTCGAATGCCACGGTACTTTTCCTCGATCAAGTCTTCTATCGACAGTGAATCCTGAATCCCCCACTCCGACCGCACGCGTTCGTGCAGCATCTCGGCGAATGCTTCCGCAAGGCGATCGGCACATGCCTGAACCAGGATCGCTTTGCCGTCCTCCAACTCAGCTCGCAGCCTCTTTGCGATCTCGTCGACGCCGTGCCCGGCCGTCACCGCAAACCCGCCGATGTAGTCTGGCCGACCAGTCGGATCGACATAGTCGGCCAAACTGCGGAATGCCTTCTGACCGACTCGCTCCCACTGCTGGCGGAGCATCTCGAATCGAACTCTTTCTTCCACGCGGGCTTCGTCGGAGTAGACCACGATCGTGTCGCCCAGACTCTTCGCTGGAAAAAACCCATACACGCCACGCAACGTGATCGATGGATCCCGTTCGAACTGATCGAGCACGCTTTGTGCGTCGTCAAACAACTCCCGCGCGATCGCCCCGACCGCGGTGTCTTCAAAAATCTTGGGGTACTTCCCCTTCAGTTCCCACGTCGAAAAAAACGGCGACCAATCAATGTAGGGACGAACGTCGGCCACCGTCACGTGCACATCTCTGACTCCGAGAAACGCCGGCCGCGGCGGGGCATACGCTGCCCAATCGATGGCATATTTTCGGTTCTGTGCCTCCCCACACTCGACGAGCTTCCGTTCACGCCGAATGGCGAACCTCGCTCGTTCTGCGTCTTGCTTCCCTTTGATTTCTGATGCAAACGCTTCGCGAGACTTTGGATTGACGAGTTTCTCGACAACCGGCACGCTTCTCGATGCATCAAGGACGTGCACCACTTCGTGCTGATAGTGCTGAGCAATCTTGACGGCTGTGTGCTTGGCGCTGGTCGTGGCTCCGCCAATCAAGAGCGGAATATCGAATCCCTCACGCTGCATCTCTTTGGCGACGTGAACCATTTCGTCCAGCGACGGAGTGATCAACCCGGAAAGGCCAATGACCTGAGCGCCCAGTTTCTTCGCCTCGGCAAGAATCCTCTCACACGGCACAAGCACTCCCAGATCGATCACCTCGAAATCGTTGCATGCCAAGACAGTGCCGACAATGTTCTTCCCAATGTCATGCACATCGCCCTTGACGGTCGCGAGAAGCACCTTGCCACGACTGGTACGGCCACCCTGGTCGCCTGCCGCCGCCTTCTCGGCCTCCATATACGGCGTCAGATACGCGACGCTTCGCTTCATCACGGCAGCCGATTTCACGACCTGCGGCAAGAACATCTTGCCCTGACCGAACAGGTCGCCGATGAGGTTCATCGCGTCCATCAACGGTCCTTCGATCACGGCAAGAGGACGCCCATGCAGAGCGCGGGCTTCTTCGGTGTCGACTTCGATGTAATCGGAAATCCCTTTGAGCAGAGCGTGCCGGAGCCGCTCGTCGACGGGCAATTCCCGCCACGCGTCGACCTTGATGGGCCCCTTGTCCTTCGCCTTCACGGTCTCAGCAAACTCGATCAATCGCTCGGTTGAGTCGGGGCGCTTGTTCAACAAGACATCTTCGACGCGCTCCCGCAGTTCCGGATCAATCTCGTCATAGACTTCGAGCATCTCCGGATTCACGATGCCCATGTCGAGGCCCGCGCGGATGGCGTGGTACAAAAACACGGCGTTCATCGCTTCTCGAACGGCATCATTCCCGCGAAACGAGAACGATACGTTGCTCACACCGCCACTGGTTCGGACGCCAGGGCAATCCTGCTTGATGGTGCGCACGGCCTCGATGTAGTCGACCGCGTAGTTTGCGTGTTCGGGGAGCCCTGTGCCGACGGTCAAGATGTTGGGGTCGAAGATGATGTCTTCTGCTGGAAACCCACTCTCCGTGAGGAGCTTATAGGCTCGCGTACAAATTCGAATTTTGTTTTCGTAGTCGGCTGCCTGGCCTTGCTCGTCAAAGGCCATGACCACTGCAGCCGCACCATGCTGGTGGATGACCTTGGCCTTGCGGAGAAACTCGGCCTCGCCCTCCTTCAAGCTGATCGAGTTTACGATCGGCTTTCCAGGCGCGTGCCGCAGCCCCACCTCGAGAATCTCCCACTTCGAGCTGTCGATCATCACCGGCACTTTTGCGATATCTGCTTCGTGAGCAACGAGATTCAAAAACGTGCTCATCGCGGCCGCCCCATCGAGCATGCCTTCGTCCATGTTGACGTCGATCACGTTCGCCCCGCCTTCGACTTGGACGCGAGCGACTCGGATGGCTTCTTCAAACTTGTGCTCTCTGATGAGCCGAGCAAACTTCCGCGATCCGGTGACGTTCGTCCGCTCGCCGACCATCACGAATGGATTGTCTTTACGAAACACAAACGGCTCATTGCCGGCGTATTGCGACACGCGACCGCGATGTGGCGCGTTCCGTGGCCGCACCCCGCGAACAGCTTCGCTCATCGCCCTGATATGGTCAGGCGTGCTCCCGCAGCAGCCACCGACGATGTTGACCCAGCCCTGTTCGGCGAAGTCACGAATGAAACCGGCCATCCTGCTCGGAGTCTCGTCGAATTCACCCAATGCGTTTGGCAGGCCTGCGTTTGGGTAGCAACTGATCGCGGTGTCCGACACGTTCGCGAGCCGCTCCAGATACGGCCGCATGCGATCGCCCCCCAGGCCGCAATTGAGTCCGATACTCAACATCGGAAAGTGCGAGACGGCAATCCAAAATGCCTCCAATTGCTGGCCGGTGAGCGTGACGCCGCCTTCGAAGACCGTCGCCGACAGCATGGCCGGCCAGCGCCGCCCACGCCTGGCAAAGACGTTTTCAATTGCCAGCAAACAGGCTTTGAAGTTCAGCGTGTCAAAGGATGTCTCTGGAAGCAGGAGATCGACTCCACCGTCCAGCAAGCCTTCGACGTTCACTTCATAGCTCGTGACCATCTGCTGAAAGCTGACGGGGCGGGTCGCCGGATCACCCTTGGCATTCATCGAAAGCTGGACGGCCGTCGGCCCAATGCTTCCGGCGACGAAACGCGGCTTCGATGAATCCCGCTTGAGATGCGCGTCTACGGCCGCCCTGGCCACCTCTGCCCCGGTTTTGGATATCTCGTAGGCGAAGTCGGACAGCTTGGTCTCCGCGAGCCCGATGGGGCTGGCGTTGAACGTGTTGGTTTCGACGATGTCCGAGCCGGCCTCGAGATAGGCAGCGTGAATCCCTTGGATCATGGCAGGCTGAGTCAGGACCAGCAGGTCCGTGGCCTTCGACAAGTCCGCCGGGTGATTCTTGAACCGATCTCCGCGAATGGCCGATTCTGCCAGCTTCTTCTGGAAGATGAGGGCGCCCATGGACCCGTCCAGCAGCAAGACTCGCTGCTCCATCAACTCGCGAAAAACGCCCTCGGTATCGGAACTGGCTCTCGTCGTCATGGGTTTCCGTAGCACCTCGAGGAAGACTGTCGTGGTTCAGCGCGACGTGGAACCTGGCGGGCGTGGCTGGCCTGGTGGGCGTGGAAGGGAGGGTGGTTTTCGTGACTTGGTGAACCGAGATATGAAGCAACTTCGAATCATAGGCAACTTGGCCGGACCGTCATACGGCCTGCTCCGGATGACGGGATTCCTGAGCCGCTGTGGACGATGACAGAGATCATGGGTTTTGCGTCGCATCTGCAGGCTCCAAGACATTTGAGGAGGTAGGGTTGGCAATCCGTGTGCTGGCGACGATTCCCGACCTCTCACCTACGCCGCCCAAGGGCGTCGCGCGGCCGGAAGCCCCCGCACCAGTGAAGGGCGTCCGCGACAAGGCTCCGATGGTCGCGGCGCGAACGCTTGGAGATCGCGCGGCGCGGCGCGGCGCGGCCGCAAACGCAGCATGTTTCCCACGTCTTCGATCGTGGCGTTGGCGGTCATCGCCGCCGCCATTTGGTCATACGTCGCGGTCCGCGAGATTCGTGGCCCAGACAACGGCAAAGCCGTGCCGCGGATTGCGGCCGACGTCGGATCCGCGACCCAGGGGACGACGCTCCGATGACACTCAACACGATCGACCGGGCCTTTGTGGACCGCTGGCGGGCCCGTCGGCCCTCAGTCGACCAGATCGACCAGTTGCCGCCTGCTCTGGCATGCGATCCCAGACCCTCGTCGCCGGCGGCGATCGAGCCTTGCTTGCCACCGGCCCCGGTTCCCACCGGACCGCCCGCTGACGCCGCAGCCCCCACCGCAGGCAGTCTGGTCGACCGCCTCCTCGTCGCGGGCCGCAGCCAATGGGATTCGCTGGCCGACGAAGTCGAAGCGGCCCGCTCCGCGGGACACCGCGTGATCGCAGTCGCTGGTGGAGAGCAGGGTGAAGGCCGCACAACGCTGATCGACTGTCTCGCGCGGACGCTCCGAGACCGCGGCCGAGATGTCGCCATTCTCCGTGTTGATGAAGACGAGGATGGCGTCGTCAATGACACTGTGGATGATGGACACCTGCATGACCGCCGGATTGTTCTTGTCGACGCGGGCATCTGGTTTCCACCGGGTCCCATTCGTCGCGAGCGGGTCGGCCGGGCCAGTGTTGGGTGCGACGCGGCCATCCTCGTGCGCCGGGCCGATCGCGAAGCGATTCACGCCCGCTCCACGGCCCTTGCCGCGGTCGGCGTGAGCGTGCTCGGCGAAGTGGTCACTTTCGCACCAGCCTTGGGAGACTTTTGATGCCTCCATCCCTTGCTTCACTCACCGAACCCCAGGTCACGGCACTTGCGAAGGTGGCGTTTGCGACCGAAGGCCGCAGTGGCGTAGCCCTTCTCTGCGGGCCGTCGGGAGTCGGCAAATCGACGGTCCTCGACCACCTCGCCGCCGACATCCGACTTGCCGGACGATCCTGCACGGTGGCCGACATCAGCGCATGGCTCGCCGCCGACGGTGATCTGCCAGACGTGGTGCTTGCCGACAATGCTCACGCCGCGAGCGATGCCGACCTCATGCGGCTCCTCGTTCGCTGCCACGCCAGACAGCCGATGGCAGCCGTCGTGCTGGCGGGCCAGGGCCGACTCCTCACGCTTGTGGCCCGCGATCGCCGCCTTGAGCAGGCCATCCGACTCCGCGCGACGTTGCTCCCAGGTCGGCTGAACGATACGGCGTCACTGCTCTCCACCACGGACGGACCATCGTTTGACGATGCCGCCATCGCCATGATTCATGATGTCGCTGCCGGGATTCCGGCCGATGTCATGCGGCTTCAAGACTTGGCGGCTGTGTGCGCGTCATCCAACGACGAGGGCCGCGTCACGGCCGAGGATATCGACGCGATTCACCACCGCCTCTCGCCAATCGCGGCGTGATCGCACGCCTCAGCGGCCGCCCGTGCCACAAGCACATCCAATGACTCGGGCCCTGGAGGATGCGGCACGCGACCCGGCACAAAAGCCGTGATGTCGAGCGGCGGTTGCCGGCCTTCGACGAGGTCAGCCATGACGACGGCTGTGCCTGTTGACTGATGCAAGCCAGCGCGAAAGTGCCCCGCCGCTACAAAAGCATTGTCGTAGCCCGGCACGCGACCGATCGAGGGAAGCCCATCGGCCGATCCCGGCCGCAGCCCTGCCCACGACTGCTCAACGCTCGCGCCCGTGAGGTCGCCGAGGAGACTTGCCGCGATACCACAAAGGCGATCGATTGACGCCGGCACTGTCACGGCATCGAAGCCGGCATCCTCGATCGTTGAACCCGCAAGGACGAGGCCGTCCTCACGCGGCACCAGGTAATCCAGGCCGCGATTGATGATGCGTGTGAGCGTCTGCCGGGGCAGCCGAAGCAGGGCGATCTGACCGCGGATCGGCCGGGTATCCATCGTAATGCCGAGCGACGAGGCTAGGCCCCCCGTCCACGCACCGGCGGCCAGCACGTACTGATCGGCCATGACCGACTCGTCGCCGCGTGGCGACCGCACGGCGAGGCCGCGGACACGACCCCCTGCGACATCGATCCGCTCGACGGCCACGGCCTCATCGATCACAACCCCACGATCTCGACAGGATCGCTCGAGCGCTTCAAGCTGCCGCGGCGATCGGAATTGCATCTCGTCGGGCAGCAGAAATCCCCCGGCAATCCGACGGGCCTCGACGGCCGAGGCAAGTGCCGGCTCGATCTCCGCGACGCCCTGCCCCGAGAGCCACTCGCACCGCGCGCCGCGGGTGAGCCATGCGTCGGCAGCAGCTCGTAGCTCGACCAACCCGGCATCACGCGCCGCGAGGTGCAGGCCACCACATGCGAGGAGTCCATTATCGATGCCCGTCTCCTCGCGGAGCTCCGTAGCCCACGCCCGGTGCAGACGGTTGCTCAAGGCGGTGAGGGCGGCATTGGGGTCGCCCGACACATGAGGCGCCGGTGGAAAAATGCCCACGGCGGCCCACGACGCCGTCGCCTTGCGCGGCTCGCGGGCAAGCACACGAACCCGCCGGCCTCGGCCTGCGAGTTCGCGAGCGATCGACAGGCCGATGATGCCGCCGCCAATGATGCAGCAGTCTGAATGTTCCACGGGATATCAGCCCACATTCACCACGGAAGATCAGCGGGGCTTAGGCGTTGGTGAGAACGTCAGGGGAATCAGCGACATTCACCCAGACGTGAACATGCGGGGCGCCGCGAAAGTGCCAGACAAACGCCGGCCCTTCGAGTCGCCAGTTGTCCCACACCTTGTCGTCGCCGAGATCGCCCTGCGAGTAAAACGCCAAGCGGATATCGTCGAGCCCCCCCTGCCGTTCGAGGCAGCCGCGGGCCTCGTCGCGATCGACTGTGCGATAGGGCTCGAGGAGAATGGCGAGCACCTTTTCAAGCTCCTCCCGCTGGTCGGGCGACAGTTCGGCGGCGCGGATGCCGGGGATCGGCTCCTGCTTTCCACGGAAACGGATCGCATTTTCTTTGGGCAGCTTGGGGACGAGCGCCGCCGACCGCTGCTTGCCGTCGAGCATGTCAAAGACTCGATTGGCGGCGAGCGCCTGCGGCCAGAACACGTTGCCAGGGTGATCCTTCTCTTCATTGAAGCCACTGGCAGCGTGTCCGTAAAAGATCGGCCCGCCAAAGGCGACATGGTCGGCGGCGTCTCCGTCACATCGCAGCGTCATGTGACGGCCGGTGAGGAGGAATTGAAACTTCCCACTCCCGGGCTCGCCGATGAGCGCGATCGCCTGGTCATGGCCGAAGCCGCCGCAGTCATCCTCCATCTGCTTGTCGAAACTGGCATGCCAGCCGGGCTCGATCAGCTGCTCAAAGATGTCCCGCACGAGCTGCCGCTGATCGGGCGTGAAAAACTTTCCAGCGACTTCGGGGTCGGTGGCGTTCCAGTTGTTGCCTACCCGTGTCCGCAGAAGGCCGAACTTTGGATGCTTGTAGTCCCACGGGAAGCAGATGGCTGCCTTCTGCTCGGGCGAGAGCGATCCATGGAGGATCGCGGCGAGCGATTCCGCGGTCTTCGCCTGGGCGGCCTTGTCGGCGGCCAGTAATGGACTGCGAGACGCAAGGAGGGCCGCGGCTCCGGCGGTCCCGGCAAGCAGTTTGCGGCGAGACAGAAAATCGCTGCGAGCAGGCATAGTGGTGGCTCCTAGGGAGGCAGGCAAACGAACCACGATCGTCAGAGCGTACAGAGTACACTACTCTTCTGGAACCGCGTCGCTCCTGGCTGCAAGCCGAGCCTCGTGGAAAGGCCTGATTGGTGCTTGAATTGTCCATTCAACGCTTCTTCACCCCGAAATCCCTGTCGCTTCGCGACGGGCGTGCGTGACCTGATTTTCGAACCGTCAAAAATGGCGACCACCTCTCCTCTCGTCTCTCGCGTGCCAGACAGCCTCGGCCGATTCGGCCGCTACGGCGGACGCTACGTGCCCGAAACTCTTTCGGCCGCCCTCGATCAACTCGAACGGGCCTACCTGGAATCCCTGGACGACCCCTCGTTTGCTGCCGAGCTCGACGCTCTGTTGTCAACCTTCGTTGGCCGCCCCACGCCACTTCACTTTGCTGAGCGACTCACAAGCCGAGCCGGCGGGAGTCAGATTTGGTTTAAGCGGGAGGATCTCAACCACACCGGTGCCCACAAGATCAACAACACCCTCGGCCAGGCGCTGCTCGCCATCCGCATGGGTAAGAAGCGGATCATCGCCGAGACGGGCGCCGGGCAGCACGGTGTGGCGACGGCCACCGCCTGTGCGCGATTCGGCCTCGAGTGTGTGGTCTACATGGGCTCGGAAGACATCCGCCGCCAGGCGCCAAACGTGCGAGCCATGCGGCTGATGGGCGCCGAGGTCCGTCCCGTGGAAAGCGGCTCGCGGACGCTGCGTGATGCGATCAACGAGGCCATGCGAGACTGGATGGCCTCGGTCGAGACGACGCACTACATCATTGGCTCCGTGGTGGGCCCGCACCCGTTTCCGCGGATCGTGCGGGATTTTCAGTCGGTGATCGGCCGCGAGACTGTGGAGCAGTGCCGCGACCGCTTGGGACGGCTGCCAGACACTGTCGTTGCCTGCGTGGGCGGTGGCAGCAATGCGGCCGGCATGTTCTATCCCTTCGTCGATCATGCGGGCGTGCGGCTCGTGGGTGTCGAAGCAGGTGGCCGGTCGTCAACGGCCGGTGACCACGCGGCAAGCCTCTCGTTTGGGTCTCCAGGCATTTTGCACGGGAGCCTGAGTTATGTGCTCCAAGACGCGGATGGCCAAACCTCCGACGTGCACTCCGTCTCGGCTGGCCTCGACTACCCAGGCGTCGGCCCAGAGCACTCCTACTGGCACGATCTTGGGAGGGTCGACTACACGAGCGTCACAGATGCCGAGGCACTCGTTACGTTTGACCTCGTGGCGCGCACAGAAGGGATCCTGCCGGCCCTCGAAACGTCGCATGCCCTCGCCTGGGCCACGGCAGAGGCCGCTCGTCGCCCAGCCGAAGAGATCATCGTGGTCTGTCTCTCTGGCCGCGGCGACAAGGATGCGGCCGAGATCGCGCGACTTCGCGGCCTCGCTGACGACGGCGGCCCTGCCCCACAAGCCTGACTCCTTGCCTCAGAAACGCCCCATGCACGCCATGCCAGCAGCGACCGCTTCAAGTCCACTCGCCCGCCTCGAGGCCGCGTTTGCGGCTGCCCGCGCCGCTGGCCACAAGGTGGTCGCCCCGTTCATCACGGCCGGCGATCCTGATCCGGCGACGACTGTGGCGGTCCTCGAGGCGCTCGACCGTGGCGGGGCATCGCTCTGTGAACTGGGTGTGCCCTACAGCGATCCGATTGCGGACGGTCCTGTGATCCAGGCCTCGTACACCCGCGTGCTGGGCCGCGGCATCACGCTGGAGCAGGTTTTCGGCATCGCTCGCGACGCAAGCAGCCGCGTCGCGATGCCCATCCTCGCGATGGCTAGTTATTCACTGGTCTTCCGGAGGGGCATCGATCGGTTCGTGGCCGATGCTGTGGCCGCAGGGCTTTGCGGCTTTGTCGTGCCGGATCTGCCAATCGAGGAATCGGACGACCTCGATGCGGCCTGCCGGGTCGCAGGCCTAGCCCTGGTGCGGCTGGTCACGCCCACGACACCCCCCGAGCGGGCCGCCACAATCGCCGCCAAGTCAACGGGTTTTCTCTACTGCGTGTCGATCGCTGGCGTAACCGGCGCCCGCACGGAGCTCCCGGCGGGGCTCGTCGAACGTGTGAAGTGGCTGCGCACGCAGACCGACGTACCGATCCTCGTCGGGTTCGGCATCGCGTCTCCCGAGCAGGTCCGCGCGGTGTGCGAAGTCGCCGACGGGGCGATCGTCGGGTCGGCCCTCGTGCGGCTCGTGGCTGAGCAGACAATCGGCGGTCGTGAGCCGCTGGTCAACGCCGTCGAGCGGTTCGCCGGGCAGCTCGCCGCAGCGGCCCGCGGCTGACGACAGTGCCGCCGCCCAGCAGGCCGGCCAGATGGCATGGTTTCACGCCCTCTGCGGCATCTACAATGGTGTTAGCGGATGTCACCCGTACTCGTACGGAGGCCAGGCCTGTCATGATGTTTTCAGCCCGTGATCCGTCGGATGTCGAACGCTTCTTCCGCGGCCTGACCGAGTATGCCTTTCATGCTCGGCTGGGCGTGGTCGATCCGCCGCTGGTGGACTACGTGTCCGTCATGCTCGTCCGCTTCATGCGAAACGAGCGGCTGGCCGTCCTGCCCGGGGTGGGTGAGGAATCTGCCGATGTCACCTCCATGCTCCTCGCTGCTGAGCGGCATGCGAATGCCACCGCGGCCCGTGACGAGTACCGGCACATCGGCGACGTGACGCTCTTCTGGAGCGGTCTCTATCCCGAAGCGATTGTGCGGTACCGCACACCCGGCCCGCATGCCGATCTGGTCGGCTACAAGGCGGCGGGAAAGCAGGCGTATCGCCTCGCTGCCGCGCTCGAACCCGACGAGGCTGCGAGCGAGCGGGCGCTCCTTGAGAGGCTCGCCGACGAATACGACCTCTGCGTCGATGGCCTCGCAGAAGTTCGCCGCGCCTGGGGCGAGGCGGCCTAGGCCGAACGCGGATGAGCCGCATCCTTACACGACGGTTCCAAACAAAGCTCCGACTCCGGCCGTCAGCGCCATCGCCATCGCTCCCCAGAAGGCGACACGCAAAGCCCCATTCCAAGCACTGGCCCCACCTCCATACGCCGCCAGCCCCCCCAACAGCGACAGGAATACAAGCGCCATGGCCGCAACTATCGGAATGATGTACGCGACGGGGGCAAAAACGATGGGCGACAAGGGGAGGATCGCCCCCACCGCAAAGGCCGCGGCCGAGGCGAGCGCCGCCTGCACCGGCCTGGCATTGGTGGCCTCCGTAATGCCGAGCTCATCGCGAGCATGCGTGGCGAGAGCGTCGTGCGCCATGAGCTGAAGTGCGACTTGCCTCGCGAGCGCGGGCTCAAGACCTCGCTGGACGTAGATCTTCGCCAATTCGTCGAACTCGAGAGCTCTGTTGGAGGCCAGTTCGTGGCTTTCCCGAGCAAGATCAGCGCGTTCAGTATCGGCCTGGGAACTGACGGAAACATACTCCCCCGACGCCATCGACATGGCCCCCGCGACCATGCCCGCGACTCCTGCGAGGAGAATATCGTGGCTGGCGGCGCTCGCCGCCGCGACACCTATGACGAGGCTGGCCGTCGAGACGATGCCGTCGTTGGCGCCAAGAACCGCGGCCCGCAGCCAGCGAATGCTGTCCGTGCGATGGTGCTCTGCCGTTTGCATAGGGGCATCTCTGGTCCGCCCCTCGCAAGGCGCGGGGAGCCGGCGTCGGGCCGGTCGGCCCTCACCATCATCGTTCGCTTGAGGAATCTTGAACTGCGAGGCGGGGCTTCCATCGCCTCCTCCTCATCTCATGAAGTGCTGAACCCCAAAACCAGCAGTACGATCCCGGCCGCGAGCGCGATTCTTCCGACAATCGGATTCATAATCCAGCGCATGGGGTCGGGATACGTCAAACGAGAAAAAGCCGGCGTCAGCCATACGCTCCGAGGTAAAAAACGTGATGCTCGGAACAAGGAGGGCACTGCAGCCCAGCACGGCCACAATGGCCCCGATCAGGATGAATGATTTCATGGCAGGCCTCCTAGAAAAAGGGTCGGTCAGGAATTTGCTTTGTCTTGGGAAAAAATCAGCACGCTGTAGGCTCCAATGCTGATCGTCCCCTCGGCGGGAAATTCGTCTCTCGCCGTAGCCTCGCCGGCTGGCGGTGGGCCGTCTGTCTTTGGGCCGGCGATCGCATCGGCGCAGGCTTGGTTTCCGAACGCCCGGCTATACCCGCTCCAATCGCTATTCAGCCGCAGCCGCCAGACGCCGGGCTTCGGAAAACCCAATTGGTAGTTCCCATGCGACACGTGGGAGAGATTCACGACCACAATCACATCGTCGCCCGGCCCCCGCTGATGCCAGCGATGAAAAGCCAGGATGTTGTTGGACTGATTCTGATGGAAGGTATGGAGACCCGAGCCGGTCAGCCCGCGCGTTGTTCCGGTCCGATTCAGCCGCAGACGAATGAAGTCGCGATACATCCGCACCAGCCCGCTAAACTCATCAGACTTATCCCAGTCGAGCGGCACCGAGTCCTGGAACCATCCGTCTTCGAGAAACTCCTGCCCTTGAAAGAGCATCGGGATGCCAGGCGAGGTGAGCACGAGGGCCGCCGCCAGCGTGGTGCGCTTCTGGGCGCTCCAGCTTTCGGGATTCGCCGGGTCGATTTCTGAAGCGACGCGGGCTTTGCCGTTGGCGATTTCGTCGTGCGACTCGCTATAGATCACGCGCTGGAAGGGGTCTCCGTTGTAGCGCGCTTCGATCGCGCCGCGAACGCTGTCGAGCGATCGCTGCTCGTCGCTAGGGGTGATCACCGCCGCACGAATGGGGTGCACGAAGCGCGATCCCCATTGCGCCGTGAAACCGGCGCCCCCTTCATCGACGCGTTTCGTCAGCCGGTCGTCGTTTTGCATATCCTCGGCGATCGTGATCTTGGTCGGATACCGCTCATGAACTTCGCGATTGATCCACTGCACCAGGCTCCAGCCATCGGGCAGATCTCCGCCGGGATCCCCATTGCCATGCACATTTCGCATGAAGAGCGTCATGTCGAGGCGGAGGCCATCCACATGGTATTCCTCCAGCCACATCAGGGCATTGTCGCGAATGAACTGGCGCACTTCCTTGCGGCCGTAATCGGGACGCGTCGATCCCCAGGGGGTCTCCGCGCGCCAGTCGTTGTAGAAATAAATTCCTCCCCGGCCATTTTCGCTCCAGCCATCGAATTGCCAGAGATTGAGATCGCTCGGGCCGAAATGGTTGTAGACCACATCGAGAATCACTCCCAATCCGGCGCGATGCGCGGCCTTCACAAACCGCTTGAAGCCGGCCGGACCTCCATAGGAGCTTTCCACCGCGAAGACGCACGCCGGATTGTAGCCCCAGGATAAATCGCCCGCGAATTCGGCGAGCGGCATCACCTCAATCACATTCACACCCAGCCGCTGCAAGTGATCGAATTTTCGAATGGCTTCGTCAAACTTGTCGGACTGTGCGTCGTCTTTTCCGGGAAAGGTTCCCAAATGGAGTTCGTAGATCACGATTTCGTTGATCGGCGGGAGATGGAAATCGTCGCCTTCCCAGTCAAAACTGGGATTGCTGACGATGCTATGGCCGACCGAATTGATGACCTCGCGCGCATAGGGATCGATGCGCACGAGATCCTGTTCGCCATTGATGATGCGGAAGCGATACTCGTTGCCGATTGCTGCCGCGGAAATATCGGCATACCAGTAGCCCTCTTTCTCTTTCTCCATCGGATGCGCGTCGGCCGACCAATCATTGAACGATCCGGTCACGAAAACCGCACTGGCATGCGGTGCCCAAACTCGAAACGCGACCCCACCCGCATGCGGCAGCGCACCCATCCCACCTTGGATTTTCCTGCCTGCGACGTTGGACACGACCTGGTTTCCTTTCCACAGAGAGGATAGGACGGCCAACGATAATGTGGCAACACGTGGAAGGCTGGCGGTGGGCGGCTGAGCGTAGCTCGACCTGCTTGGGGTAGTAAGACACTTCCAAGAAAACCTCGATGGCCCACCTCTTCAAACTGCCCCGCCGTGGTGTGCCTTCCCTCGGCTACGGTTGCCCCGCCCCCTGCCCCTCTCCTGACGGCAGAGATGCTCGGAGCCGACGGCATACCAACGACCATGGCCATGGTCGGCGCGGACTTCGTCAATCCGCGGCGCTGCCATCGTTGATGAGCTGGGCCTGCCAGGGTGGGTCATACCCTGCAGCCTCAATCGGAATGCCCGCCTTGACCACGGCCGCCACGACGTGCGCTGGCGAACACATCGTCAGATCGAGCCAGGCCACGACCCTGTCGGCGTCGTCACACTCCGGGTCTGCAACAAGAGAACGAAGCACCCGCACAGCGTCCTCGGCCCGCACAGGGCACCGAACGACAAAACGCCAGCGGCGGCCCTCCGCGAACGTCGCCGGGTCATTGACGCCCATGCCCACAAGCCGGCCTTCGGCGAGAACCGCGAGATGCGTGAAGCAGTCGGGCACACGCGCATCGTCGATGGCCGCCAGCACACTCCGCCCCATGAGATGCGTGTCGCCGATCAGCCTTTCGATCCCACGATGGCTCGGCGGATCGAGGCCCCCAAAGGGATTGTCGAGCAGCAAGACCTGTGGATCATGAATGAGCGCCCTCGCAAGGAGGAGCCGCTTGCCGTGGCCTGCATCGAGCGACTCGACACGATCACGTTCGCGGCCGCTCAGGCCGGCAAGCGCGAGCCCATTCTCGACGGCCTGCGCGAGCGCCCTCCCCCGACGACCCGCCGCCATTGCAAAAAGCGCCAGAAACTCGCCTGCACGAATCCCCGGCCAGTCGGGCAATCGATCTGGCGCATAGCCCGTGGCCATGCGAACCGCTTCGGCCTCGCGACGAACGGAGTTGCCGTGGACGACGATGTCGCCAGCATGCAGCGGCACCGCGGTGGCAGTCGCCGCGAGAAGCATGGTTTTGCCCGCGCCGCTGCGTCCAATAAGTGCCCACGCCTCGCCAGCTCGCACATGCAGCGACACTGCTTCGACAACAAGCTGGCCGCCCTGCTCAACGCTTGCCCGGTCGCAGGCAATCATGGCCTAGCCCGTGGTGGCGGAAAGAACGCCACCGGCCTCGCTCGCCAAGCGGTCGACTGTCATCTCGATCGAGACGAGGAGTCCGCGAGCCTTGTTGAGCGTTTCCTCAAATTCCTTCTCGGGCACGCTTTCGGCCACGATCCCGGCCCCCGACTGCACAAACGCGCGGCCATCCTTGACCACAATCGTCCGCAGCGCGATGCAGGTGTCCATCGAGCCGGCGAAGTCGACATACCCCACGGCACCCGCGTAGGGGCCGCGGCGGACAGGTTCGAATTCGTCGATGATCTCCATCGCACGGATCTTGGGCGCTCCTGATACCGTTCCGGCCGGGAGGCAGGCCCGCAGCGCGTCGAAAGCCGACAGTCCCTCGCGCAGCCGGCCTGTGACGTTGCTCGTGAGGTGCATGACGTGGCTATACCGCTCAATCGTCATCACATCCGAGAGCTCGACCGAGCCGATTGCGGAGACTCGCCCCACGTCGTTCCTTCCGAGATCGATGAGCATCACATGCTCTGCCCGCTCCTTGGGGTCGGCGAGCAATTCCTTGGCAAGAGCTCGGTCTTCCTCGGGCGTCGCGCCCCGTCGTCGGGTTCCAGCCAGTGGCCTCACGGTGACGGCACCGTCAACCGCACGCACCATGATCTCTGGGGAACTTCCCACGAGCGTGCAGGAGGGGGACCGGAGATAGAACATGAACGGGCTTGGATTCACGACCCGAAGCGTGCGATAAATCTCGAGCGGCGACCCCGCGAAGGCAACTTCGAGCCGACGGCTCAACACAACCTGAAAAATGTCTCCCGCGCGGATGTACTCGATCGACTGCTCAACTGCATCGAGAAACGCCTCGCGGCTAAAGGCTGACTTCGCCGACCCATCGGTCAGGCACCGTGGCTCGTGACGCGGACCGATATCGGACGGAGGCGGCCAGGCGGACGATGCCGCGAGCTGTTCAATCGTGGCGTCCACGCGACGGCAGGCCTCGGCATAGCCACGGTCAACCCCCTGCGGAGAGTCGTCCACGACGTGGGCGAGCACCACCACGTCGATCGTCTTCGTGGCGTTGTCGAAGACCACGATTCGGTCATAGAAAGCGAAGTCCAGGTCGGGCAGGCCAAGGTCGTCGGTGGGCTCATTCGGAAGCCGCTCCACATAACGGACAGCGTCGTAGGCCGCGTAGCCGACGGCCCCGCTGGTGAACGGTGGCAATTCCGGAAGCCTGGCAGGCCGGTAGGCTGCCACCCGGCGCTCGAGGTCGGCCAGGGGATCCTCGCTGTCGAATCGCTCCGTGCGGCCCCCAGTCGTGACCGTGACCGCCCTGCCTCTCGCTGACATGCGGAGAAACGGATCGGCTGCCAGAAAACTGTAGCGGCCAACTTTTTCCCCGCCGACCACGCTTTCAAAAAGGCATGCCGCCTCGCCGTTATCGAGCCGTGCGAAGGCCGACAGCGGCGTGAGGGCGTCGGCAAACAGCCGTCGGTACACCGGCACAAGCCGGCTCGTGGCGGCCAATTCGGCGAATCGCGTCTTGGCGGGGAGATGAGACATGGGCTACGACGGCGTTGGAGGCGGACAATGAGCGTACCCGTCGTTCCGGTCACCCGCCACCGCGATCGAGCGCCACGGCCCCGGGCGAGTCGTCCGGCGGCGACCGCAGCGAGCCTACCCGCTATGATTCCGTGAACGTGTGTCTTCCGAGGTTCCCTCCATGCAATGCCAGCAGTGCGACAAGCAAGCGGTGTTCCACATCACTGAGCTCGAAACGGGCGAGGTCCGCGAGCTCCATTTGTGTGAGGACCATGCCCGGACCTACCTCAATCAGTCCGAAGGGGCCAGCGATCCCGATGATGACGCATCCGGCGGCGGACTCACTGGCCCCCTCACCGTCGGCCAGACGGCCGACGAGCTAGCCGTGCTCGATAAGAAGGCCTGCGACATGTGCGGGATCACTTTCTTCGAGTTTCGGAACCTCGGGCGTCTCGGCTGCCCCCATGACTACTCGCAGTTTGAGAAGGAGTTAGAGCCCTTGATCGCCAACGTCCATGGAGCAACGCGGCATACGGGCCGCCGGCCCGACCGCGGCACGAGCGAGCTGCCCGAGATCACCGACGATCTCACCTCAGTCATCGGACTCCGTCGTGCCATGCAGGATGCGATCGGGTGCGAAGACTACGAGCTCGCCAAGCAGATCAGAGACACGATCCGCGGCATCGAATCCCGCTGGCTCGGCCCCACCCAAGCATGAAACGATGACGGATAGGCAATCGATGGAACTCGACTCGCTCACCAAGGGGACAGGAGAATGGCTCAAGGGCACAGGCCCTGAGTCAGACATCGTCATGAGCAGCCGCATCCGGCTGGCGCGGAACCTCGCGCACTACCCATTCGTGGGGCGGGCAAGCGAGCAGGACCGGACGGAGATCGAGCGATTCATCCGGGAGCGCATCGCATCGGTATCCGTAGAGAATTCGCTCGAGTACATCGATGTCGGCCAGCTTGAGGCGCTCGACCGCCAGCTCTTGGTCGAGCGGCAGCTCATCAGCCGCGAGCATGCGGAAGCCCAAGGCGCCCGGGGCGTCGCGATTGACCGGCTCGAGCAGGTCAGCCTGATGGTCAACGAGGAGGATCATCTTCGAATTCAGTGCATGCACAGCGGCCTCGACCTGCACGCGGCCTGGGAGCAGATTCGGGCCGTGGATGACGAGATCGGTCGCGTGGTCCCGTATGCCTTCCACGACCGGTGGGGCTACCTCACCGCCTGCCCGACAAACGTTGGCACGGGGATCCGTGTGAGTGTGATGCTGCACCTGCCGGCGCTCGTGATCACCCGCCAGATCGACAAGGTGTTCCGAAGCCTGCAAAAGATTTCACTCGCCGTGCGAGGCCTCTACGGCGAGGGCTCCCAGGCCATGGGTGACTTTTACCAGATCTCCAACCAGACCACGCTGGGCCGCACCGAGGAGGAGCTCATTGAACAGGTGGGCGATGTGGTTCCGGTGCTCATCGACTACGAGCGTCGGGCCCGAGAGTTCCTCGTCCGTGAAACACACCAAAACGTCCACGACCAGGTGAGCCGGGCGTATGGGATCCTGCGGACCGCTCAGACCATCTCCGCCGAGGAAACCATGCAACTCCTGTCTCGGGTGCGGATGGGCGTGCTTCTGGGCCTGCTGGGCGATGTCGACATCGGCCAGCTCAACTCTCTCTTGGTGCGGACCCAGCCGGCTCATCTCCAGAAGATCCGCGGCATCGAGCTCGACACCAAGGATCGCAACATCGAGCGGGCTCGCTACCTCCGTCAGCACTTTGCCTAGCCGACCGGCAGGGCCTCAATCGGCCGCAAACTTCCGACGGAGGGCCGTGACGACTGGAGCTGGGACGAATCGCAAGAGGGCCTCGTCGTCTGCCAACGGCGTGATTTGTTTGAGCAACGACGACGAAATATGCGAGTAGGCCGCATCGGACATCAGGAACACCGTCTCGATAGCGGGATCGAGCTTGCGGTTGGCCAGCGTCATCGTGAACTCAGCATCGATGTCCGTGAGCGACCGCACACCGCGGAGCAAGACCTGGGCCTCTTGCTGGCGCACAAAGGTAACCGAGAGGCCGCTGAAGAGTTCGACCCGCACATTGGTCAAGCCGTCGAGCGAGGCCCGCACGAGGCTCACCCGTTCTTCGAGGGAGAACAAGGGCTGCTTGTCGGGGTTGATGCCTACGCCCACGATAATCTCATCAAAGATTCGGCTCGCCCGCTCGATCACGTCGAGATGGCCGAGGGTGATGGGATCGAAAGAGCCGGTGTAGACGGCGATTCTGGGCGATGGCTGGAGGGGTCGGTGGTTCATTGGGGGGTTTGATTCGACCAAGTACGGCTGGGGTACCTGGAGTGGCCGCCGGAGCCCGACGCCACTGGTTCCCCTACCGGGCCGAATTATGGTATGGAGTTGGCTCGCCCGCTACCTCGTAGGAATTGCCCCGTCTCGTGTCGAAGCCTCTCGCGATCGCCGGCCTCGTGCTGTCTGGGCTCCTCGTGGTCCTTTTTGTGGCTGATCTTGCAGCAGCCTTTCCTTTTGGCCGCACGAGCTGGGTCCTCGATTCAGCCTTCATTGTCTCCGGCCTGATCGTTGGCTACCTGAGCTGGTCGATCATGGATCAGGGCGCGAAGCGCCGGGGCACCGACTGACGCTACGCCGCGTGGAGCACAGAGCCCGCGAGCGAATGCTGATCGTCCCTCGCCAATCGCGCCACGAGGCTTGTGAGCGACACAACCTCGACGGCCCCTCGCGAGGCCAGCCCGTCTGCCCAGGCCGTGAGTCGCTCGAGGCGGTGGTGAATCGAGCCTTGTGTGTCCAGGCCATCGGTCACCAGCACGCCCAGGCCACCGCGACGGACGCGCGGCCGCGGAGCGAGACCGAGGAACGCCAGGGGGCTGCGACGCGAGGGAGGTGACAACTCGATCTCCCACAGACCCCACGCGGAATTGCGACACCGCCATCCGGCCGGCGCCGGCCGTCGGCTCCCACGGCCGTCGGCCGACAGGGAGTCCACGAGCACGACGCGGATGCCCTCCTCGACCAGCAGCGGGCGATGCGCGATGGCGCCACCACCACGAACGGCGATCGCCGACAGCGTTGGTACAGACTCGCGAGCCCTGGTCACCAGCGCACGCAACCGCTGTCGCGACATGAGGGCCGCAGGGGGAACCTGGAGGACGACATCATCGCCCGACCCGGCCCCGCCGATGGCCGCCGCTGTGCCACTGATCCGCTCGGCGTTTGCAATCCAAGTCACAGGGACCGGGCGGGAAGCCCCGCCGATACCACCCCCATGCCGAGCGTGGCCTGCCGCTGCGTTGACCGTGCCACACACCACGATCACAGCACGCGATTTTTCGACTGGCATGGCGTCCTCCCCGCATCAGGCCGCGGCGCTCCCGCTGCCCCGGGTCGGTATCGTCTCCAACCAGGACTCCGCTCAAACCCCGCTCCTCCAACCCGCGCAGCCCTCGTGGGTGCTCGTTTCGGGAAAACGACGCGGAGTTTGCCGCCGAAAAATGAACGGTTAGCCCGACCCTGCGGGCAGCGGCAAAGGCAGCCGTTCGTGGCCCAGGATCGCCGTGATCAGGCCGGCTGCCGTGGCCTCTGACGCCTCGACCGTGGGCTCCAGGCCAAACCGCCGTAAGGCCGCCGACGTGACAGGGCTGAGGCTGGCAATCCTCCAACCCCGAATCCATGGCCCGAAGAGGCGGATCACGGACTCGGCAACGGCACCGCTGGTCACCGTAACCCACGGGACATCCGCCACCGCCAAGACCCCCTGGGTGCCTGCGTCAAGCTGTTCGATCGCCAGGCTTCGGTAGGCCGCAACTTCATCCACGACATGGCCCGCCGCTTCGAGCGAACGACGCAGCACGTCCCGCCCACGGTCGGCGCGGATGAGCAGAAAGCGGCCGCCCCGCGGAAGTTCAGCAAAAGCCTCCACAAGCCCCTCCGAGCGGAACTCACCGGGTACGAGGTCGCAGGTATAGCCAGCGTCCTCCAGAGTCCGCCGTGTGGCCGGGCCAATCGCCGCGAGTCGAGCGGACCCCATCGCGCGGCCATCTCGACCGGCCAGGCGAAGGCGATCGAGGAATCCGCGGACACCATTGCCGCTCGCGAACACGATCCAGTCGTAGCTGTCGAGCCGTGCGATGGCCTCCTCGAGGGGACCATGATCGTCGAGCGACGCAATGCGGAGCACTGGCACATGGAGGCACGCGCCCCCCGCTGCGCGCACGAGCGCCGCCAACTCCCCTTCCTGCCCGAGCGGACGAGTGACGATCACGAGCCGGCCTGCCAATGGACCGTCAGCGGTGGGCGCGACCGTCCCACCGACCAAGAGCACGGCCGGCGATTGCCACGCCTCGCGGCCCGAGTCCCGCGCGCACTCCCCAAGGGTCGTCGTGGCCATCCGTTGGTCTGGCCAGGAGCATCGACTGACGAGCGTGACAGGTGTGTCCTCAGGTCGCCCGGCCTCCATCAGTCGCCGCGACCATGAGGCGATTTGCTCAACGCCCATGTAGACGGCGATCGTGCCCGGCACCGCAGCCAGGCCGGAAAGGTCGCATGGCTCACCTTTCCCGCGGGCCTCATGCCCGGTCACAAGCGACAGACTCGAGGCGGCATCACGACTCGTGAGGGGAATACCCGCGGCCGCAGCAGCTGCCAGCGCGGCGGTGATGCCCGGCACGACCTCCACGGCTATGCCGGCGGCCCTGACGGGCTCGAGCTCCTCGGCGAGCCTCGCAAAGATCGTAGGGTCGCCCCCCTTGAGTCTCACCACGTGCCTTCCGGCTGAAGCCAGCTGGACCAACAGATCGCCGGTGGAGCGACCGGGGTCGATGTCCGTCAAATCGGTACGATCGATACAGATCTGCTCAGCCGAGGGAGGCAGGAGGGCCAGAATGCCGGCGGGAACAAGGCGATCGTGCACCACGACGTCGGCCCACTTCAGCCGGTCCATGGCCCGCAGCGTGAGGAGATCGGCCGCGCCAGGGCCCGCTCCTACAAAAACGACCATTGCGGCGGGGCTCATCGATCGGACTTCCAAGGCAAACTCGCTGGAACTGGCAGACCGGATTTGTGGCAACCGGAACTACAGCCTAAACTTGAGGGTTTCGAGGGGTCCATCGGGCAAGTTTCCGAGGGGCCCTTTGTCGGCGCTACGCATCCACCTCGGATCCGGGAATGACGAACGATTCTACCGCAGCCTCCCAGGGGACGGGCGATCCAACCCGATGCCCTACGTGGACAGGTCTTTCCCAGGTGGAGCGGACACGCCTCCTCCAGTGCTACCGCACCGGAATGCAGGCCGGCGATCCGCAGTACGCGATCGACATGTTCTCGACCTGCGTTGCTGGGGATCCTGGCAACGTCGTCTTCCTGCAGGCGTTCCTAGGTGCGCTCCGGCAAAAGTACGGTGCCCGGAAATCAAGCACCCTCGCGTCCTTCTCCACCTATGGAGGCCGTTCCACCATGAAGCGGGCGGCGGCCAACGCCAACTGGCGGGACGTCATCAAGCAGGGTGTGAACACGCTCAAATCCAACCCGGCGGATCACAGTTGCTTCCTCGCCATGGCGGAGGCCTGCGAAAACCTGATGCTGGCCGAGTGCCAGGCCGTCTACCTTCGTGCGAGTCTCGATGCAGCTCCGGCCGATGTCGAAGTCAATCGACAGTGCAGCCGCTTTGCCGCCAGCCAGGGCAACTTCGACCAGGCGATCGAGTGCTGGCGGAGGATATCCAAGAACCACAAGGGAATGTCAGAAGAGTCGGAGCGAGAAATCGCCCGCCTGTCTGTCGAGAAGACGATCGCAGCCGGACATGGCCTGACGGGCCGCCCTGGTGCCAAGCAACAGACCGATTCAGGCGGTGGCGTTGCGACCATGAGTCGCCGCGTGAAACTTGAGCAGGTGATCCGCGACAATCCAGCAGATATCGACACCTACCTTGACTTGGCAGATGTCGTCGAGCAGGAGGGAACTGTCGCCGAGGCCGAGCAGGTGCTCGCCAAGGCGCTCGCCGCATCGGGCAACGCCTTGAAGGTGCAGGAGCACATTGAAGACCGCCAGCTTCGGTGGGGTCGCGCCAAGCTCATGCTGGCCGAGAAGCGGCTCGAGGCGTCCGACTCTCCGGAGAACCGAACAGCCGTCGAAAAACTGAAGTCATCGAGCCTCCGGCACGAAATCCAAATCTACGAGACCCGGTGCCGCCGCTACCCCGACAACGTCACGTGGAAGTACGAACTCGCGCTGAGGCTCAAGGCAGCGGGCAAGGTTCAGGAGGCCATCCGGTCGTTTCAAGAAGCCCTCAAGGATGTCCGCCGCAAGGGGGTCATCTCGCTCGAGCTCGGCGAGTGCTTCCAAGCCATCAAACAGTACCCGCTTGCCATGCAGAACTACGAAGCCGCCATCGAGGTCCTCACCGAACGCGAGACCGAGATCCGGAAGCGTGCCCTCTACCGGGCTGGAGTGCTCGCAGCCGCCCTCAAAGATTTTGACGCGGCCCAAAAACACCTCTCGGCCGTGGCCACACTTGATTTCGGGTACCGGGATGTGGCCCAGCGTCTGGACAAACTCCGAGCCGCGAGGGATAAAGGCGTCTCCGATAGCTGAGCCTCTGTGGCCCGGCCTCCACTGCACGACCGTTTTTCAGGAATCTCCATGCCTCACTCGGCCAGCGCCAAGAAGCGTCACCGCCAAAACCTTCGCGACCGCGAGCGAAATCGGGCGGTGAAGTCCACTCTCAAGAACTCGATCCGCAAAGTCCTGGAAGCTGTTTCGAGCGGGGATGCCGCTGTGGCGAAGGAGCAGTTTCGAGGCGCCTCGAAAACGGTAGATCAGGCCGCTTCGAAGGGCACGATCCACCGGAATCGCGCGGCCCGCATCAAGTCACGACTCTCGGCACGAGTCCTTGCCGCCTCGAAGGGCGAGGCAGCCGCAGTCACAGGCCGCAAGGCCTGACGACCTCCCGCCCGAGATTTCTCTCACCAAGCAACGGTCGTTGCATCGAACACGGGCCCTTCGACGCAGGTCCGTCGATAGTCCCAGCCTCCTGTGGCGTCGCGAATCGGCGCGACGCACGTGAAGCAGATGCCGATGCCGCACGCCATGGGTGTCTCGAGGGAAACCTGACACGGTATCCCTCGCGCCGCGGTCCAACCGGCCACGGCTGCCATCATGGCGTCAGGCCCACATGTGGCAACATACACGCCTCCCTGGGTGATGTGCCCGTCGGCAGAAAGTCGATCGAGGAGGTCGATCACGGTGCCCTTCTGGCCGGTGGAACCATCGAGGGTGGCGAGGTGGACATCGCAGCCCGCGACGCGAAAGTCATCGACGTCCCCGAACAGCGATGCCGTGCGGGCACCCCAGCAGAACGTGAGCCGTGCGGCCCGTGGTGCCTGCCTCGCGGTCGCGCCATACCGGGCGAGTCCTGCCCGCTCGCGAGCGAGGGATACGAGCGCCGTCTGCCCAATCCCGCCCGCGACGAGGAGCAGGTGGTCCACCGGGGGAATCGCGAAGCCATTTCCCAGCGGACCCCAAACGAGTACCTCCTCACCAACGGGACGCCCAGCGAGGGCCGTCGTAAACCGTCCGTGGACCGCATAGACAAAATCGACGTAGGAAGGAGTGCCGTCCGGGGGCGAAGACACGTCGTAGACCGCAAGCGGCCTCCCCAGGAGGGGGTCAGTGCGGCCCGGAAGCCGCACCATCGCAAACTGGCCCGGAACTGCGGCAGCGGCAATGGCCCGCGATTCGATCCTGAGCCGCCAAGTGCGTTCCGCGATTGGGCGATGCCCCACGATGGTCGCCCGCTCGTAGCAGCCGTGATCGGCATGGCACGATCCGGCAGGCGAGACCGACATCATTCCTTCTCCCGCTTAGCCGACCGCCACGACGAGGCCTTTCCGGGCCTTTTTCGACGAGTTGGCGGCCCCTTTGATGGCCCAGGAGGCCTGGCGCCTCCTGGGCGACCGCCACCTGTTCTATTCCCCGTGGGTCGGCCTGGCGGTCGCCCGCGGCCAGGCTGCCGCGGGGGCGGACGGTCGGCATGCGGCCCAACCGCGGTCTGGGCGTCGCGGCGGAGCGACTCGACCTCAGTGGCCGAGAGTTGCCGCCACTGCCCAGGCAGAAGATTGCCGAGCGTCAGGCCACCGACTGCCACCCGCTTGAGCTGATGTACTTTGTGGCCGAGCTTGGCAAGCATCCGACGAATCTCGCGGTTCTTGCCTTCGTCGAGGACCATCTCGAGCACAGCGCTCTGCTTGTGCTGACTTCGCACCGTAATGCGCTTGGCGTGAACTTCGCCCTCTGCGAGCCGCACGCCCTGTCGCAGGCGGTCGATGAGATCGGCGGTCGGTACGCCCGCGACCTGCACGAGATACTTCTTCTCGACACCATACCGCGGATGCGCCAGCAGGTTTGCGAGGTCACCATCATTGGTGAGCAGAATGAGCCCTTCACTCGTTCGGTCGAGCCGTCCAACGGCAAACAGCCGACGATCATCTGGCACGAGGTCCACCACTCGTGGCCGACCAGAGGGGTCGTAGTTCGTCGTCACGACACCCACAGGCTTGTTGAGGAGAAAGACGACACGCCTTGGATCCGGCAGTCGCTCACCGTCAACACGGATCTCCTGGGTCCGCGGATCGACTTTTGTGCCGAGTGTCGTGACGACCTGCCGGTCGACCTCGACGCGGCCTGTCGTCACGAGGTCTTCGCAGGCTCGACGGCTTCCGAGGCCAGCTGCCGCGAGCACCTTCTGGAGACGTTCGAGGCTATCACCGCCGGATCTTGGAGCGGCCCGCGGTGAACGGACGCTCGGTGGGCGTCCCCCCTCTGGACGTGGTCGCGGACCAGAGACGGAACGGGCGCGGGGCTTGTCGGGAGTGGGCATGAAATGCGGCCAGGAGGACGGAGTGGAACCCGAATGCGATCTTACACGCTTACCGAGGATCCGCACCGTGCCCGCCGCGAGGCCAGCGTCTGGAAGGCCCCGGCCGTCACTGCGTGGGAGACCACCACCGGGACCGTTTCACTTCGGCAACTGGCTCGGCATAGTCCCTCGGACGCGTGCCGTCCATGATCCCATACTGGCGAAAGGCGTAGGGACCGATGTCACTCTGCATGAATGGATCGAAGCGAACTGCCTTCTTCTGCTGGCTACGAGCCGTCCCTGGATCCAGCCAATCGGGCCTGCCGAGCGATGCGCAGCCGGCTGTGAGCATGGCCGTCACAACCGCGAGCAACGTGATGGACCGCGACACGATCGAGAGGCTGACGGTCACTGGCGTGCTTCCGAGGCCGGGGAGCGGCGGACATTTCGCCATGACTCTAGGGACCGCCGGCCGGAAGCCCAAGGCAGAAATCTAGGGCCCTGGGACCCTTTCACGGAAGGCAGACCCGCAGCAGCAGCGTCCCAGGATCGGTCGTGATCTTCTGACGAGGGGTGGACGCCGGCACCAACACACACCCGCCCGCGGGGATCGGTGGGAGCGACCAGTAGCTCGCGAGGTGGATCGAGCCGGTGATGACCGCGACGAAATGAAACTGCCCGTCTCCGCCGATCGACCAGTTGTGTTCGGGAGTCACCTCGTCGAGCACGAAGTACTCGCATGCCACGAGTTGCTGACTGGCGGGATCTCGTGTGGCCTGCCGACGCACAGGGCCGACCGGGCCTACCTGCGTGGTAGCCTCGACGCCCGCCTCCACATGAAGTGGCCGCGAGCGGCCATCGGGGCCGGTGCGGTTCCAATCGAAAAGCCGATACGTGACGTCGCTCGACTGCTGAATCTCGGCCACCAAGAGTCCAGCTCCGATGGCGTGGACCGTGCCAGCCGGAATGAAGACACAGTCGCCCGGCGCCGGTGTAAACGAATGGAGCACCGTGTCGCAGGTGCCGGCTCGTATGGCCGCGGCGAGATCCGACGGGGCGACTCCATCCATGAGCCCGGCACAAATGCGGCTCCCTGGCTCAGCGGCCACGACATACCAGGCTTCCGTCTTGCCGCGATCCGGCGGATCGAGGCGGGCTGCACGAGCGTCGTCTGGATGGACCTGCACCGAGAGGACCTGATGCGCGTCGAGGAACTTGAAGAGCAGAGGAAAGGCTGGCACTAGAGGGATGCGGCCAAAAAGCTCGGGGCCCCGCTCACGAACCAGCGCACCGAGCGTCACTCCCGCGAGCGGTCCCGCGGCAACCACACTCTGGTCTGCCCCGCGATCAACAAGCTCCCACGACTCGGCATAGTCCTGGCCCGGCAGCAGCGATCGGCCAAACGCAGACGCAAACCGACGACCACCCCAGAGATAACGTCGGTAGATCGGCGCGAAAATGAGTGGCGGAAGACCTGGCGGGCCGACACTCCCATCGCGCTCATATCCAGGGACGGCCATCAGGCGTACCGCTCCAGGATCCGGCCGATGCCGAAACAGCAGACCGAGAATACGAGCATGACGAGCATCGGCCCTGAGGTGATCTGCCCACCCAGTTCGAGGATTATCGCAAAGGCCGGGAGCGCGAGGCCCACGAGCTGCCCCAAACGACCAATCACTCGCATCGGCCCGAGCCAACCTCGCGGGTGCCAACGGCTTCCGACCGGGTGTCAAAGTGAGGCACACCACCGGCGGCAGTCTTCCCGAGCCGCTCGACATTGGGCTGAGAGAGCCCGCACGCTCGGATGAGCCCACCCTCTCGCCGAATCCGGGTGCCAATCTCGGCGATCGCTCCAATCAATGGCTCGTCGATCGAGTCGATCCGGTCAAGCTCGAGCACCACACGGTTGGCGTTGTGCTCGCGAATCATGTCCCAAATGGCTTCCGCTAGGTCGGGGATGTGACTCGCCTCAGAAGCCCCCAACTCGAGCCGAACGAACAACCAGTCTGGCCCTCGCTCGGCAGCCAAATCCCACGATTGTCCGTGGCCGACTGTTCGACCCACCGCCACCGCCGCCGTCCCACTTGTCGCCATGTTGTCATCCCTCCATGAGATGCAGCGAGCCCCTTGAAACTCCCGTTCAGGGCGAGCGTGATGCCCGGAGGCCCCCCGCTGCAACAGAAAATCGTACGCGTCCGGCATCCTCTTACAAGGCGAGTTTTTTGCTCGTGGCCCGCCCCGCCGGCCCGATTCGCATAGGCCCGGGCTTGCCGTAGCGCCCGGGACATCCATACTGCCCCCAGGACACTTCCCCAGACTTCCCAGGAGACACTGCATGGCACGGCACGGCGCGGTCACATTCAAGGGCACCCCTCTCACGCTGGTCGGGAACGAGGTTGCAGTGGGCACGCCCGCGCCAGACTTCGACCTTACGTTTTACAAAGATGGGATGCAGCACGTGCAAAAGGCCGACCTTCTCGGCAAGCCCTCGATCATCAGTGTGGTGCCCTCGCTCGATACGCCCGTCTGCCAGATTCAAACGCGAACGTTCAACCAGCGGCTCGCTGCTCTGGGCGACAAGGTGAACGCCCTCACGGTGAGCCTCGATCTGCCGTTCGCCATGAACCGTTTCTGCGGCGCGGAAAACATCACCGCCCTCAAGGTCGGCAGCGACTACATGAACCGAGACTTTGGCACCGCGTGGGGCGTCTTGATCGACGAGCTCAAGATCCTCGCCCGAGCCGTCTTCGTGCTCGACGGCCAGGGCGTGGTGCGGTATGCCCAGGTCGTCCAGGAAGTTGCCGAGGAACCGAACTACGACGCGGCCGTCGCGGCGCTCGAGAAGCTGACCTAGCGTGAACGAAGCCTTCCATGGCCTTCGTCCACTGGGCCGACCGGTGGCAAAGCCAAGGTTTGCCACGGCCGGCAACCGCCGCATCGTGCGGCGGAGAACTCAGGGAGCAAGTAGTGACTCAATCGTCTTGCGTAGAAGCTGACCTAGCGTGAACGAAGCCTTCCATGGCCTTCGTCCACTGGGCCGACCGGTGGCAAAGCCAAGGTTTGCCACGGCCGGCAACCGTCGCATCGTGCGGCGGAGAACTCAGGGAGCAAGCAGCGACTCAATCGTCTTGCGTGCCATCGCGAGCGCCTCGGGGAGTTTTGCCACGAACTTTCCACCGGCCTGCGCGAGATCAGGGCGTCCGCCCCCCTTCCCTCCGACGACAGCCGCAACATCGCGAATCCACGATCCGGCGGAGAGCCCGCGCGACTCGAGATCCTTCGAGATTCCTGCCACGAGAGTGACCCGGTCACCCTCGACGCTTCCCAAGAGCACGGCGATCGGACTGGCCTTGCGCCGCAGGGTATCGATGGCCTGCCGCATCGCACCCGCATCACCTCCCTGCATGTCAGCCACAACGATCTTCGTGCCCCCTACGTCAGCGGCGTCGGCGAGCAACGCATCGGGCGAGACGCTGGTGGTGGCCTGCGATGGCTTGGCCTTCTTGATTTCCTTGAGCTCGCGGACGATCGCAGCCAGCCGCTGAGGCACGTCGGCGACAGGCACCTTGAGCGTGCCTGCGGCCTCGGTGAGCGTTCGTTCGGCCTCCCGCAGGCGATCGAGCGCCTTCAAACCCGTAACAGCCGTGATTCGCCGCGTGCCGGCTGAAACACTCTCTTCGGCCACGATCCGAACAAGTCCGATCTGTCCCGTGCTCGTGACATGCGTGCCGCCACAAAGCTCGCGGCTGACATCGCCCATCGTCACCATCCGCACGATGTCGGGATACTTTTCACCGAAGAGTATCATCGCGCCTGCATGGCGAGCCTCGGCAATGGGCAGGAGCTTCGCCAAAACCCCTACCGCATCGAGCACGCGGCCATTCACCATCCCCTCGATCGCAGCGAGCGTTCCATCGTCGATCGAGCGCGGGTGGGAGAAGTCGAACCGCAGCATGTCAGCGTCGACTTTGGATCCCTGCTGCACTGCGTGGCTTCCAAGAAAGTGCTGGAGCGCCGCATGCAGGAGATGGGTCGCCGAGTGCGCCCGACGGAGTGCCGCGCGACGGTCGGCGTCGACCCTGGTCTTCACGGCCGCGCCGAGCGAGAGCGAACCTTCGCGGAGATGACCCACATGGAGCACGAAGCCCCCTTCTCGCTGCGTGCTGGCGACCTCGAATCGACCATCGGGCCACGTCAGTTCGCCCGTATCGCCCACCTGGCCACCCGACTCGCCGTAGAACGGCGTGGAGTCCAGCACCACGGTCACCGGCTTGGCATGGCCTATCTCAGTGATCGATTCGCAGAGCGAGTCTTGGGCGATGATCCCGATGACGTTCCCCGTGGCTTCGGTCGTGTCGTACCCGACAAAGTCCGTACCGTGCATGGTTTTCTTGAGGGCATCGAGCGGCCCTGTCGCAAACACGTCGACGGTGCGGCCTCCCCCCGAGGTACGTCCATGGCCCTCCATCGCCATGCGAAACCCCTGCCAGTCGAACCCGCAGTTTCGTTCGGCAGCGAGCGTCTCGAGGAGCTCGGGGGGGAAGCCGTAGGTGGTGTAGAGCTCCGCGGCATCCGTGCCAGGCACGACGCTGCCACCAGCAGCACCAATGCCCGCGAAGAGTTTCTTGATCCGCTCCAGCCCGCCGTCGATCGTGGCGAAAAACGATTCCTCTTCTCGCTCAATGACGCTGGCAACATGGCCTGTCGTATCGCCGAGCTCGGGGTATGGTCCGCGCATCAGCTCCGCCACGACCGGCGGCAACCGATGCAGGAATGACTCAGACATCCCGAGCTGGCGTCCATCGAGCACCGCCCGACGCAGGAGCCGCTTGACGACATACCTCTCCTCGTTGTTCCCTGGAAGCACGTTCTCGTGGATCGCAAATGTGCAGGCGCGGACATGGTCCGCGATCCGCCGCATCCGCCGGCCGTTGTCGGTTGCCGGCTCGTACCGCTGGCCGCAGACCTCCGCCACGGCCTCGACAAGCGGCCTCAGGATGTCGATGTGAAAATTGCTGTCCACGCCTTGGAGCATCGCGCACGTTCGCTCGAGGCCCATGCCGGTGTCGATGTTGCGGCTCGGAAGCGGCGAGAGGTTGTCGGGGGGCGGACCCTCGCGATTGAACTGGGTGAAAACAAGGTTCCAGATCTCAACATCACTGCCGTCCGGCATCCGGTAAAAGATTTCGCTGCACGGCCCGCAGACTCCGTCGGGGCCCTGCGACGGAGCGGAGGCAGGCCAGAAGTTGTCGTCCTCTCCCATCCGCGTGATCTTGGCCAGCGGAAGGCCGATCTCATCAGCCCAGATCGTGGAGGCCTCGTTGTCATCCTGGTAGACCGTCACGGAGAGTTTTTCGGGAGCGATGGCGAGCCAATTCTTCGCCGTGAGAAACTCCCAGGCCCAGTGGATCGCTTCGCGCTTGAAGTAGTCACCAAAGGAAAAATTGCCAAGCATCTCGAAGAATGTGTGGTGCCGAGGTGTTCGGCCCACGTTGTCGATGTCGCCCGTCCGCAAGCATTTCTGGCAGGTCGTGGCGCGGGTGAATTCAAGCTTGCACTTCCCTAGGAAGTGGTCCTTAAACTGGTTCATCCCGGCAGGCGTGAAGAGCACCGACGGGTCCCATCGCGGCACAAGCACATCGCTTGGCCGGCGGACGCAGCCCTTGGACTCAAAAAAGGCCAGGTAGGCCTCGCGGAGTTCGTCGGCCTTCATCGGAGGCAGTGGCTCCCAGGGGATATGGCACGTTCGGAAACCCGGCACTATACCCGGGCCTCGCCCCTGACAACGACACCGCCCGTCCGCAGCCGCTTGGGTCGGGCACGGACGGGCGTGGTGAAGGCAATCCAGTTTGCCGAACGGGCGGCTGCGGACTTCGGTCTACTCGTCGCCGTCGGCCTCTTCCGCTGCCTCAGGATCGCTGGCGATCGTCTGGTCAATGGGGATCACAGCATCCTTGGCGGCAAGGATCTTCTCACGAAGCTCCTGCAGCACCGCTGGGTTGTCCTTGAGGAACTGGCGGGCCCGTTCACGCCCCTGGCCGAGGTGGGTCTCGCCATACCGGAGCCACGTGCCCGTCTTGTCGATGACCTTGGCAGCCATCGCCAGGTCAAGCACATCGCCCTCGATACTGATCCCGTCGGCATGCATCATGTCGAATTCGGCGATCCGGAACGGTGGGGCCACCTTGTTCTTGACGATTTTCACCTTCACCCGCTGACCAACCACTTCCTCGCCGTCCTTGAGCGTTCCGATCCGGCGGACATCGACTCGGCAGGACGCGTAGAACTTGAGCGCCTTGCCGCCCGGCGTCGTCTCGGGGCTACCGAACATCACGCCAATCTTCTCGCGAAGCTGGTTGATGAAGATCACCGTGGTCTTGCTCTTGGAAATCGCGCCGGTGAGCTTCCGCATCGCCTGGCTCATGAGCCGGGCCTGCATCCCCACCACCGCGTCGCCGATGTCTCCGTCGAGCTCCTTCTGTGGCACGAGAGCCGCCACCGAATCGATCACGATGATGTCCACGGCGTTGCTCTTCACCAGCATCTCCACAATCTGCAGCGCCTCCTCCCCGCTCGTCGGCTGGCTCACGAGCAGCGATTCAAGCGAGATACCGAGCTTTCTGGCCCAGCTCGGATCGAGGGCATGCTCGGCGTCGATGAAGGCAGCGATCCCACCTGCCTTTTGGGCTGCGGCCACCGCGTGGAGCGCGATCGTCGTCTTGCCGCTCGACTCAGGCCCGTAGACCTCGATGATCCTTCCCCGTGGAAATCCCCGCCCACCAAGGGCCAGATCGACTGACAGACTGCCAGACGAAATTCCTTCGATCGGGGCGTGGTAGTCACCGCCGAGCGGCATGATCGACCCCTCACCAAAGGCTTTCTCGATCTGAACCAGCGTGTTCCGCAATTCCGAATTCTCATGGAGGAAGGCCAGCCGATCCTTCTCGCCCCCCGCCCGCTTGCCCTTGCTGTCGGCTCCCTTTGCCTTTTTGTCTTTACCCATCCGACCGTTGACTCCTGCCGTAAGTGTCACCATGACGACTGCCCCCCATTCGCTTTTGAGCGGTCCCGGCACGTCGTCGGGGTGGTTGCGTCGCCACCATGAATCGAGCGATTTGCCGCGAAACCGAATACTGAACGCAGGTATACTATCGGATCGAGGGTGGCATGGCAACCAGATTTTTTGAACGGCTGTCCAGGCACACAAAAACGACTTCGAGCGGGTTTTCTTGAGGATTCCTGCCGCCTCGGGGTCGCCCGTGCCACAGGCGACGGCGTAGAAAACAAGCGCAGCCAGGATGGCGAAGCGCGGTTTTCTCCGAGTGAGCGAAGGGCATGGCTGCCCGTAGCGAACGGCCGGCGACGTGGCACGGGCGACCCCGAGCGAAGCAGGACGCGACTTCAGAACATCAACATTTGGCGATACTCGCCCAGCCGGCGGTCAAGGTCATGGCGGCTGATACTCGACAGCCGGTCCAGGCTGAAGTCTTCGACGGTGAAGCTTGCCGTGACGACGCCGTAGGCGAGCGCCTCTTTGAGGGCCTGCGGATCGAAACGGCCGAGGGACGCAAGGTGCCCCATCATGCCGCCCGCAAAACTGTCGCCCGCGCCAGTGGGATCAAGTACCTGCGGCGTCGGGTACGCGGGCATCACATACATCTCATGCTCGCTGAAGAACATCGCCCCATGCTCACCCTTCTTGATGACGACGAACTTCGGCCCCATCTTGCGGACGGCATGGCCAGCCCGCACGAGGTTTTCGTCCTCGGCGAGAAGCTTGGCCTCAGCGTCATTGAGGACCAGCCCGTCCACGCGCCGGAGCAGTTCGCCGAGTTCGTCACGCTGGATGTTGATCCAGAGATCCATCGTGTCAGCCACTGTGAGCATGGCCCCAGGCACCTGGTCTAGCACCGAGAGCTGCGTGACAGGCGACGCGTTGCCCAGGAACACGAACTTGGAGTCGCAATGGGCAGCGGCCAGCTTCGGCCGGAACTCACCAAAAACATTGAGATGGACCTCGAGCGTCTCGCGGTCGTTCATGTTGGGGAGATACCGACCTCGCCAGCGGAACGTCTTGCCGCCTGGAATCGTCTCGATCCCGGAAACATCGATGCCACGCGATTCGAGGAACCGTGTGTGCTCCGTCGGCCAGTCCTCTCCCACAGTGCCGATCATCTTCACCGGCGTGAAAAAACTGGCCGCGTAGGAAAAGAAGACCGCCGATCCCCCGAGCACATTATCGCGGCTCGCAGTGGGGGTCTCGACACAGTCGAGGGCAACGCTTCCAACGACGAGCAACGGCATGACACACTCCCGGGGGCCTATGAAAACGAGGGCCCTCGTTTTACCCGCAAAGCGGCAGCGCGCGGGAAATTCTCGCGAGCGATGCCTCGCGGCCGAGGATCGCCAGGCAGTCGTACAGGCCTGGCCCCACGCTCCGCCCCGTGATGGCGACACGCACCGGGTGGACCAGGTCGCCCACCTTGAGCCCAGCGGCGTCGGCCGTCGCCTTGAGCGCCTCCTCGAGTGGCTGGAGCTCAAACACCTTGACCGCTCGCAGGGCCGTGGCAAAGGCCTCAAGGTGCTGCCGCACGCCAGGCGTGGCCAGTCGCTTGGCCACGGCCTCCGGGTCGAGTTCGGGCTCGTCGACGAGGAAGAAGTCGGCGTACGAGAGGATGTCGCCGGCAACCTTGAGCCGATCGCCCGAAGCTTCGATCACGCGACGCACTGTTGCAGCTTGGCCGTCCGTGGGCGGGTCAGCCACGAGGCCCGCCTTCACCACATAAGGGAGCATCGCGACGAACTTCTCATCGGTGGAGAGGGTCGCTTGGTAATGATCCTGGACCGCCCAGAGTTTTTTTGGATCAAAGCTCGCCGGTGAGGAGTTGATTCGCCCCAGCGAGAACTTCTCAATGAGCTCCTCTCTGCAGAAGAACTCCGTCTTGTCGTCGAACGACCAGCCCAGCAGCGACAGGTAGTTGTCGATCGCCCACGGAAGGTAGCCCACGGCACGGTAGAAATCGACGATCACAGGGTTGAACGTGTCGGCATCGGCAGGCATACCAATGCGGGACGCGATCGCCTGACCATGCTCCATGACGCGACGGAAATCCTGGTTCTTGAGGTACTGCGCGAGCTTCCGCTTGGAGAGCTTGGTGCGACTTCCCGGCTCCGCAACGAGCGGGAGGTGCGCGTAGGCGGGCAGTTCATAGCCCAGGCTCATCGCGATATAGGCTTGCCGCGGCGTGTTGGAGAGGTGTTCCTCGGCCCGGATCACGTGCGTGATATCGAGGTCGTGGTCATCCACGACGCTCGCGAGGTGATAGAGACACGAGCCGTCGGCCCGCTGGATGACATGATCCTGCTCGCGTTCCCAGGCAAACTCGACGCGGCCCCGGACCGCGTCGTCGATGACGAGTGCCCCCTCACGGGGCATCTTGAGCCGGACGACTGCCTTGCGACCCTCGGCCTCGAAGCGGGCCGCCGTAGCATCGTCGAAGGCGGCGAACCGTCGGCTATAGAGGAACGCCTTTCCGGCGGCCTGGGCAGCCTTGCGTTCTTCGTCGAGCTCCTCCGGCGTCGCGAAGTCGCGGTAGGCATGGCCCGACGCGAGGAGTTGCTCCGCCGCAGCCCGGTACCCGTCAGCCCGCTGCGATTGAAAGTACGGTGCGTGCGGCCCGCCGACGCCCGGCCCCTCGTCCCAATCGATACCGAGCCACTGCAGGCCAGCGAGGATCGGCGCCAATGCGTCATCGACGTTGCGGGCCACATCGGTGTCATCGATCCGCAGGATGAATTGCCCGCCATGCTGCCTGGCGAACAACCAGTTGAAGAGGGCCGTCCTGACACCACCGATGTGGAGATAGCCGGTGGGACTCGGGGCAAAGCGGGTACGAACAATCATGCGGCGCGGGCTCCTGGGCCCGGTATTATGCCGCGTGACCGTTCATCCGCGCGAGTTTTTTGAGCCGCTTCCGCTCCGCCTTCGACAGTCGGCGCTCCCCACCCTCCGAGCCATCAGTGAAATCGAGCGGCTCCGTTTCGTCATTCTCCGGCTCGTAGGCCGCCTCGTCGTCATCAGACGATTCGTCAAAACTCTCGTCGCGAGGCTCCGCGGCCTGGGTTGCTCGTGCCTGGCTTTTTTGCTCCCGACGAGCACGTTTTGGCTGCTTGGCCAACACCTCACCCCGAACCTCGCGGATGACCCCGCGTGCCGCCGTGAGGAGCGCGACCAGCAGGAGCGAAGCCCCGCCAGCCCATGCGGCACTGGCAATGACCGCTGCTCTGCCAGAGCCGCCGACCCAGCCCTCTGCCCAGGACATGGCGGCGGCTGCCGTCCAACTGAGCATCGCGGCGACGGCCCAGCATGCGGTGCCCATCCGCTGCCGGAGTGGAAGAATCGCCCACGGCAGCACCACGACCATGGCCAGAGCAACGAGGGCGTACCACCAGCCAACGCCGCCTGGACCGAGCGTGATCCCGGTGACTTCGCCCATGATCACTGCGACAAGCTGGCCGACTGGCACAGCGGCTGACCACGCGGCCACCGTCAGGAGTGTCGCCACCCAGCCCCAGCCTCGGAACCTGCCCTTGTAGTCATCACGACGATGCCGCCGCATGAACTTCACCGAACCAGCAACGGCCGCAGCCAAGAGGAGCGAGAGCACTGCGAGCCACGTGTGCAGCGGCATCGGGGATGTCGGGTCCACAACCCGCTTGAGAACGGCGAGCGTGCCCGCAAAGCGACCTTCCCCCGAAAACAGTGGCCGTCCAAAGAGGGGGCCGGCAACGGCTAACGCGATCGCCCCTCCCATCCCACCAAGGGCCACAATCGCCGCCAGCATCAAGCCGCCGAGCGAAGTCGGCAGCCGTGTCGCCAGGGCCGGATGACATCCAGGATGGGCATCGTCGTCGTAGGCCGTTACGGGGCTGGCCGACGGGCCTCCCTCGTCGGCAACCGCAGAGGGGACAGCCGAACGATTCCAGGAAGCCACAAGGCGACGGCGCTGGTCGCGGCGCGCAGAGGTGGCAAGGGCCATGGTCCGACTCGAATCCATTCGTGGGGCCGGAACGATCCATCGTCCCGCGCGGATCGAGCGGCGCCGTGGAGCATGCACCGCAGTCAATCTGCCTTGGAGAGTTCGTCTCGGAGGCCCCGTCGGATTCAGCGGTCTGCCTCTGGACGGGAGAGCGGGTATGTCCGGCAGGTTCGGTTCTCCGGGTACGGCCGCTAGAATCGTCACGAGCCGCAGGGTCGGCTTTCCAGACGGCCGTTTGCCGCTCTGCCCGGATCAGGCTACGATCCCGCAGAACCAGTTGCCGACTGCAGCGCGACAGGAATCGTCTACCGTTCCACTTTCGATCAGGAGTCTCCTTGCTATGGCCTACACGCTTCCCCCCCTCCCCTACGCGTTCGACGCGATGGAGCCTTGGATCGATGCCCGCACGATGGAAATCCATCACGACAAGCACCATGCCGCGTACGTCACGAACGTCAACAAAGCGCTCGAAGGACACGCAGCCCTCGAGGCGCTGCCGGTCGAGAAACTGATCGCTGACCTCGAGAAGGTACCCGAGGCGATCCGCACGACCGTCCGCAACAACGGCGGTGGTCACGCCAACCATACGCTCTTCTGGGAGTCTCTTGGCAAGGGCAAGGGTGGCGAGCCAGCCGGTCACCTCGGCGAGGCTGTCCGGAGCATCTTCGGTAGCTTCGAAAACTTCAAGACCGGGTTCAGTGATGCTGCGATGAAGCGATTCGGCAGCGGCTGGGCTTGGCTCGCGATTGATCCGCAGGGCAAGCTGCTCATCGAGAGCACGGCCAACCAGGACAGCCCGATCATGCACGGCAACGTGCCGTTGATCGGCATCGATGTCTGGGAGCACGCGTATTACCTGCTCTACCAGAATCGCCGGGCCGACTACGTCGCCGCATTTTACAACGTCATCGACTGGGACGCCGTCGGAAAGCGGTTCGCTGCGGCCAAAAAATAACCGCCCCGCCCACCCAGTCTTCCTCACCTTCGACCGACAGGCCCGCGCGTAAAAATGCGGGCCTGTTTCATTGCAATTGACGCGGACTGGGGCCGATTCTTATTCCCAGAGCTGCCGCGGAGAGTACCGCGGCTCTACCGGTTCGCGCGGAGGCAGTCGCATGGTCAGGGTCTGGCAGAGGCGGCAGGAATTCGCAGGCTTTCGAGCCCTCATGATTCCTGCTCTTCTCGTGGCGGTGGCCGGCGGATGCAAGTCGAGCTCGTGGTCATCCAGGCCCACGTGGCTCGGTGGCTCGTCCACGACGGCAGCCCTCACTTCGGCGCCGTCGTTTGACAAGGGCATTGCCAAGCCGTCCGAGACTGCCAAGCCCTATCCGACCACTGGCACACCAACTGGCTATGCCCTCTCGGAGGCGACCCGCGCCGATACGACAAGCAGCGGAACCACGCCTCCTGCAGTGACCTATGGATCGACCCCGGCGGCAGCGTCGACGGCCGCAGCCGCGTCGCCGCAAACAACGCCCGGCGTTTCCACGCAGGTTGGGCCGTATGCTCCGACTCAGCAATCACCGTCTGTTCAGCCGATGCCCCGGTCCGATCCGGCCGCCGCAGCGACCGCCGGCTTGGCGGCGGCCCCAGGGTTTGGTGGCGCAGCCGCTCCCCCAGGATCCATGACGCCGCCCGCGGGCGAGCGTTTTGCGGATGCCCGCGGCGGGGCTTGGGGCAGCCCACCCGCAGCGGCCCCTGCTCTGTCGACCCCGACTGCCACGGCCCTCCCGGCGCCACCATCGGCCGACTCCCGATACGGCACGGCCACGACCAGCAGGTTTGGTGGGGGCGCGATGCCGCCTCCAGCAAATCCACAGCCACAGTGGTCGCCAGCACCAGCCGAGCCTGTCAGCCCGCCCCCGATGGCGCCGCCAGTCGCACCGATCACACCGCTTTCGGCGCCGGCCGATGGATCACTCCCCGGCGCGATCCCACCGCCGACCCGCCGACCTGACCCTGGATACCGCCCTGGGGGAACCTCGAGCTATCGCCCCACGAGAGCCCTCTTGGCCGGTGACGACGAGGTGAGCCCTGTGCGTCCGGCATCGTTCAATGCAGTCCCGGCCGAACCGGTTTCTCCCCTCCCCTGATCCCGCGCGGCCGGAGCTACATTCGAGGGCATGAAACCATGCCTCTCGTGGGCCGTGCATGTTGCCCTGCTGGCGAGTGGCGTCTGGTCGCCCCTGGCAACTGCAGGCGCTCCGTCCAACCGGCTCGTGCCACGAGTATCGATGGCCGGCCGGTTCGTGCTGCCCGACCAGGCTCCCAGGCCTGATGGCAGCCCGCAGACCATCACCGGCCTGAGCGGAATTACGTGGCTCGGCGATGATCGCTACGCCGCGATCATGGACAACAGCGACTGCCTGATGCTGTTGAGGATCAAGCACGAGCCCGACGGCGTGCCCACGGCCGTGCATGATGTTCGACTTGTGGTGCTTGGCCGCGTCCTCGACTACGAGGATGTTGCACCCTGCCCGGACAGGCTCTCCCGGAGGCTCGCTCGCGACGGCTCGCGACGGCCGCGGGAATGCCTCCTCGTGTGCGAGGAGGCAACGCCCGCGATCCACGTGGTCGATATCGACTCGGGAAGGCTCCTCGGCGAGGTGGCCGTGCCTTCGACCTTGGAATCACATCGACCCAATCGTGGCCTTGAGGCGCTATCCGTTGAACCAAACGGGAGGGCTGTCTGGTCGGCCACCGAGGAGGGGCTGCCCGCCGACGGCCCCCCTCCCACCGACCAGGAAGGCACGGTGGTTCGGCTCACGCGGATCGAGGTCTCGAATGATTCCGCGGCCGCCGCGGGCCGCACCACGCAATTCGCCTATGCCGTCGACCCGCCCCATCGATTCGTTCGCGTTGCCAAAGGCGACGCCCTTTCAGGGGTTGTCGCTGTAGTGGCCCTGGGGCATGGCAGATGCCTTGTCCTCGAACGATCCTGGGGCCCCGGCATGCCTATCTTCGAGAGCCGTGCCTATCTCGTCGACGTGATGAACGCACCTGACGTGGCTGGCATCGCCGGTGGTCTCGCTGGGCGTGCCGATCTGCATGTCGCGAAGACACTCCTCTGGCAGAACGCACTGGGATGGAACCTCGAAGGGCTCTGCATCGGGCCAGTGGTGGCCCACGGTAGCCGACTGCTTGTGGGCGTGGCCGACAATGGCGGGCTGGGCACACCCAATCAACTCGTGACGCTCGTTTTGCACGACGAACCACGAGCCATCGAAGCCACATGGATGGCCGCCGCCGCGAGGATTGCCGGCGGCATCCTTCTCACGCTCCGGGTGAGAGCCTGTCCCAGGACCGGTCGTCGCCCAAAAGTGGCTCCTACCAGCCCATCACCATGTTCGACTCGATGACCTTGCGCGCCCGATCGAGATCGTCACCCGTCTCGTGCATGTAGAGCCGGATGGCGTGCACCTTGTCGCCCGCCGCCTTCGACAAACATTCGCGGGCGGTGTGGCACAGATTGACCCGCGAGTCGGTGAGGCCGAGCGCCGACTTTGAAATGACCCATGTATCCCGTGGGCGGCGGGTCAGTCGCACAATCTCCTCTCCCGGATATGCGTCCTGAACGACCGCGCCAGCGGCCGCCTCGTCGGGAGCCCATGAGATAATGATGTGGGCGCTGGTCTCGATCTCATACAGTGGCATGGCGGCACCTCCTCACCGGGTTGGCCGCAGGCTACGGGACCAGACGAATGCCGTCAAACCTGCGCTGGGCGACGTGGCCCTGCGAGGCCGGGAGCGTAAACTGTTGGAACTGGATACCAGTGGCGCAGGCGGAATCATCATGCGGTACGACAGCCTCGGCTTTCCGATACCCCCAGACTTCGATCGACGCGACCGCGAACGTGGGCTCGACCCCCCGCAGCAGGAACCCGCCCGAAAAGCCGCAGTCGGCCCATTGAAGCGAGGCTTCATCGCGATCGTGTTCCTGGGTATTGCCGGGGCGACGGTGGTCGGTCCTGCGGTCCTCCCCGTGATCCAAGAAACTGTCGTTCGCTGGTCACTCGAGAGGGCGATCGCGGCAGAGGGTCGTGGAGCCCTCGACGCTGCAATCGCCGACATGACCCGCGCGATCTCGTGGTGCGATCGATCAGACGCCGCAGCCCTGCCTCATGGCCGAATGCTGTGCTGGAGGGCGCTCCTTCGGATCCAAAACCGCGATGCTGCCGGCGGCCTCGAAGACGCCGACCGGGCCGCTTCTTTCGCCCCGAACGACACGCAGCCACACCGGGTCAGGGCGTTGGCACTCGTGGTCCTCGGCAATCCAGACGACGCCCTGGCCGCCACCGAGACGGCTGTGAAACTCGCCGGCGGCGACGACCCGGAGTCACTGAATCACCGCGCGTATTTCAGAGCGATCCTCGGACGTGACCTCCCGGCGGCGCTCGCCGACATCGAACGTGCCCTGGCTGGCCCTGTGGGACCGAGTCCGGAGTTTCTCGATACCCGGGGCTACATTCTGCACCTCCTCGGCCGCCACCAAGAAGCTGTGGATGACCTCAACTCGGCCATCGCATCGGCGCAGGACGATCGACGGCGACTCCTCATGCTGTCCGGCCATGTGGATGCCGATGAACTGGCCTACCGACTTCGGACGGCCGACCATGCCCTAGCCGTGATGCATCACCACCGCGGGCTTGCCTGTCGCGCCATCGGCCTGGACCGCCAAGCCGATCAGGACCTAGCCACCGCGGAAAAGAAGGGCTTCGACCCGAGCCGCGGTATCCTGTGATGCCGCTTCGCGCCGGCGACTGCGGCGGTATACTCCGTTTGGCTGCGGTGGATCACCCGGGGCCGGCACCCGCCGGCGCACGGGGGTGTAGCTCAGTTGGTTAGAGCGCCAGCCTGTCACGTTGGAGGCCGCGGGTTCGAGTCCCGTCACCCTCGCTTTCCACCGCCGCCATGCCACATTCCGTGTGGCTTTTCTGGACGTTTTTCGCCGGGTCATCGCTGAATTCCGTGGACGTTCCCGCAACGGCCGTGATCACCGGCGCCGCCAGTGGCCTCGGGCGGGCGCTCACCGAGCGGCTCGCCGCAGCGGGATGGAAGGTCGCCGCCGTTGACATCGAGTCGGCTTTCGCAGGGCGCTCGTGGCCGCCATCGGTGAGCGCGATCCATGGCGATGTGCGCGAGGCCCAGTTCTGGCGGCAGCTCCACGATCGGCTGCGGGCCGAGTGGCAGTCGCTAGGACTCCTGGTCAACGCCGCTGGCGTCGGCGCTACGGGAGAAGTCGGAACGCTTCCGGTCGAGCAATGGCGTCGGATTCTCGACACGAATCTTCTGGGAACAGCGATCGGCTGCGAGACGTTTCTTCCCTGGCTCCGGACGGCCACACGATCGCATCTGGTGAATGTTGCCTCGATTGCCGCAATTCTGTCGCCGCCGTCAATGGCGGCCTATGCGGCGAGCAAGGCCGGCGTCGTGGCGCTGTCAGAGGCGATCGCTGCCGAGAGCGATGGCCGTCGGCCGGGCGTGACGATTGTTTGCCCCGGCTTCTTCCGCTCCGGACTTCTCGGCTCGTGGCATTTCATGAGCGGCGTCGAGCGGCGGGAGGCAGAGCGACGTATGGCGGCCGCACGCTGGACGAGCGAGCGGGTGGCCGACCGTGTCCTCACGGCCATGCACCGCAACCGCCGCTACGTTGTCGTGGGCACTCAGGCCCGCTGGCTCTGGCGACTCAAGCGGCTCGCCCCGCGTGCCACGACCGCGATCATGCATCGCATCTATCGCCGCTTGAAGTAAATCCGCCACGGCGACCCCGCACACTTCGCCACATGACTGGCCGCCTGGACGGCGGCAGCGCGAGGCAAGGCCGGGAGAATGTCGCGCCATCGCCGCCGTCCCGGCGTCGGCGCTGGCTTACGGTCGCCATGGCTGGAGCCACGGCGACCCCGCACACTTCACCACATGACTGGCCGCCTGGACGGCGGCCGCGCGAGGCAAGGCCACCCTTGGCGTGGCCTTTGCCTCGCCAAGCGGGCGAGGGCCAGGATGGCCTCGCCCGCGCTCAAGCCAGCTCATCGAGCCAGGTGCGGAGCTCGTTTTCGTATTCGCTGGCGAGGCCGCCCACGATGAGCTGGCGATGGAAGCTCGCGGCGCCTCCCTTCATGTGATCGGCATCCTCGGCGCTGGGGAACCGCTTGGCTGGATCGGGGGCGATGAGGCCGCGACAGAAGTCCATGAGCAGTTCGTTGCAACTGACATCCGACGGGAGGAGCTGGGGAAGCCGATGAACGAGCGATCGCTTCGCCTCGAGGAGGTCACGAAATGACTTGAGTCCCGCGAACGCGGGCTGTCCGGAAAGCATCTCGACTAGCACATATCCGAGGCTCGCGAGATCGCTTCGCGGCGTGTTGTCGCGACCTTCGAGCACTTCCGGAGCAGCGTACGCGGGCGTGCAGGTGCGGGACGGCGGCAGGTCATCGACCGCGTGGGCCGAGCCGATGTCGATGATCTTTGCGTTGCCCGTCCGCTTCACCATGATGTTGGAGGTCTTCACGTCTGCATGCACGATTCCTTCGCGGTGCAGCGCGGCAAGCGCCGCAAGGCATTCCCGAACGATGGCGATCGCCACGCCCGGCTGCAACCTCGACTGCTTCGGTCCTTCAGTCACGCAGACGTTGTTGAGATATGCCCAGCGGTCGTCGGCAACACTCGCCCGGGTCTGCGAGAGAAGCTCGGGGGCGAGGAGACAGGAAAGGTCGTATCCGTCGATCCACTCCATTTCCATGATGCGAATCCGCCCCTGCTCGACGAAATTCTGCACATCGAGAAGATTGTCCTGCTGGATTTGGGCCACTCGGGCAGCTACCGAGGCGATCCGATCCATTGCCTCCATGTAGTGCCGCTCGGTCTCATACCGCTCAGGCGAAAAGACCTTGAGCGCCACCGGAAGGGTGAAGTTGCCGGTGCCTCGGCGGGTGGTCAGGTAGACAACCCCCTGCCCTCCGGCGCCCAGCCGGCGCGAGAGCGTGTGGTACTCCGTCCAATGGAGCTTCCCTGAACCGAGAATTTCGGTGTACCTGGCAAGCAGTTCCTCCGGGCAGTTCGTCCCCACGTCACCCGCGGACGGGATCGTGGGTCGCTCCTCCCGTAGAATCGTTGTACTCATCATCGCGGACCGTTCTTGCCAGGGGCAGCGGGCATCGGAGAGACATGGATTGATGCCGGGGCGGAGTCGACGGGCGGCTCGGGAAATCCGAGACGCTTATCGACCAGGTTCCGCAGCGACTCCCCTCGAACATACCTTTGCAGATTGTCGCAGAAAAACCCGGTCATCGCATCAATTCGGCGGCCACTCTGACCCGCGACGTGGGGCGTGATGATGAGCCTGGGAGCCGTCCACAGCGGACTCGAGGGATCCGGCGGCTCCTCAGGCGTCACATCGAGGGCAGCCGAGTCGAGATGGCCGCTCTCGAGGGCAGCCGCGAGCGCCACGGCGTCCACAAGGCCCCCCCGCGCCACGTTGATCAGAATTGCCCCAGGTTTCATCCGAGCCAAGGCCGCAGCATCGATCATGCCGCGGGTGTGGTCGGTGAGCGGCGCACAGAGAAACACAATGTCGGCTTGAGCGAGCACATCGGGAAGCGCCGCAGGAGGCCCGAGAAACTCGACGCCCGCGGGCCGCCGAATCGGAAACCAATCGGTAGCAAGAATCCGAACGCGAAATGGGGCGAGCACGTTGGCGAGCCGCCGGCCTACACCGCCCAGGCCAATGATTGCCACAGTGGCCCCCGTGAGATCCCGCGTGGGACGGCGCACGAACTCACGCCTGGCCTGCTGATCGAGAAAGAGCGGCAGGCGACGCGTGCATGCGATCGCCAGACCAAGAGCATGCTCGGATACCTGGTCGGCGAGCACGCCCGAGGCACTCGTGACCATAATGCCTGAGTCGATGACCACGGGCACGAGGCAGTGATCGAGCCCCGCGGCCGACGACTGAATCCATCGCAGGCGACCCTTCCTGACGACATCGTGCCACGGGACTGGCACCTTGGGGTGGCCGCAGAAGATGTCGGCGGTTGGCAACTCGCTCGCAACATGGTCTTGGCCCGCGTCTACGATCTCGGCGTCCGGCGCGACAGACGCGATCTCCGAGATGTGGCAGGGCTCGACGGGATAACAGAGAACGATCCGCATACTGGCTTGGTTTTCGCTTCCGCGCGGGACTTTTGGCAAGTCAGCCTGTGCGGCTAGAGTTTGGGACAGTCCATCGACCGGGCTGGCTACCGCCAAAAACCAACTCGCACCGAGGGCTTGCCGACCAGTTCAACCGAGGTTCAACTAGATTCTTCACAGCGGTATTGCCTCCATTCCGATTCTGTCGGCCCATGCGCTCCACGCTTCTCACACTCATCGCCCTGGCCTTCCTCCGGATCGTCCTCGGTCTCCACTTCTTCGTGGAAGGCGTGAATCATCTCCGCGATCCGAATTGGTCGAGTGTTGGCTTCCGGAAGGCCGCTGTAGGGCCGCTGGCAGAAAGCTACCAGGCACTCCTGCCTGAGACGGGCAGGTGGTCGGCCACGATCGGCGCCGCCGACGGCGGTCCTGTGGACGATGCCGTCACCGCCTGGGCGTCGAGCGTTGCAGCCGATTGGCAGAAGCGACTCGACGACCGGGCTCGAATCGCGTCGCTGCGGAGCGACGACTTGACCTCGGCCAAGAGCGCCCTGAAGGCGGCTCGAACAGATCTCGACGACTGGCTTGCCAGCATTCGTACCGACCTTGTGGCCTACCGGCTCGAGGTGCAGCGGCTGGCCGAAACCGCGGCGCGGCCTGCCTCGCGGGAGGTGCCTTTCGAGCGGGAGCGGGTGGCCAAGAAGCGACGCGAGCTTTCCGGCAAAGCGGCCGGGTGGATGGCCGATGCCACCGCGATCGGCCGGCGGCTTGAGGCCACGTGGGATGCGGACCTCAGCCCCGAGTCCCGCAGCCGGATCGCTGCTGCCACGCCGAGAAGCCCACTCTGGAAGGCCGATCGTTTCGTAAGCTGGTCGCTCGTCACGATTGGCGGCTGCCTCATGATCGGCCTCTTCACAAAGTTCAACGCCATGGGGGCTGCCTGCTTTCTGCTCACGGTCGTGGCGACACAGCCGTTCTGGATGGTGGAAGCCCAGTCCACCGTCAACCAGTGGGTTGAGCTGGCCGCACTCCTGGCGATCGCGGCCATGCCCACCGGCGGCTGGAGTGGCCTCGACTATTTCGCCCAGCCGTGGCTGCAATCCTGCTGCCCTCTCTGTCGTTGCCCTGCTCCCGCGCCGGCACACGGCACGCCCTGATCCATCCGTTCTGAGTTGAGGTAAACTGATGAACTTGAACGAACAGCAGAAAAAGGTCGGCAAGGAAAATTTTGCCGACGCCGTGGGAATCACCCGCCGTGATTTCCTGACGGGCATCACCGCTGGCATTGCCGCCGGGGCCGGCCTGGGCTCACTCTATTTCGGATACGGCAAGAGCGTGGGCGATCCGCTTCGCGTCGGCGTGCTCGGAACGGGTGACGAGGGGGGCGTCCTGATCGGGGCGATCAACCCTGACTACATCAATGTGGTCGGGATTGCAGACATTCGTCCCTACAACCGTTTCCGCGCGTTTCATGGCGATGCGTCGAGTCCGAGCGCCACGAAGGCCCGCCCAGGACTCATGGCAAAGTATGGCTGGACGAGCGAAGACGCGGCCCGTAGGAACGTGAAGGTGTACGAGGCCTACGAGGATCTTCTCGCCGATCCCGATGTCGAGGCCGTGATCATCGCACTGCCGCTCCATCTCCACTCGGTGGCATCGGTCAAGGCCATGCGAGCCGGAAAGCATGTGCTCACCGAGAAGCTCATGGGGCACAGTGTGCGGGAATGCAAAGAGATGGGGCGTGTCTCCCGTGAGACTGGGAAGATCCTGGCCACCGGACACCAGCGGCACTACAGCATCCTGTACGACAATGCCGTGCACACGATCGGCACCGCTGGATTGATTGGGAAGGTCCATTCAATTCGGGCACAGTGGCACCGTGGAAACCTTCCCGGCAAGGATTCCTGGAAGCCGTTGATGCCGGGAGACGAAAAGCTCGTCAAGGATCTTGGCACCTTGAAGAAGTCGCTCGTCGCCGCGAAGCCCTCCGACATCGAAGCGCTCCGCAAACGGATCGCCCAGGCGGAGAATCAACTCCTCGACGCGAGCGTGGATGCCGCCAAGTTTGGCTACACGTCATCGACGCTTCCCGACGGCTCCACCCGAACCCCGCTCGAAGAGCTCATCCGCTGGAGGCTCTGGCAGCGGACCGGTGGTGGCCTCATGGCCGAACTGGGGAGCCACCAACTCGACGCTGCTGGCATCTTCGTGTCGGCGACCCACGGCAAGGGAAAGAAGGTCAAGCCGCTGACCGTGATGGCCGTCGGCAACCGGAGCATTTTTCCTGCCGATCGCGAGATCGACGATCACGTCTACTGCATGTACGAGTATCCCGCGCCCGGTTACTTCGACGACGCCGGGAAAGTGGCCGATCCAAACAAGAAGATCGTGGTCACCTATTCATCCATTAACGGCAACGGCTTCGGTGGGTATGGCGAGGTCGTGATGGGCACGGAAGGCACCCTGCTGCTCGAGCAAGAGCAGGATGTGATGCTCTACAAGGGGGCCGAGAAAGATACTCGCGTGACCGTGGCCGCGAAGAAGGACGGGGCGAACGTGCTCGATACAACGGAAAGCGGCGCTGGACCAGCCCTGGCCGCGGCGGCCGGTGGCGGCGACGGCCCTCCGTCGCGAGGCTATACCGAAGAGATGGAGCACTGGGCTTGGTGCATTCGCAATCCCTCTCCCGAGAACCAGCCGCGGTGTAAGCCGGAGGTGGCCATCGCCGACGCGGTCATCGCGCTTGTGAGCAACATTGCCCTAGCGAATCCGACGACCCAATCGCGGATCGAGTTTCAGAAGGAGTGGTTCGACATCGAGAGTGATGTCACACCCGAAGGTGCGACGCCTGACCCGACCCGCGAGTTTTACTCCGCCTAGCGGGGCCTTGCCGTCGTGGTCGTGTCAGCCGCCGGGCACGAAGCGGCCATCCACAACATCCCACCGGCGGCCGCCTACGTGCGTCACACGGGATGGTTCGTCAGCGTGCCATTCCCATCGCTCGCGGGTGCTCGTGTCGTACACGCTCGAGACGCTCGGAGTTGGTCCGATGCCCCAGCGGCCCGTGGCATCGAGCTTCAGCATCGGCCTGGCACCCTGGATCGTCAGCAGCCTCGCGAGCTCTGGAGCTCGCTCCTCGAGGATCCGCTGTCGCTCGGCGTCTGTGCCACGGAGGTCAAACATTCTCGCCGGCTGGACGGTGCCCTCACCCATGGCGTAGCGAAGTCCGCCCGTCGCATCGGCCTTGCTCCATGCCCAGCGGCCATTCGCTGAGTCGAAGCGGGAGTACACATGACCTGGACGCAGCGATTGTGAAGGCACGGGCTCGAGGGTCTCCGAGGCCAGATCTAAACGATACACACGGCCGCGATCGCGGCCTGCATCCTGATCAGCCGTCGCCTCGGACGCTTTGATCATCTGTGTGTCATCGGCCCGCAGGTGCCCTGGGCATATCGCTGCGACAATCAAAAGTAATGCCCAACGCATACCCCCGGCCTCCTCTTCGATTCGGAAAGCGAAACGGCCGCGTCACCCCCATCACGGGAGACACGGCCGTTGTCAGATACCCCCACGGGGAGTCGAACCCCGGTTTTCGGATTGAGAACCCGACGTCCTGGGCCACTAGACGATGGGGGCATATGACCTGTTTCTAGCACTGTCGGCGGGCGAGTCAAGCCAGCTTGACCCCCGTCCCAACGCTGCCGATTGACGCGATTTTGCGGCGCCGAGCCCAGGCACTTCGTGCCAAGCGTTCACTCCGCGGGCGAAAGAGCGTCGACCGCTTGGGCTTGAACCGACCGGCCACGAAGCCCGCCGCGACAGCTCCCGCGACCCCTGCGGCCACGAGCATCCAGAAGCGCCGCCGCTCCACCAGCCGTTCCCGCGCCTGCTCGTTTACGGTTTCGAGTTGGACGGTGGCCTCGTGCAAGCGGGTCGTGATCCCATGAGCGCGGGCAGGCACGGTCGCTGCGTCTGCTCCCGTCCGGGCGGCGGGTGGAACAGGCTTGAAGAGGCTGGAGTCGGCGCCATCCCACGCAAGCGGTGACTCGCCGTGACGGTGTGAAAGACCGAGCTGCCGCTCAAGGTCACCGACGGCCTGAAGAAGCTCTTGCGGTGATGCAAAACGATGGGCTGGCTCCTTGGCGAGCAGCCGCTCAATGATGCCACACAGGCCCGCCGAGAGCTCCGGCCGCAACCCACTCAGCTTCGGCAACGGCTCCTTGATATGCGCCATGATGACCGCCACCACCGAGTTCCCGCTGAACGGAGGCCGGCCGGCGAGAAGATGGTAGACCGTCGCGCCGAGCGAATAGAGGTCACTTCGAGCATCAACCGTGCGGCCCTCACCCTGTTCGGGGCTGATGTAGAGCGGCGTGCCAAGGGTCATTCCGTCCCGTGTGAGTGCGAGATCGTCTGACGTAAGCCGCGCCAAGCCAAAGTCGGCAACTTTCACGTCGCCCGTGGGCGTGACGAGCAGATTCTCCGGTTTGATGTCGCGATGAACGATGCCTTGCTGAGCGGCCCGAACGAGCGCCGAACCGACCTGGGCCAGCACCGTCAAAGCCTGAGCTGCATCGAGCGGCCCGCGGCGATCGAGCCAGTCTTTCAGGGATGGCCCGGCCACATACTCCTCGGCGAGGAAGTGCAGGCCGTCGAGGCATGCCACCTCGTGGACCTGCACGATATGACCGTGGACAAGCGCGGCGGCCGCACGAGCCTCTTGCTCAAACCGCTCAACGGCTCCGGGATGCCGGAGCGTCTCAGGCCGCAGCACCTTGACCGCCACGTGCCGACCGAGAGACGTCTGCTCCGCCAGGTACACGTCGGCCATGCCGCCACTTCCCAGCAGGCGCAGCAGCCGGTAACCTCCCAGCCTCCGTCCGGCGAGATCGTCTGCGGCGGTTCGTCCCGTGGATTCGGTACCCATTGCCCTTGGAGTATCGGCCCCCCGTGGCGACGCGGCAAACCCGCCCCCTTCCGTCCCGTATCCCAGGAGCCTCGCATGCCCAAACCATCCGCCGCCGTCCTCCAGAAGGCCTCCCGTGAGGTCGACCTTGATGGATTCGACTACGAGATCACCCTGGAAACGTCTCTCGGGAAGATCAGGCTCGCCCTCGACTCGGCCCTGGCGCCAGGCCACGTCCGGAACATGGTGGCCCTCGCCGAGAGCGGGTTCTACGACGGCGGCTCATTTCACCGCATCATCAAAGGATTCATGATCCAGGGGGGCTGCCCGCAGGGGACGGGCACTGGCGGACCTGGTTACACGATCCCCGCGGAGTTCAACGCGACGCCGCATGAGCCTGGCGTGCTCTCGATGGCCCGCACGAGCGATCCAGATTCGGCGGGAAGCCAGTTCTTCATTTGCCTTGAGCGAGTGACCCACCTCGACCGCGGATACACGGCGTTTGGCCGGACGGCTGACGCCGAGAGCCTCGCGGTCGTCCAAACAATTGGCAACGTGCGCACCGGAGCGCAAGATCGTCCCGCCACTCCGGTCGTGATCGAAAAGGCGACCGTCAAGAAAGTGCCGAAGCGGTGATGATTCGCATGCGGTCGATCAGGCCACAGGTTCTCGGCGGGGGTTTCCGCCGAGCAGCACCCGTAGGCCGAGGATGATGAGCGCAACTCCTCCGGCCGTGGCCAGGAAATCGGGCCGGCGAGCCGTTCCGGAGGCCCAGCCAAACCAATCGCTTGGAGGAGCCTGGGGGCTCAGTGGCGCGGCGATACCGGCTTCGGGCTGTATTGGTGTCACCACGGCCTGCGCTATTGATGCCGGAAGCGCAGGGGCCGAGTCAACCTGGGTCGAACGCCGCGTGGGCACGTCGCTCGTGTCGGCCATCGCCTGCGGCAGGGCGGCTTGACCAATGCCCCGATCGACCGCGCGGGCGTCCGAAAACTCGGCGATCGGTGTCGGGACAAACCCACGCGAACCGACCGTTGCCAGAAAGGTCCGAACCCGTGCCGAGCAGCTTCCGATCGTGTGGCCATCGCTCTCGCCAAAAAGCACGCCGGCGAGCTCGCCGCGGGCGTTGAAGATGGGCCCACCAGAATCCCCCTGACGGGCGCGAGCTTGGAGCTCGACGAGCTCCTGGGGTTGTCCTGTGCCGGGAGAGAGATACTCCGTGCATGGTCCGGTCTCCTCGCGGTAGGGGCCGCGGCCGAAGCCGGCGATCGTGAGGGGTTCTCCGATGGCAGGCGGCGCCGCTGCGATCTGAATCGGCGTGGCATCAGGCTTCCAGATGACGAGTGCCGCCAAGTCCCAGGCCTCGTCCCACCGGATGACGGTGCCGGCCGACTGGAAACCATTGGGAAACTGCACCAGCACGGCGGAGCGACTGTCTCGAACGACGTGCCAGTTGGTGAGGACGAGACCTTGGTTTCGGTTGATGTCGACAAGCACGCCCGAGCCAAGCGACGTGCTCGATTGCTCAGGGGCGATGATCCGTGCCACCGCCGGGCGTGGCGTCTGACCGGTGAGGAGGTAGTCGGCGAGATTTTCGGGCGTCCAGGCAGCCGTCGTTTGGCTGGCAGGTTCCCAGCCCCATGGCACTGTCTGGCCATGCGCCACCGATGTCGCGAGCCCCGCGGCCACGAGGACTACGAGGGTGCGGATAGAGTCTCTCGCCGCAGGAAGCGGCGGTCGCCGACCATGGAAAACCTCGGCTTTTCCATCGGTCGTCCAAGGGGAAAAAGGCCATGGATGGCTTTTTTCACGGGCAAACAGTTGAACGAACACACCGCGGCGTGTACGGCCAAGCTCGTTTTGGCCGCCGCAACCGAGGCGGGCTCCACGCGTGCGTGACATGGCTGCCTTCCTCGCGGTGTGCGGGATGTCTACCTGAGCAGGCCGCGGGCGGATTGTCTCCTCGACTCTCGATCCACGATCCGTCGTAACAGCTCGCGACGAAGTCGCTCGCGTTCGCGGAGGGATTCGGGCGAGAGAGGTGACGCAGAACGCGGCGGTTCCGCGTGAAGGCCGTGGACGGGTGTATTCATGTGCGACACTCCAGTCGTCGAGCAGCTTCCAGCCTCAAGCCGCATCAGTAGGGGATCGGAACGAGCCGCCATCGGGCGGCAGGAATTTCACGGGGGCTGTTCTTGGCTGCTCAAGCGGCAAGGTTTGCCACGTGGCTCGCCTGCCACCGGTTAGCGGACTGTGGAAAAGGTCTGCCGCCGCACCATGCGGCGACTGCCGACGATGGAAAACCTCGGCTTTTCCATCGTCGGCCGAGTGAAAAAAGGCCATGGAGGGCTTTTTCCACCGACAGTTAGGGCGTACTTTCCTGCCGCGTGTTACACACGGGGGTCAGCCAGGCACCCGGTCCATCCCGGGTGCGGCTGCGACCGAAAAGCCTTCGGCCGTCAGCCGTTCGACAAGGGCCGCGGCGTGTGCCCGATCGGCGGTCTCGACGGTGACTTCGACACCGGTCGAGAACGCATCGGCGCCGGCAAACTGACGGTCGTGCACGATCTCGCGGATACTCGCGCCGGTGCCCGCGATCACCGTGGCGAGGCGGGCCACTCCACCGGGGCGGTCGCTGATCCGCGTGACGAACCGCCATCGCCGTCCGTCCGCTGCGAGCCCGTGGTCAATCACGCGGTCGAGCATCGTCAGGTCAATGTTGCCGCCACAGAGCAGGAGCACGACGGGCCGCGATCCCGCTCCCAGATCCGGTGTCATCATCACCGCCGCCAGCGCTGCGGCAGCCGCGCCTTCAACGACCAGTTTCTCGAGCTCCAAGAGGCGCACGACAGCCAGTGAAATAGCTTCGTCGTCCACGGTGATGACCCGATCCACGAGCGGCGCCGCCAATGAAAATGACACCTCGCCTACGCGGCCCACGGCGAGGCCATCGGCAAGCGTTGGTCGGATCGGCACGGCGACTGGCCGGCCAGCCGTCAGCGCTGCCGAATATGCTGGGGCCGCCGCGGGCTCAACGGCCACAACGGTGATGTCTGGCCGCATGGCCTTGGCCACGATCGCAACACCCGCCAGGAGGCCTGCGCCGCCTGTCGGCACGACGAGCACACCCGCATCCGGAATATCCTCCAGGATCTCGAGGGCCATCGTGCCCTGCCCTGCGATGACATGCGGATCGTCGAAACCGTGAACGAGCTGTAGCTTCTCCTTCTCGGCAATCCCCAGAGCCACTTCGCGGGCGTCGGCGAACGAATCGCCCTCCAAGATGACGCGGCCGCCGAGCCGCCGGCAGGTTGCTACCTTGACCAGTGGGGCAAATCGCGGCATCACGACCGTCACCGGAGTCCCGAGCATGCCGCCGTGGTAGCACAGGCCAAGCGCATGGTTTCCAGCCGACGCCGCAATCACGCCCCGCCGTCGCTGGGGCTCGTCGAGCAAGAGCAAGGCGTTCCTTGCGCCGCGCTCTTTGAAGCTGCCGGTTCTCTGGAGCAGGTCGAGCTTGCAGAAGATGGGGAGACCGGTGAGCTCCGAGAGCGGAACGCTCGCGGGGCACGGGGTTCGCAGGATGCCCGACGCGATCCGTTTGTGGGCATCCCGCACAGCAGTGAGTGTGAGGGGTAGCGTCATGGTGTGCGAAGCCGGGCTGGTGTGTGAAATGAGCGCACATCGACCCACGGCATGCCCGCGCGTCGAGCAGCCTCGATGCCCAGGTCACTATCCTCCCACACAACACACCGTTCGGGACACACCCCGAGCCTGCGTGTTGCCTCCAGGAATGGCTCAGGGTCTGGCTTGTGACGGGGTGTATCCTCGCTGGCCACGATCGTGGTAAAGGCGTCGGCGAGGCCGAGGCGGTCGAGGATCCGCCGGCAGACATCCCGGTAGCCGCCCGTCACCACCGCCATGGGGACAACCCCCCACGACCGGCGAACGACCTCCACAACGGGGGGGATCGGCAGGATGCCGTCGAGCTGAGCCAAAAAGGCCTGCTCCTTATGGTGGGCCGCCTGGTCAAGGTCGACGGCCACCCCTGCCTCGTCAAAGAGCGTGGCCAGGATGTCGCGGGTTGGCCGTCCCCCTAGCGCGTAAAAACGGTCCTCCCCAAAAAGGATCCCGTGGGGCTCGGTCACGGCCAGCCAGGCACGGTAATGCGCGGGCATCGTATCGGCGAGTGTCCCATCGCAATCGAACAGGATCGCATCGTAATCCTGGTGGAGCCACATGGCGGGAGGCGGTCCGGTGGGGACGGGCAATCTCGGCGTTGTACGGGATCGGCGGCTGCCGGGCCACATGCGGCCATCAGATGCGGGACATAGAGGAGCGAGGGGGCCGTTCCCGCAGCACGTTGCGTCACACAGGATCATCCTGGCAAGACAGGAAACGCCACTCGACGCTGCCGATTCCGGAATTGATGCCGAAAATCCTCATCGTGACGGTGGCGGTGGGTCGATCACTTCTGACGATCATGCCGGTTCCACGGCGGGGCGATCCCGCTAGCACCGGCTTCCGCAGGACGTGGTCAAGAATCCATGAGCACGACAGCCAAACAGTACCGTGCCAGACGGACCGCAGTGAGGCTGCGGGCAATCCGGCAGCGGCTCGCGGCCCTGAGTCGGCGGGCTAGGCGAGCGGTGACCCTCGGACTTGCGGCGGCTGTCTTTGCGTTTGCTCCGGCATCGCAGGGCTACGCGCAGGTAGGGCAAACTGCCATGGCACCTTCAGGGGGCGTCGTTGGCCGTGCCGTCAATGGCCTTCGAGGCCTCAGCGACAACGGGCCGGGCGTCCTCTATTACGGTGCCAACGCAGCCGACCGTGGCTTCGGGTACCGCGGCAGCTACATGACCCTCGGGGGATTCATCCCGACCGCTGACGATGACCTTGGTGGCCTCTGGGCGGCCGACGTCCGCGGGCATCTTTCCGAGTATGGCGGCTTCTTCTCGAACGTCGGTGCGGTTCGGAAGCAATTCATCGGGGGTACGCTTCTCGGTTTCGGCGTCTACTGGGACTACGACGGCGACCTGAACCAGTACGACGATACGGTGATCGCCGATACGTCGGGGCCAATCCTGTTTGAAGGCGGCCAGACATACAACCAGGTCGGAATCTCTGGCGAATGGCTCACCGACTTCGGCAACCTGCGAAGCAATGGCTACATCCCGGTCGGCTCCACGGGCCAGATCATGGGCCCATTCGTCGGCAACTCGATTCTCTGCGACAACGGCATCAATGCAGCCCTTGGCGGTGCGGATCTCGAGGTCGGTGCCTACATCCCAGGCCTCGCAGATTGGGCCGGCATGGTGAACGTCGGCGGCTATGCCTTTGGCAACGCGCGGTACGAGTTTCCCGGTCAGGGGCCCGCTGTGCCCTGGTTTGGTGGTGTCTACACCAGGCTCGATATGACGTTCGTTGAGAACTGGGACTTCTCGCTCCAGGCCAACAACGACAGCTACTTCGACTGGACAGGGTTTGCCCGCCTCACCTACCGCATGGGTGGCAGCCGGCGGCGGAATGTGCCCGATCAAGTTGAGCAGCCGATGATGCGAAACGAGCACATCGTTCGCGCCCACCAGGCGCCCGTGGTCGCACTGAACCCAAACAATTTGGATGCCGCGGGCAATGCCCTCCCTTGGCAGATGTTCCACGTTGACAACTCGGCGGCGGCGGGCGGCAACGGCACGGCGAACGCCCCTTTTCAGACACTCGCCGAGGCCGAGGCGGCCGCGCTCAATGCCTGGGACATCGTCTATGTCAACGTTGGCAACAGCCAGACCACTCCCTATGCCACGCCGGTCGCGGGCTACTCATTCGGGAATGTAAACCAGTCTCTCTTGGGTGAGGGCACGAGCTTCCTGATCCAGACCGTTGAATGCGGCGAACTCTCTCTCAACGCGTCGAACAGACCAGACCTCTATCCGGTGATCACCAATCCGGTCGGGGCCGCGATCAACGTGGACCAGCCTGGCACGAGGGTCGATCACTTCGACATCGTCAACTCGAGCGTCGGTATCTCGGATGGCGCTGGCTTCTCATCGCCAGGGGTTGCGATCATCAACGACGTCATCATCCGAGGCGCGAACGGTCCATTCGAGCGGGGCGTCGAAATCGCCAATTCCACTGGAGAGTTTCGGTTCAACGATGTGCGGCTTTCGAACCTCGGCAATGACGGCTTCGTAGTTTCCGCAGCCGGCGGTGACGTGGTCATCACCAACTCGACTTTGACAGACGTGGACGGCGTCGGCGTGTCGGCAGCCGGCCCGGCCGCGACGATTTCGGTCGCTTCGACGACATTCACGCGCATCGACGGCACGGCAGTCGCCGCGTCGGGCGATGATTCGGTGATTACTGTCAGTGCCAGCACCATCACAGACACACGCGGGATCGACGGCGATGCCATCGTGGCATCGGGCGACCGCGCGAGGGTGGATATCAACGCAACGACCATCACCACGATGACAGGTCAGGGTATTGTCGCATCCGGAACCGATTCGGTTGTAACCGCGACCGCCTCGACGATTACAGACACCGGGAACCCTGCCGTATCCGTCACGGGCACGGGGGCCACTGTCATACTCGACAACACGGACATCGCAGACGTCGCTGGCACAGGCATCGTGATAGACGCCCCGGATGCCGTTGTTCAGATGGTCAATGGCTCGACGCTGAGAAGGACCACGCTGAATGGCATCGACGTGCTCGATGCCGACGCCGAGCTTTTCGTCTTGGGCGAGTCGATCATTAGTGACACCGGCGCCGATGGTATCTTCACGGACGGCGGGTCGATTCTCGTGCAAGACTCGACCATTCAGACAGCGGTCGGCGCAGGCATACGAGCCGTCGGAGTGTCTGGTGCCGTCGACAGCGTGGTCGCCGTCCGAGGCTCAACCATCTCGGCAACCAGCGGCGGTGGCATCCTCACCTTGAACAGCAACCTACGGGTGGAACGGCTCGATGCGAGCGATCCCCAAAGTAGGCGGACAGCCATCAGCAACTCCGGGCTCTACGGAATCCGTGCCGTGGCAGACAGCATCGGACCGCCCAATGCGTACCAGGTATTGGTTTCCGACACGACGATTGGTGCGGTGGCGTTCGGCATTTCTATCGAGGCAGCGCCAGACCTGCTGAATCCTCCGCCGAACGGCCCTATTGGGCCCGCTCCAACCATCAATTTCACGGCACTTACGAACAACATCGCCTCGACTCAGGGCCCCGGTATCAATGTCAATGCGGTCTTCGACCAGACCCTTGGGTTCCCTGGCCGACCGTTGTCTCGCGTCTTTGCACGGATCGAAGGCAATCAGGTGCAAGGGGGCCTCGACACCGATATTCTGCTCGCCACGGGTGGCGACACCACCTTGTGGCCAGCTCCGCTGCCGCCATTTACCCCCGCACTCAACCGACCGATCACGGTCGCCACTGCAAACGAGGTCACACTCGAGAACCTCAATTTCAATGCGGTTGTCGACATCCTGCAAGAGCCAGAGAGCGTGAACTTCGCAGCTGCCACGGTCGTGCCACTTCCACCACCGCCACCGCCGATTCCACCGATTCCCTGAGCCCTTTCAATAGCCCAGTGAAACAGCGGACGACCGCCTGCCTTGAGGTGTCAGGGCAAGAACAATTCAAAACGTGAACGAGCATCGAGGCGACTGACCCATGCGAGCGACAATGCGAACCGTGATGCTGACGCTGGTGGCTGTCATGGCCGCCGGTGCCGCGTCGATCGCCGAGGCCCAGGTCGGACAGCCCGCGGCTGGCCTGATCAATCAGGCAGCCACACCACTCGGTATTTTTCGGGGCACTGGCCCGGGCTGGTTTTACTACGGGGTCAACCCAGCCGACCGAGGCTTGGGCTACAACGGCTCGTACATGACCCTCGGCGGGTTCTTTCCCTACGCCGAGGATGACCTGGGAGGTCTCTGGGCGGCTGATGTGCGAGGCCATCTCTCGGAGTATGGCGGATTCTTCTCGAACGTGGGCGCGATCCGCAAGCAATTCATCGGTGGCACCCTTTTCGGGGTGGGCGTCTACTGGGACTACGACGGCGACATGAATCAGTATCCCACGGCGGGCGTGCCGGGGACGGACGAGTTCGGCCAGTTCGGCCATACCTATAACCAGGTGGGAATCTCGGGCGAGTGGCTCACCGACTTCGGCAATCTCCGGAGCAACGGCTACATTCCCGTGGGCTCGACGGCCTACACGATTGGATCTCCAGGCGCCCCCTTCACACAGAATTTCATCCTTTCGCTGAACGGGCTCGACGCGGCTCTCGGTGGCGCCGACCTTGAGGTCGGCGCGTACATCCCAGGCCTCGCCGATTGGGGCGGTATGGTCAGTGTGGGTGGTTACGCCCTCGGCAACTCGGGATATACGTGGGCTGAAGGCTCGGACGTTGGCGAGGATGTCGTGCCATGGTTCGGCGGTGTCTACACCCGCCTCGACATGACGTTTATCGAGAACTGGGACTTCTCGCTCCAGGCGAACAACGACAGCTACTTCGACTGGACCGGGTACGCGAGACTCACGTACCGCATGGGCGGCAGCCGCCGGCGGAACGTCCCCGACCAGGTCGAGCAGCCCATGATGCGGAACGAGCATATTGTCCGTGCCCACCAGACCCCGGTCGTCGCGATCAATCCGGTCACGAGCTTGGCGTGGAATGTGATCCACGTAGACGACACCGCGCAGGTGGGTGGTACGGGCACGGCTGAGGCACCCGTGCGGACACTGGCCCTCGCGCAGAATCTAGCCCTTGCCCCCTACGACATCGTGTTTGTTCACGCTGGCAACAGTGCCACAGTCCCCTACGATTCCACCTGGCAGTTCCAGGCCGACAATCAACTCCTCATCGGCGAGGGATCGTCCCTCGAACTCAATACCCTGGCGGATGGATATCAGAGCTATTTCGCTGGCAGTGGCGCTCTTCGGCCCTTGCTGAACTCGGGCTCGACGGCCATCGAGCTACGGGACGGTGCTGTCGTCGACCACTTCCGGATCGAAGGCGCTCCGGTGGGCATCGCGGCCAACGCGAGCCTGAACACCGCGGCCAATGTCAACGACGTGGAGATTGTGGGGACAAGTGTGGCTGGCGATGCGGGGCTTGACTTGGACACAATGAACCTCGGTGCCGAGGTCAATTTCTTCAACATGGTTGTCCAAAACATGGACAGCGGCCTGCTCGTCACCAATGGTGCGGGCGACGTCAACTTCCAAGGGCTCATCTCGAACACGAACTCTCCCAACCCGAGCGTTCTTGTCGAACTCACGACTGGAGGCACGATCAACGTCAACCGCACGACGAATTCGATGCTTACACCCGTGGCACGCGACGGCCGGTTCTTCGTGTCATACGGGATTGTCGACTCGGACTCGCAGTTCAACGCACCGATTACCATCGCAACCACGACGGACACGGTCGTGAACATCGGCCAGGCGAGGCTCATCACCCCCGGGGATTTCGGTGCCCTCGTCTCGAGCAACGTAAACGGCCAAATCACGTTCACGAATCTGCGAGTGACGGGTGCTACCAATGAGGCCTTCGTCTCCATATCCAATGATGCAGCATCGATCGTGACGATCGAGGGCACGAGCCGGCTGTCCTCCCTGAACACCTTGCTCCCCGCCTTCCAGTCTAACGACGATGCCACGCTCAATATCCAACTCACTTCGCTCGAGTCGGCAGTAAACTCTGGCACGAACAACGCCATCGTCCTCAATGGCACATCGACAGGATTCTTCGATATCAGCGAGAGCTTCCTCGTCGCGAACCCTGCCCCGCCGCCGGCGACCATCCCTGGCACCGTGGCAGCCGACGTAACGAACACCACGGGCGTCATCGTCACCGTGCCGCCCTGATCGGCGGCGACGGTCACCCTGGCCGCACCGGGTCACCACACGTGATGGCCCCAGCCTCGAAGGCCACCGTGTTGAGAGCGAGACGGTACCAGTGGCTCCACGATGTGGCATCCACGTCATCACGGATGGTGCGCTGCCGATACGATTCGAACACATCGCGAAAGTGTTCTGTGACCCTGCCGGTGCGACTGTCGCGGCTCGGGACCACGCAGCGGCGACAGACATTCGTCACTCGCAGGCTCACCCCACCGATTGTCACCACTCTGGGCTCGGGCGGGGGCAGGTCCGCGTAGGGATCGGCCGGCAGCTCGGCCGTGTCCTGCGTCAGTGGGGGGCACAACTCCCGCCGGATCGGGCATGCGAGCGTGTCCTCCCAGAAGGGATCGCCTCCACCGATCTCGAGGTTCACGCGAAACCGCCGACGGCACTCTTCGAGGTCGATCCGGAACCACCTCGCCACTTCCACAAGCGTGGCCGTTGCGGCCAGTGTCGGTCCTGCGGCGTCACGATCGTCGGGAAACCCTCCGTCTCGCCGCTCCACGAGGAGGACATCGACACCAAGCGCCTCCGACAGCCACTCACACGGCCCGTCCCTCCCGGCCACGAGCGGAAAGATCGCGGAACGAAGGCCGGCCATCCGTTCGACACCTGGAACGGCGCTCGCTGCCACCGCCGGCGGATCGATGGTGAGGCGCACCGCGTTGCTCATGGCTACCGGCCAGACCTCCGCGTCGGCCGCGAGGCCCTCGATCGAGTAGGCAGACCGGATTGCATGGAGCAGCGGCATCCGCTTGCCATTGACCACCCTGCCCTCCATGTCAACGAGCTGCCACCGGCGATCGTTGGCGAGACCTCCAGCAGGCAGCACATGAGCCTCGTCTACGACGAGGCCGTCGAGGCTCTTGATCGGATAAATCGTGATCCGTTCGAGCGACAGCATGCGGCGGTTCGCCTACATCCTGAAGTTGAAGGTCTGCCACACGAGCCGCAGGAGCCACTGGCCGACCGTACGGCTCCCCACCTCGATGCGAGCGGTGCCCCGCATGCCGGGCGTGAAAACCCTGTCGGGGTCATCGAGCGTCATCAGGGCTTCGTAGCTTGTCGAAATCGGCCGTTCGCGGCCACTCTCGTCGGTCTCCGTGGGGACACCCCCCCCGGCCTTGCCACTGAGCCGCTCGGAGCCCGACTCGAGATTCGCCTCTGCCAGTTCCGCAATCTCACCTGAGTACGTGTGATCGGATAATGCATCGAGCTTGAGATCCACCCGCTGGCCTCGCTTCACGAATTCGAGGTCCGTCTGATCGACCACCATGGCAGCCTCGAATCGCTCGGCGTCTCCGACCAGACACACGACCGTACCAGCCACAAACGTCGCGCCGAGGTTCCGCTCTCCAAGCGGGTTCCCCGACCAGCCCGGAAGTCGGCCGGCTGAATCGGGCTGCGGTGGCACGCGGGCCGCCGGCAGGACCACGCCGTCTCGCGGCGCCCGGAGCACGAGCTCATCACGATCACGCCGTCGCCGGGCAAGCTGCTCCAGGACACTCTCGAGTGTTTCCTCCACCGTGCCGATCTCGAGCGCGGCCGATGGGTCGGCAAATCGTTCCCGTCGGAGGCTGTCGAGCCGAGACTCCGCCTGCGTCTGCCTCCCCTGAAGCTCAGCAATCTCGAGATCGAGCTCGGGGCTTGACAGCACCGCAATCGCGTCGCCCTTACGAACGATCGCGTCTGGCTTGACGAGAAGCTGCTCAAGGCGTCCGGCAACGGACACATACACCGTCTCGGCACCCCGGGGCCGGAGCTCGGCTGGACACCGTACTCGTTGGGGAAGAGGAATGAGAGCCACACCGGCCACCAACGCGGCTGCCACGAGGCCCGTCACGAGCACATTCGCTGTTTTCACTTCGTCGCGCCTCCCGGGCACCTTAAGAAACTTGATCATCCCATGGAGCGGCCTGATGACCAGTCCCCAGATCGCGCCAGCGGCAAGTATTCGCCCGAAGACCTCAAGCCGGTATGGCTTGAACACGTTCCACATGAACAGAAAGATCGAGGCCGTGACGAACCATATATAGATACTCGATGCGACCGCATAGAGGGCAAACCAGCCGAGGTTCCGTTGCGGCAGAAACGGATCGTCGCGCTGCTTGATGCCGAGGCACCACCGCGACATGAGGCGATTGAGAATCGTGGAGGCCTTCTGGCGAAGGTTCGGGATCTCGAGCACGTCGGAGAGAATGTAGTACCCGTCATACCGAAGAAGTGGATTCGCGTTAAACAGGATGGTCGACACGCTCGACACGAACATCACGTCGAGACAGAGCTGGTTGAAGATGCCGGGGTGTGAATTCCACCAGAGGTACGTCGCGATCGATGCCAGCACCACCTCGACATACATTCCCGCCGCTCCAATCGCAGCCCGCTGCCACTTGTTCGGGAGCATCCAGCTGTCTGAAACATCGCAGTACAGGCACGGGGTGAACACCAGCAGCATGACGCCCATCTCATGGCATTCGCCGCCGTAGTATTTGCACGACAAACCATGGCCGAACTCATGGATCACCTTCGTGATCGCCAAGGCGATGGCCAGGTAGAGCCAATTTCCTGCGGCGAAGAACTGATTGAACTCGGGCAGCTTGGAGCGAAAGACGCTGAAGTTGACGAGGACCAGCAGCAGCGCCGAGAGCGCAAACGCCGTCGCACACACTATGGCCGCCGGCGAAAAGATCCAGCCAAACCTGGGCTTCAGTCGCTCGAGCAGCCAATCGGGATCGAGGCCGCGGAAGCGAAGGGCCATGATGTTCGACATCCAGGCCACCCACTCCTTCCATTTTCGCTGCCGCCGCAGCTCGAAGAGCTGCGGCCCCTGCCCCGGCCGGTCGCCGATCACGAGGCCTGAGCGGTGGAGTGTGGCGACGAATCGAGCTGCCTCATCGAGCGTGATGCGGCGCGGCGGAAATCGCTCCTCGAACCAGGTCTTGAGCCCTTCGAGGCTCACCCGGCCGTCAAGCTTTTCGAGGAGTGCATATTCCTCAGGCCTAAAACGGTAGTAGTGAAGGGATATCGGATCCTTGACAACATACCAAGCCTGCCCCTGGTAGAGCTGGCGGGTGACGACAAGATCACCACGTTTCCGCAGCCCGACGGGCCGTGTGGTACTGGATCGAAAGGCGTCGGCGGTAGACATGCCGCAGACCCCAGGACGCTAGTTCGTGATGGCCGGCTGAACCGGTGGCCGACTGGAGTGGACGATCATCTGCACGATCTGCCCAGGCCGAAGAAGCCATTCGCCGCCGTCCTGACGATTCTTCACTTCGGCCACGACCCGATAGCTTCCTCCCTCGACCCGGTGCTTGACCTTGAAGATTCCCCCCTCGAATGACTCGACACGGCCATTGTCGAGCCGCGCCTCCACGGTCACCGGCCTGCTCCGGAGGGCCGCGGGCCCAAACCGCGCCGCATCCACGAACCCCTCCACATAGAGCCGGTCAATCGTGATGATCCGGGCCAGTGGCTCGCCGGGCTGGAGCCACTCTCCCTCGTGGGGAATCACCTCTTCGACTTCACCGTCGAGAGGCGACCGGATAACCCGCCGTTCAATCGCTTTGTCGGCCGCCATGAGCTCGACTTCCTTGCTCGTGGCCGCCAGCGTTGCGAGTTGCCGCTCGAGCTTCGCCTGCTCGATCTGGAGCTCCGCCTTCTCCCATTCGAGCTTGAGCCGCCGCCGCTCCACTTCAGTGACCGAGGCTCTGACACGGTCGTGCGCCTCCTCCGCCTTCTCGTGCGTTGCCTTGGCCACATCGTAGGCCTTCACGGAATAACGGACATCCACGTCGCTCTCGGCCTTGGCAACGGCCTGCTTGTGCTCGGCGTCGGCCCGTCGCTTCTCCATCTGCGGCTGGTCATCATCAATGCAGGCCAGGATGTCTCCCCGCTTGACGACGTCTCCCTGCCGCACGGCGAGCCGGGTTATCACACCCGGCTCGCGAGCCGGAACCTTCACTTCATCGATGAGCGACACGAGGCATCCCTCGAGGATCGGCTCGGTGGCAGCCTGTGGCGGCGCGACCTGCCCGGCTGCCGCAGCAACCATGAGTGACACGAGGCCAGCGAGTGCTGGGCAGATCACGACGATCGTACGGATCATCAAACCGCCTCCTACCAAAGCCTGAAGAGTATCTGCGTGCGGATGAACGCCAGCACGTCATGAAACCACACATACCCAAGCGATCGCTGCCCACAGGCGATCCTCGCGGTCACGCTCGCGCCCGCACCCAGCGCCTCCTTCTCGTGCCGCTCCGCATCGACTGTCACCCGTACGAGCACGGTGTTGCCGTGGTCGCCACGCACTTCCGCCTGCTCGTGAATCTCGTGGACCATGCCGCGGTGCCGTGTCCCCGGATCCGTCGCGAGAATGTAGTCGACCTCCAGCTCTCGTCCGGCCTGGCGGGCCGCAGCATACGCACGATTGACATGCCCCAGCCGGTCGTCAGGCATATTGATCTCGAGCTCCCAGGGCCCCGTCTTGTCGGCTACGCTCATGAGCACCTGACCCTTTTCGACAGGGCGGAGCAGAAGCCGATCACGAACCTGCCACGTCACCACCACGCCGTCGATCGGGCTCGACACCGTGAGGTCGGCCCGACGCGCCTCCCACAGTTGCCGTTGCTCTTCGAGGCTTTCGATCTCCCGCTCGAACTGGCGTGCCCGCCCCTCCAGCCGAACCCGCTCGTCCGCCGAAATCTCCTGGTCCTCGAGTAACGATTGCCTCGTCGACCTGAGTTGCTCCTCACTGGCGGCCTTGCGGCCAAGCACGTCTGTAATGGCGACATCGACCTCGGTATTGCGAAGCCTGGCGAGTGGCTGGCCAGCCTTGACGACCGCCCCATGCTCGACCCCTGGCTCGATGGCCTCGACCACGCCGTCAATGCCCGCAAACACTTCTCGGCGATGGACCGGCTCGAGAGTGCCCTTGCCCTCGAGGCGAAGCTCGGCCGGCACGAACACGAGCGCCACGAGTGCCGCCACAAGGGCGACCACGGCAAGCACCGTCCGAGGAAGATTGCGACCGCTGGTCAGCACTCTCGACTTCCCCACGAGATTGATGAGCGGATACAGAGGCAGCCCGGTGTGGGAGAGGGCGTTTGCCACTGCTACCCGGCCATGGGCAGCCACCAGTTCGACCCTGGCCTTCTGGGCTGGTTCGATGGCGGCAGCCGAGAACCACTCGACAACGAGCACACCAATCGGCTGCGGGATCGCGACCGGCGCTTCAGCCTTGGCCACCGCCACGGCGTCGACGCCACCAGGCTTGACCACCGGCGTGGGACGAGGACGCTCCAGCGGGATGATCGCCATCGCCGTGGTATGGGACTCGTCGATGTAGTTCTCCAGCTCCTGCTCGATCTGAGGCGGCAACTCCCGCGTCGGATCGGGGTGCCAGAGCGGTTCACCCGCGCGGGCGACAACGCGGGCGAGCTCCTCGATGGCCTGCACCTCGTTGGCGCGGCGCTCCACCGTCTCCTGGCCGCTGACGGCCTCGAGTCGCAGCGTGCGACGTCGCTTGATGAGCACGCCCACACGATCACACCCGATGATCCGCCGAGCCTCATTTGCCAGCGTAAAGGCGGTGGCTACCGGATCAAGCGACTCATGGACCGCCCGACTGAATCGCTCCACCTGCGCGAGGGCCGCCTGCTGGACGTCGATGACAGCCATCTGCCGCCGCTGGAGATAGTCGCCAGCGACCATCGCTATCCGAGCCAGGAACATCAGGTAGCCCTGCTCGGTCTGCTGGTCCTGTGGATGCTGGAAGACCTCAATCAGGCCAGCGCGAGTGCCGCCGCGATCAATGGGGACCGCCAACACCGTGAAGGGAGTCTCATTCGCGGCGAGCGGACGGCCATCGGGACCGGAGATGGACGCCCCGCCAGGCACGACCAGCCCAGCCGGGTTGCCGAGGAGCGACTGAACCAGGGCGAGATTCTTTGCCTGAGACTCTTTCGAAGCACCGAACCCGACGGTTTCGAGGCCGAGGTGGCTGGCCGCTTCGGTCGCGCCACGTTCATCGATCAGCCAGACGATGCCCGCCACAGCCTCCATCGATTGGAGGATCCGCTCGAGGATGGCCTTGGCGAACGCCGCTTCGCCCATGTCACCACGGGCCATCGACGCGACCTCATCGACAATCGCATGAATCCATGCCTGCGCTCGGTAGACCTCCTGCGATTCGTCGATGCTCATGGCGGCCACTCGCGACCTCGACTGGCACCTCGACTGCCCCCCATGGGCATGACCGAGGTGTCATGCCGTCATTGTCCTCGTGAAGCCTGAGACTGGGCGGCCCGCTTCTGCACATCGATCTCCAACGCGCCAAACGCCTGTTCGTGCCGGGCTACGGCGTGGCCGAGCGCGTAGGCCAGTCGCTTGGCCGTATAGAAATTGACGATGATCCGCTGGGTCAACTGGATGGTTTCGGGCGACGTTCCGCCCACCTGCTTGTTGAGGCCAAAGTCGACGATGAGCTCCTCCGGCGTGCCCGTTACCCGGCAGAAGTTGGCGTACGTGGCCAGGATGTGCGACTCGTCAACAGGAACCTGAACGGGCGGGGGGAGTACGGGCTGGTCATCGGCCATGAAAGTCTCCGTGGAAAGGAACATGAGCAAGAAAGGGATGCAAACGAACGCCAGGAAGGGGTCCGCTCACGAAGGCGTCAGTCTACCGTTTTGTCAGCCAGGAGACTACGGATCGGTGATTGGCCGCTGTGGCGCTCGATCCATGCAGCCGATGCAAACCGGCGCAAGAGCGATCGAACGCACCGAATCGCATCGGCCTCCCACCGACCGTCCCGCGCATCCTGGGTGAGCACCAGCCCTGCAAATCGCAAGCGACATGGCCAGCCTCGCTCGACCGCGACAGCGTTGAATCGCTCAATCACCCGGAGCGTCCACGCGGCACCAAGCGTCTCACGGAGGGCGATGAGTGGCCTGTCAATCGCCCCGGATGCGCCGCGGGCCACCCAGGCCGAGGCGGGCCACCACATGGCCTGGAGCGCCGCAAGGATGGCCCCAGCCGCCATGACCCACGCTCCGATGGCTTCCACCGTGGTCGGCAGTCGCTGGCCATCGCCGACGATTGGCAGAAATGACCACATGAGCACGACCTGTCCGCCTGCGACCATGATGGCCGAGGCGAATCGCGTCGTGGCGATGAAGTTGAGAAAGCCTATCGCGACCAAAAGCGGCAAGAACAATTGCTCGAGGAGGTGCAGATCGGGCATGCTGCCAGGCCTCACGAGAACAGCTGTCACAGCCGGCATGGATAGCACGCCTACCAGCGCGGCGACAATGAATTGCCAGACTCCGTGCTGCGGCCGTTTGGCACCCAGGACGGACATGGCCGGACCGACGCCAAACGCCACAACCACGAGCCTCGCACAAGACTCGGCAGCCTGCCCTTGGAGCCCGCCAGTCGCCGTGACAGCCGCCTCGTAGGCGAGGGCGAGCGCCGCCGCTGCTGCCCACATGGTTGCCGGGACTGCCGTGGACCCGCGCACGAGATACCAGCCAGCCAACGCCGCTGCCATCGTGACGACCGCCGCGCCAAAGGTTATCCAGTGAGGGTTCATGGCGCCTGCGTGGATGGCCCGCATGCCCAGCGCCTCAACCGACTCTGATGGTTTTGCGGCATGGGCAGGATCGGGCCAACTGACTGTCGGGACGCCCGACCATCCGCCGAAGAATTCCTGCTTGCATCCCTAGCGCTGCACAATGCGGCGGTCGCCGACCAGGGCAAACATAGGCTTCGCCATCGGTCGGCCAAGTGAACCAAGGCCCTGTGTAGCTTGGTCCACGGACAGCTAGCGATGCCTCCCCTCCGGAAGTCACGCATGCCTCGCTTCGCTCCGGTCAGATTCGGGAAGGTCATCGTGGTCGTTGCCCTCACGACCCTTGCCTCTGCCGAGTCATCGGCCATTGAAATGTTCACATACTTCGGGGATGGAAGCCGGGTCGGCCTCCCGAGCCTCGAAGTCCCCGTGGAGGCGTATCCGGGCATTCCACTGCGCCGCGATCGGCTGCGGGCTCGGCGGCGAAGCATGTCGATGCGCCCAGCCGCAGAAACTGGCGTCGCTGCAGGTCCGTCCCGCACGATCACGATTCGCGCGATGCCGACGGCGGTGGAGGCTCCTCCTGCGATATCCTCGCCGCCGTCTGCCCGAGGCGGAAAGCCGACTGTCATCGACGCCGCTGACGCCGTGCCGATGCCACCTGAGCCAGAAGACGTTCCACTACCGGCATCGCGTTGACGCCGGCCCTGCCTCACGGCTTTGCCTTGAGCTTCGCAAGGAGATCGACGGCATCGGATCGCGTGGCAAAGACCGCCTCCTTGGTCAGTAGTTCCTCGAGAAACGAACGGGCCTTGTCCTTTTCTCCGCGGTCGGCCAAGAGCTGCGCGATGTAGTAGGCGCCGTCGGGCGTCAGCGCGTTGTTTCGGGCGACTTCTTCAAGGAGCTTGCCGGCGTCATCGCGGCGATCGAGCTTGTAATAGATCCACGCCAACGTGGTGACCGCGTTGACCTTCTGCGGCGAGTTCTCCCGGTACCTCGCGAGGTTGGCCTCGGCCATCTCCAGGGCACGTTGCTTGTCGTCCTTGTCAGGCGACTCGATCAGCACGAGGGCAAGCGAGTTGCTCGCATCAAAATTGCCCGGCGACTGAACATGGGCTTCGTTGAAGAACTTCTCGGCCGTGGCATAGTCGCGGGCCACGCGGGCAATGACGCCTCTGACGATCTTTCCACCCAGGCTTTTCGGGTCAATCGCCAGGGCTTGATCGGCGACGTTCTGGGCCATCTTGAGATCGTTTTGCCCGAGGTACCACTGCGCCGACGCAAGCAGAACCTCCGGGTCCTTCGGAGCAGCCTTGATCGCTGCCTCGATCCACTTCTTGGCCAGATCCAGCTTGCGTTCCTCACCATACAACCCCGCCAAGGCGAGTTCCGGCTGAGCGGCCTTGGCGTCCAGCTTCCGAGCTTCCTTGAACTCGTCGAGCGCCTCGGACTCTTTTCCAAGATGAAAGAGGATGCCACCCAATCGGAAGTGCGCTCCTGCGTTGTCTGGATCGAGGGCAAGCCATGCGAGGAGGTGCTTGTGGGCGGACTCCCACTGCCGACGCGCTGCCGCAACTGCTGCCGTTCCCGCGTTGCAGCGAATCTCGAAGTCTCGCTTCCGCTTTGGGTTTTCCGTGAAGGTGGCCGCAAGCTCCGTTGCCCGATCAAAGAGGACCGCCGCATCCGTGATGCGTCGCTCCTGGAAGGCGAGGTCTCCGAGCAAGAGATAGGGCTCGGGATCACTGGGGAACTTGATAGCCGTCTCCTCGAGCTCTGCCCGCGCCGCCGGCAATTGATTCGCGCTCAGCCAAAGCGTCGTCATCATCACGCCCGGCGGCGGCAGCTTCGGGTTGTTGTTTCGAGCCCGTTCGAGAATCGCGCGGCAGCCGTCCACATCGCGATTGCCGAATCGCTCGATCGCGCCATTGATCTCCTGATACTGACTGTCGTCCGACACCGCCTTGCCGATCAAGGCCTTGGCGGTCACCTGAGCCATGGCGGCCTGGCCATGCCCGAGACTGACGGCGACCACGAAAAGAACAAGCAGGGTGTGGATTTCGAGAGCGCGCGGACACATGCGCATGGCGTACAGATCTCCAAGTCGATGGAACGAGAGCGGGAAACTGATCATCCCTGGTACTCTACCGTCACATGAAGATGGCTGCCACCGTCCGACATCGGAGTGCCGCGGGATGATCCTGGGTGCGGTTTTTGAGCGGGAGATTCTCGTTGTCCCACGCACACGAGGCCTCTACGTGGCCCGGGCGTTGACGGCCGCCACCCTGTTTGGGCTCCTGGCAACGTCGTGGCTGGTCGTGACAGGCTCCCAGGCGGTCGCGACCGTCGGTGACGCGGCTCGGTTCGGGGCCACGCTGATGAGACTCCTGGCGCCGCTTCAACTGGCCCTGGCGATGCTCGCCGCGACGCTCGTAGCGGTGCTGGCCGTGGGCTTGGAAAAAGATCGACGCACACTCGAGCTCCTCCTCGTCAGCCGCCTCGGTGATGCCCAGCTCGTGCTCGGCAAGCTCGGTGGCAGTCTGCTTCGGATCGGTCTTCTGCTGTTGGCGGCCGCGCCTTTGTTCGTCCTCGTGTCACTCTTCGGAGGCATCACCAGCGTGCAGCTTGCACGGCTCTTCATGGTGACAGCCGCAGCCGCAGCCACGGCGGCGAGCATCGCTACAGCGGCGGCATTCTGGCGGGACACCACGTTCCAAGCCGTCGCCATAACGGCGGCCGCCCTCGTAGCGTGGCTGGCTGCCGGCGAGACCACGGCTGCCATCGGTGGCCCCGGCGTCGGTGGGATCGTCTCACCCGCGCGGGCAGCATTCGACTCGCTCACGCCCACAGGCGGACAAGGCCTCGGAAAGTTCCTGGCTCTGTGCGGGACGCTCTGTGTGCTGTCGAGTGGACTGGCCGTGGGATTCGTACGCCGTTGGAACACGGCCTCCGAGGCCCAGCCTCGCCGGTCCTTGCGGGCCACGTGCCGTCGCGGTGATGTGTGGGCCAACCCCGTGCTCTGGCGGGAGGTTCAAACCCGCGCCCACGGGCGTGCCATGATCGTGGTACGGCTTGCATGGATCGCTCTCTTCGCCGTCGCCGTCGCGGGCCTTGTGTCAGAGGCGCGGGCCATCCGCCCTGATCGGTTTGCCATGGCGGCAGCTGTCGTGCCCATGGTGCTCGCGAGCCTCTTGGCCGTGGCGGCCCTTGCCGTGACCTCGGTCACCTCTGAACGAGATCGTGGAACCCTCGACCTCCTCCTCGTCAGCGATCTCAATCCTCGTGAGCTCGTGTGGGGCAAACTTCTGGGTGTGATTGCGGCTGCGCGTGAGGTCGTGATTCTCCCACTTGCGGTCTGCGTGGCGCTCGTGCCGCTCGGGCTTGCCACCGCCGAAGATGCGGCCTACCTCGTGGGTGGCCTCGCGCTTTTGACATTCTTCGTGGCGGTGCTCGGGGTCTATGCCGGGCTATCGCATCCCCTGTCACGACGAGCCATCAGCGTGACGCTCGGTATCGTGGCATTTTTGTCTCTTGGCGTGGCGACCGCGATGCGGATCATGGTCGCATTCGGCGGCAGTTTCGAACTCCAGCTCGCTCCGTTCCTGGCCGTGATCGTCGGCGGTGGCGTGGGCCTCTACGCGGCCCTCTCAGCCCGCAATCCGTCGCCGGCCGTGGGCTGGGCCTCGGCGCTCCTGCCCGCTCTGACCTTCGTGGCCATCACCGGCTTCCTTCAGGGCAGCACCCTCCAAGTGTTCCTCGTCGTGATGGCTGCCTACGGCTTCGCGACGCTCGCACTCCTGATTCCGTCGATTGCCGCCTTCGATCTGCTCACAGGCCGCTGCGGTCACGAATGATCCCGCATCAACGAGACGGCGGCCACACCCGTTACCGCAGGAGCTTGCCTTCCTGCTTCTCAAGCGAGGCCAGTCGAGCCGCTGCCTCCGCTGGGGCCTCGCCGCCAGCCAAGGCCTTGCGATAGCTCTCGACCGCATCCACCCGTCGCCCGAGCGCCTCCTGGGCGAGGCCCTCGAGAACGAGCACGCTTGCCGGCACCTCGTCGGGACCGTAGGTCTCGCCGAGCATGGCCAGTGTGGCGAGCGCCCGCTGAGGACGATTGAGCTGTCGGTATGCCTCGGCGGCGTCGAGGAGCACACCGCGGCTCTCTGGAGCGATCGAAAGCGCCCTGTGGAAATCGGCCAACGCTGGCTCGGCCTGGCCGCGTGCCAAGGCCACCCGACCCCGAAGGTGCCAGGCCGCTGCCGACCTCGGGGTGTGCCGCACGGCCTGCCGCGCGAGCCGGTCGGCCTCGTTCAACAGCCCCAGTTCGAGGTACATCCCACCTGACTCAACACACAAAGAAGAATCCTCCGGTGACAGCGCGAGCGCCTTGTCCATCTGGGTGACAGCCTCGGTCTTCAGTCCCCGACGCCAGAGGACATCGGCGTAGTGCCGACGAGCTTCGACGTCTTCGGGGTACGAGTTCACGGCCTGCTCGAGCAGTCTCTCGGCCCGTTCCAGGTCGGCGCGATCGGCCGCCGCCAAGCCCTCGTTGCAGAGCCGGCGGGCTGCCGCGAGCTCTGGTGACACGGGGCCGCGGCGGGGCACGAGACTACACCCCGCCCCACACGCCGCGATGAGCATCGCGACGACAAGGACATGCGTTGATGGCGACGACATAACAGGCATCGCGATCGGGCAGCTCCGCGGGGGGCGGAGAGTACCCATCCGCCGCGTTGAAGAACAGCCCGTTCAATGCGAGGCAGGCAAGCTGGGCAATCGGCGGGCCTGATCCTTGGCCATCCGAGCATCCGCGGGCTTGTTTCGGCGGGCGGCCACCCCCTACAAGCCGGACGATCCTTTCGCCACGCCCTGGGCATCGCGCGCCGTGAACCACCCCCTCCGCCGACGACGATCGTGGACCGCGCTCGTTGTGGCCGCACTGATCTCCGTCATGATTCTCCCGGTCGGCTGCGACGTGCGCGACGAAGAGGCACGGCATGGACCACAGTCGCCGTGGCCTCCCCAGATGGTCGAGCGGCTCACGGCGCCGAGCCAGCGGGCGACGGAATCGACGCCGTCTGAGCCGGCCATTGAACTCGTCGACGGATATGCAGCCGGCTCGCGCCGCGCGGCGGACACCGGACTTCCAATGCTGCTCGTCTTCCGGGCGTCCTGGTGCCGTTGGAGCGATGGCTTTGTGGCCCATGCGCTGGACGAGGCTCACCTCGCCAAGCTTGCAGACAACTGCATCTGCGTAGCCGTGGATCCCGACCGTGAACCGGCGACCTGCCGCTCGTTTGGCGTGCATGCATTCCCCACCGCCATCGTCCTCGACCGAGAGCGGCGTGAGAGCTTCCGGGCGTCCGGAGCCGATGCGCGGGCTGGACTTGCCGTCGCCCTCGACTCGATCCTTGCAGACCAGCCACGTCGGATCGCTGGCCAATCTGCGACCACACCCCACTGACCGTTTGTTTGGGCTAGGATTCTGGATGAGATGGGTTCCTCTGCCTCTCCACCTCCTGGCCAGGATGCCCCCCACGCGTACCCGTGGTGGAGCCCACGCTTCTGGCATGGCATGCCGCTCCACGTGTGGTGGGGGCTGGTCGCCGAACATGGCGGAAAGATCCAGCCTTTGAAGCTTGGGCTGGCCGCCACGGTCTCGGCCGCCGCGATCTTCAACTCTGTCGCCGAACCGCTGAGCGATGCGCGGTATCGGCGGCGACTCCGCCAGCCCCCGAAGACCCCGCCACCGGTCTTCATCCTGGGCCACTGGCGGAGCGGCACGACGCTGCTGCACGAGCTGATGATGCTCGACGAGCGTTTCTGCTGCCCCTCCACGTACCAGTGCTTCGCGCCAGGGCACTTCCTCCTGACCGAGACCCTCCTCACGCGAGCCCTCGCCTGGGTCATGCCGGCCAAGCGGCCGATGGACAACGTGGCAGCCGGTTGGTCGCGGCCTCAAGAGGACGAGTTCGCGCTGGCCAACATGGGTGCACCATCGCCCTACCGACGCATGGCCTTCCCCGCCACGAGCACGAATGCGCCGGTGGCCCTCGACCTTACGAAGCTGCCGGCCGACGATCTCGCACGGTGGAAGTCTGCAATGCGTCGGTTCCTCGCCCGGCTGGCCGTGCGGGATCCCAGACGACCGATCCTCAAGAGCCCACCCCACACGGCGAGAATGGGCATCCTTGCAGACATGTTCCCAGGAGCCAGATTTCTCCACGTGGTCCGCGATCCCTTCGTCGTCTTCCCATCGACCGTTCGGCTCTGGCGCTCGCTCGACGAAGTGCAAGGATTCCAAGTGGACCGCGGCGAGCGGCTCGAGGAGTATGTCTTTGCCTGCTTCGAGGAGATGTATGCGGCCTTCGAGCGGGATCGGCCACAACTGGCTGCAGGTCAGCTCCACGAAGTTCGGTATGAGGACCTCGTCCGTGATCCCGTGGGGAAGCTGGCCGAGGCCTACGACGCGCTCCAGCTTGGTGATTTTGCGACCCTGCAACCGACTCTCGAGGACCACGCCCGGTCTCGCCAGATGACGAAGTACCGCACCAATACCTATCGACACGAGCCGCGGCTCGTGTCGGAGATCGCGAGGCGCTGGCAGCCGTTTATCGAGCGATATGGCTACCGCGCCCCGGACACGGGTGGCTGATTGGCCTTTCGCTTCTGCTGCATGAGCCGCACCCGAGGATCGGCCTGAAGATCTTTTGCATCCTCGGCATACTCCTGTGGCGTCATCCTGATCCGCCCCTCAAATCGTCGCTTGGCGAGGAGCCACTGAACGACGGTGAAGATGCTTGCCACCCCAGCGAGTCCCATGACCACCCGCCAGGCTGCGTGCCCCACCGCCGCTGACTCGGCCGGTGCCGAGAGCGTCGCCATCAGAGGCCGCGCCGCGATCACCGCAACAGCAATGAATGCGATGAGTGCCAAGCCATGGCCGAGCATGGCCAGCACGGTGTCGCCGGAGAAAATCCTCCGCAGGCCAGCGAGCGGACTGATCCGCTGGGGGTCAAAGGCGGCTCGCGCTGGCTGAAACGACATGCCGTCGCAGAGCAGTCGCACGGCCATTCCGGCAGCCGCCGAGGCTGCCACAAGCCCGAGCGTCGGCACCACGAGACCTGGCGAGACGGGAAACATGGCCCCGTCATGGAGCGCCGCGGCGCTGGCGGCGTCGCGGAAAGCCTCCGCGGCGGCCTGGATCGTGGCACTCGACCAGGCAGGCGCGAGCATGATGGCCGTCGCAGCTGATGCCGCCCACGCGGGGAGCGCAGCCGACGGCTCCATGCCGGCGCGGCGAGCCTGCTCGCGGCGACGAGGAGAGGCCGGGATCGTGCGGTCGGATGCATCAGACACAGAGGGCCTCGGCGATGAACTACGGAGCGATGTCGGTGAGGCCTCGGTCGAGCGGGCCCTGCGCCAGCGAGGCAAATCCCTCGGTCCATGTGGCCGCCCCTTGCAACAGGGCTCCCAGGAGCACCAGGGAAGCCGCGGCCTGGAGAAGCCCCGCCCCCACCGTGAACCGGATGCTCCGGAGGCAGATCGCAGCCGCCACGTGAAAGGTGAGAACCGCGGCAACCGCCGGGACTGCAAGCGACCATGCCAGCTCGATCGCGGCGGTTGGCATCGTCGCCACCACGTCGAGCAGGCCGGAAAAACCCGCGTCGACCACACTGCCGACTGGCAGTCGGCCGACACTATCCACGAGCCCCACGATGATGGCGATGTGACCGCCAGCCGAGAGGAACCCGCCCACCGCAAGCCAGGCGGCGAGTTGGGCTGCCGACCCGTCGCCGGTTGCCTCAACCGGATTCACGTCATCAGCCCAGGACAGGCCGGCGATGCTTGCCACGATACCGCCGGCCCAGGCCGCAGCGGCAAACACGACTGCCACAACGAGCCCGAGACCCAACCCCACCACGGCCTCGCCGGCCAGCAGAGGAACGAGCGATGGCCGGCCAACAAGACGGTTCGTCGCCGCAGCCGCCGGCAACGCTGCCGCTGCAAGGATTATGGCGGTCAGGCCCTTCACCCGAAAATCGAGATGCGGAAACATGCCCAGCGCGCCGGCTGCGACCGCCGCTGCCATGCGGACGATGACCGCAACCGCAAGCGTCGGATCGGATGCGAACAGCGCCGACAGGGAGGTGTGGTTCAAGGGTCACCACCGATCCGTGTTTGAATGAGTGGTCCAACCAATCCACTGCATGACGCCGTCGTGGAGCGACGGCACAACCGGGATTTGTTGTTCAAGACTCACGAGGAACCTGTCGCGGCCACGCGGAACAGTTCCGCAAGCTGCTCGACCATCCATGGCAGCGTGACAAGGAGAACGAACCCCATCGCGGCCAGACGCGGCACGAGCCCCACCACCGGTTCATGAATTCCTGTGGCCGCCTGCATGAGCCCCGCCACGACGGCGACGGCGAAGCCTGCGGCGAGCACCGGCAGGAGCGCGAACCCACCCGTGACCAGGCACTGCCGCACGAGCTCGAGGAGCTGCATGTCGCCCATCGGAAAGCGTCCTCAGGAGGCAACAAATCCATCGAGAAGAGCTCGCACGACGAGCGTCCAGCCATCCGCAGTTACGAAGACGAGAAGTTTCAGGGGCAATGACACGAGCGAGGGAGGCAGCATCACGAGCCCTGTCGATACCACGAGCGTCGCCACGAGAATGTCGAGTACCAGAAACGGCAGCAGCAGACGAAGACCGATGGTGAATGCGGTCTCGAGCTCGCTGACGAGGAAGGCGGGCAGGAGCGCCTCGAGAGGCACATCGTCATAGGTGGCGGCCTCGCGTGGGCCGCCCGGAAGCCGCGTGAGGAAGACCAGCACCGTGTCCCGGTTACCGGCTCCCTCGATCTGAGCGGCCATCCAGCGGCGAATCGGCAGCGATCCCCTCGCGAAGGCCTCGTTGGCCCCGATCTCGTTCGCCTGGTAGGGCACGACGCCGTCGTTCCATGCCCGCGTCCAGACAGGCCACATCACCATCGCCGAGAGAAAGATGGCCAGCGCCGCCACAATCTGGTTGGATGGCACACCGGCAGCGCCCAGTCCTTGCCGGACGAGCGAGAGGACCACCGACATCCGAACGAAGCAGGTGGTCATCAAGAGCACCGCGGGCGCGAGCGTCATGACACCGAAGAGCATGGCTGACGGGAGGATCGCGGTGAGCTGACGGCTCCCAAGGAGCGAGGCTGGGTTCCACGCTGCTTCGCTTGCATCGGACGACGGCCGATCGACAAGGAGAGCTTCCGTGGGTCTTTCGGCGCTCTCGATCGGGCTCAGCCCCGCGGGCGATTCAATCGCCACCGTCGCCGGGAGGTTCACGCCCGCCTCGTCGCCGCATGCGACGCTTCCGAAGCCCGCGCAGACAAGCATCAGGACATCAATGGAGCGACGCACCGCGGTGGTCATGGGGCCTCCTCGCCCACGGGCTCGGCCCGCTGCCGAACCGGGGTCACGCCACGGGGCGGCCGGGGGGCACGGCTCCCGAGGCAGGCCGTCACGATCCGCTCGGTGGCCTGCGGATCGTCAAGCGTCGCGAGGGTCTGGCAGCCCGCAGCAGAGATGCCGACCAGGAGAGTTCTCGGGCCAAACCGAACGATGCGGACCGCATGCTGACCGCCAAGGGATCCCTCCCCCAGCACATCGAAAACATCGGTCGGAAGATCGCGGCTGCGACGCCGTGTCTGCCGGTAGCGATACGCCGCCAGAACGACGAACGTGGCGGCGATGGCCCCCAGGACTGTCCACTCGGCGAGAGGCCCAGTCGGACCGCGCCGGCTGGCGGGAGGCGGCGTTTGCGACTCACCGGTGAGCGGGAGGGGCTCAACCGCAACGGTCGGAATGACCACCTGGGCGTTCACATCCTCGGGGACTGGCGGCACGGGTGGGCTGCCGGCCAACTCCTCACCCAGCGTCATGCTGCACCAGACGACGGCGACGACGAACGTCAGCCTCGTGATACCGGTGGGGCAATTGCGTATTGGGTCATTCATGCGGCTGTCCGATGTGGGGCTTCAGGCGTGACGGCCGTGCGCGGCCTGCTATCAAGGCCCGACCAATCGATCTGGGCCGGATGGCGACGGACGGTGCGCGTGTCCTGCGGCTCGCCTCTTTTCGGCCGAAGGACGAGGAGGCCCAAAAAACCTGCGGCCACAGCGATCACGGCGAGCCATACCTCACCGGGCACATCACTCGCCCGCCCGGCAAGGATCGCCTTCCATGCGGCCTCGAGCGATACGTGCCGATCGTGGTCGGTAGCCGCGGCGGCGGTCATCACGGGAGACGGTGCGACAGGCGACGCCGGACGCCGCGCGACCCGCGACAGAGAGCCTGGAAACGCCCCCACGCGGGTCAGCACGAGCCGCCTCCCATCAGCCTGCGGCGTCGATGGGACAATGCTCATGACATGGTCGCGAAGGCGTTCCTCGAGGCCGGCAGCCCCTTCAGCATCGAGACCGGCAAAGAATTCATCGGGCACGGCCAGCGAGATGATGATCGTCGACGGCTGTGTGTCATCAATGACAGCCACTGGCTCAACTGCATGCTCACCGACGGACGCTGGCGAGTTGGCTTCGGCCACACGCTGGCTGGCGGCAGGAGCCTCGAGCGGTGGGAGGCGTGGAGCGGGTGATGGAAACGTCACCGTGACGTCGATGACGGCGCCCTTCACGTACGCCAGGGCCAGCCGGAGCTTTGACACAAGGTGTCGCTCGTGCGCGATCCGTCGACCAAGGAGCGGGTCGGCGGCGGCGAGCGCCTCTTCGGTGTCTGCGGTCAGCGGCCCAGTGAAGACACGGCCACTGCGGAGATCGGTCACAGCCACTCGCTCGGCCTGGAGTCCCGCAATCGAAGACGCCACGAGGACACGGACCGCGTGGACGCGGAGTGGCTCGAGCTCAATGCCAGGCTGTGTTCGGATGTTGACGCTCGCCGTCCGCTCCGGGCTTCCACCGAGCGATCCCGACGGACGGGAATCGACGTCGTACAGGACAGCAGCCCTTTCGATGCCGGGCATCGAGCAAATCACTCGGGCAAGCTCCTCCTGCAACGCGACCCGACGCATCTCCGCGTGCGTGGCCTGGCTCTGCCACGGGCTGTTCTGTTCGAGGGCCCACTTGAAGCTTCCGCCGAACTCTCGTGGGAGTGCGTCGGCATCGACGAGGGCTCGCATGTAGGCGCTCTGGCGGGGCCGTGGCACCCACACACGACCGTCCTCGGTACGATGGTCAGTGAGCTGGGCGCGGTCGAAGGCGGCTTCGATGATGGCCAACTCCGACGATGGAAGCACGGTCCCCGGCAGGAGCTCCACCTGCTCGCTGATGGGACGGTCGCGGAGGAGCCACGCTGCCCAGCCGAGCGAGGCCACGACGAGCCCGATACCGACCACCTGCGCGGGTGTCACCCGGGGTGCAAACCGCCGCGGCTGATCACCACCGGCTGTGTCCATGGAATCTCTCTGTCCGGAGGGGGTCAGGCCGCGGGGCGGACCGAACGGCCTGCCACACGCCGCGATGGGAAGCCGAGGGTGACAGCCGCGCCCCCCTCAGGGCAGGCAGTCACGTCGAGGCTGCCGCCTATGTGTTGAGCAAAGCCGCGGGCGGCCGTCAGGCCGACTTGAGCAAGGGAGTCTGGGCCCACCCCCGAATTGGCCACTTCGATCTCGAGACCACGCGGGGTGTCGACTGCCGTGATGACGACCTCACGCAGGCACGGTCCGTCGCTGGCTGGTGCCGGACCTGCGGCAGCCTCGCAGGCGGCGGCCACCAGATGCGTCAGGCTGGCGCGGAGTGCCTCGGCATCCACATCGGGCTCCCACGACGCCATGACTTCAAGGAAAATGGTCACCGCTGGGAGGTCGCGACGACGCCGATCGACCGTCACGCCAGCGACGATGGCAGCGAGCAGGTCGCTGAGCGAATCCGGCTGCAAGGGCGTCCGAATGGGAAGCACGTGCCGCGGACCGTCTGTGCCGAAAGCATCATGCGAAGACGCCATGGGAATCCTTTCCCTGTCATGAACTGCCCGCGCTGGCCGGGCGACGGAGAGCGGCTAGGCCGCTCCATGTGGCTGAAGTGAAGCGGGTTGGCCGCAGAGCTCATCCATGAGCCAGCGGTTGACATCGGTCAGGGTCGTACGAGAAAGCTCGTCGCCCCGCTGGTAGATCCGCACCGCGAGCGTGCCGCCGCAGGCATGGAAGAGCCGCAGCGTTTGGTCCAGGGTCGTTGGATCGGCCGCCACGTTGGCGGATTTGCAGCAGAGCAGAAGCGGTGTCCGGCGGATCGCGTCCAGCTGCCCAAGCAGTGGCTCGCCGAGTGGAAAGCCACCACCGAGCGAGACGGCACCGGCGAACACATCGGGATGGTGGCAGGCCATGCGGAACGCTTCGGTTCCACCTGACTTGTGGCCCACGAGCCAGATCCGTCGTGGATGAATGCTGAGACGGTCGCGCACGCGGTCGATCGCCCGCCATGCCGAGGCGCCGCCACGAGCGGGCTCGATGGCCACAAAGTTCCGCAGGCTCATGCGAACCATCGCGCGGCCCAAGTCAAACGTGGAGGCTGGGTCGGTCAGCCACACAATCAACGGATAGTCGTAGCCTGGCTCATATCCCTGCGGAACGAAGACTCGAGCATCGCCGTTCCAAGACGCAGACTGTGGAAGGGCAGCCCTGGAAAGCGGCCCGCGGCGGATCGATCGGCGAGTGCGGCTCATGGCGATTGTTCCTCAGGCCTGCCAGTTCGGGGACGCGGGGTTGTAACGCAACCCCAGCAGGCGAGCAACGCCAGCGCGAGAGAGTCGCGGCCGCTTGGCAAGCCTGGAAAGAGGCGCAATCTGCCCATTCATGGGCAGCGCCCCATTGGTAGCCGCTTCGCCAACGCGTGGCCGTCAGCCCACGGCCGTCAGCCGGTCCATCGCTGCCACGAGCTCCTTGACGGCCGCGACGCTGTGATCGAGGCCAGCCCGCTCGTTCGGCAGCAGATCGAGCTCAATGATCTTCTCGATGCCACGGCTACCGAGGATGACCGGCACGCCAACGAAGTAGCCACCGACGCCGTATTCCTTGTCACAGTACGCCGCCACCGGGACAACCCGCTTCTTGTCCCGCACGATGGCCTCGACCATCTGCGTCGTCGCCGCGGCAGGGGCGTAGTAGGCACTTCCGGTCTTGAGGAGCCCCACGATCTCGGCGCCCCCCTTCCGGGTACGGTCGACGATGCTCTCGAGCCGATCGGCCGCAATCAACTGGGTGACGGGGATGCCACCAATGCTCGTGCAGCTCGGGATCGGCACCATCGTGTCACCGTGGCCACCGAGAAGCATCGCGGAAATATCCTCGACGCTCACGCCCAGCTCGAGCGCGAGAAATGCACGGTAGCGAGCCGTGTCGAGCACGCCCGCCTGCCCCATCACGCAGGATGCCGGAAAGCCGGTAACCTGAAATGTTCGCTGCACCATCGCATCGAGCGGGTTCGACACCACGATCACGATCGCGTCCGGGCTCGTGTCACGAATCTTGGTGGCGACATCGCCGACGATTCTGGCATTCGTCGAGAGCAGGTCATCGCGGCTCATGCCTGGCTTGCGGGCGATTCCTGCAGTCACGACAACCACGTCGCTTCCGGCCGTGTCGGTCCAGTCGGTGGTGCCGGTGATCCTCGCGTCGAAGCCCATGATCGGCGACGCCTGGAAGAGATCAAGCGCCTTGCCAGCCGGCATCCCTTCGGTGGTTGGAATGTCGAGGAGCACCACGTCGCCAAGCTCGGCGGCAGCAGACCAGTGAGCGGTGGTGGCGCCAACGTTTCCGGCACCGATGATTGAAATCTTCGCGCGTTGCATCAAGAACTCTGGGAAGAGGAAGGAAGGAGGAACGAGGTTGGCTTGAGGGCTATGGCGGGGTTCACCCGTCATCCTGTGGAAGCTCGACGCGGTCCGGGAGATCCTTGCGGGTTTTCCGAATTGCCTCATCGATCGAGCGACTACGGTAGAAGCGACGGAACCCAATGATGGCAGCCAAGGCCACGACACCGGCCACGACCCCGATCGTCCATATCGACAGCGACTCGAAATCCTCCACTGGAGTAGGAAACCAGGTCAGCCCAGGGCCGACAAGAAGGCTCGTCATCCGACGGCTCGGCGCATCGGGAACATGGCCCTCCGCGTCAGGCCTGTGATCATTGAACGGATAGGCATATCGCTTAAACGCGAACGCGGCAACTCGCACCCGCTCGCTGATCCGCTCACCCGCCGGCATTCCCTTCGGAAGCTCTCGCACGCAGCAGACGATTGGGTAGCTGTTTTGCATGCGGCCGTTGACATTTAAGAGCGGTGTCTCGACGAACACGAACACCTCCCAGTAGTGGTCGCTGCCAACGAACGCCTGCCAGAAGGGATCTTCAATCGCCACTCTGGTGGTCCGCACTGCGGAGCCCTCGATGATGACGGGGTCGCCTCGGTGCGTCGGGTACCAGTCACGGCCTGGATCAATGAGCCGCATCGCCTCAATGGGACGGCCTGCAGCCGCTGCCACATCCTTGGACTTGATGTGACCAGCCGCAGCCAGCATCGCGTAAAACGCCGCCGCGTCTTCGCGAACGAGCTTTGTGCCGTCATTCACCGTATCGAAGAGCCCGTAATCCATGCCGAGCCGACCAAGCGGCGTGTCCGGATACCAGGCCACACGGGGGGCAGCCGCGACGAGTGCTGGGGCGTCTGTTGGCCACGGCTTTCCCTCGGCCTCGGGCCGCGGCGCAGCACCGGTGGATAACGGCAGCACAAGCGCCGCTGCCAGCTCGTCGATGGGCTGCCAACGCGGCCAGGCAGCAGGGGCCGCGCGGGTGAGGACATCCACCACGAGGCCACCATCGTCAACGAATCGAACAATGTCGTACTGCGGGCCTCCGAAGATCTCGGCGATCGCGGGGGAAAGTTGACGGGGTGCTACAAAAGTCGCTCGACCCCGAAGCGATAGGAGCGTATCCGAAACGGCAACCGCTTCGCCTTTGGCCGGCGGCTTGGCCGCAGCCTTCCGCCACCCGGCCACGAGTGATTCCGGCGCGTCGATCCGCCGCAGGACCTTGATCGCGATGCTTTCGACATCGTCATTCCATTCCGTAGCCGCCTCGAAGATCGAGCGATGAGGCTGGTCGATCTCTCGCAGCGAGAGGAACGACACGAAGTCTTCTCGCGGCTCGTCAGCGATCGCCGGCAGCCCCCATGCTGCGATCAGCATGAGGAGCATCGTGTCCCACCGTCGTCCCGCCGTGGCATGTTTCATTTGTCGTTCACTCCGCCCGTCACTTCCTTGCCGTCAGCCGCGTCCGCGGCCAACTTCTGGAGTGACTCTGAAACCGAAAACAGCTCAATGTCGGCGAGCGCCGCGTTGAAGCCGGACGCTTCGGCACGCCGAAGCCTTCCGCGACCAAAAAACTGATATGCGACCCAGGTGGCCGACACGAGCGCCAGCATGGTAACAACTCCCAGAGCGCCAATCGAGCGACCCCAGGACCCGGCAGGAGATTGGGGCGCCGACGCCTGCCGTGAACGCACCGGCTCACTGGACAGCACCAGCGGAGCTAGGCGAACACCATCCGCCGCTTGATAAGCCATGTTCTTGAGGAAGAACCCGCTCACCACGACCGGCTCGGCAATTCTCAGGCCCTCCGGCATTCCCTCGGGGAGTCGGCGGAAATGGACCACCACCGGCGAGGCAGGCCCACCCGTCGGCTCAAGCCATCCCTGCCAGTACTGGTCGATGCCGGAGTCGTTCTTCCAGGCCGGAATTTTTTCGAGCCGCCGCAGCGTCCCCCGCATCCGAACCGGCTGGCCGCGAAACGCCCGCGGCTGACTGAATACTTCGGTAAAACTCACTTCTTTAGGATTCAACGCGGGACGGATCGCCGAGCCTTCGAGCGTGCCGAACGTCTCGACCCACGCCTCGCGGTCCCGCGAGCTGAAGAAGGTCGCATCCCGCACGCGGGCCAAGGCCTCTGGTGAAGCCCCGAGGGCGACCGCATCGGCATCATCGGGTAGTTCGTCGTCAGAAAGGATCACGACTGCACCGTTGGTCGGAAGCGGCCCCATCACAACTTCCAGGCGGGTATCCACCTGAGCCTCAGGGGGCGCAGTCGGCCTCTCCCACAGCGGGCTGAGCCACACCTCGAGCACGATGACCACCACAACGGCTGGCGGCATGAACGCCCAGAAGAGCTTCCTGTGCTCCTGGGTGGAGAGATAGTTCCGCGCTTCCCGTGTGTGGGCTACCGGCGAATCGAGGTCGGGGCACGGGAGCGCTACCCCGTCGAAAGTCGCGGCTGTCACGATGTCACCCGTTCGGTGGTCTCCTCCGCCTCTCGCAACTTCTGCCGCCGCACCTCCCGCCACACATATGCGGCGAACGATCCAGCGAGCGTGAACGGCATCGCGAGCATGAGGATGATGCTGTAGAAGTAGCCCCGCGCGAGGTTGAGCCCATCCGGGTCACTCGTATTGACCGCATCCTTGCAGTTCGGGCATCCGAGCGCCTCCGCGGCCACGACGATAACCAAGGCCAGCACACAACACGCAGGCAGGAGTAAGACACGAGCGTACTTCATACCTTGAGTATAGCGGCCCGAGGGCGACCCGATGAACCAGCCTGGGAGGCTCAGGGCCGGCACCCCGTCCACCCGCGTCACCTACAGCCAATACAGCATGAAGTAAATCACGACGCCGGTGACCGAAACATAGAACCAAATCGGCAGCGTGATCCGCCCGAGCCGCCGGTGGGCATCCCAGCGGCCTCGCCAGGCCAGAAAAAACATTCGCAGGGCCAGGAACGGAACCGCGGCGGCCAAGATCACGTGCGTCAGAAGGATTGCGTAGTACACCAGCCGAAGTGATTCGGGCCCTGCATACTTCCGGCTTCCTTCGAGCCAGTGGTACGCAAGATACGAGACGAGGAAAACCGCCGACGTGGCGAAGGCTGCCACCATGAAGTTCCGGTGGAGAATTCGGGCACCGCGGCAGATGGACACCCCACCGGCCACGAGTAAGACGGTCGCCAAGGAGTTAAGGACCGCATTGGTTGTCGCCAGCGGGTGGATGCCTTCCACGGCGGCGAGGCAGGCGGACATCATGGCTTTTTTTCCGCGAGCACTTCGCGAATCAGTTTCTCGAGGAGTTTTGCACGCTCGGGATCCGTCAGCGAAAAGCCGCCTCGGATCTTCCCCTCCCGATCAAACACGACCCCCTTCTCGGCGTGCACGCCGACCTCGGTCGGCAGGAGAAACTTCCCGCGGCCAACGCGTTCGATCGTGGCCATGTCGCCCGTAAGAAACTTCCAGCGGGTGTGGTCCGCCTTGAACCGCTCGGCGTAGCGGCGAAGGGCCTCGGGGGTGTCGTTCTCCGGATCACAGGTGAGGCTCACCACCATGAAATCGGGGTCGTCGATCGCGCGGAGGATGTCGGCAATCGCCTGGTTCTCACGGAAGCAGGGCCCAGGACAGTTGGCGAAAAAAACCGCACCGACCCAGACCTTGCCGGCCAAAGAGTCTGACGAAAACTCCTTTCCATCCTGATCGGTGAGCGTGAACGAAGCCGCAGGCTCAACCGATGCGACAAATTCCGGATCTGGCTCCGGCTTGCCGACGACGGCCGCGGTGGGCACACCACAACCGACGGTCCCGATCAGCACAAAGCCGAGGTACCGCATGAGTTGCATGATCGTTTCTCGCTTTAGTGGGCAGCGGCCTCGGAATGCCCTGCTTCCTGTGCCTTCTGAAGCAGGAGCACATCGGCGGGACGAGCCATGTGGATCGCCCGCTCCTGCGACACCATCCGGTTCCGCATCCCAATGTCGGGCACGAGCATGATCACGAGGAACAACGCCATCATGGCGGCAGGGATCGTAAGTACATACTTCCAGTTCGCCTCCCACCAGACATGCATGAAAAAGAGCACCACGAGGAGCGCCTTGGTGCAGGACACGGCCATCATAAACGCCCACCCCACCTGGGGCTGGTCGCGCCACGGCCATGCGGGCGAATAGGTGAAGAACGACATGGTGGTCAGAAAACAGAGCGCGGCGAACACCGCGATGTATTTCCCGAGGCCTCCATGAGCATGGTCATGAACTGCGGCGTGGTCGTGTGATGCGGAGTGATTGGACATGGGTCGTGATCTCGATGGGCGGCTGGGTCGCTAAAAGAGGTAGAGCACCGGAAAGAGAAAGATCCAGACAAGATCGACGAAGTGCCAGTACAGCCCAGCGTTTTCGATCATGCCAGCATTCTTTGGGCCGAGCGTATAGCCCAGGAGTACGGTGAACACGATGAGCCCCACGGCCACGTGGACCGCATGAAATCCGGTCAGCAGAAAGTAGGTGCTGGCCCACATATTGCCGCCGGGGATGACCATCGGCAGCCGCAGCCAGGGGAAGGCGTCGTTGATGCCGTGACCACCACCATGACCAGCCGCTCCAGCCGCTCCCTCGGACGGCAGCGGAGCAACCTGATCCGCGATGACCGCCATGTCGTACGCCTGCTGGTCAAGATTCATGACCATTTTCTGGACGAGCTGAAACGCTGTACGAGCTCGCTGCTGCTCGGCGTTCAGCGAGCCTTCGGGGGCCTCATCCAGCCGCTTGAGAACATCCACCGTGTCGCCCGGCTTGGCCTTGGTGTCATCCGGCAGACGGAGAGCCGCAGGGACCTGGCTCACGGGAACCTTCCTGAGGTTGTCGAGGCGATCCCGCACCGCCGATCCGTAGTAGAGATCCGGCCGCTCGTAGATCAGGCCGTGTGGTGCCTGGGGAAAAATGCCGTGGGCAAACTTGGCCTGGTATTCGTAGGCCTTCACCCCGAGAAAAAGCGCACCGAGGAGGAGCGTCGCCAGCATCCAGATTTTGGCGAGCGACGTCTTGTTTGCCTTGGCGGCCTCGAGGGCGAGCACGACGGTGACGCTCGAGCAAATGAGCACGAAGGTATTGAACGCCCCGAGCGGCTCCGAGAGATGGACATGGTGGGGCTTCGGCCACACCGCGGCGCCGAACCGGAGAACGATGTAGCTGCCGAGCAGGGCCGCAAAAAACATGATCTCCGTCGATAGAAAAAGCCACATGATGAGCTTGCCGCGGGAGAGTGGCAGGCCTGGCTGATACTGCAGATGGATGTGGCCGTGATGGCCGTCCCCGTGACCGTGGTCATGAGGAGCGGAGATTGCCGGAGCGCTCATGGGAAGTCCGAATGACAGATGGATCGAATACAAAAAAGTGAAAGGAATCGCTGGTCGTCACGAGGGGCCACCAAACACGGCCGCTGCCGCGAGGAGGCCAAACAGGGCTCCCAGGCTTGAGAGGAGCAGGAACCGTGCCGAAACATCGTCGCGTCGGACTGCGAACTGGACCGTGGCCACAAGATACACGCTGCCGGCCACGGCTGCGGAAAGGAACATCCGCACGCTCCCCGAAGGCACGGCCAGCACGAGCGCCGCGGGCAGCAGCAGGATCGCCGCAGCAAGGGACTGCCCTGCGGCCCTCAGGCCAGTCGGGTCGACGACCGTCAGCATGCGCATGCCGCCGGCGGCGTATTGGGCACGGTAAATCCAGGCAATGGCCATGAAGTGCGGGAACTGCCAGAGGTAGAGAACCGTCGCCAGTGCGGCCACTGCGAGGGCTCCGCGGGCATCCCCCTGCGCCAGCCGCCCTGGTCCATCGACGGCGAGCCAGCCAATCGCCACTGGAAGCGCTCCAGCCACGGCACCGACTGCCGTGTTGAGCGGAGTGACTCGCTTGAGTGGCGTGTAGATGACGACGTACAAGAGCCACGTCGCCACCGCGGCGGCAGCTGGAGTCCAGCCGGCGGCGAGCCAGCAGATGACCGTGCCGGCGAGGAGTGTGCCAACAGCCATACCCCAGGCTGTCCGCACGGTGAGTCGGCCGGATGCGAGTGGGCGGGCAGCGGTCCGCTTCATCAAGCGATCAGCATCCCGCTCGATGATCTGATTGGCGATGCTCGAGCTCGAGGCGATGAGGGCCGTACCAGCGAGCACCCAGAACAACGCACTCACGTCGTCTGGGCGGCCTACCGTGAGCCACGCTGCGGCGGCGACCGTCGCCAGCACCATGACAGCAATTCGCGGCCGCACGAGTCGCGACACGTCGGCGAGCATGGCACGGAGGCCGACGGTGCCATCCACTGCGAGCGTTCGCGAGGTAACTGCGATGGCAGAAGGTGTCTGGCTGTGAGCGGGCGCAAGGTCGCCCATAACCGGTGGAGGCGTCATGCTGGAACTCCCCTGCCCCGCGGGAAAATCGCCGGCTCACAGACACGATCCGCCATGATCTGGTGGGTGCCGAAGGCCGAAATCGCGAGGGCGACGCCGACGCCGAACAGGACCATTCCAAGGACGGCGTGAGCGGTCACCGTCATCGCACCGGTACCACTGCGAGCGACGATCGGTTCAACCATCCGCCACGAATCGGGAACGATTGCGGATGGGACACCATACTTCGCCACCCATGTGCCCACGCCCAGGAGCAACTGCAGCATCACGAGAGTCGATGCGACGAAAGCCCATCGCCGTGCGCCGGGATTCCTGCCTCCGCGGGTCGCAATGGCGCACGCAACGACAAGCCCCGTCACGACAAGCGCCAGGAGCACATGGGTGCCCACCAGGGCATGGAAGGCTGACGGCGGGGTGGCAGGATCAAGATGCCGCAACTGCGCTCCGGCAACGAGTTGGGCATACGCTGCCACGGGAACGGCAGCACACAAGACACCCGCAACTCGCGGCGACGGCTGCGAGGAGGGCCGCCGTGTGAGAACGGCCAGCGCCACCGCCACACCAAAAAAGAGCGGCCCCGTGCAGGCATGCACCTTGGCGACTGTCGTGTCGTCGAGCAGCACACGAGCTCCACCGAGTGCCCCCTGCGCAACCACAAGGAGGATCGCAGCGATCGTGAGCGATCGAACCGCCGGCCCCGAGGCGTCCCACCACACGATCACTGCCAATACCAGCGTCATGATGCCGACAAGGGCGCCAAGCAGCCGATGACCATGCTCGAGAAAAAGATCCCAGGGCCCACCGAGCCACTCGGCCCAGGGAAAGAGAAACATGTTATGGCCATACGTCGCTGGCCAGTCAGGCACCGCCATCGCCGCCTTGTACGTCGTCACCAGCGCCCCAAAGGAGAGCAGAAACGCCGTTGCCCCCACGAGAAGGCAGGCGACAAGGTGCGGCAGGTTGGACGAGCGCGCGGCTGGCATGAAGTGGGAGGCGGTTCGCGTCAGTGAGCTTGCCTGGCCGCGGCATCCGCCGTCGGGTTCGGCGGATCGGTCTGCATCAGATGATCCGTTTCCACGCCAGGAGGGGAATATTCATAGGGGCCGCGGTAGACCACGGGCTGATAGTCGAAATTGCCGTGGCCCGGAGGGCTTGGCGTGGTCCATTCGAGCCCGTTGGCGTTCCACGGATTCCGGCCAGCGACCGGGCCATAGAACATGCTCCAGAAGAAGTTGACCGCGAAGATGACCTGGGAGGCCACCATGCCGATCGCACACCACGTCATGAAAGCGTTCATTGGCTGGAGGTGGTGGAAAGTCTCGTAGTGGTACGCATCGGCGAGCCGACGCGGGAAGCCAACCGCGCCGAGAATATGCATCGTGAAGAACGTGCCGTTGAGAAAGATGAACGTCAGGAAGAAGTGAACCTTCCCCCAAAACTCGTTCATCGTGCGGCCGAACATCTTCGGGAACCAGAAGTAAATGGCCGCCCAGACGCCCATCGCAGTCCCAGCGAAGAGCACATAGTGGAAATGGGCGACGATGAAATAGGTGTCGTGGATAAAGATGTCGACCGGCGTGGCGGCCATGAAGATGCCAGAGAGCCCGCCGATGATGAACATCGAGACGAACGACAGGGCAAAAAGCATCGAGGTGGTGAACTCGATCTTGCCTCCCCAGACGGTGCCGAGCCAGTTGAAGGTCTTCACGGCGCTGGGCAGGGCGATCATCATGGTCGAAACCATGAACGTGATGCCAAGGGCGGGGTTCATGCCCGACATGAACATGTGATGCCCCCACACGATGAACCCGAGGCCAGCAATCCCGGCGATCGAATAGACCATCGGCCGGTAGCCGAAGAGTGGCTTGCGGGCGAAGCAGGTGAGGATGTCGCTCACCATGCCCATGGCCGGCAGGATCATGATGTAGACCGCTGGGTGGCTATAGAACCAGAAGAGGTGCTGCCAGAGCAGCGGCTGGCCGCCGCCAGGGCCCGGCACGGCGTTGTTGACGATCAGCCCCTCGGGTGAGAAGAAGCCGGTGGCAAACAGGCGATCGGCGAGCTGCATGAAGCCCGTAGCCGTAAGCACCGGGAGGGCGAACGCCTGGAGAATGGCCGTGATGAACATCGCCCAGATGGTCATCGGGAGACGGAACATCGTCATTCCGGGTGCCCGCATGAGAATGATCGTGGTCATGTAGTTGACGCTGCCCAGCATCGATGAGACGCCCACGAACGTCAGGCCAAGAAGCCAGAGCGTTTGGCCCCAGCCACTGCCAGGTGATGAGACCACGCTCGTTGAAAGCGGCGGATAGCTCGTCCATCCGCCCGCCGCCGCGCCTCCCTCGAAAAAGAAGCTTGCCCCGAAAGCGATGAAGGCTGGCCACATGAACCAGTACGACAGCATGTTGAGCGTTGGAAACGCCATGTCGTCGGCCCCGATCATGAGCGGGATCAGGAAGTTGCCGAAAGCCCCTGCCAGAATCGGGATGATCACGAGAAAGATCATCACCGTGGCGTGCATGGTGAAGAGCATCGTGTAGAACTCGGGGGACATCTGCCCCCCTTCTTGGGCAAACAGTTTGCCGAGCACCGGCACATCGGACCATGGCCAGGCCACCTGCCAGCGGACGGCAAGGGCTAGGAGCCCGCCGATCAGGAACCACAGGAGCGTCGAGAACAGAAACTGGAGCCCGATGACCTTGTGGTCCTTCGAAAAGACATACGTCGACAGAAAGGTCGAAACCGGGTGCGGCTTCGCGACCGTGACATGGTCGAGCGGGGTGGTTGTGGGTGCTGTGACGGTGCTCATGAATGTTCTCCGGGGACCGTGAGACGGGGGGCTTCAGGGCACCACTCCGACTCCTTCCTAGGGCGTGACCTCCTGCGTGGCCTCTTGCTCGGCTTCCATTCGCTCAAGCCAGGCATCGAACTCGGGCCTTGTCACGAAGGTCACGCGGCCCTTCATCTTGTAGTGCCCCCATCCGCATAGCTCAGCGCAGACGATGTCAGAACTGCCTGTCTCCGTGCCCTTGAACCAGACCGGAATCTTCATGCCGGGAACGGCGTCCTGCTTGATGCGAAGGTTGGGCAAAAAAAAGCTGTGGAGCACATCCATGCTTTTGAGTTGCACGAGGATGTCCTCGTCGACCGGCAAGCAGAGATCGTTGACCAGGTGGATATCGTCGGGGGTGCCAAGCATCCCGTCGCCACCTGGATACCGTAGCCGCCACTCGAACTGCCGCCCCACCACCTCGACCGTCGGCGGCATGTCGGGTCGACGCATCTTCACATTCGCCCAGGCATTCATCTGATAGATGGCCAGGAACAGGAGCACGACGGCGGGGATGATCGTCCAGACCACTTCCAGCGTGTGACTACCGTGGAGATAGGTGGCCTTTGTGTCGCCCCGGGCGGCCGCGTCGTATTTCCAGAGAAACCAGAAGAGAAGCAGCTCGGTCGCAACGAATACGACACCGGTGAGGATGAGGATGAAATAGAAGAGCGAGTCGATCTCGTGCCCGTGCTCCGAAATGTCTTTCGGGAGCCAGACATTGATGGACGGCGCCACCGCGAACGTCGCCACGCCGAGGACCGGAACGGCGAGGAATACGATCGCCCAGAACATGCCACCAAGCCGGTTCATGGGTCAGTTCTCCTCGTGCGAGACAAGGCCCGCGGGCGTCGCTGGGGGCATCATGACCGCGCGGTCAGCGCCCAGTTCGCCATCGAGACCGTAGGGAAGCGAGCGGATGTAGTTCACAATGTGCCAGATGTCCTGGGGATCGACCGTGCCCTTGGCGGCCGGCATCGGAGCGCCATTGATCCCTGCATGAATCCGGTAGTAGATGTCCACGGGCCGACGACCGCCTCGGTAAATGCCCTGACGCAGATTTCGTGGCGGAATCGTGCGCGGATCGAGCGCGTCCCCTGACAGTACCTTTCGGAACTCCGCTGCCCAGCGACGCTCCTCGGCGTCGGCATCGCCCGTAGCAACACTGTCGAGTTTCGTGTCGATCTTGACGATGTTCTTGCTCCAATCGTCGTAGTCATTGGCTTGGCCGTCACCGAGCGCCGTGACTCCGTGGCACTTCACGCAATTGGCCTTGTCTCCGAAGAACAACTTCCGTCCCGTTTCGATGGACTCGGCAAGATCCATTCCCTCCGGCATCTCGGGCACCGGGATCACGGCATCGGCCGCGGCTGTCCACTTCTCCGCGATTGGCTCGAGGACCTCCGCAATGAGAAACTCTCTGGTCTCAGGCAATGTGCCTTGATCCTCATCGTCCAATTCGAAAAACTGCCGCATCAGCGCCAGTTCCGTCTCGCCGCGGATGCTCAGGTATCTGACGTATTCCACGAGAGCATCGACCTCCACGGGGCTGAGGAGAGCAAACGATGGCATCGATGTCCCAGAGACACCGTTGTTCAGAATTCGCACGAGGTCGCCATGAGTGGGCTTATCAGCCCGTTCGGTGCTCTTAAACTTGAAGATGCCGGGACGGTAATCGCGGGGATACGGATTCAAAAAGGCAGCCGTTGGCCCGAGGCCATCGCCCGTGATGCCATGGCAGTGAACGCAATGCTCGCGAAAGAGACCGTTCTTGCGACCCACGATGTCGCTGCGGACCGGTCCGGCTGCAAGCCGCAGCTTCGCGGAATCGAGGCCGCTCTCCGGGAGACATACTGGTTCGTCCGGTGTGCCAAACATGGCCAGCAGGATCGTTGCGACCTGCTTCTGCTGGTCGCCCGTGAGCTCCTGTTCAAATGCGATCGAGTCTTTCTCGGGGGTCGGCGAAATCGCCTCAACCATATTCAGGCGGAATGACGCGGGAGGCGTCGGGCCGCAGCCCGTCAGGGCCACGACGAGGGCGACCACCGGCACAACGGAATAAAAATGGATGGCTTGCATCATGGAGCGGTGAAAGAAGGCAAACACTGTTTTTAGGACCCAGTGAGGGCGGCGGACGGAACGTCGAGCGAACCGAGGTCCTTGACCTCGTCTGGCTGGAGCGTGATCTGGAAGCGGCCCTTCGGATTCCATTTCAAGTCGGCGCGATCGAGCTTGAGACCGGAGGCGGCGCGGGGATGCCACACCTGGAACTCGAGCGGCTCGCCGGCCGGCAAATCCGGGATCTGAAAGCTGCCGTCAACGGCTGACACAGCGACATACCCGTCCTTCCGGAAGATCGCATAGGCCTTCATCCACGGGTGGATGTTGCATGTCACCGAAACAGGCATGCCTGTCTCGGCGGCCGGCGTGTAAAGGGTGCTCCCCCCGTTCGGAATCAGCTGGTTGAAGGCGGTGCCCGAGATATTCGTGTTGTGGCCGATCGGATCGCTGTTTCGCACCTCCATCGGCTGGCCCACGCGGGCCGCAAACACCGGCGTGATGAACTCGCAGACCTTCTGGTCGAAAACTGGCGGTGTGCCAGCCGCCGCAGCCTCCTTCACCCGCCGCGCCTTCCTGACAAACAGGACGACATCGGCCAGCCCCTTGGTCGACGGATCAATGCGGAGGGATTGATCGTAGAGCTTCATTCCATTGGGAGAGCAGACTTCCGTCTCCTTGTCCACGACAAGCACCTTCCGCTCACCTGGCGTGCCAGCAAAAAGAAACCGCCCCTTCAACGTGGCCCACCCGGTGCCGACCGGGGTAACCTCTGCGGCTGCAGCGCTCGTGTCGGCAGAAAGCAACGTCGTGCGAAGTGCCGCAGCCACAGCCGTGTCAGCAGACGGGGCCGCGACACGACCAGGCCCGCAGCCAGCAGCCGCAAGCAGCACCAGTGGAATGATCCGTTTCGTCGACAAACCCATCGAGCCAATTCCCTCTGTCTTACTTGAAAAGCTTCGCATCGAGGCCGATCTCACCAAGGTCGGTGCCCCCAGCGGCGATCACGATTTTCTTGCGACCCTTTGAAACCTTTTCCGCCTTGCCGTTGATGGTCATCTCGCCGAGGTAGCCGGCCTTCTCATGCCAGAACTGGATCTCCAGTTCTTCGGCAGGAAGGTCGGCAATCTCAAAGCTGCCATCGGCCTTGGAGACGGCGGCGTAGGGGTTGTTTCGGATCACGAGCCAGCTCTTCATCCAGGGGTGAACGTTGCATGACACTTGGGCCGGTATGGCCTCGTCACTATCGAATGATTTGATGACCTGACCGCCAGTAGGAATGATATCGTTGGAAGGCTTTTTGATTGAGGCAATGTTGCTATTGTGTCCCGTCGGGTCCGAGTTCTTGAGCACGAGTTGCTGCCCGACCTGCACAACGACTACATGCGGCTCAAACCGGCAGTTGAGGTTATCGAGCACAGGCTTGGCTTCTTTCGCCGCCGCCTCGAGCTCCGGCTTTACCTTCACCTTCTTGTCGCGGACGAACACGACCACGTTGGCGATACCCTTGTCATCGCCAACGACGACTGACTCGGACACGAGTTTGTGCTTCCCGCATATCTCAACTTCCTTGTCCACCGTGAGAGGAGCGGCGGCAGGCACCTCCCCCTGAAGCACAAACTTGCCCTTCAGCGTGCCCCATTCGGCAAACGCCGACGATGGCAGGCTCGAAGCAAGCGTTACGACCACGAGGACGGCCGAAAAACGTGGAGTGAGAAGCAATGTCATGGCTGGTCTCCAAAGGACTGGCATACGGAATAGGAGCGAGTGATTGGCGCGGCCGATCCCCGGCGAGGATTTCAATTTCATTCTAGGCGCTGCGCTCCGGGGGTCGACCGGATCACCGCGGCATCGGTGGGTGCTGGATGCACCGACGCTGCCTCCTTAGGTGGAGATGCCGGCGGCGGCACAGGCTGAGCAGCCGGCTGCCCGGCAGCGGGCTCTGGCTTGAGGTAGGCCTCGAGCGAAAGGTTGCGTTTGGCAAACAGGTCGAAGTGCATGAGGAGATCGGTGAGGGCACTCAACTGCTCCTCACTGGTGCCGCGGTAGAGGTCCTGGCTGACCGGTTTGTCGAACGGGATGTTCACAGGCATGCCTGTGTAGGGCAGGAATCGCTTGGGGTTGGCGATCCAGCCGTGCACATACCCCGGACGCAGCCGCTCGTGCACAACCTCGAGCTGTGGCGCGAGCGCCTTGGGATTGCCTGGCGGAGAGTAGTCGCCCACGAGGTGGCACTTCACGCAGTAGTTCGTGTTGGTCACGATCTTGAGGGCCCCGTTGAGGTGCCCCGGTCGCGTGGCCTCCTTGGAAGCAACCTCAGCCGCATCGAGCCGCGGGTCATACACGTATGGAAAATCCGCGCCATCGGTCGCCGCGAAGTAGTCGACAAGCTTGGCTGCTTGGTCCGAACTGAGGTTGAACTTTGGCATCCGCAGCACGGCAGGCGGACGGATGGTCTGGGGATTGAGGAGGAAGCGGTGCAGCCACGGAGACTGGACCTTCTGGCCCTCACCGACGAGCGGCGGAGGCAACCAGCCCCATGCGTCTTCTGGCTTCACATTGGGATTGATCTGCTTCTCATCAGCGATCACGACCGGATACAGCAGACGGGCAAAGTCACCGCCTTCAGCGGGGTAGTGCTGGCCAGCTCGGATAACAGCCTCGGGGAGCAGAATGTTGGGGCCACCCACCTGCCTCGCTTCGCCATCCACCAGCGCGTCATGCCAGAGCATGATCGGCCGATGGGGCACCGACTCTTCGTCGTCCTCGTCCATCGGCACACCATCCTCGTCCACGAGTTGCGGACGGCCCGTCTCCGGATCCAAGGTCGGCATGCCGACAAGCGTCGAATGACGGTGTCCCCGCCCATCGGCCGCGAGCGACGCGGCAATCTGTTCGGGAGTGAAGTGAGGCGAGAGGAACGGATAGTCGGCCATGGCTACTGCCTCACCGAGGCCGCCTGGGCTAAAGGCCACGTCCCAGCGATCCATACGGAGCGTATGGCAACCCCCGCAATTGAATTGCTCGGCCACAACGAGGCCATCGAGCCGCGCCTGCTCACGCGGGGAAGGCTGATGGACAAACTGCGGGGCGGGCGGCTCAGCCACGAGACCGAGGACAAACGTCATCACGGCCTCCCGCTGCGCGTCGTCAAATGGGAACTGTGGCATGCGGTACCGTTCGTTGTACGACTTGTTTTCGGCCTTCTTGTAGTCGTAACTCCGCGGAGCCCTGAGCTTCTGCCAGAGGAAACCTTCCCGTTCGTGCCCCGTAAGCTTTTCCAGAAAGTAGCCCGTGTCGGGATCGAGGCTCTTGGGATCGACATGCACCTCTTCGTCGCGGACGACGAAGGCCAGTTCGGAGCCAAACGGCGACTCCACCTCCGCGGCGTCAGCCTTGTCGCCGTGACGCTCTTTCGTGGGGTGTTTCCCGTGATGGCCCGTGCCGTGGGCGTGCCCACCGGCAAGCTGGTGCATCACAAACTGGGACACCTGCTCAAACGCGATCCGCGACGGATCCTTGCGGCCCCAGTCGGCAAGGGCTGCGCCAGCGGGCTTGGCGTCTTCGAAGCCAGGAATGTCGTGACAGGAGTAGCAGGCGAGCTTCCCCAGGGTCTTCTTGCCGACGTACTGAAGCAACGCCGCCTCGCGGCCAGGACCATCAACGCCGACGAGCATCTGCTCGTCACCACGAATGCTTGACTCGGCTGACGAAAAGCCATTCGCCAAAACCGACTTGGCCCTGACTTCAGGAAACCGCTCCTTGAGATAGATGAGCGCGAGTTCATCGAGCGCCTTCTGCTCGTCGTCGGTGAGACTATCGGCTGCCGGAATCGCCTCAGCCTTCCAGGCCTCCGTCGATTGCAGGAGATATGCGGTCGCATCAGCGGCCGGGTCGGTCACCGTGCCATCCGCCAACTTCTCAGGCTCGAGAAGCACGTTGGGCATGATCGTCTTGGGGTGATACTTGGCTGGGTTCCGGAGCCAGCTGTAGAGCCACTCGCGGCCGCGTGGGTGCGATGCCACCTTGGCACCAATCCTCGAGAGATCAGGCCCATGCGTGCTCTTGGCGTCAGGGAAATCGGCGTGCTGATGGCAGGCCAGGCAGCCCTTGAGCTGAAAGACTTTCTTTCCGCGCACCGTGTCGGCCGCCGCCGTACCCTCGATTGCTGGAATGTATTCAAACGCCTGACTGGCATCGAACAGGTAACGGATCATCGACCTGATTTCGATCGGCTCGTACCGCATCGACTCCTCGAGACCAGCCCCTTCGAGATGGTCCCAGAGCCCGAAGAAGCGCGGCATCTTCGTCGAGGGGCGGAAGTCTTGCGGATTCCGGAGCCACGAATACGTCCAGTCAAACCCGACCTTCGACGCCACATGCCGCAGGCTCGGCCCAACCTTGGGGAACGTGCCAGGCGTTTCAGGATCCTTGAGCATGGACGCCAGTTCATGCGACCGAGGCGTCAACTCGGCATCTCCACCAGCAGCAGCGTCGCGAAGGACGGCCTCGCGGAGGCGTTCACGAGCTGCACGACCATCGGGGCTCATGCGGACTTCTTCAGCCCACTCCACAACATCCTCGCCCAGTTTCCCCAGGCCAGGATCGCTCTGGATCGTTGCCGCGACCTCATGAAAGTTGGGTGCGAGCCGAAGATCAGGGCCGATTCGCTTGTCCGGGCCAGCCCATCCGCTGATCTCGTGGCAGCCGTAGCAGCCGTACTGCCGGATCAGGTGATAGCCCTGGACGAGCTTCTCTGCCGGCGGCTCGGGAAACTTCTCGCTGGGCTCGAGGTCCACCACCTGGTGATGGCACTTCAGGCAGCTCGACTGCTCGAACCGATTTGGCAGCATCGGCAGAATCCAGTGATGGTTATTGAACCAGCCGTGCTCGGCATGCCACTGATGGGCCTCCTTCGGAGAGTTCGGGGTGTGCGAGGCCCACTTGAAACTCGTCGAACTCCCCTGCCCCTGATGACAGGTCGTGCAGCCAAACTTCATCATCGGGTGCGGGCTTGAATCGCTCACGAAGAGATCCAGCCTCGGGTGGGTGGCATAGGGCTGCGGCACGCCCCGCCGCACCTTCACTTCGAGCGGAATACCCCAGCCTGGGGTTTCCAGGAGCGCGGCGACCGCCACCGGCTTGGCAAGAGTCTGACGGCCAGCCACTTCGAGGATGACATCCCCAGACAGCAGCCCAGCGACAGCGGCCGAGGCAGCCGATGGTGGAGTCTCGTCATAGGCCGTGGCTGCCGCCGGCAGTACCACGTTCACCGTCGGTTCCTCAGCGATGAACACGCCGCGATCAGCCAGCCGCAGCCCATACAGGGCCTGCAGCGCTGCCTGGTCACCAGCGTCGCCCGCGCCCGCCGCAGACCTCGCTTCCGAAATCAACTTCATCGCCTCATCAGCCGACGGAGTCGCGAGCGTAAACGTGAGCGTTTCTGCCGCAGGATAGGCCGGATCGCTTGGCGAGCCAGGGAGCGACTCTGTCATGCCACGGTGGCAGGTGATGCAGCGATCAAACCGGGCAACATCGCGGAAATTATTGTTGATTGTCAGGCCGGGCAGCCAGACCTGCTCGATCCGCAGGGGGCCATTGAAGGCATCGAGGACCGGCAACTCGAGGGCGGTCTTGCCCACGTTGGCACTCCGCTCATCACGAGCCTTCACCAATTGTGCGAGCGCGAATCGATGATCAGCGACGGCTTTGGCAGCCTTGTCTTCCACGCTCGTAAGCTGTGAGACCAGACCCTCGAGGCCTTTGCGGTACGTGTTGGCAGCCTGGAAGGCACGCGTGGCGTTGCCGACCTCCTTGCGGGCGGCGTCGGCCAGCGTCAGGAGCTTCACGATCCGTTCTGACGAAGCCTCGTCAGCAATCGCCAACTCATAGTCTGCACGGTTCTTGTCGAATCCGGCTTTCCGAAGCTTGAGGGCCCCCGCGAGAAGATCCTCACGGAACTTGGCACGTTTCGCAGCGTCCCGCATCCGAGCCAGCAGATCTCCGCGGAGGGCAAATCGCTCGCTTGACGCAGCATCCTTCCCGTCCGTTTCGCCAGCACCCCCGAGCCCTCGCAGCTTATCGACATCCTGCGCAATAAAGTCGGCCGCCTGGGCGTCCGCGGGCTCAGCACGGAGCGCCTTGACGAACGCGTCAGCCAGCGGCGCATCGAATGGGGCACGGCGGGATTCGGCCAACGCGGCTTCAAGCTTTTCACCCTGGGCGCGGTAGTCAGCCAAGTCTTGCTGTTCGATCTGCGCCTGCGCCGACCATGTCTCGAGCTCACGGAAACCGCGGGCGTACTGCTTCCACGGCCGGTCGTGGTCTGCCACCAGCATCCACACCGTCGCCATCAAAAGGCCGATCGCGGAAACCGCGAACACCACGTGGAGCAGCTTGAGGTCGCGCCAGGTCTGTTCGTTTGCGGGCATGGATCTCTGGTTTTCTCATGTGCCGCGGTCAGCGGCACCGGAGCGGAACACGCTCAGAAATTCAATTTCAACTCAGTAATCGACACGATGTACTTCAGGTTGAACATCCACCGAAGCGCCATCTTGAGCGGAAGCGACAGCATGAGGAGCATGAGCTGGGTCATGATCATGTATCGAACGAGGCCCATCTTGGCGAACATGCCTCGGAGCACCGTCACGGCCAAGAGAGGCGGCAGGACGACGATGTACACAAAGAGGATTAAGAGCCCCGGCGCCTCACGGAGAGCAACCGTGGCGATCTGCAAATACAACGGGGCGTCGGCCACCGCCCGTGGAAGTGGACGGTCGAGCCACTGAACCCAAAACATCTGGTTCAGGTCGACGTTGTTGAGGACCTCCACCTTGTACGGCGTCCAGTATTCGAACGGACCAAAGAAGTTCCAGTTTGGCCCCCGGAGGAACGTGCCCAGGATGATGAGCGTGATCCAGAGCACCAGGAATCCGAACTGAAACGTGATGTAGGCAAACTTCCGTTCGGCGATCGTGTAGTAGCCGTTGCCCTTCTTATTGAAATCGAGATAGGGCATCGCCATGAGACCGAAAATGACGAGGCTCGGAAGCACGACGCCGGCATACCAGGGGTCAAAGTAGACGAGCATTTCCTGAAGGCCGAGGAAGTACCACGGAGCCTTCGACGGATTCGGCGTCTTCACGCTCGAGGCCGGTTCTTCAAGTGGAGCCGGCAGGCAAATGGCCCACACCAGCAGGAAAGCCGTCACAGCCACCATGCAGATGAGCTCGGTGTAGACGAGGTCGGGCCACACGAGCACCTTCTCGTCATTGAGCTTTTCCATGGGCGGCTCGCCCCGTGCGGTCCGTTCGTCATTCACGACTGCCTGCTTCGTGGCCACCCAGGTGAAGAAGGCCAGCAGGAAGACGAGCCCCACGATCGGAACATTGTCGGGCTTCATGACAATGGCCGCGAAGTTTTGATCGGCCATCGCCAGGCCCATCAGCACGAGGGCCGCATTGAGGATGGTCCAGGCGACCATCGGCTGCACGAAGAACCCACGAAAGACAAACAGGACGGTGCAGAGCACCACCGTGCCCAGCGAATAGAGCACCGGACCGGACAGCGTGTTGACCAGGGATCGCACTTCGGCAGGCAGACCTGGCACCAGCGATGCCGAACCCGAGAGCGCGAGGCTCGCCAGGACCATCACGCCGGCGGCAAACGCGGCCCACGTCGCGGCACGCGCCGTCTGGCCATACGACTGCCACAGAACGAAGGCGAACACGCCATTCATCGCGGCAATGAAGACGTAGTAGCCTCCGAGGAAGCCAGCTACGTCGTTGAGAAAAAATGGATCGGAATGCATGGAGAACTGCCGCGGTCAGAGCGGGCCGCTGATACCACCGTCCTTGCGGACCCGCCAGAAATGGATCGCCAGAAGAAGAGCGGCCGCCAGCGGGATGGCAATGCAGTGGAGCACGTAAAAGCGATTGAGCGTTTCCTCGCCGACGAACCGGGCACCCAGGAGCCCGAACCGGGCGTCTGACGCATCCGTGATGAGGTCGATGCCGCCGAGCGTGAGAAACTGTGCGCCAGGCCCCTCATACCCCAAGAACGGCGTGGCCCTCGCCATGTTTGAACCCACCGTGATCGCCCAGATCGCCAGCTGATCCCAGGGGAGGAGGTAGCCTGTAAACGAAAGGAGCAGGGTGAGCAGCAGGAGGATCACACCGATCACCCAGTTGAATTCCCGCGGCGGCTTGTAGCTGCCGGTGAGGAACACGCGGTACATGTGGAGCCAGGTCGTGATCACCATCGCATGGGCACCCCAGCGATGAAGCTCCCGCAGGATCCCGAGGCTCGTCACATCCCGGAGCGCCAGGATGTCGTTGTAGGCCCATTCCAGCGTGGGCCGGTAGTAGAACATGAGGAGCACGCCGGTGACGGTCTCCACCATGAACAGGAAAAACGTCACGCCACCCATGCACCACGTGAACGAGAGGGCTATGCCCTGCTTCTTGATCGACACCGGGTGAAGGTGCAGAAAGAAGTTAGTGAGCATGACCACGATCCGATTCCGCCGATCGAGCGGCATCGGATGACGGAAGATGCTCTTCCAAATCTGCGAATTGCGGATGGTCTCGCCGATGGCCATGGGCTCGTGGATATCCCCTCTCTCAGACGTTCACGTAGGACTGTGGGTCGGCCCACTGGCCGAGCTCTTCCTGGAACCGGCGGCTCTTGTCGACTTCGAGCTGACCGTCGGCGGCGACCCGAATCGCATACCGCTCCAGCGGCCGTGGGGCCGGCCCTTCGAAATTGATGCCGTCCTTATAGAACCCGCTGCCGTGGCACGGGCACTTGAATTTTTGCTCTGCCTCGAGCCAGCTTGGCGTACACCCAAGGTGCGTACACACCGTCTGAAGGGCGTAAATCTGCTGCAGCCCTTCGTACTCGCCATTGACGACCCAGACGCCGTACTGGGCCACGAACTTCGTCTCGACCTTCCCAGACGGGAAGCCCTCCTTCGAGCCCACCTTGAACGTGCTCGGCGGCTCCACCAGGACATTGGGAAACATGAACCGCGCGAAGCCGAGCGTGAAGAGCCCGCCGGTCACCGAGAGCGCTGAAAATCCGATCGCCAAGAATGAACCCGTCGCGATCTCGAGGAAACCACGACGGTCCACGCCGTCATTCTTGACAGCCGGCTTGGCAGGCTTCGCCGGTCGAGGAGGCACCATTCGCGGCGGTGCCTTCTCCGCCGCAGCTGGCTTTGGCTTCGGCGCCAGAGGCCGCTCAGGAGCGTCAGCCTTGCTCACGGGACCGGGCTTTGTGCCGCCGCGGGCGGCGGCGAGGATGCTCGCCGTATCTCGCTCAACGCCTGATCGGCCGCCAGATTCCGCAGGCTTGGCGGCAGGCTTTGCCCCTGCAGCTGGTTTCGAAGCGGCCGCAGGCTTCGCCGGAGCCTCAGCGGCCGGAGCACCGCCTTTATTGGCACGTGCCATCGCCATGATATCGGCGACATTTGGCCTGGCACCACCAGCAGACTTGGGGGCCGGCGCGGGCTTCTTCGTCGCGGGCGGAGCCGCTTCCGACGCATCGGAAACCACGGGCTCTGCAGCCGCAGCGGCAGGTGCTCCCTGACCGTCGGCCGCCCTCGCGGCCGCGAGGATCTCGGCTACCGACATCTTCTTTCTGTCTGCCATCGAACCCCTCGTTCGGTAAGCCCCGCTTCGCACCGCTGCGAACCGGACCCTCGAACAGCTCGAAAATGCGGTTTCGGCCGCGGCGGAGCGAGTTCGTGATTTTTTTCACGAACTCTTTCCCTAACTGTATCTATGCCCCACAGACTGTCAATGTCGGCCGTTTGGAACGCGCCATCCGTCTGGGCCACGCCGCGCCACGCCGCCCTCCACAAACGTCCCGCGGCGGGACCGCCCCCCTGCAGACCGCTGCCCGTCAGGTACAACGTGGGCCGTCCCGCCGGCTTCGGCGGTGAGTCTGTGCGTCGCGTCGCATTCGGCACCGATTCTGGACATCCGAGAACCAGCCTGAGGAGTCGTATGGTGAACAAGTCGCGACGCGTCCTGGTCGTCGGCGGGGGGGGCCGCGAACATGCCCTGGCGTGGAAACTCGCTCGCGACGGCGCGGAAGTTTTTGTGGCGCCTGGCAACGCCGGCACGACCGCTGTCGCTCAGAATGTAGCCATCGCGGCTGACGACGTTGCCGCACTCATCGAATTCGCCCGCAGCAGCAGGGTAGATCTCACGGTTGTGGGCCCGGAAGTGCCGCTCGTGGCCGGTATCGTTGACGCCTTCACGGCCGCAGGCCTGCGCATCTTCGGGCCAACCGCCAAGGCCGCTCAGGTCGAAGGCAGCAAGCTCTTCTGTAAGCAAATCCTTCATCGGGGCGACGTGCCCACGGCGATGTTCCGCGAGTTTCGTTCGGCTGCCGCTGCGCGCCGCTATCTCGAGGAGCGCGAGGACATGCCCGTTGTCGTGAAGGCAGACGGCCTGGCCGCGGGCAAGGGCGTGTTTGTGTGCAAGGACAAAGCAGAAGCGCTCGAGGCAGTGGCGACCCTCGCCGATGACCCACAGTTCTCGGCGGCCGCACAGGGCATTCTCGTCGAAGAACGACTCGACGGCGTCGAGGTGAGCGTGATGGCTATTACCGACGGCCGCACGATCGTGACCCTCCCGCCGCTCCAAGACCACAAGGCCGCGCACGACGGCGACACGGGCCCAAACACCGGCGGCATGGGCGCCTACTGCCCGGCGATCTTCGTAGATGATGCCCTGCTGGCCGACATTGAAGCGCGGATCCTCGTGCCGACCGTGCATGCGATGCGGCGGGCCAAGGTGCCCTTCCTCGGCGTTCTCTATGCGGGCCTCATGATCACGCCCCAGGGGCCCAAGGTGCTTGAGTTCAACGCCCGGTTCGGCGATCCCGAGTGCCAGGCGCTGCTCGTGCGACTCGATTCGAGCCTCCTCGAACTCCTCGACGCGGCCACCGACCGTCGCCTTGAGGCCGTCGAGCCGCCGGTTTGGAAGGATGGCGCGAGCGTCGCGGTCGTCATGGCGAGCGAGGGCTATCCCGGCGCGGTCGCCAAGGGCCGCCCCATCCGCGGGCTCGAAGCCGCAGGAAGCCATGCGGGGGTTGAAGTGTTCCATGCCGCGACCCGAATCAACGAGGGCAGCGTGGTGACCGACGGAGGCCGCGTCTTGGCTGTGACATCCATGGCTCAATCGCTCGCAAAGGCCAAGCTCCTCGCCTACACCGGCGTCCGCGAGATCCGCTGGCAGGGTGCCTGGTGTCGCAAAGACATCGCCGACAAAGGACTCCGCCACGAACGTGAACTACTGGCGGCCGAGCCCGTCGCGCCGGGAGAAGCCCTATGAAGCTTCGCGTCGGTATCGTTGGCCTGGGCGAGCAATGGGAAACGCGTCATCTGCCGGCGCTGCGGGCGCTGGCCGATCGCTTTGAAGTCCGCGGCATCTGCGAACAGGTGGCCCACCGGGCACAGCGTGCCGCGACACAGCTTGGCGCTGCAGCCGTCGACGGCTTCCGCGCGCTCGTCGCGCGTGACGACATCGATGCGGTCCTCTGCTTGGCCGAGCAGTGGTATGGGATCACTCCTATTCTGGCCGCATGCGATCATGGCAAGGCGGTCTATTCCGCGATCGACTTGCCCGTCGATTCTGGTGACGCGCAGGCACTCCGCGCCCGCGTGGACGAGGCGGGCATAGCGTTCATGGCCGAACTTCCTCGACGGCACGCCCCGGCGACCGTGCGGCTCAAGGAGCTGATCGCGACCCGCCTCGGCGCCCCTCGCATGCTCTTTTGCCACCGTCGCATGCCGCACGACCAAGGAACCCGTGCAGGAAAACCCCGCGATCATACCCACACGATTCGCGAGATGGTGGAGCTCGTCGACTGGTGCCGCTACGTCGCAGGCTCGGAACCGACGAGCGTGATCGCGGTGCGGCACGCCGAGGTGCCAGGCGATGCGGCCGAAGACTACCGGATGATGAGCCTCGACTTCTCGTCATCGGGCCGCCCGAGCGATGGCATGCTCGCCCAAATCAGTTGCGGCTCCTACATGCCTCGCCGCTGGGAAGAGGCCGTCGGCTTTCGGCCGCCCGCGGCGCTCCAGGCGGCCTGCGCCGAGGGCATCGCGTTTGTCGACCTGCCGTCGGCGCTCGTCTGGTTTGATACGGCAGGCCGGCACCAGGAATCACTCGAGAGCGAGCGGCCTGTGGGCGAACAGATGCTCGTCCAGTTTCACCGCCGCGTCACGAGCCTTGTGCGCAGCATGAGCGGTCTCGACGACGCCCTGACAGCCATCCGCGTCGTCCAGGCCGGCGAAACAAGCCTCACCGAAGGCCGACGGGTCTTCCTGCACGCGAATGCCGACGGCGAAAGGCCTAGCGACATCACGAACTCGTAACGCTAAGATCCACGCCGGCGCGAGCTAGGCTGCGTGACGCCAATGCGGCGACGACCAAGTCACCGATCGCCTTGGTGCCATACCCCATCTTGCCGGCTGCCTGGCGCCAGCTTCACGCGGCAATGCCATCCGTGGCCATTGCCTGCTTGGCTCGTCGGAGGTGAAGCCAAGGTTCACCTCGACGAGCGATGCCGGCATCCACGCCGGCGCGAGCCAGGCTGCGTTACGCCAATGCGGCGACGACCAAGTCACCGATCGCCTTGGTGCCATACCCCATCTTGCCGGCTGCCTGGCTCTTCATCTTCGTACCCGTGACATGGGCGACGGCGCGGTCGATGCGGGCGGCTGCCGCAGGCTGGCCGGTGTGCTCGAGGAGCATGGCCATCGCATTGATCGCGGCGATCGGATTGATCTGATCGGTGCCGGTGTATTTGGGCGCGCTCCCACCCATCGGCTCGAACATGCTCACACCACCCGGATCGGGATTGAGGTTGCCGCCCGCGGCTACCCCCATGCCGCCCTGAATGATGCCACCTAAGTCGGTGATGATGTCACCAAACATGTTGGTCGTCACGATCACATCATAGGCCTCAGGATTCTTCACCATCCACATGCAGCAGGCATCGACGTGGTTGTAGTCGGTCTTCACGTCGGGATAGTCCTTCGCCACTTCCTGGAACGTTCGCCACCAGAGGTCGTGCCCAAACGTCAGCACGTTGGTCTTGGCGACAAGCGTGAGCGTCTTCTTCGGGCTGTTTCGCTTCCGTGTGTAGTCGAAGGCCCAGCGGATACACCGCTCGCAGCCCTTCCGGGTGTAGATCGCCTGCTGCACCGCCACTTCGTCGGGCGTCCCCTTCTTGAGGAATCCACCCACGCCGCAGTAGAGGTCTTCGGTGTTTTCGCGAACGACGACGAAGTCGATGTCGGCAGGGCCGCGACCCGCGAGCGGCGTGTCGACGCCAGGGAGCAGTTTCACCGGACGCAGGTTGATGTACTGATCAAGCTTGAATCGCAGTTCGAGGAGCAGCCCCTTCTCAAGAATCCCGGGAGCAACGCCCGGATGGCCGATCGCGCCGAGGAAGACCGCGTCTTTAGAACGCAGCAGGTCGAGGCCGCCGGTGGGAACAATCTCACCGGTCTTGAGATAACGATCGCCACCCCAGTCGAGCGGCTCGACATCGGTCGAGAAACCCTCCATCGCGGCGACGGCAGCAAGCACCTTCAGCGCCTCGGCGGTGACTTCTGGACCGGTACCGTCCCCGGCGATCGTGGCAATCTTGAGCGTCATCTGGGCCATCGCGTCGTTCTTCTCCTTGCGGGTGTTGCGACACGAGTTTACCCACGCCCCGCCCATCGGCCAGCAGTGCCGCTGCCCGGGCCACGATTCGGCAGGTCGACGCTCGCCGCGCACCACACCTCAACGCGCACAAATCAGCGAATGCCCCGTCTGCTCGCCGCGCTCCACCCCGCCACCCGCACGCAAACGGGAGCCCGGAGGTGCGACCGCCGAGCGGAGGCTCGGCAAGGCCGCCGGGGCCATGGATGGCCCGCCGGCCGTATCGTCAGTTCTGACTGAAGTCGAACTGCTTGCCCGACTTGAGGCCGAGCGGATTCTTCACGAACCGCTGCCGGCAGGCGTCACACAGATCGAATCGCATGGACCGTGTCACTTCCTCAGCCATGCGTGGGTCTTCGCAGTCGTCGAGCCGCTCGAGAAGATCCTGCATCTCTTCGAGGTGATCGTCGTCGTCGCCGATGTCATCGAGCGGGCAGCCGCACTGCTCATCCTCGACCGCCGGGAAAACTTCGATCCTCACCACATGCCGCACATCCACCTGGGACTGGATCGGCCGTTTGCACACATCACACGAATAATGAAGCATCGGGCACTCCCAGGTTGAAGACGCGATCAATGATCGATCAGGGGCAGCATCGCTACGGCCCATCCTTGTGTGAGTGTGACGTGAAGCGATGGGCAAGGCAAGCCTGTGGCAAGACTGATGGACAGTTCATGTCGACACATTGGCGACTTGACACCCGACCGGGTAAAATCGAAGGGGTCTGCCGGGAGAGCTTCGACCCCTGCCTGGAATGCCGACCCCATGACTGCGATCGCCGTCCCTGGCCACTCGCTCGGCTTGAGCGTGCTGGTCCTCAACCGTTCATTCATGGCCGTGCACGTCACCAACGTGCGACGGGCCATCACGCTGTTGTTTCGGGATTTGGCGGAGGTGGTGGATGTCGAAGAGGGTCGGTACGGAGCCTACTCCTTCGACTCCTGGCGAGCGCTCTCGGCGATGCAGGCCGTCAGGGAACACCCAGATCATGACTGGATCCGCGGGGTTGGCTACTTTCTGCGAGCGCCTCGAGTCATTCGCCTCCTGGCCTGTGACAGAGGCCCTAGGCAGGGCCTGCGGTTCAATCGCCGGAATGTCTTTGCCCGCGACGGGAACGAGTGCCAGTATTGCGGCCAGCACTTTCCCATGAGCGAGCTCTCGCTTGATCACGTCGTGCCCCGCAGCCGTGGTGGGGTCACGAGCTGGGAAAACATCGTCTGCGCCTGCGTGGCCTGTAACGTCCGAAAAGGTGGACGCACGCCTCAGGAGGCTCGCATGAATCTTGTCCGGCTTCCCGTGAAGCCCAAGCGCAGCCCCCTCCTCTCGCTCAAGCTCGGCAATCCGAAGTATGCGAGCTGGAAGAGCTTCGTTGACCGCGCCTACTGGACCGTGGATCTAAAATAAGCGCAGGCAAAGCCATCCTGGCCTTTGCCTGCTTGGCTCGGCAGACGGCACGCCAAGGGTGCCATCGCCTCGGGGGCGCCGCCATCCGGGCGGCGACAAGCGTCATCACTGCCGTTCGGCAAAGCCATCCTGGCCGACTAGCCGCAGAGGGGCTCTTTCTTCTCGGTAATCACCGGAAGCTGCGGAGACATCTCAGCGTTGAGTTCCTTGAAGTCCTTCCACTCGGCGGGGAGGTTGTCCTCGTGGAAGATGGCTTCCACCGGACACTCGGGCACACAGGCCTCGCAGTCGATGCACTCGTCGGGATGGATGTAGAGCATCTTGTCACCCTCGTAGAAGCACTCTACGGGGCAGACCACCACGCAGTCGGTGTACTTGCAGGCGAAACAGGGTTCGGCGACGACGTGCGTCATGACCATTCAACTCCTGAGGGGAGAACTCTCACATGCCCAACGCGTCAACCGGCACAATCCGGAAAGTTTCGCGCGGCTGCGCGGCATCGTAGGGGCGTCCATGCACCCTGTCAACGATTCTGGAATCGGCACCGGCAAACCGTTTCGTGAGCCAGTTCGGCAGCAGTTGGTTGGCTTTTTCACGAACCTCTATGATTCATCGTCATCGAGTGCATCGCTTTCCAGCCCGCCGGGGTTTTTTGCCGTGTCCGAACCGCCGCCCCACGTGCACGACGCGGCCGCTGATCTACGGCTGCTGACGCTGTGCCTGGCCCGAGAGCCAGCGGCCTGGGAGGCATTTGTCCATCGCTTCGGGGGTCTCTTCGCGTATGTCGCTGGCCGTACGGGCGAACGGCGACAGGTGCCCCTCGCCGCCGCGGAGCGGGAGGATGTCGTGGCCGAAATCCTGCTTGAATGCCTGCGGAATGACGCCGCGGTGCTGCGGCGGTTTGCCGGCCGGTCGAGCCTGTCGAGCTACCTGACAGTCATTGCCCGCCGCGTCGCGGTACGGCGCCTCGTGCGCGGTCTTGAGGCATTCCGCGAGGCGGTTGCCCACGACGGCCCCGGACGTTCCGCGGCGCCTGCGACCCAACGCTTTGATGATCGCGAGCAAGTGGCAGCCCTTCTCGACCGCCTCCAGCCTGACGAGGCTCGTCTCGTGCGACTGCACCACCTCGAGTCACGCAGCTACGGTGAGATCAGCAACCTCACCGGCCTGCCCATCGGCTCCATCGGACCGGCCCTCTCCCTCGCTCGACTCAAGCTTCGGACGATGATGGAAGCCCCCAGCGCTCATTAGGCCACGCGCCACCGACCATTGCTTCGCAGGCTGTGGAAAAAGGCCATGGTGGCTTCTTCCACGGACAGTTAGGGCGGGCTCAGGCTCTGCTCGGCGAGGTCCACGGGCTGGTAGCCCGGATACGCGGGCATCTGCCAGAGGGCAGCTGGATCGGGGGTCGCGCCATTCACCGTGATGGAAGTGAGTTCGAGCTTGAAGTCGACGCCTGATGTTGGCCACGACACTTCAACCTGATGAGGGAGCGCGGCGCCCGATGCCGGATCGACGCGGTACTTCGTTGTGCGGACACTGGCGACCCGCTCGCCGGCCGGCGTGAACAGATGCTGCTCGGCCACAAGACCCGTCGTGCCGTCGAGGATCGTGGACTTGAGGATCTCGTCGCCGTCGTTTGCGAGCCGGCTGCGAATCTCAATGCGGCCATCAGGAAGTAGATGGGGGCCCTCATGCTTGTCTTCTGGTCGGAAGTTGACGAGCCCGAGCAGCTCTGGCATCCAATCGGCGCGGATCGGAAGGAGCTGACGAGCCTGCGACTGGGCGTAGCGGTCGTGCCGGCAAAACGCGATGATCGGGGGCTGGTGCTGCCGCAGCCAGAGCCAGAAGAGATCGTCGTTGCTGCCGATGTCGAGCTCGGGCCCCGTGAGCGTGGTCTGGGCCTGAAGCCGAAAGCGTCGGGGTGGCTCACAGGCAACGCGCGCCGAGAGCCGAGGCACGCCCGGTACGACGAGCACCGCCTGCGTCGCGGTGAGGCTCCGCACCCGCATCGTGTTGTCGTGGACGGCGGTTATGACCTGGTCGAGTGTGGGCTGTGGCGGGAGAACGCGGGGCAGCGGCATCGTCCCGACTTGGTAGCCGCGAAGAGCCTGCGGGCACGCGGCACCACTCGAGGCCGCGAGCGCTACAACCAGCAGCAGACCGATAGCGCGAGGAACGGTCGGCGAGGCAGCCATGGCACGGCTCATGCGGCATCTCCCGACCAGAGGAGCGCGTCGAGCCGCGCGGCCACCGCCGGATCGGCGACCTCAGCCGCGGAGACTGCACGCACGCGGTACTCCCGGTCGCGGCGCCGGCAGGAGAGGGTCAGCGCCCCGTCGCTTGGTGCGTCGGCAGGCTGGTCATGCATCCTCAGCACGCGTCGGCGAACGAGCTGGAGCGCGAGCAGGTACCGCAGCGGCTCGGTCGACGGATCGCCTTCAAGCGACTCCATCGCGTCGAGCAGGACTTCGACCGGCGCGAGTGAGGGGCCAGTGTCGGCAGCCGTTGGATAGCGCGAGCGCCACCAGGCGACCGTGCCCGGCGGCGGGCCGTCCCAGGCTTCAGAGCCCACATCGATTCGAGCGAGCCCCCCTTCTCCCCGAACGAGGACCGAGACGAACATCTCGCCAGCCGTGAAGCCACGGCCGGTGCGGCTACAGACCGAGTGCGGTCGATGGAGCCTGATGTCCATAAGACGTCGAAACCGTTGGGCGTGAGGGTCCGAGAGGGCGGCGGACGGTACGGATCGTGAGCCAGCGACACAAGCCACCTCACGACACCGACCGCGAGCCACTGCGAGGGCGAGGCAGGCTAGGCAAGCCCGGTGAGAACGAGGTCGACCACGTCGGCGATTCCTGACCCATCGTGGGTGCCCACGACCCGGTCGGCCGCAACCCTGAGTTCCTCGCGAGCATTGCCCATCGCAATACCGAGCCCAGCGGCCTGGACCATCGGAAGGTCATTGAGATCATCGCCAACGGCGCAGATCGCAGTGGGTTCGATGCCGAGGCCGTGGGCCACCGTCGCCACGGCAGACCACTTCGTGACTCCGACCGGCGCGACCTCACACATCCACTCGGAATACCGTGGACTCCGGATCGTGTGGAGCGAGAGTGCGTTGGGGAAGGCATGGGCCAGTCGGTTCTCAAGCTCGCTCATCGCGTCGCGTGGCCCCATCACGAAGCCCGCAAAGACGTCGGAGGGAGGATGCCGGTGAAGGTCCGGGGCAACGCGGGCCAGGTGACGATTCCGCCCCAGGTACTCCCCAAATCCGCCCCCTGCTGGCGGTTCGACGGCAGCCGTAAGGCTACGGCAGTAGAAGTCGAATCCTTCGTCAAAGCTGTCGGTGTAGATCACTGGTTCGTGCCCCGCCTCCACGACGATTTCGAGTACCCCTGAGAGCACACCGTCCGCGAAGTGTGCGCGGTGGAGTGTGGCGTGATCAGACGGCCGTTTCACAAGCCCACCCGATGCCGTGACGACCGGCTCGGTGATAGCAAGCCGCTCGACAATCGGCAGGGCGTCGCGGTAGCGGCGGCCCGTGGCAAGCATGACGCGAACCCCGGCCGCCCGCACCCGCGCGATCGCGTGGCAGGTCGCGTCGCTCACGACATGGCGGCTGTCCGTGACTGTGCCATCGATGTCGAGGACGAGCAGCCGGATGCCTGCGCCTGGAGGTGGGGTGTTCATGCTGCGTATGGTACATCTGATGCCATGACTGACGACGCCACATTCACGCCGGTTGCCCGCACCGGCAGCATCCCGGCGGGTCAGGGCCGCACGTTTGAAGTGGCTGGCCAACTCATAGCCATATTCTTCGACGGCAGCGGCTACCATGCGGTGGATGACCTCTGCCCGCACATGGGCGCCTCACTCGCCTCCGGCCCCTTGGTCGAGGGCGTGATCACATGCCCGTGGCACGCGTGGCGGTTCCGTGCCTGCGACGGCGCCTGGTGCGACAACGAGAAGCTCAGGGTCGCCGTCTATCCCGTTCGGGTCACCGGCGACACAATCGAAGTTGCCGTGCCGCCTATGCCAGCGTGAACGATTCGCCCGGCGCGAGAACATGCGGCTCCGCAAGCGTGTCGCGGCGGACGCTCGCGGCCCACGCGGCCGCATCCTGAACGATCGGCGGCCATGTGCCGTAGTGGCATGGCAGGACATGGCGTGGGGTCAGGAGGCGGAGTGCCTCAAGCGACTGGGCGGGGCCCATCGTGAAGAGATCGCCGATTGGGAGGATCGCCACGTCGAGGCCACGGCCATTGCGGGGGTGGCCGATCCGCTCCATATCGGAGAACACGCTTGTGTCGCCAGCAAGATAGATCCGCTTGCCGTCGATCTCGAGGACCCAGCCCGCAGGGTTTCCACCGTAGCTGCCATCGGGCAGGCTCGATGAATGAAACGCCATTTCCATGCGGGCTGTGCCTCCCGGCACGGCCGCGGTGCCACCGTGATTCATCGGCTGCAGGTTTGTCACACCCTGCGCTGCGAGCCAGTTGGCAATCTCAAAGGCCGCGTGGACCTTCGCACCCGTGCGCTTCGCTATCGCTGCGGCGTCGGCGATGTGATCGAAGTGCGCATGGGTGATGAGAATCGCATCACACATGACCTCGGCCGCCTGCATGCTCGCCGTGGGGCAGTCATCGAAGAAGGGATCGACCAAGATCGTGCCTGAGCCGGTGCTGATGAGAAACGTGGCGTGGCCGGTCCATGTGATGGTGACGGGCATTGCAAGACTCCGCAAAGAAAGAAGGCCGAACTATACCGACTCCCGCAGCCGCTGCTCCACGGCTGCCGAGAGAATCAAGAACTGCAGAAGCTGGCCGAGGGCGTGTTCGTCAAGTCGCGGGAGCCGAATCGTGACGGCCTGCCTCGCCGAGGCAGCCGCGTGCTCAGGCCCGAGCCGCTGGCGTCGCGATTCGGCAATCGTGACATACGTGACGAGCGATGCAGACTCTGGCGGCACTGGCCGAATGGACCGCCCCCAGGCCGACAGGCCGGCGAGCGCCGGGCTGCCACCCGCAAACACATGGCCTTCGAGGTGGGCCTCGCGCGCCGCGTGATCGCGAAAGGCCGCATCGATCAGCACGGGGTTGATCGCGACCGGCGCCTCGGAGAATCGCGTGAGCATCGCGGCCGCCCCCTCGAGCAGCCGCACGATGTCGATCCCTGCGATCGCCGCCGGAAGGAGCACCGCAGCCGTGAATACCGCTGCAGGAGAGTCGACCTGGGTTTCGTCATGGAACCGTTGATCGGAGCCAAGCGACGCGGCGAAGCATGCGAGCGTGCTCTGGGGTGCTGCAACGGCCACGAGCCTTTCGGCGACACTCCCAGCGTCACGTGCGCCGGTCTTCTCCAGCGCCGCCGTGAGCAGGTTGGTGGTCGCCACGACAGCCTGACCGTCGACGTGAGAGCCGATCGCGAGAATCGCCCATTGATCGAGGAGGTCGCGGGAACGGGGCCCTCCCTCAGGTGCCACAAGGTCAAGCAGGCCGTGCGCTCTATCGTTGTCGGAATTTGCATCGAGCCAAGTGAGCCGGGGCTTTCCTCCTCGGGAGCCACGAGGCAGGTGGCTGTGAAACGGATGGCAGCACGAGCTCACCAGCAGTCGTGTGGACTCGCTGATGCGACCGCCCGCCACAATCACGACCCGGTCAACCGCATCCCGGATTCGACGTGCCTCGGACAGAATCGCCAAGAGCCGGCTTGCCGGGCGGCGAGAGCCGTAGTCTGCCAGGAGTTGCCCTGGCAGATCGAGCATTTTTGGTTCGGCGATGAGCGCGCGCCGAATGTCATCCAGCCGGCCGGCGAAGTCACCAGGCTCCCATGGCCGACCATCAGGACCGACCGCCTCGTACTGGAGCGGATCCGCCGGAAGCCGAGGCCTGATGACACTCATCGGGGAGCTTTCCTGGGCGGGCTTGTCCGGGTTTGCCAGCGGCCGAATACTGCTGAACTGCCAGCATATCCCTCAGGAGTCACTCCGCAGTGATCGAACACGACCTGGTCCGCGACTTGGCCGAGAAAAACGGCTCGAAGATTGTCCTTCTCGTGGCCGATGGCCTGGGCGGACTTCCCATGGGGCCAGGCGGCCGAACGGAGCTCGAAACGGCAGCGACTCCGAATCTCGACCGACTCGCCGCCCGGGGCACGAGCGGCTCGAGTGTCCCCGTGCTGCCAGGCATCACGCCAGGGTCTGGTCCTGGTCATCTCGGCCTCTTTGGCTACGACCCGCTCGAATTCAAAATCGGCCGCGGGGCACTCGAGGCCACGGGGATTGGGTTCGAGCTCGGACCCAACGACGTCGCCGCGCGTGGAAACTTTTGCACGCTCGATGCATCGGGCGCGATCAGTGACCGTCGAGCCGACCGTATTCCGTCAGAGGAAAGCTTCAAGGTCGTGGAGCGACTGCAGTCCGTCACCGTACCCGGTGTCGAGGTCTTTGTGCGACCGGTGAAGGAGCATCGCTTCGTCGTGGTGTTCCGTGGCCCTGAGCTCTCGGGGGCCGTGGCCGACACCGACCCCCAGGCAACTGGCGTTCCCCCGCTCGCGCCGATGCCGCTCGAGGCGGCGGCTGCCCGTACCGCGGAAGTGGCAGCCGAGTTCGTCCGGCGCTCGTGCCAGATTCTGTCTGCTGAACCCAAGGCCAACGGCATGGTGCTGCGTGGGTTCGCTGCCCGCCCTGCCCTGCCCTCCTACGAAGATCTCTACGGCCTGCGGGCCGCTGCCATTGCGGTCTATCCCATGTATAAGGGCCTTGCTCAGCTCGTCGGCATGAAGATTGTGGGCGAGGCCACGACGCTTGCCGAGCAGATCGACACGCTTGCAGACTGCTGGAAGGACTTCGATTTCTTCTTTCTCCACTTCAAGTACACCGACTCAACTGGCGAAGACGGAGCTTTCGACGCCAAGGTAAAACGGATCGAGGAACTCGACGCCGCCATTCCACGGATCGAGGCCCTTGGCCCCGACGTGCTCATTGTGACGGGCGACCACTCGACCCCGAGCCGCCTGAAGAGCCATTCGTGGCACCCCGTGCCCACTCTCCTGGTCGCCGATACCTGCCGGCCCGACGGCCTCACCGAGTTTTCCGAACGGGAGTGCCTGCGGGGCGGGCTCGGGATTTTTCCGGCCAAACACCTGATGCTTCAGGCGATGGCCCACGCCCTACGGCTCGGAAAATACGGGGCATGACGTGACTCAGGCCAACGACGAAGATCTCTTCAAAACCTCGACGATGAGCTTCGGCGAGCACCTCGAGGAACTCCGCGGCTGCCTCATCCGCGCGGCCCTGGGTCTGGTGGCAGGCGCGGTGATTGGATTTCTGGTGGCCCGGCCGGTCGTGCACCTGATCGAGCAGCCCCTACGGCGGGCCCTGGGAGATTACTACTCGCAGAAGGCCATCAAGCTGGCGGACGGCTGGACCGGAACTCCACTCCCCTACTCGAAGGCGGAGATCCGTGATGCGGTCGAGACGCGAGGCCTCACGTACGAACTGCGCGAGGTCCACCCCGATCGGCTCGCCCGCATGCTGGACCGCACCCCGGCTCCGGCCGCGCCCGACGACAAGACCGACGACAGCCCAGCGGACGCCAGCGGCATCTTCGACATCGATTCCCTCGTGCCCATCATGCTCTGGCAGCCGCTGTCCCGCGACGCGCGGGTGAGCATCACAACCCTCAGCGCGCAGGAAGCCTTCGGCATCTACGTCAAAGCCGCTCTGCTCGTGGGCTTCGTGCTGGCGAGCCCCTGGATTTTCTACCAGCTGTGGTCGTTCGTGGCGGCTGGGCTCTATCCCCACGAGAAGCAGCTCATCCATGTTTTTCTGCCGGTGAGCGTGGCCCTCTTTCTGGCGGGCGTTTTCTTGGCCTTTTTCTTCGTCTTCGATTTTGTCCTGGCCTACTTGCTCGATTTCAACGACTGGCTGGGGCTCGACCCCGACCCGCGAATCAGCGAATGGATGAGTTTTGTTCTCGTGCTGCCAGTGGGGTTCGGTCTTGGCTTTCAGCTGCCGCTGGTGATGCTCTTTCTGGAACGCATCGGGGTATTCGATGTCGACGCCTACGTGTCCCAGTGGCGCATGGCCGTCCTGGCCATCTTCATCGTGTCGGCCATCCTGACTCCGGCCGACCCCTATAGCATGCTCTTCCTGGCATTGCCCTTGTGCCTCCTCTATGTGGGAGGCATCGCGATCTGTCGGAGAATCGGACCGCGGGAGCCTGCGCGAGCCCGTCAGGCCACGAAGGCCAGCCAATAAAAGACGCCGCCAGTAATGGCGGTGACGACGAGATCAAGGGCCGCCAGCCTTGCCATGACGCGGTGCCGTGGCCCGTGCTGGCCCGGTGCGAGAGGACTTGGAAACCGCGCGAGCGCCTCCCAGACGACCCAGACCCAGAGCACAAAGGTCGAGATCGCGAAGACCAGATGAATGCCGAGGGCCCACAGAACCCCGGTCGGCCAGAATCCACTCGGGCGAGCCCGCTCCTTCCAATCGCTCACCAGCCGCACATCGATCTCGAAAATCACGATCGCGAGTGCCAGGAGCGCCACGATCACCAGCTGAAGCCGCTTGTGGAGAGCCAAGCGGCCTCGCCTGACCGCCGCGATACTCCAGGCAAGGACCGGCAGGAGCGCCACGAGCCCCACCAGGACGACATCCATCCCCAGCGAGGCTCGGGAGCCAAGTCCGCTAAAAATTCCATCAATCCCAGACGGGGCAGAAGGCTGGCCAACGACGGGAATCGCGGCGTCTGCTAGGTGTTGGGGGGGTGGCGTGGGCTGGCTCAAAGAGGCTGCCGCTCGACTCGGTGGGATGGGACTCAGCAGGCGAGTGTAGGGGCGACCTCGTGCCTCGCCACAGCATTTCTCGAAAGACGGGCAAAATGAGGCTACGATCTGAGACACAGGCCGAGTGGCGAAACTGGCAGACGCACGGGACTTAAAATCCCGTGGGGAGTCATCCCCGTGCGGGTTCGATCCCCGCCTCGGCCATTGCAGCCTTGCCCCAGGAGGCACAGGGCGGCTATCTCCTCCCCTGCCAGCCGGCAGTGGTGCCGGAACTGCCCTCGTGGAATCCCGTATGCACTCCACTGCTCCGACGCCCTACGATCCTGCTCCCCGCGCCTCGGGGCGAGTCCCGCTCTGGTTGCCCTGGCTCGCGGCCCCGGTCTTTATGCTCCTGCCCATCGCCGGGTGTGGGGCGGCGGCCAGCCTTCGGCAGTCGGCCCATGCGGAGCCAACGGCACCGGAAGCCCAATCCGTGGTGCCAATCCGAGCGGTTGCAACGATTCTGTCGCCGCGGGGCTGATTCTGCTCATTGGCAGGCGGCGCTCGTGCGACCTACTGTTTCGGAGGTTACCCCGTTGCTCGGAGCCTCCGATGTCGCTGCGCACTCGACTTGCCTTGGCTGCCCTCGGGATCGTCATTGCGACGGCGGTCACGATAGCGGCCGTCGTTGTGGTTGTCGCACGAGTTGATGGCCTGCCTCCGGGAACAGCGTGGGCCCCACCACGGCTGGCGATTGCCTTCGCCGCCGCAGCACTTCTGGCGGCTCTTCCCGCTGTCGGCGCGGCCTTGTGGGTCGCTGACTCAATCGCGCGGCCCCTCCGCGAGGCAGCAGGGTTGGCTGAGGCAGTGGCGGCCGGCCGCGTGGCCCCGACTGTCGTGCTCGGTGGCGGCGCTGAGTCTGGTCGTATCTTGGCAGCGATTGTGGGCCTCCAACACGCCTTTGGAAACATCCTGACCGCTGTGCGTGCGGCCGGAGGCCGCCTCGACGCAATGGAGGCCGACACGTCCGACGCGCTCCGCCACGAGCAACGCGCCCTTCGAGCCTTTGGTGGTTCGGCAAGCGAAATCGCGGCTGCAGTCGCCGAGATCTCGGCGACCAGTGAGCAGCTGCTCGGTGCGACTGGCGAAGTGATGACCAGCGCTCGCAAGGCGGCTGGCGTTGCCGACGACGGCCGCGAAGGACTCGATCGCATGGCTGCCTCGATCCAGCACCTGGATGAAGCCATGAATGCTTTCACTCGTAAGCTGGCCGCAATCAGTCAGCGAGCGGCGGGCATCACGGCAGTCGTGACAACCATTGCGAAAGTGGCCGAACAGACCAACCTCCTGTCCGTCAACGCCACCATCGAGGCCGAGAAGGCTGGTGAATCTGGCCGGGGCTTCCGGATCGTGGCCCAGGAGATCCGCCGGCTCGCCGACCAGACGGCTCAATCCACGAAGGACATCGAGCGACTGGTGCGAGACATGCAGGCGGCCGTGGCCGGCGGCACAATGGAAATGGATCGCTTTCGCAATGAAGTGAGCAGCCGGATGGCCGAGGTGGCGGCCGTCAGTGAGCAACTTGGCAGGATTATCGCCCCCGTCCAATCAGTCACCCAGGCCCTGGAGCGGGTGCATGAGGGCATGGCGACGCAATCCGAGGGTGCGCGCCACATCCGAGCGGCCATGGAGACACTCAGGGGCGATGCGGCGGAGTCCTCCGCGTCGCTTGAGGCCTTCGCTTCCGCAGTCGCAGCGGTGCGGGGAGCAGCCTCCGAACTCAACGCCGCGGCTTTGCTCTACGCTCCTGCGGCACTCGGCGATGAGCGGGTTACCGGCGCGTCGGTGCGGCCTGGCGAGTTGCCAGAAACCGCCGCAGACCACTGACAACGCGGCGATTTTCCTGAGTGCCCGACTCCTTGAAGACGGCCGTGTGGCCATCGTCCGTGACGACGATTTCCAGGGCGTCCGAGGCACCTTCATCCCCCCCGATGAGCTCGGCCACGGCAGCGTCCTGCTCGGCCTGGTCATGGCCACCGGCCGGAGGCAGCTGGGCGACCACGAAGTGCTCGGCGGCCAACGATTCAAACTCCGGGTCATTGAGGAGCGACGAGAGCCTTGTCGTGGCCGACGCATCCCCGGAACGCGACACCATCACCAGGATGGGCTTGTGGGCGCCTCGAGCTGTTTCGACCGCCGAAACGAGCGAGGAGTGGACGGTGGGCTTCCCAGAAGAGACCAACGCCGTACGGACCGGGGCGTGCCCGTCGAACGAAGCCAGCCACGTGCCGGTCGCCTGGCCTCGATAGCCAGGCTGTGAGGCTACCGCTGAGCCGTCCGGTGCGATGAGGACGGTATTGGGAAAGGACCTCACGCCGTACTTCACGCAAATCCTAGACCGGGCCTTGCGATCCTCGGTGGAAATGCCGTTTTGGGGGAGGTCCACCATCAGGAGCACCACCCGGTCAGCCGCCCACGTCAAGAACTCATCTGTCTCGAGCACGTTTCGCTCGAGGGTCCGGCAGTGCTGGCACCAATCGCTTCCGGTGAAGACCGCCAGGACGGGCCGGCCAGTTTCCTCAGCGGCAGCCAGGGCCGCCTCGTAGTCGGTCAGCCACGGCTCGCTGCCGCGGGATGTCGTCGCGACGACGGCCAGGAGCAGGGTGAGGGTCACTCGACCCATGAGGCCAACGCTGGAATGCAGCGTCTCGAACCTTCTCGTGCCGATCGTCAGACTCATCGTGGTTTTCTCCGAACTGCCCAGACCCCCTTGTTCATCGGGCGGAGACGATCCGCCCCGCGAGGGTTCGTGGGCCAAAAACGAGCCAAAAGGCTAACGGTCGGAGCCAAACATGTAAAACTGTGCGGATTACTCAGATTACGCATGTTTCCTAAATTGCCTCTTTATTCCGTATCCATTGGACTTACGGCGGTGGCGAGGGAGTGGCCGCTGGGCAGCGAGAGCCTCCAGGGGCCCTGCCAGCACGGGCTGGCGACCCGCCCGCGACACCACGGCGACACTCGGCGTCAGCCGCCAGCCGCCAGCCTGCGCACCAAAAGCGGCGAGGCCCACCGGTTTCCGGTGGGCCTCGCTTTCACGCTTCGGTTGCCAGGTCGCCTGGAGGGCGGCCCCGGCTGGGCAGGCCCGGAGGCGGCGGGGGCCATGGATGGCCCCGCCGCCGGGACAATCAGAACTGCCAGATGATGTCGCAGCCGCCGTAGAGCTGGCCGGACTGGTCAAAGTTTCCGTACGGCAGCGGGGCGCCCGCGTTGTCTGGCGAGTACCAGTCATACCGGATCTCAGGACGCACCATCCAGTTGGAGCTGCCCATCGGCTTCCAGTTGAGGCCGTAGGTCATCTGCCAGAAGTTGCCTTGGTAGCCACCCTGGAATGGTCCGCCGAACAGGGCGTTGCGGATCGGGTTGATCACGCGGTAGCCGTTGTTGTCGCGGAACCACTCGAGCCGCATACCGCCAACGAGGTTGTCGCTGAAGGTATAGAACAGATACTGGTTGATGCCGTACCAGTAGGCCGTGCCGGGCTGCTGGCCGATCGTCTCAAGCCCCGTGTTCGCGTTGAACTGCCAGCCGTTGTCGTTCTGGAAGACATACGTCAGCTTGTCGGTCAACTCGTTGACATACACGGTGCTGAGGATCGAGCGGTTTCCGATGTTGGCCGGCCCGCCCACTGCGGCGAACGACCCGATCTCGTTACCGCTCGACACGGTCATCGTCAGAGCCTGGCTTTCATCCGAGCTCTTGAAGGTCGCACCACCGAGGAACGCCGCATTGCTGTTGGCGCCTGGGCCTGGGTTGTTGATCCCGAAGTAGTCAATCGGGTCGCTGAAGTTGTCCCAGCCGTTGGTGATACCGCCATAGATCGTGAGCTGGTCATTCACTGACCAGACATCGAGGATGCCGGTGTGGGTAAACGGCTCGCCATACTGCATCATGTAGGTATGGGTGTAGAAGAAGTTGCCGATGGCCGGTACCACTTCATACCCGATGATGGTGTAGAAGTGACCAAACTTCACCGCATGGTCTCCATACCCGACTTCACCATACAACTGTGGCATGGCGAGACCGTAGTCCTTCTCACCCCAGCTCGGGGCACCACCCGCACCAGCCGGATTGGGCTGATAGAACAGATTGCCGTCGAGGCCGCGGGCCGTCGTGAAGATGTAGTCGGTACCGTAGAGCAGGTCGACGCGACCGCCCCAGTCAAACCCGCCGTCTTCGAGATCGAGAACCTTCTCGTTCACGAGGTACAACTGGTTCATTTGGCCTTGCCAATTGCGGTCCGGTAACGTAATCGGGCCGTTGAATGTGGAGCCCCAGTTGTTGGCACCGATGCCGGCGTCGATCCAGCCATAGGTGCTCAGGCCGCGGCTGGTGAGCGCCTCGACCTCGAGGTACCGGGTCGGGCCTTCCTCGACTTCGGCGGCTGCCTCTTGCGGCGGCAGGGCCCGCATCTGGTAGGCATCTTCCTGAGGCACGTGAGGTATCACCGGCGCATCGACCTGGGACACCTGGGTATAGAGGGAAGGGTCGAATCCGGACGGCTCGACCGCGGTTGCGGAAGTGGCTGCGGCCGTCAACAGGCCTCCGGCCACCCACAGAGGTAGCTTCAACTTGACGAATCGCATGGTCTCGGGTGCTCCAATGCGTGGGTGTGGAACGCGGGCCACATCCTTTGTGGCCCGACAGGCGTTGTCAGTGGGGAGAACTCGCGTTGCGCACGCTCCGCCAGGGCATGCTCGCGGCCAAAGAATCCCCCCACCTCACAACGGAGGATCGGCTGTGAAGCTGGGAAAAAAGCCGCTTCCTTCGGCCGGGCAGCAAGGTTTCCGCGACCGGCAGGACACGCTGGCAGGAAGTACCGGTCAGGCAGACATGCCGGTCAGCCTTCGGCCCCCGCGGCCCCTTCCAAAAGGGCTTCCAAAAACCCGTCCGGTGAAAATGGCTCGAGATCATCGGCCGTTTCACCCACGCCAACGAACTTGACTGGCAGGCCAAATTGCTCGGCCACCGGCACGATCACGCCCCCCCGGGCCGATCCATCGAGCTTCGCCAGCACGATGCCCGTGCAGCACGCCGCCTCCTTGAAGCCCTTGGCCTGCGAAAGGGCATTTTGCCCAGCGGTCGCGTCGATCACCAGCAGTGTCTCGTGCGGTGCGTCGGGGATCTGCTTGGCGATCACGCGGCGGATCTTGCCAAGCTCCTGCATCAGGTTGGACTGGGTCTGGAGGCGGCCAGCCGTGTCGACAATACAGACATCGAAGCCTCCCTCAATCGCCCGCGCCACGGCCCGGTGCGCGACACTCGCCGGGTCACTGCCGGTCTCACCGCGGACAATCTCCGCCCCGACGCGGCCCGCCCACATGGCCAACTGCTCAACGGCTGCGGCGCGGAACGTGTCGCCGGCGCCGAGGACGACCCGCTTGCCATTCCGGGTGAACAGCCGCGCGAGCTTCGCGATGGATGTCGTCTTGCCAGAGCCGTTGACGCCGGTGACGAGAATCACCGTCGGGCCGCTGGTTGCCGTGGCCAGGCCCGCCTCGGCAGGGCGGAGCCGTTCGACGAGCGTGCTCCGGATCGACTCGATCACGGCTGACGGCTCGACGACGCGGGCACGAAAACGGGTGCCGATGTCCGTGACGATGACCTCTGCCGCCGTCGGGCCCATGTCGGTCTTGACGAGCGCTTTTCGAAGGTCTGCCAGGAACGCGTCATCAACGAGCCTGCCCTCTTGCTTGAAGAGGTCACGGACGTCCGTCGAGAGCACCTTCGCAGTCTTGGCGAGCCCGGCCTTTAGGCGATCAAGAAAACCCATTCTGGTACGGTCCTCCTGGTGCTGGCCAACCTGGTCAAGTTGTGCCAGTGGCCGCGTCATTCACGAATCGGCCGATGATCCCAGCCACAAACCGGGGCGAGTCAGCGCCGCCATACCGCCGCGCGAGCTCGATGGCCTCATCGGCCACGACCGCAGGAGGCGTGTCGGTATGGAGCAGTTCGAAGGCCGCTATGCGAAGCACGTTCCTGTCGGTTCCGGCCATCCGGGAGAGACGCCAATGCTCCGAACGCTGATCGATCATGGCATCGATCGTCTCCCGGTGCGCCAGGACTCCCTCAACCAAACTGTCGGCGAACTCCACGAGCGGGGTAGACCGCAGCCGACCGCGGTGAAACTGATGAAGGCTTGCCAGCCTGTCTGGAGCGGGCGCCGGCTCGGCGGCCAGATCGAGATGGAACAGCGACTGGAGCGCCACCTCGCGGGCTCGGCTGCGACGGCTCATACAGGACCGCTCCTAGCGATCGCGTCAACGAGTCCGATCATCTCGACGGCCGCGGCCGCGACTTCGGCCCCTTTGTTGCCCGCAAACCCGTCGGCCTCGCTGCCGGCGGCCCTCGCCAGCGCCTGCGCGAGCGAATCACACGTGAGCACACCAAAGAGGACGGGGAGGCAGCGGGCTCGCCCTACCGCTTCGATCCCGGCGGCTGCGGCTGCGGCAATGTGCCGATCGTGGCTCGTTTCGCCGCGCACGATGGCGCCGAGGCAGATCACGGCGGCATAGCGACCCGTCGCCGCAAGGTGATCCGCCGCAAACGAAAGCTCGAACGAGCCTGGCACCCACGCCACATCGATCGCGTCGGCCGCGATCCCGGCTGACGTGATTCCGTACACCGCACCCTCCAAGAGCCGCCGGGTGACGGCCTCGTTCCAGCGGGAGACAGCCACTGCCACGCGGATTCCCGGCGGAAGCTGGCGCGGCGATCCCTCGAAGGTGCGAAATGCTGGCATGGGTGGAGGCATCGCCGGTGCGGCTACGACTTGAGGCTCGCGAGAAACTGGGCGTTCGACTCGGTCTTGGAAAGCCGGTTGATCAGAAGCTCCATCGCATCGGCCGGATTCATCTCGGCCAGCACCCTCCGCAGGACACAGATGCGGCGGTACTCGTCTGGCTCCAAAAGCATCTCCTCGCGGCGGGTGCCCGAGCGGTTGATGTCGATCGCCGGCCAGATCCGCTTGTCGACAAGCCTGCGGTCCAGCACGACTTCGAGGTTTCCGGTGCCCTTAAACTCCTCGAAGATCACGTCGTCCATGCGGCTGCCAGTGTCGACGAGTGCCGTGGCCATGATCGTGAGCGAGCCCCCCTGCTCTACCTTGCGGGCGCTCCCGAAGAACCGCTTCGGCCGCTGGAGGGCGTTGGAATCGATGCCGCCCGAGAGAATCTTCCCGGAGTTGGGCATCTCAGAATTCCAGGCTCGGGCGAGGCGCGTGATCGAGTCCAGAAAAATCACCACGTCTCGGCCGTACTCGACGAGCCGCTTGGCTTTTTCGAGCACCATGTCGGCCACCTGGACATGGCGGCTCGAATTCTCGTCGAACGTGGAACTGATGACCTCGCAGGAGGGCCCCTTCACCTGCCGCTCCATGTCGGTGACTTCCTCGGGCCGCTCGTCGATGAGAAGCATGAAGACGTAGGCGTCGGGATAGTTGGCGAGCACCGACTTGGCCATCTTCTGAAGCAGGATCGTCTTACCTGCCCGCGGTGGGCTCACCACAAGCCCTCGCTGGCCGAAGCCGACTGGCACGACCAGGTCGACCACCCGCATCGAAATCTCGTCGGTCGTTGTCTCGAGTTGAATCCGCTCGTCGGGATGCAGTGGCGTGAGCTCATCGAAAAACACCCGCGTCGAGAGCTTGCCAGGGTCTTCGCCATTGATGGCCTCGACTCGGAGGAGCGCGAAGTACCGCTCGCTTTCTTTGGGTGGCCGAATTTGGCCCGCAACACTCATTCCGTTGCGGAGACCGAACCGGCGAATCTGGCTCGGGGAGACGTAGATGTCATCGGGGCACGACAGATAGTGATAATCGGCGCTGCGGAGAAACCCAAAGCCGTCTGGAAGGATCTCGAGCGTGCCTTCCCCAAACATCAGTCCGTTGAGCTTGATTCGCTCTTTGAGGATCCGGAAGACGAGATCCTGCTTCTTGGCCCCGGTGACATCACCGATCTGCTCCTGCCTTGCCAGGTCGATGAGCTCCTGCATCGAAAGCGCCTGGAGGCTCGCGATCGAAGGGTCGCCCTTCTTGAGCGCCTCATAGTGGCTCGTGACATCGAGCCCATCTCTCACCTCGTCGGCGATTTCCTCGGCGAGGCTGATGGGCTCTCGGTCAGCGTCGGAAACAGGTTTCGCAGACGCAGGCTCGCTCATGGCACACCTTGCTGATCCGGACAGCTCATGACGACCCGTGAGAGCCTTTGGAATGGACTGGAGGATAGACGACGAGGATGGAGGATGATGAAAGGAGGCCACGGCGCCACCGTGCTCCGCCATGAAGAGGCGAACCGCGGGAGGCTGAAGCAATCGAGATGAGAACCCCAGGCAGGAGTGGATTGCCCGGCAATCTGCCGCATGCGGAAGGTCAATCCCGCCGCAGCGAATCCCAGAACCGATCGACTTGGTCCCGAGTATATGCGGGATCACCGGTCGCATCCACGACGACGGTTTTTTCTGGTGCCGGCGGGTGGTAGCCACGCTCCCAGGCCCGCTCCCGGGCTTTCCGCTGCTCCGCGGGCCAGCTACGGATAGTGAGCCGCCGCTGCCGCTCGCCCTCGTCACATTCGACCACGACGAGCCGATCGCAGCGATCGTCCAGGCCCACCTGAACCAGCAGCGGCACGTCGAGAACCACGACCTTTTTGCCTGCCTCCGGGGCCTTGGCGAGTGCGTCGAGCCGCTGCTCAATCCGCCGCCTCACTTCCGGGTGAACGATCGCCTCGAGGGCCATGAGTGCCCGCTCATGAGCCGGCGATGGACCGAAGACTTCCGCAGCGAGAGTGGACCGTCGCACGCGGCCTGCGGCATCGAGGACACCGTCGCCGAACAGGTCGACGATTTCCTGCACGACCGCAGGGTCATCGAGCACCTCATGGGCAATCCGATCGGCATCGATGACCTCGGCGCCCCGCGCAGCGAGCGCGGCCGCCACGGTCGATTTCCCCGCCGCCATCCGTCCGACAAGGCCAACAATGATCATGTCGGTGTTGTACCCGATCGACTTGGGACCGCCCCGCCAACAATAGTGAAACCCCGGCATCCGGTGTGGACTCCGCTACGGGGCATCGCATCCGCGAGGGGTTGACCGTGCCATGGCCGACGGCGTTGGAGGCTGAGCGCAGCCACGATGGCGAAGCGAAGGCTCCATCGAGTGAGCGAAGGGCAGGATGCCCGAAGCGAACGTCCGGCGACATGGCATGGGCAGGCTGGGGCCGCTCTTGATCCGCGAAGCGGATCAATGCTGAGTCTGCCGGGGCAGCCATGCCCCCGGCAGACTCATGCTCGGCGGTGGCAAGCCAAGGTCGCCCACGCCGAGCCGGCCGCCGTCCTGGCGGCCGTTCGAGTGCAAACCGCATTCACCCGGTCACGCAGTGACCGGGCTACGGGGCATCGCATCCGCGAGGGGTTGACCATGCCATGGCCGACGGCGTTGGAGGCTGAGCGCAGCCAGGATGGCGAAGCGAAGGCTCCATCGAGTGAGCGCAGGGCAGGATGCCCGAAGCGAACGTCCGGCGACATGGCATGGGCAACCCCGAGCCGCAACGCTACCCGCACTCGGCCCAGGTGGCGCCGGAACTGACCGAAACCTCGAGCGGAATATCAAGTTGCATGGCGGCGCGCATTTCCTCTGCGGTCACTCGCTCCACAGGGGCCACTTCGTCGGCGGGCGATTCAAGCACCAGTTCGTCGTGGATCTGAAGCACGATGGCTGCCTCCAACTGCTCGGCACGGAGCCTGCGATCCACGGCGAGCATCGCGAGCTTGATGAGATCGGCTGCTGAACCCTGCACGACGGTGTTCACCGCCGTGCGCTCGGGGAGCGTCAGGGACGGCACGCCGCTGCTGCCACGTCGTGCTGCGTAGTCGCGGACACCGCTGATCGCCCGGCGACGGCCTAGCATCGTGGTCACATAGCCATCAGTGCGGCAGCGGTCGAGCACGTCGTCCATGAAGGCCGACGCGCCCGCGAACGCGGCGAGGTAGGCCGCAATGAACGCCACGGCCTCGGTCTGCGGGATACCGAGGCTCTTCGCCAGCCCAAAGCCGCTCTGGCCGTACAGAATCCCAAAGTTCACCGCTTTGGCCGTGCGCCGCATGGCGTCATCGACTTTGTCTTCGCCGACGCCGTACACCGCCGCTGCAGTGCGAATATGAATATCGACACCGGAGGCAAAGGCATCTCGCATCGCCATATCGCCTGAGAGGTGAGCCAACACCCGCAGTTCGATCTGCGAATAGTCGGCCGAGACGAACCGCCAGCCGGAAGCACCGGGCACAAAACCGGCGCGGATCTGCTGCCCTTCGGCGGTACGAATCGGGATGTTCTGAAGATTGGGGTCGCTCGAGCTCAGCCGCCCTGTGGCCGCCACAGTTTGGTTGAAGGTGGTGTGGACACGACTGCTGCGGGGATCCACGAGCGCTGGCAGCGCGTCCACATAGGTGCTCTTGAGCTTGGCGTAGCGGCGGTGCTCAAGCAGTTTCGCTGGAAGAGCGTGCTGGAGAGCAAGCTCTTCCAGGACTTCCGCATCGGTGCTCGGTCCCGTTTTTGTCCGCTTGATCACCGGGAGGGCGAGGTCGTCGAAGAGCACGGTCCGGAGCTGAATCGGTGACGCGATCGAGAATGACCGTCCGGCAATCGCGTGAATCTCGGTCTCGAGCGTGGCGAGTCGGGCGGCATAGTCTTTCGAGAGCCCTTCCAAAAGCGGCACGTCGATCCGCACCCCGCGGCACTCCATATCGGCGAGCAGCCGAGCGAGCGGCATCTCGAGGTCGTGATAGAGCGGCGCGAGGCCCGCTCCTTCGAGCGCCGGCGGCAGCACGCGGCAGAGCGCGGCCACTGCAACGCAATGCGAGGCGGCTGCCGACGGATCGGTCGGATGATCGATGGCGACCGCAGCATCAGGGTCGGTCGGCACTACCGCCCCAAGGCCATGCCGGCGGCAGGTCTCGACGAGGCCGAGATTCCGTTCGCCTGCTTCGAGCAGGTAGGCCGCCAGCAGTGTGTCGAAGGAACCGCCAGCCATCGTGATGCCCAGCGTGCGCAGGGCGACATCGTGCCGTTTGAGATCGTGGCCTCGCTTGGCAATTGACGGATCCGCGAGCAAGGCCCGCAGCGACTCCACGGTCGCCAGGTGCTCGGCGGTGAACCACACAACCACATCCCCCGCAGCGATGGCCATCCCAAGCGGCTGCGTCATGGGGGTGGCGGCGGCAGGGATCGCCACGCAGATGACGATCTCTCGCAGCGACCGGAGTGTGTTCACGATCGCGGCTGCCTCGGCAGCCGTCGTGGGCACCGTCACATCAGCCGGTGCATGAACCATTGGCTCCGGCTCGGCGTCCATGTCAAACAGCATCGCCCCTTGGCGACGGACCACCGGTGCCACGGCCTTCACCTGCACGCGTCCCAACAGACTCCGAAATCCAAGCTCTCGGAGAAACGCCGCAAGTGGCTCTGCATCGGGTTCATGCCGCAGCCCAGCCTGCCACGGAATGTCGAGCGGCACCGCCGTCTCGAGCTGAATGAGCGCGCGACCCTCCCGCGCCGTCGCGGCATGGGCCGTGAGATTCTCCTTCCGCTTGGCTCCCGATACCTTGTCGATGTTGGCCAGCACGCCCTCAAGCGAGCCAAACGTTTGAATGAGCTCACCGGCGATTTTGGGGCCGATGCCGGGCACGCCCGGCACGTTGTCTACCGCGTCGCCGACGAGGGCCAGAAAGTCCACGACCTGGTCGGGCCTGATGCCCCAGTCGGCTTCGAGCTCGGCGATTCCCAGCGGCGCATTGTTTCTGAGATTGAGGAGCTGCACGCGATCGCTGAGAAGCTGGCGGGCGTCTTTGTCACTCGTGGCGATCGTGCAGGTGCCACCGGCAGCAGTGACCTGCACGGCCAGCGTGGCCAGCACGTCGTCGGCCTCGTAGCCCGCCAGCTCCAGGCAGGGAATCCCCATGATGTCGAGGAGTCGCCGCACGAGCGGTACTTGCGGCACCAGATCGACCGGCATCTCAGCCCGGTGAGCCTTGTAGGCCTCGAACCGCTCATGGCGAAAGGTCGGACCGGCCGCGTCCATGCCACAGAAGAGATAGTCGGGCCGGCGCTTCTCGATAATGTCGAGGAGGTCGCGAGTGAGGCCGAAGACGACCGACACCGGCCGCCCGTCTGGGGCCGTCATCTCCGGCAGCGCGTGGAAGAGCTGGTACACCCGCGACAAGAGATCGATGGCGAATACGGTCCTACCCGTGAGGTCGGGCATGCTCGTCTTGGACTCAGATTCCACTCGGTGGAGGCTCCGGAAACGCCGCGAGCCTACCAGCGGCGAGACATGTCTCGCATCAGTCGCCGCCCGGCGGCTCGTACTCGAAGTCTTTCCACTTCATCGCCCGTCGGAAGGGCTCGATGCGGAGTACGACCTCGCCGTCGTGGAAAATGCGCACGGTACCACTGGTCTCGCTCACCGCCACGGCCACGCTCTTCGTGCGGCGGGTGATCGCCGCGGCGGCCCAGTGCCTGGCGCCGAGGCCTTTGGCCAAGGAAACACTCTCTGCAGAGGCGTCGATGTAGCGGGCCGCGCCCTCAACCGTGCCATCGGGGCCAATCACGAAGGCTCCATCGAGCTGGGCAATCTCTTTGATGCCCTCCCGCACCCGCGGATCAGTCAACCGCCGCTCGACTCGGCCATAGCCGCGGACAGGATCGAAGCCGGCCGAATGGCTCGCCTGCATGACTTTGCGGGTATCGCCCACGACGAAGAGGGTACCCACCGGCTTCCCCTCGCGGCCCTCGCGCCCGATCTCAACGGCCAGATCGACGACGAGCTTGAGCGTCTCCAATGGCACCTTCGTCTCGAGGTTTCGAAGGTCGCGAGCAGTCAGCTGGCCGAGGTGCTCGGCAAGTCGGAGGATGCTCACCGAGTCGAGTGTGCCCGCCTCGAATCCGCTGTAGACGGCGATCACCTGGGCCTCGGGCAGCAGCAGGTCGGCCGCAACGGACTCCAACAGGGCCTGCGCAAGCCGCTCGTAGACGGGAAGCCCTGGGACATCCAACAGGACCGTGCGGATCGCATGTTCCTCGGCGCCGGCCAGATCAGCTTTCTCGTCGGAAGCCACGAGGAGCGGCACGCTGGGGGCGAGCTGCCGAACGCGGGCCCAGTCCAACCGTTCGTCGGCGAGCACGAGGATCGCCTCGGCCCCGGTGGACTCGCAAAGACGCGCAGCCAAGTCGAGAAGCTGCTCGAGCTGCGAGGTGACGTTAGGTGCAGTCATCGATCCGCTCCACGCGGGCCGGGCGTCCGGCACCGGCCGGGGACACGGAAGGTACGCCGAGCCAGACCAAGAAGCCGCCCGGGAGACCCGCGTCGGAAGCGTACGATGGCCGAGCCAAGGGATCAAGCAGCCCACGCATCCGAGAGCGGCCGCCGCCTCGGACTACCGCTTCTTGGTCCCGGTCTTGCGGGGCGTGTCGGCCACCCGCGAGGTCTCGCCGGGTGCCTTCATGGTGCCGTGGAACGCCGCGATCCCTCCGGGCAGGACGACGCCCCAGGCCCGCTCTTGATACATGTTCAAGGCGTGCAGGGCATGCCCGAGGGGACCGATCTTCCACTCGCGAGAGGGTTCTCGCATGAGTGCGCGACTGAGGAACTCGGCCGCCGCCACGATTCGCGGATCGTACAGCCGCTCTTGATCGAGCGAGGCCACGAGCCATTCAAGAATGTGCCCTGTCGTCTGGACCTTGCGGTCGATGTCGTCCTCGCGATCGGCGGGATACTTGAACCACTCGGTGCTGAACGATCCGTCGCGGTTCTGGAGCTTCGTGAGCGTGAAATTCTGGAAGTCGCGGACATACCGATCGGCTCGGAGGTACGCCCCGTCGAGTTGGCCTGTGGCCTTGAGGCGTCGCTGGCAGCCGTACGACAGCCCGAAGAGTCGATGGGTGCCGCCACAGGCCGCGCCGCGGATCGGCTGCACGATCTCCTCTTCGACGAGCCGGGGAAGCGACCAGTCTTGGCCGTCACGGCTTTTCCAGGTGGCATCGGTCGGGAGGTAATGAGCCAGCGAGATGAGGGCGAACGTGAGCTCCGTGCCTGCCTTGCAGGAGAGCTTCTCATCCTCGATGAGGTCGGCCACGGTGAATCGCTTCCCGTGGAGGACGATTGGCGAACCCGCGGCCACCCGGCACTGGGCCAGGATCGCGAGGTACTGGGCGGGGTGCCCCTGCACACCGTAGTAGCCTTTGAGTGCGTGCAGGCGATCCCCTGTGACGGTCAGCATCGTCTGCCCCTTGCAGACGCCGCCCGAATTCGACCAGCCAATCGCGCTCACGAGATCACCCGCCGGCCCACCCACGCGAATCTGCGTCGGAATACCGAATGCGACGAAGCCGTGCATCACTTCCCAGGGCGTGTGGTGCGCCGAGTTGAGGGGGCGACGCTGGTATGTGGCGAGCGTGGACTGAATCCACTTCCGGAGCCGTTCGAAACGCGCCGTGGCCGGCGCCGACATGCCGGATGGCTCCATCCGCGTCACGACGAGGGGCACAGTGCGGCCGGCGGCGGCAGGCCGTGCCGCCACGGTCACCGTTTCCGGCAGGCTCGGCGCAGGCTGATAATCCCGTGCAGCGGCATCGGCGATGATTCTTCCAGCCGATGACTTCGCGGACGCGATGAAATCATTTGTTTCCTGCCACGAGGGCAGACGCGGCGGGGCCGGCTTTGCCGACGGCGGCCGATGGCGAGCCGCAAGTTTTTCGAGCCGCTCGATATCAGCCGCGCCCGGCGGCGTGGGCACCGGAATGAAAGCGGGCGTGGGCTCCGGCTTGGTCTTCATGAGCCCTTCGAAGAACCTCGTGGGGCCCGTCCGAGCACGGCTCGGAGGCGCAGCATGGGTCAGCGCGAGGGGTACCAGGCAGCCGAGGCCGCCGAGGGCGATACAGACGCGGCGCCACGACCAAGTTGACCCGCGCGGCGGCAGAGTCTGGGGGACGTGGGCAGATGGCAATGGCATCGATGTGTGTGCGGGGGGGATGGTGGGCGCGCGGTGCCATGAGGGGTATCGGCGCGCGGGGCCGGCGGAACGCGGCGGGAGCGAGGGGCCCTTCATGGTTGCAGCAGCTTCCCCGGCCGGCACAGCCCTCGCTGTTTGACAGGTTCTGCCATCGTCAATACATCTGCCTAAAGCCTTCAGCAATCGACCATTCGGTTCCGGGCGCCTTGGGGTCGGCCGCCCATGCTCGCCAGAGGTTCACGTCATCGCCCAAGTCACGTCCACTGACCTCCTTGAGCGAGGCGACTGCCCGGTACTGAACGGCCGGGTCAGAGTTTTCAAGCGCTCGCGCGAGCGCCGGAATCGCGTTCTCGTCCTCAAGCTTGCCAAGCTCTTTGATCGCCTTAAGCCGCACGTCGATAGACTCGTCGGCGTCATACCGGGTCGCCAGCAGGGCCACTGCGTCGGGACCACCCCGGCGGCCCCACACGTCGCAGGCCTTGGCGCGAACTCGTTCGTCCGGGTCTTCGAGAGCCCCCTTGCAGATTGCCACCGCCGAGGGCGTATCGAATCCTGCGGCCACATCGAGGATCACCATCCGAACCCGCGGGTCGTGTTCCTCGGGCAGGAGCGTTGTGAGGCGGTGCGTAAAGTCCTGTGTGGCCTGGCTGCCGTCGGTCTTCGCCCGTTCAGCATCGGCACGGAGGTCGCCGATCCGCTGGTCTGCTGTGGCGCCATAGCGTTCGCGCTCGAGGGCTGCCTTCTTCGGATCGAGGCGGTACGCCCAGCCGGCGCAGCCGGTGAACATGAAAGCGACTGCGACCATGACAAACCATGAAGTTCGCGTTGCGACAGGCGGGCACATCCGAGACGATGCTCCTGGGAGATTCAGTTGTGGCACCGAGTGGGCCACGACGGTAGCGATGCATCGATGGCAACGCGATGCCAGTGCCCTCGATGACCGTTGAAACGGCCAGCCCAGGTTCGCCCAGCCTTCCCAGTCATTTTCGTTTTCCACATGAATGCCCCGTCATGACACGCTCGACGCATCGGGAACGGCCCCAACGGGCTTCTGCCAAGCGGCACCGACCGGCCGACCCTCGGTGGTTGTGTGGGCTCGTCATCCTTAACGCTGCGGCACGGGCGGTCCTCGCAGGCGAGCTTCCAACGGAAACCCTGGCACGGGATCGCGTGGAGATCCGAGCCACCGATGGGCATGTTGCCAGGGGCGCGGTGATCGTTGAGGCCGTCGATGGCGGAATTCTCCTCGAGCACGACGACGGCCGCTATGAGGTTTTCGAGCCGGGCACCGTCACCGCGAAGGCGCCTGCGAAAGCCGCAGTGGCCGACGCGGCCGACGACTTTGGGCCCATGGTGTTGGCGACGCTCCCTCCCGGGTTTGAGGTCCTTCAGACGAAGCACTACGTGGTCTGCTTTGACACGACGAGGGACTACGCCAAATGGTGCGCCGCGCTCTTTGAGCGACTGCATGACGCCTTCGGAAACTACTGGACCAAAGGCGGCCTCGACCTTTCTGCCTCGAAGCGACCGCTCGTGGTCGTGATCTTTGCAGACCGGCAGGCCTACGCTGCGGCGGCGGCGACCGATCTCGGGCCCGCGGCCGATCGGGTCGTCGGGTACTACAACCTGCTCACCAATCGGGTCATCACGTATGACCTCACCGGCAGCGACATGGTGGCGGCGGTCCGCGGTCGGCGGCCGGGCAATGTGGGTCTCGAGATTCTGTCGAGCCCTGCCGCGAGCGGCATGGTCGCAACGATCGTGCATGAGGCAACCCATCAGCTCGCCTTCAACCGCGGCATGCATCGCCGCCTCGCGCCAGTGCCACTCTGGGTCAGCGAGGGCATCGCCACGTACTTTGAAACTCCCGACCTCGAGAATGCCCGCGGCTGGCGAGCAATCGGCTCCACCAACCGGCCTCGTCTCGACCATTTCCTGGCCACGTTCCGGCCGGGCTCAGTCGAGGCGATCATCGGCGATGACAATGCCTTCCGGCGTCCAGAATCGGCCCTCGATGCGTACGCTGCGGCGTGGGCGCTCACGCATCACCTGATCCAGACGCGCAAGCGCGACTTCATCGCCTATCAGAAAATGCTCGGGGTGAAGCCTGCCCTTGCCCCCGACTCCGCTGCGATCAGGCGACGTGAGTTCCAAGAGGCGTTCGGCGACCCTCGCGCCGTTGAGCTGGAGGTGTATAAGTCAGCCGCGAGACTGGCCTCCCGGTCGCGATGAGAACCGTGCAGGGAACCGACCCCAGGGCTACACTGCATCGATCCACTGCCGACCGCATTCCACGCTGAGGAGATATCAACAATGCCCACTGCGACTCGCCTCTGGAGGCCGAACCGCCGAGACCTTTTGGCCGGTGCCCTTGGGGCAGTGGGTGCCGCGACCATCAGCATGGGTGCGCCGCGAAGCCTGTTTGCTTCCGGCACCGAACGGCTTCGCGTGGGCCTCATCGGATGCGGCGGACGGGGCACGGGAGCAGCACAGCAGGCGACCATCGCCCATCCCTCGGTCCGGATCGTAGCGATGGGAGACCTCTTTGACGATCACCTCACTGAGGCGGCCCATCTTCTCAAGGCAGCCGTCGGCGATCAGTTTGAGTGCCCTGCCGAGCGCCGCTTCGTGGGCGCGAACGCATGGCGACATGTCGTGGAAGCAGACCTCGATGCCGTGATCCTGGCCGCGGCCCCATGGTCCCGACCTGGCCAATTCGCTGCGGCTATCGACCGCGGCCTTCACGTGTACTGCGAACGTCCAGCTGCGATCGACACCCCAGGCATCGAGGCGGTCGCGGCCTCCTGCCGTGTCGCGAAGGCCCGCGGACTCGTGGTCGTATCGGGCCTTGCCCGGCGGCACCACACGTCAACCATTGAGACCATCACCCGAATCCACGACGGGGCCATCGGTCGACTGTTTCGCGTTGTCTGCGAGTCACACCGCGGGCTCCCGTGGCACCGTCCGGTCGATCCGTCTTGGACAGCCCAGGAGCAGCGGCACCGGAATTGGGTGGCATACCCCGATCTGTCTGGTGGGCACCTCGTCGAAGCACACCTCGACGCGCTCGACTGTGCTCTCTGGGCGATGGGCGACCTATACCCCGTGGCCGCGGCCCCGGAACCTTCGCGCGGAGGGCTGGCCGTGCGGTATCGCTTCGCGGACGGCCGCGATTTGCGGGTCGAAATCCTCCGCTCGGCGACCGTGGCCGAGCGAACGACGGAGTGCGTGATCGGCAGCCGCGGGACCGCGGACCTGGCCCCGCACCGCAGCGATGCTCGGCCTGGGTGGAATTTCGACAGCCTCGGCATTAACCCCTGGCAGACCTGCATGGCCAGCTTTGTGAACGGGGTGTTGGCCGGGGGCCGCGGGGACGGCGGTGCGCCCCTCGTCCGAAGCACCTGCGTGGCCCTCCTTGGACGGGCTGCGGTCGAAGCCGGCCACGAGGTGACCTGTGGTGCCCTGGCATCTGCGTCAGGTGGCGCGACCGGTATAATCTGACTGGTCGTGCAAGGCCCTGGTGAGGGATGACGATGACCATGAGGGCGCGTGATTGGCTGCCCATGGATCACGGTCTTTTCCTGCCTGTTTGAAGTCGGGAATTCCAAGCGAGAGGGACGGCAGAGCATGGCTGGCAGTCGCTCGACAACAACGGGCCTGACAATCGCGTTGAGCATTTTTGTGATGCTCGCGTTCGCACTCGGCATCACGACCTATCTCTATTTTGACAAGGCCGAAAAGGCTGAGGCATCCCGGGCACAGGCAGCGTCGGACGCGGCCAAGGCCGAAACGAAGACCCGCGAAACGGCTGACGAAATGACCCGCCTCCGGGAGATCATCGGCGTCGCTGCCGATATGCCCGCAGTACAGCCTGAAAACAAACCAGAGATACCAGCAACCGTCGAGAGCGAGCTCAAAGCCCTCGTGGCGAGGGAGTTTCCCGGATTTCAGGGCGACCCACTGACCTACGTAAAATTGTTGGAGTGGCTGCGGCAGGAGTTCCGGGAAAACCACACGCGAGTGAAGACGAGCGAAGAAGAGAAGAAGGCGCTCGCAGCACAAAAAGATGCCGAGGTGGCTTCCGCCGAGAAGGCCCGTCAAGATGCAGTTGCCGCAGCTGAGAAGGCCGCTGAGGAGAAGACGACAGACAAGGCCGACTTCGATGCCAAGTGGACGAAGCATGAGGAAGAGCAGACCAAGGTGATGGATGCTCGGCGGGTCGCCGAAGAGCGAGCTCGCGACCTGGCGAGCCTGAAAGCCGACGTCGAGAAGGGGCTCGATTACATGCCGCCGGCACGGAAGGCCGAATTCCGTGCCGCGATCGAGGCTGGTGACCTGAGCAAACAGCTCGATCTTCTCCGTCTCGAGCTCCGCGTGCGAGCGAAGGAGATTGAAACACTCAATGCCGTGTTGGCGAAGGTGCGAGTGGCCGACCCCAACCTCCAGAAGACCATTGCCAATGCCCGCTCGGAAGATGATCGCATCGACGGTTTCAACGGCCACGTTGTCAGCGTGGACGCTCGGACCGGGACCGCGCTCATCTCGTGCCGAACCACCGCGGGTGTTCGTCCGGGGCTCGTTCTCCAAGTGTTTCCGCCCGGGGATCCCCGGCCAGAGTTCGGGAGCCACAAGGGAGTCGTTGAGATTTCCGAGGTGCAGGGCCCCACTCTCCTCAAGGCAGTGCTTCGTCGCGAGGATCCGCGAGATCCCATCCTGACGGGTGACGGCGTTGCATCGAGCCTCTGGGCTGGTGGTGGCTCGCCCGACGTGGTGATTGTGGGCTTTTCCGATGCCGATTCAGACGGCCGATCGGACCTTGCGTTGCTCGGCACGTTCGTGGAGCGAGCGGGCGGAAGGATCGTCGATTCGGTCACGCCGGGCACGTCCCTTGTGGTGGACCTCGGGCAGCCTCCGGCCGGTGGCGAGAGCCGGGACGTCCCAGGCTGGCCTGCGGAGGCGAAACGCCGCACCCGGAACCTCGATTCCGCTCGCACATACAACGTCCGGGTGACCGGGATCGAGGGCCTCCTCTCGATGCTTGGGCTCGAGGCCGATTCATTCCTCCCCGGCAACCTGCCCAAGGGACGTGCCGTGGGGCGGCTTCCGGCCCGCCAGTAGCTACCGCGCCGCGGCGTGGCATACTAGCTGCCCGTGGACAAAGCCATCCCTGGCCTTTGTCCATGTGGCCGACCATTGGCTCAGTCAAGGCTTGCCACGGTCGGCAACCGCCGCTCCCTGAGGCGGCAGATTTTTCTGCATGGTCCGTAAGACTGTCGAGTCACCCTTGGAGGCCAGCCGCGTGAACTGTCTTTTCGTTGCCCGGTCGCTTCGTAGTCTGTGGCACCTTGGCCTTCTGATCACGGCCGTATTCGCCACGACCGCCCGCGCCGAGGATCCCGCTCTCGTCCCCATCTTCGACGGCGAAAGCCTGACCGGCTGGGAGGGCAAGCCCGAATTCTGGCGGGTCGAGAACGGGGTCATCATCGGTGAGACGACGGCCGAGAAACCGACGAAGGGCAACACGTTTCTCATCTGGCGGGCGGGCCTTGTCGACGACTTCCAGCTTGAGCTCGAGTACCGCCTCACCGGTGGCAACAGCGGCATCCAGTATCGCAGCAAAGACTTGGGCGACTTTGTCGTCGGTGGCTACCAGGCCGACTTCGAAGCCGGCGCCAGGCACTCCGGCATCCTCTACGAAGAGAGGGGCCGCGACATTCTCTGCCAGCGGGGCCAGCGGGTCACGATCGTCCCCGACGGGAAGAAGATCCAAGGCGAGCCGATCGGCGACTCCACAAAGCTTCAAGAAGCGATCAAGCCGGGCGACTGGAACACGTATCGCATCGTGGCCAAGGGCCCGGTCCTGCAGCATTTCATCAACGGCCAGCTCATGTCGGAAACGATTGACAAGCAGACCGGCAAGCGGGTGGACCAGGGCGTGCTGGCGCTTCAGGTGCATGCTGGCCCGCCGATGAAGGTGGAGTTTAAGAACATCCTCCTCAAGCGAACCCGCCTGGCCGAGGGTCGCAAGAAGCTCGTGATGGTCGCGGGAAAGCCGAGCCACGGGCCCGGCCAGCATGAGTTTCGGGCTGGCTGCATGCTGCTGCAAAAATGCCTGACCGAGTCCTGCCCACAACTCGTCACAGAGGTGTATTCCGGTGGTTGGCCTACCGATCCCACGGCCTTCGACAATGCCGATGCCGTGTTCTTCTTCGCCGACGGCGGTCTCGGCCACCCGGTGCTCCAAAGTAACCGCCTCGGTCAGATCAACGCCTTGGCCAAGCGTGGCGTTGGAATCGCATGCCTCCACTACGCCGTCGAGGTCACCAAGGACAAAGGCGGCGCCGAGTTCCTTGGGTGGATGGGGGGCTACTTCGAGCCGCACTGGTCGGTGAACCCGCACTGGACGCTCACCCAGACAGAGATCGCCCCAGAACACGCGATCACACGGGGGGTGAAGCCCTTCGAAATCAACGACGAGTGGTACTACAACATGCGGTTCGTCGAGCCGACCAAGGGCCTGACGATGATCCTTACCGCCGTGCCACCTGATGCCACGCGGGAGCGGCCCGACGGTCCCCACAGCAACAACCCGACCGTACGGGCCAACAGGGGTGGTCGAGAGGCGCTCGCCTGGGCCTACGAGCGACCAGAGGGGGGGCGGGGGTTTGGCTGCACTGGAGGCCACTTCCACGCCAACTGGAGCAATGACGACTTCCGAAAGCTCATGCTCAATGCGCTGGCCTGGACGACTGGCCTCGACGTGCCGAGCGACGGGATCGTGGCGGCTGTCTCCGAAGACGACCTGGCCGCAAATCTCGACCCGAAACGAAAAAAGGGGGACAAATAGTGAACCCCTCGCTCCCCCATCAAAAGGACAACAACCCATGCCACAACTGACCGTTGAGGAAGTCGGAACGTTTGAGGTGCCGGCTGGGAAGCGGCTGGTCAACGCCCTAGTCGATGACTGCGGTATCGACCAGCTCCACGCCTGCGGCGGCGTCGCTCGATGCACCACCTGCCGCGTCGAGTTCATCGTGGGCGAGCCCACGACCATGACCAAGGCGGAGAAGGATGTGCTTGCCGCCAAGGGGCTCACAGGCACGCCGGCGATTCGCCTCTCTTGCCAGATCACTTGTGATGCCGACATGACCGTGAAGGCCATCAGTCGCTTCGAGGGTTCCGGCCGCAAGGATGCGGGCAAGCGACCAGCCGACGCGATCGAGCCGCCGGCCGAGTGGACGTGAGCTACGGCTGGCGGTCGGCCAGCAATCGCTGTAGGAAGCGGGCCGACTCGCGGGCGGTGTCGAGCCAGCGATAGGTCTGCCGAGGGAGTTCCACATGGAGGCCACCGGTGTAGCCAGCCACGGTCAACGCGGCGCACAACGGTGCAAACGCAACCTCGCCTGTGCCGAGCGGTAGGTGTTCGTGGCGGCACGCGAGCATATCGTCGACATGCACGTTGACGATGCGTTTCGTCCATGGGGCGATGATGTCGGCCGCCGGACGCTCGCCGAGGCACTCGAGGTGCCCAGTGTCGATCGTGAGGCCTAGGAGAGCCGGTTGACCGAGTCGCTCGAAGAGCATCGCATAACGGGCAATTGTGTCGATCACCATGCCAGGCTCGGGCTCAAAGCCGAGTCTGACGCCCCGGGCCTCGGCGTGACTGATGATCGCGTCGAGGCTGGAAAGGAGTCGCGACCAGAGTGCTTCCTCGGTGGCGGCGTCGCGTCCCACGCCACTCCACAATGAGACGCAGGCTGCCCCCAGATCGGCTGCGATGTCGATCACCAGCCGCATAAACGTGACGCGTCGATCACGGGCCTCGCGGTCCGTCGAGACGAGTGTCGGCTCATGCTTGGCACGCGAATCGAGCAGGTAGCGGGCACCAGTCTCGATGACGCAGGCCATGCCGTGCGCCTCGAGTGTCCTCTGCCACCGCGCGAGCTCGCCGGAAAGCCTCGCGGCAAAGGGATCGAGAACGTGTCGATCCGACGTGATGGCTAGCGACTGATAGCCGAGGTCCGCGAGGATTGGCACCGCCTCGAGCGGATCGATTTCGCCGATGCTGTTGGTGCTGTAGCCGAGGAGCATGGTCAGGGGCCACCTCGAAGCGCGGTCGTCAGGTCGGCGGCACGAGCCGTTTGAAGAACAGAAACCAGGCCAGCAGACACAGCACGACAATCGCCCACTTCTCGCCGCAGGCCGCGAGAACGAGCACCCCGTCGAGTGTGATGATCGACATGATCGAGTTTCCGACAGCGAACCGGATGCGGCTTGGCTGCGGATCGCCGATCCCGATGATGACCCGCGCGAGAATCGATGTGGCGATTATTCCCCACATGACGAACCATGTGGACACCGGCATCCGGGCGCCTACGGCCAGCTCGATGGACTCGCGGCCGGATAGCCACACGAACCCGGCGGCCAGGACAAGCCCCGCGGTCATGACGATGCTTCCGAGGGCGAGCGTGCTCCGGCGACTCAAACCTGCTTCGTCGCGGGCATAGAGCGTGATCCCGGCGACATAGAGGCCCATGCCCGCTGGAACGAGCCACTCATGGATCGCGTTGGGCCCCCCGGCCGCAGTCATCCCCACGAGCCAGCCCAGGCTCCGACAGGTGCCCATCACCATCGGCCCGAGCGGAGTGCCCTTCGCGTGGCGGTCGTAGAGCCAGATACATCCAGCGAGGATGCCGGCGGCGGCCACGGGCCACGGGGATGCGGCCTGGTAGCTCGCGCCGCCGGCCAGAATCAGCCCCGCCACCATGAGCCCACCTGCGGCAATCACTGCGGCCCGTGGGTCGATCGCACCGCTTGGCAAGGGCCGCTCGGGCCGCTCGCGACGGTCAAGCTCCGCGTCGCACACATCATTGAACACGATGCCCGCGGCGTACAGCGCCACGATGGCCGCCACGGCGAGGCCACAGGCCGCCGGTGGCCACGCGAGGTCGCGAAGCCCGGCGATGAGGAGATAGCCAGCCAGTGCATCGGCGGCGGCCGTCGCCAGATTAGGGATCCGCACAATCCGCAGCCAGGCGAGCATCAGGTGATCTCCACGCCCGCATCGCGTGCCACCGTGAGAAGGTGGGCCCGGGCCGCGCGGGCAGCGTCATCGGGTCGGTCGCGATAGGGATAGAGCTCGACGGTCACCCAGGTATCGGGCGTATGGGTGGCAATTGCTGAAAGCACGCCAGCAAAATCAATCGCACCTTCGCCCGGCACCAGGTGGTGGTGCACGCGGGTCGCCGCGATGTCTTCCACGTGGTAGTGGCGTGTGTGCCCTACCAGCCGCGGCACCCAGGCTGCGGGATCATCGGCCACACAGTAGGCGTGGCCCACATCAAAGTTAAGGCCCAGGGCTGGATGATCGACCCTCGCGGCAAACGAGAGATACTGCTCAAACGTTTCGATGAGCAAGCCCGGCTCGGGCTCGATGAGCAATATGACGTTGCATGACGCTGCCACGTCCAGGACTGGCATGATCTCATCGTAAAAGATGGTTTCGGCCTCGCTTCTTGACTGCCCCGGGGCCAGCTCGCCACCTGGCTCAGTCGAAATTGAGGCAGCGCCCAACTCGGCAGCCAAACGGAGGGCCCGCTTCGTGTGTTCGCGGCGGATGGCTCGGTAGTGAGGATCGGGATCGGTCCAGCCAGGGTGCCAGTACGGCTGCCGCGGGTCGGCCACCGCGTTCATCATGAACGCGTTGATGTTGGAGATCGTGAGGCCATGCTCCTGGATGGCCCGTCGAATGTTTTCCTTCTGGAGTTCCAGCAGACCGGCCGGCCAGGCGTGGGGCACATCGGCCAGGAGCTCAATCCCTCGGTAGCCTGCGGCGGCGATCCGGGCGACGGCCTCCTCAACTGGCACGTCGAGGTAGGCGTTGGAGCTGAAGGCGAGCTGGAGCGGCATGCGGGGGAGTCCTGGCGGAGGGAACGATCCTACCACCAGGATGAGCAGCCTTCGACGACACCTCGTCAAGCCGCCCGGCGACCGCGGCTCACGGCCAAAGAACGATCACGTCTTCGATCCACTCCGGCCGCAGGGGAAGCCGTTCAAGCTCCGTATAGAACATCGCGGCCGGATTCACGCCTCGCTCCTCCATCAAGGCGACATGCTTCTGGACCGGATCGATCTCGAGCAGCCTCGGCAGCAGCCCACACCAGATCAAGGCGGTGATGACCGCGCCGGTGGTGAGCCGCAGACCCGCTCCCAGCGCCCCGCCCGATTTCAATTCGCTCACGGCTCCACCGCCTTCCGAAAGAGCCATCCAAACGTGAGGGACGCCATCGCCAGCGTGAGCACGAGATTAAGTGATTGGCCGAAGAGGTAGAGCACAACTGGCCGCCCACTCGCGAGGTACGGGGCAAGCTCACGGAAGTTGGTCTGGAGTCCCATACAGACAAAGCCCACACAAAACAGCCACCCACGGAGTTTTGACGTGACGCCGCCGGTGGCGGTCTCGATCCACAGTTCCGCCTCGGGACCAGCCATGTGGAGGCAGGTGCAGATGAGCGACGCGGCTGCAAATCCCAGGATGAAACGCGGGAACCGCCGCCACGCCTCGCCGGCGAGCGTGCCGCGGGGACCGGCTGGATCACGATCGATCCATCCTGCCCAATAGGCGGCGACCGCAAAGGCGATCAGACCAATCATCGAGTTTTGGATCATCTTTACTGTGGCAGCCACCTCACCGGCCTGCTTGCCAAGCGATTCGCCAGCCGCCACGACTGCGCCCGTGGCGTCGATGGTGCCGCCGATCCAGGCCCCACCCACAATAGGATCCAGGCCAAGCCATTGAATCACGGGGGGCATCGCCACCATCATGATCACAGTGAAGAACAGAGACAGACCGATCGTGAGCGAGATCTCCTCCTTCTTCGCACGGCAGGCGGCGCCCGTAGCGATGGCGGCCGACACACCGCAGACTGCCATGTCTGCCGACAGCGTCATGCAGAGCGGCCGCGAAGGCACTCGCAGGACATGAACGCCAAAGAGATACGTCGACACCAACACGATCGGTGTCACAAGCCAGGCGGTCATGAGCCCCGGCAGCCCGAGGGCGAGCAGCCGGCTGCCGAGCACCTCCGCACCAAAAATGACGAGCCCTGTCTTGATGAAGAACTCACCGAGCAGTGCCGGAGCCAGCCACCGCGGCACGCCCGCCGCGTTGCCGACAAACAGGCCGACAGCGAGCGCCCAGAGTGGATACTCGAGGTTGTAGTTCTTCACCACCTTTTGCGTGGCCAAGACGTAGGCCAGGCAGGCCAGGGCCGCGAGGATGGCGAATCCCAGGATCACTCCAGGCTTGAAGCGGCCCATCAAGGCCATTCCGATTGCCCCCACGAATACGATCCATCCCATGCCCACCAGGCTCGGCACCACTACCAGCTGGCTCTTGGCATCCTGAAAGGCGGCAAGGGGATGATCCGTCCATGCGGAGGGCGTCCCGATCAGCGTCGCGGCGGGAGTCGGCCAGCCTTTTGGATACCGCTCACGATTGCCCGGTTCGTCGGTCGGCCGCGCGCCCCACGTGACAGCAAGCACGAGCACAAGCGTAGCCAGCCCGAACGCGACGGCTGCCATATCCTCGTGAAGGCCGCGCCGGCCCGTGCGTGAATCGACCATGTCAGCTCGACGCGCTCCGGTAGCGGGCCAGGGACCGCTGGAACACCAGCCTGGAGATGCCGAGCGACGCGACAGCCGCAACCATGACCCCCAGGACGGGCCACCAGGCAGCTTCGATAAGCGGCCTTGTCACCACGCGTGCCGGTACGTTGACGACCAAAAGAATTGGAATCACAAACGTAAACACCGCCCGCAGCGGTCCACCCCACGGCCCTGCGTAGATTTCGGCCGGATATCGGGAGAAGTTTGTGAGATAAAACCAGAAGTCGTACAGGCTTTGGTTGCGGCCCATGTGGATCGTAGCGGCCGCCAGCATGATCACGAGCGAATAGAGGATCGTCACCCCACATACCACGAGCAGCGGGTAGATAACCCAGGCGATTGTGGGCGGGGGAGTCTCGAGCCGCGAGACAGCCCACGCGAGCAGCGCGATCCCGACGATGCCGTTGGCAAACGCTGAAAAATCGACGCGGTGCATCGAGAGCAGGAACTGGGCGTCGAGCGGCTTGACGAGCACGGCGTCGAGGCCACCCGTGTGAACCATCTCCGTAAGCTCCTCCGCGCTTGGCATGAACAGGGCCTGCACGATCGAGTTGATGATGAGCCCTGTGGCGACAAACACAAAAAAAGGCTCTCGTGTCCAGCCCGTGCCCTTCCCGATCTCGGTCGTGAAGGTGAACACGAGGAGATAGAAGGCCAGATTCATCGACATCCAGCCGAGACTCGTGAGGCACTCCAGAAGAAAATTGGCCCGGAAGGTCATGTCGCGGACGAGGCAGGCCCGGGCGAACGTGCCGAGGATGCTGAGGTAGCGAGCCATGTCAGCCTCCGAAGGCGCTGTATCGCCGCGTGCCGCGAGCCCAGGCGGCCCGGCACGCGATGATCATGAGGACAACCCACACCACCTCCACAATCAATAGCCGCATGAGCTCCGCTCCCTGCACCTTTCCCAGCCAGACAGCCGCAGGGAAATAGGCCGTGAACTGAAACGGCAGCCAGGTCACGACATCGGCGAGGCTCGTGCCTGGGATACCCGTGGGAATCCCGGCGAGCATGTCGATCGGGAACATGTGGCCCGAGAGGAGGTACTGCACGAGCATGTAGCCAAACACGATGCTTGAGACTTCCATGAACCAGAAGCCGAGCATACCGAGCGTCGCCTCCATGAAGAACCCGAGGAGGAATGAAAGCACGAGCGCCAGCACAAAGGCGGCGATCGTGCCGGCATCCGGTATCGGCGGGAAGTAGTCGCGGCAGAACCAAAAGACGGCGGCAAAAGGGAGCACAGCCACGATGTAGTAGACGAGCTTGTGAGCCACACGCGAGGCGAGCAGAAAAGCGATGTAGTCGACAGGCTGGACGAGAAATTTTTTGATCGACCCGTCGCGAACACTCCGGGCAATGCCACCAGAGAGCCCCGGCATACTCGAGAACGCCCGGGACACCATCGTGAGGAGGTAGTAGGCCACGATGTCGTTCTGTGTGTAGCCGGCGATGTCGCCACGAGATGTCGCCGAGAAGACAGCGGTCCAGAGAAAGACCTGCGTGACGATCGGCAGGAACCGCATGAGCGTGCCGAGCGCGAAGTCGCCACGGTAGACGAGCCGCTCCTCGATTGAAATCGCGAGCATCGTCCACCAGATGCGGACGGCCGCGAACGCACCTCCAACTCGCGGGGGTGGGTCAGCGAGTGTGGTCACCGCGCCGCCTCCTCGGCTGGAGCCATTCTTGATGCTGGATCCGCTCCTCTGCCCTGCCGGAAAAGATCCGCCACGATCTCCTCGAGCGGCACGTCTTCCACCGACACATCCCGAACACCCGCGCCCCGCAGCAACGCGGGAAGCGCGTCTGCGATCCGGTTGCGCTCGATACGAAGGACGACCCGTGGCCCGCGGCACTCGCAGGGGAAGCCGAGCAGCTCGACAGCGGCCCGGTCAGGCGCTTCGTCGTAGTCGAGCGTCACGACCTTGTGGGTCGTGAAACGATCAACGATGTCAGAGAGCGATCCGTCGTACAGGATAGAGCCGCCGGTGATCACGATGGCCCGCCTACAGAGGACGGCGACGTCCTTCATGTAGTGGGTGGTGAGCACCACCGTCATCCGTCGCTCGGCCTGCACATGGCGAAGAAACGTGTGGACCGTGTGCTGCGCGACGACATCGAGACCGATTGTCGGCTCGTCAAGGAAAAGCACCTCAGGCTCGTGGAGCAAGGCTGCCACAAGCTCGAGCTTCATTCGCTCCCCGAGCGAAAGTTCGCGGACGGGCTGGAGCATGAGCCTTCGCACGTCGAGCAGGTCGACCAGTTCGTCACGGGTGCGGGCGAAGCGGGCCGGGTCGATCCGGTAGATTTCTTGGTGCAGACGAAAGCTCTCCGCCGCGGGAAGATCCCACCAGAGCTGATTGCGCTGCCCCATGACGAGGGCGAACCGCCGTCGAAAATCATCGGCCCGCTCCCAAGGGACATGCCCAAGCACCGTTGCCATCCCGCGAGTGGGCGTGATGATCCCGGAGAGGAGTTTGAGAAGCGTGGTCTTGCCCGCGCCATTGGGCCCGAGGAGGGCCACGAATTCGCCGCGGCCGACCGTGAAGTCGACCCCGCGAAGCGCTTCGACGAGCCGGCTCTCGCGATGGAACAGCGACTGGACGCTCGCGAGGAGGCCCTCGGGCTTGTCGAAGACGCGGTATTCCTTTGCGAGGCCGGCCACACGGATCAGGGCGTCGACCCCGGGCTCGCCCGCGCCGGAGACGACAGCGTTGTGCATGGCGGGAGTATAGGCGAAAACCGATGCTGTATTCGGAGACCTGGGAGGCATGGCCATCTCATTTCGCATCGGACTAGGACACGATACGCATCGACTCGGGCCCGGCAACGCAATCCTGCTCGGTGGCGTTCGGATTCCTCACGACCGGGCAGCCATCGGCCACTCGGACGCCGACGTGCTCCTCCACGCGATCACCGATGCCCTGCTTGGGGCTGCCGCGCTCGGCGATATCGGGGAGATGTTTCCCGACACCGACCCGGCCAACCAAGGCCGTGATTCCGCGGAGATGCTCCGGGCCGCGGCGGAGAGGGTCAGCCGCACTGGCTGGCGAGTTGTGAACCTGGATTGCGTGATTTTCGCCCAGCGGCCCAAAATCCTGCCATACCGGCCGGCCATCCGGCGGCGGATCGCCGAGATCCTTGGTCTCGACGAATCCGCAGTCTGGCTGAAAGCCAAGACCGGCGAGCAGGTCGGCGCCATTGGCGAGGAGCTTGCCATCGCGGCGGAGTGCGTTGTGTTGATCGAGAGGTCGGTGTCGGAATAAAAGGCCACGCGAGGAGATAGATGGCGACAGCAGCAACACAACATGCAGGATCAACCCCGACGGACGGTCTGCCAGGTATGGAGGTCTACAGCACCCTCACCCGTACCAAGGGCCCGCTCGTCACGATCCGCCCAGGCCATGTGGGCATGTATCTCTGTGGGCCCACGGTCTACAAGCCAAGTCATATCGGCCACATGGTCGGACCGGTGATTTTTGACACGGTCAAACGGCATCTCGTCTATTCCGGATACGGTGTGACCTGGGTCGTCAACGTCACCGATGTGGACGACAAGATCATCGCGGAAAGCAGCACCCGCGGCATGACCATGGCAGCGCTGGCGACCGAGATGACCGCCGACTACCTCGATAACCTCGCGGCCCTCGGCGTGACGGGCATCGACACGATGCCCAAGGCAACGGAGCACATCGGCACGATCATCGCCTTCATCGAAGGACTCATCTCCAAAGGTTTTGCGTACGCGAGCGATGGCGACGTCTACTTTGATGTCACGAAAGACGCCGACTACGGCAAGCTCACCAACCGTTCGATCGAGCAGACGCAAGGCGAGGGAGGCTCGACCGCCGAACGGAAGCGCTCCGCCGCCGACTTTGCCCTCTGGAAGAAGGCCAAGGCGAGCGAGCCCTCATGGGAAAGCCCCTGGGGACCGGGGCGGCCCGGCTGGCACATCGAATGCTCGGCGATGAGTAAGGCAATCCTTGGCGAGACTTTTGATATCCACGGTGGCGGTCTCGACCTGGTCTTCCCCCACCACGAAAATGAAATCGCCCAAAGTGAATCGCTCCACGGCGCTCCCATGGCGACCTTTTGGATGCACAACGGCCTCATGCAGGCGGCCGGGGTTGCTGGCAAGGTGGGGGGCCGGCCCCGCGACGGCAGTGCCGATGATGCCGCTGCCCAAGCGGCCACGAAGATCTCCAAATCCACGGGTGCCGAGCCCTTCAAGAACCTGCTCACGCGCCACCGCCCCGAAGCAATCCGCTTCCTCCTGCTTTCAACGCATTACCGCAGCCCGATCCATTTTGGAGAGGAGCCGCTCCAGGAGAGCGCCCGAGCGATGGAGGCTTTTGAGCGGCTTTTTGCGCGCTTTGAGCGGATCGCTGGAAAATCGTTCTACGCTCTCCCCTTCCGCGACCGGCGAGCAGGAAACGCGGCTGGAGCGAGTGCAGGCGACGAGATGGCAGGCCTGCGTTCCAAGTTCGTGGCCGCGATGGATGACGATTTCAATACGGCCATCGCGGTGGCCACGCTCTTTGATGCCGTGCGGGTGGTCAATAAGTACATCGATCAGCATGGGCTCGAGGTGAAGAAGTCGGCCCCCGAACTTGCCGGCCTCGAGGCTCGGATGCTTGTGGTACGAGAGCTGATGGCCGTCCTCGGCATGTTTCTCGAGCCGCCGAAGCCCGCCTCAGGCGGTGTTGATGAGGGGCTCGTCGCGAAGCTCATGGATCTCGTCATCGAAATCCGTTCGAATGCCCGCACGTCAAAAGACTTTGCGACGGCCGACCTCGTGCGCAACCGACTTACCGAGGCAGGCATCGTCCTTGAAGATCGCCCAGATGGCACGGGCTGGACAAAGAAATAGCGCGGCCCTTACCGCGATCGAAAGCGGACCGTCAGCGTGTCGTAGCCAAGCGTGCGATCGTAGGCCGTTGTGTGCTCAACGCGGTCCTGCTTCGCCACAAGCTCGATCTGGGCCACCCGTTGGCAGAGGACTTCGAGAAGCGTCCGGACGACCGTGCGAGCGTGGGCTGCGCCGAGGCAGAGGTGTGCCCCAAAGCCAAACGCCACGTGTGGGTTCGGCCGTCTGTCGAGATGAATCTCGTCGGAGTTCTCAAACACAGTCTCGTCGAGATTGGCCGACGCCCAGCAGAGGCTCGCGCGGTCGCCAGGCTGCACTTTGATCCCATGCACGTCGGCACCGGCGGGGCACACCCGTCCGATGTGCGATAGCGGCATAAAGACCCGAAAGAACTCTTCGCTCGCATGGACGATACGGTCGGCGTCGGCTCGGAGAAACTCGAGTGCTTCGGGCCGTCCTGCGAAGTACCCGATGATCGAGGAGACGGTGTGGATGATCGTGTCGCGACCGCCCGCAAACATGAGATTGGCAAATCCGAGCATCTCGGCACGGCTGAGAGCCCGCCCGCGAAACGTCGCATTCGTCAGGACACTGTAAAAATCGTCGCCGCGGGCAGCCGCGGCCCGGTCGAACTGCTCGTTCAGGTACCGCTCGAGGTCGGCCCCGTGAGATTCGCCGCGTTCATTATGAAAGACATGCACGCCCCAACTGATGAACCGCTCGGCTTCCTCCTCTGGGACATTGAGGAGGACCGTGAGAGCCCTTGACTGAAGCGGCAGCGCGAAGCTCCCCACAGCCTCGATCGTGTCCGCGGCACATGACTCCGAAATGAGCCGTTCGGTGATCGCCTCCACGCGGGCCACAAAGGCCGGTTGCTTCGCCCGAAGAAAAAATGGTTCGACGAGTTTCCGATACTCCGTGTGTTCCGGAGGGTCGATCTCGATTGGCAATTGCCGTACGCTGCGAACCCGCTCCTCCGATGGGATGGGTACCCGAAACGGTGCATCAGAACTGAAAGTCGTCCAGTCCTTGGCCGCCCTCCGCACCTCCTCATGGCGAAGGATGAGTGGGATCACCTCATGATCGGCCGGAAGGCCGAGGACGCCGGTTTCTTGGCGGGCATCACGGAACGGGTCGGGAATGTCGGCCATGCTCGAGGCGTCCCCTACGGCAACGCGATCGCGACCTGGGCGCTGGGCAGGTCTGCCGACGCCATGTCTCGAATCTCCTGCGAGATCTTCATCGAGCAGTACTTCGGTCCGCACATGCTGCAGAAGTGAGCGCTTTTAAACGTCTCTTGGGGCAGCGTCTGGTCGTGGTACTCCCGTGCCCGTTCCGGGTCGAGCGAGAGCCGAAACTGCTCATTCCAGTCGAATGCAAATCGGGCTCGCGACAACGCATCGTCGCGTGAGCGGGCGTTTTTGCGGTGACGGGCCAGGTCTGCCGCGTGGGCTGCGATCTTGTAGGCGATGACGCCCTGCCGCACATCCTCGGCATCAGGCAGGCCAAGGTGCTCCTTGGGAGTCACGTAGCAGAGCATCGCGGCGCCGCTCCATCCCGCGAGGGCCGCACCGATGGCGCTTGTGATGTGGTCATAGCCCGGGGCAATATCCGTGACGAGCGGTCCGAGCACGTAGAAAGGAGCTTCATCACACTCTTGCATCTGCCGCTTTACGTTCATGTCGATCTGGTCCATGGGCACATGCCCCGGACCCTCAACCATCACCTGGCAGCCTTTGGCCCACGCTCGGCGTGTCAGGTCACCGAGCACATGCAGTTCCGCGAACTGCGCCTCGTCACTGGCATCGGCGATGCAGCCAGGGCGGAGGCCATCTCCCAGGCTCCACGTGACGTCATAGGCCCGAAAGATGTCGCAGAGATCTTCAAAGTGGGTATACAGCGGATTCTGTTCGCGGTGCGTCATCATCCAGCGGGCGATGAGCGATCCGCCACGGCTTACGATGCCAGTGATTCGCTTCATCGTGAGCGAGAGATGCTCCTGGAGCAGCCCCGCGTGGACGGTCATGTAGTCCACCCCCTGCTGGGCTTGCTTCTCGCACATATCCAGAAAATGCTGCGGCTGCATGTCATCGATGTCGCCGCCGAGCTCTTCAAGCATCTGGTAGATGGGTACGGTCCCGATCGGCACAGGCGAGGCATCGATAATTGCCCGGCGGATGCCGTCGATATCCTTTCCAGTCGAGAGGTCCATCACGGTGTCGGACCCGTAATGGACAGCCATGTGGAGCTTTTCGAGCTCGGTGCCGACATCGCTCGTCACTGCCGAGTTGCCGATATTCGCATTGATCTTGGTCCGAGCAGCGATGCCGATGGCCATCGGCTCGAGTGTCTTGGAGAGGTGCACGGTGTTCGCCGGGATGACCATCCGCCCGCGGGCCACCTCGTCGCGAATGAGCTCCTTTGCCAGTTCCTCGCGCTCGGCGACAAACTGCATTTCGTGAGTAACCTCACCCTGTCGTGCCCGCTCAATCTGCGTCATCGATCTTCCTCCAGCACCGTGTCGGCGAGCTCATCCCGCGACGCAGTATCGTAGCAGATTTGAAATCACCTACGCCCTAGCCCAAGTTACGCAGCTCGGGGACATTTTTCATGATTCTCGATGGCGGAATGATCGTAATTCCCGACGAGGCAAGGGGTGGTTTCGGGAACAGGCGTGTAGTGAAGACCTTGTTCTTGTCATTTTGCTCTGAGCGTTG
>JANNSZ010000032.1:0-3044 GCA_031403195.1 Planctomycetota bacterium | reverse complement strand
GGGCGCGGCCGACGGAGTAGGCAGCCCGATCGGGCGTGTCGTCGAGCGGCTCCGACAGCACCGACAGGCCGTCGACGGTCCACGCGCCCTGCTGGCCGAGCAGCTTGCCGCCGCCGGCGATGTCGGCGATCCGGCGCGAGTAGAACGTTCGGATCCGTTGGCCAAACAGTTCGTTGCCTTCGAGAAAGAACTGTCGCTTCTCTCGTAACTGGACCTCGAAGCGCGTCAGGTTGATCGTTTCCTGATCGGCCTCGACGGTGGCGAAGTCGGGATGAAGGGTGCCGTAGACCGCCATCTGGGGGGTGATGGCATAGCGAGCGTCGACGCCGGCATCCCAATCTGGCGAGGTCGACTCCTGAAGCCGGGTCAGGCCGTACGGGACGATCTGCTGTCGTCGCGCGGGCGGCTTGAGCGACAGCCCCGTCAAGCGGCCCGACTGTGACACCCGGAACACTTGTTCGACGGGGCCGGCCCAGTGGCTCATCTCGAGCGTTCGCCGGCGGCTGCGGAGGAAATTGATGCCCCAGGTGCGACCCTCGCCGGCGACGTATTTGATCGACGAAAAGGGCACGGCAAACTCGGCCGACCATCCCCACTCGGTCCGCTGGGCCGCCGACTGCCAGGTGGCATCCCAGTTGCTGTCGTTGGTCCGGCCATCATCGGCGACGCGCATGTCGAGCTGCGTGCCAAGGACGTTCACTGCGAAGAAGTACGAGGTCTGCCGATCGTCGAACGTATCGATGAGCACACCCACCGAATCGTCACGGTTGAGGCCCGCATCGCGTTGGGTGAGCTGGGCCGTGAGAGGCTCGGGATCCCACGACCGAAACGCGACGTACAAGAAGCCCTCGCCGACGAAGACGCGGGCTTCGGTCCGAAACGACGAGGGTGTGCCGCGCTGCGGCTCGAACTGGACGAAGTTGGTCGCCAGTGCCGAGCCCGACCACTCAGCGTCGTCGACCTGGCCGTCGATCTGGGGCGCGACGGGCGGTGGTAACGCCTGAAGCGCCGGCTGGGCCGACGCCAGATCGGAGACCGCGACGACCATCGCTGCGATCAGCAGGGCCACCGCGGCTGGGCGCCGCCGGTGCCGGCTGGCCCCGGCGGCTGACTCAGCGTCTAGACCCAGAATAAGCGCGTTTGTGGATGGACCGATGACGGGAATCGCCATGTGATCGCGGCGCAGACTTCGCCCGTCGGGACGTTGTCCCGTTGCCCTCGCCGTTGGATTGTCGTCATCGGTTGATCCTCCACACCTGCGACCTACGATGCAGTGCATCCGGGCCTCGCTATCCCGGTTTCGGCGGTCGACTCACGAGCGCAGCGGATAGCGGAGTTGATCGAAACCGCGGAGGAACACGGCCTGCCACGGGTTCCACGCGAGCAAGCGAAACACGAGGCGGCGACTCGTGCGGACGACCTGCACGGGCATCCGCATGAAGGCGTGCAGAAACGCTTTGAATTCCATCCGCAAGACGGCCGCCTTGTCTGCGGCATAGCGCCTCGCCCATCGCCCCGTGTCGGGCAATCGCAGCGCAAACCACGCCTTGAGCGTCCAGGCGAGCGCGGCCATCACCATGTAGGCCCAGTTGCTCAGTAAGGTGTCCACGGGCATGCGGGTCGCGCCCACCCCGTGCTTCAATTGATCGATCAGATTCTCCTGCTGGCACCGATCATTCGCCAGGAACACGATCTGCGCGGCCGCCGTGTCGTGATCGTTGGTCAGATAGAAGAAATACCGAATCTGATCGAACAGTCGGTGGTCGCCCTGCTCCACCGAGATATTCTTGCGGACCACCACCATCCGGTACGGCGTCGCGCACGCCGTCGGCTGGTACGGAAACTCCGCGACCGCCTCGGCCGTCAGGCGCAGATTCTTGAACGCCCGCTCGACAATGGTGGCCTCCTTCACATTCACGGGCCGCTGCCGGGGCTCGGTCTGGACCTCGTACGGCGGGCGGCGAACCAACGGGCGCCACGCCCGCGCCGGCAACGCGTCGGCGGTGGCCATGATCGAGGCGCGAGCATCGTAGCCGAACACGAACCGCACGCCGTCCGCGTCCCAGCGGTCCAGATGCCGGGTCTGCGAGAAGTCGGTGTCGCCGCGGAACGTGATGCGCCGGAAGCCGGCCTCGCGACAGAGCGTCCGCGCTTGGTCGAACCGCTCCGCCGCGCCTTCCGCCGACGGGCGATTGCCGCTCCGGTTGACGAGGAACAACGGCTCCTGCGTGTTGGCCAGCGACACGATCAACGGGTGATAGCCCCACACCCCGTTGTAGGCGATGTCCATCCCGGCCTTGCACTGGCCCGTCGTCTCGGCCAGCGTGCCATCCGCGTCGATCAGGGCCTCGTCGAAAAACGCGGCCGGTTGCGTGCGCCACACCCGCACCCGCGTCTCGTTGATCGCCGCCTGCAAGGCCTCGATCGCCGGCTCGTCACACCGCCGGCAGAAATCGCCCGCGGTCGTCGGGTCGGGAATCCGCTGCGTGCCCAACGCATCGAGGTACACCTCGTCCTGCCGGCGGATCTCGATATCCTGCAAGCAGGTCCCGCCGCACAGGACGTTGTAGGCGATCCCCAGGACGTGATCGGATTCGTGATACGGCAGCGCCACCTTCAACACCGCCACGCGCCGATCGATCGCGTCGACCAACCCCGTGTGCTGGGCCAACTGATGCATCGCGCCGATCCCGCCGGTGGCCAGCCCGCGCACGCGATCACTGTGCTCGTAGTGCATATTGCTCGCCCGATACATCGGCGTTGATTGCGCCGCCCAGGTCCGCGGTTGCAGTCGCAGCGCAATCCGTCGTTTGCGACGCGCCAGTTTTTGATGTCTACTTGTGCTCACTCGAAATGTCCTTCCGCGTGACAGAGTGTTTGGTTGGTCGCCGACACTCTCTGCTATGAGGTACGGACATTTCGAGTATTTCGTTTACACGCCGACCTGAAAACGCGCTTGTACTGGGTCTAGTACCGGATGATGGTCCCAAAGTAGATGCCCGCGAACTTCAGGCTCGCGCCATCGCGTTCGGCCTCGTAGAGGA
>JANNSZ010000031.1:0-16888 GCA_031403195.1 Planctomycetota bacterium | reverse complement strand
CACGGGAGCACGTGAGGAGCGGCCCCCCGAGCACGTTTCGCTCTGGAGGGCGTGGCTCGTCGGGACGATCGAACGCAATCATGGGGTGCGGCTCATCACGGCCTTCGAGTGTGGAAGCGGCATCTGCCGCGCGAGTACTCTATCATGATCATGGGCCCTCCCGACCCGCAAACGCGTCCTCTTGCCCCAGCGTCGTGCTGATGCTCAGCCTCCAATCCGCGTCGACTGCCCGCTGGCTCGCCCAGGTCGATGCCCACCTCGACCTCGTGCTCATCGACCACGCCCACTGCGAGAAGAAGGCGGCCGGCGTGGCCATGAATCTCCTGTTTTCGTATGTCGACCACACCGATCTCGCCCGGGCCATGACGGAGATCGTGGAGGAAGAGCTCGACCACTTCCGGATGGTGCTCGACCTGCTTGATCGCCGCGGCATCCGGTTTCGGAAGCTCACGCCCAGTTCGTACGGCAGCCGGCTGCATGCCCTGATCCGAAAAGACGAGCCCGGCCGGGCCGTCGACCGCCTGCTCGTCGGTGGCCTGATCGAAGCCCGAAGCTGCGAGCGATTTTCGCTCTTGGGCGAACATGTGGCGGATCCGGAGCTGCGCGACTTTTATCGAGGCCTGTTCGAGTCAGAGGCTCGGCATCATGCCACCTATGTCCGACTCGCAGCCGACTTCGCACCCGAAGAGACGGTGCGCGAGCGGCTCAAGGAATTGGCCGAGGCCGAGGCTTTGATCATCGAGCAGGGCGACCCTCTCCCGCGGATGCATAGCTGAGCGCCGCATGAAGGCACGCACGTCACACACGACAACCGTACCGATCAATGAGCTGATCGCCGTGGGGGCGGTGCTCGCGCTGGTCGCCTGGGGAGCGATCATGTGGTCGGGGCACGGGGCAGTGCCGGTCACCCTCGGATTCCTCGACCCGAGTCAGTGGCTTGCCGTTTCGGGCCGCACGCTCACGCTCGCCGAGCTGCCGCTGGTGCTCATGCTTTTGATTGGTGGGATACCGCTGGTCGGCGACCTCGCCATGAAACTGGCCCGTGGCACGTTTGGGTCGGACTTGCTCGCGGGTATGTCGATCATCACCAGCGTGATCCTGGGGGAGTACCTGGCCGGTGTCCTGGTCGTGCTCATGCTTTCCGGCGGCGAAGCACTCGAAAGCCGCGCCGTGAGCCGTGCGGGCGACGTACTCGCGGCGCTGGCCCGTCGGATGCCATCCGTGGCCCACCGCAAGACGGCCGCGGGCCCCCTCGACGTGCCGCTCGCCGACATCCGCGTCGGTGAGGTGGTGATTGTGTTGCCCCACGAGATTTGCCCGGTCGACGGCACGGTCGTCGCTGGCCACGGCTCGATGGACGAAAGCTACCTCACGGGTGAGCCCTATCGCATCGCCAAGGCACCCGGATCAGCCGTGCTTTCAGGCGCCATCAACGGCGAGGCCGCGATTGAGATCCACACCGATCGGGTCGCTGCTGATAGCCGCCATGCCAAGATCATGGCGGTCCTCGAAACGAGCGAAGAGCGGCGGCCCCAGTTGCGGCGACTGGCCGATTCGCTGGGAGCCCTCTATACGCCACTGGCGGTGGCGGTGGCTTTGGCCGCCTGGTGGGCCAGTGGCGATCCGGTCCGCTTTCTGGCCGTCCTCGTGGTGGCCACGCCCTGCCCACTTTTGATCGCGATTCCGGTAGCGATCATCGGCGCGGTGTCGCTGGCCGCCAAGCGGGGGATTGTGATCCGTGATCCCGCGGTCCTCGAACGCCTCGACACCTGCCGCACCGCGATCTTCGACAAGACCGGCACGCTCACGTACGGCGAACCACGGCTCACCGAGGTGCTTCCGGTCGGAGACATTCCCACTGCCCACGTGCTGATGCTCGCCGCCAGCCTGGAGCGGTATTCGCGGCATCCGCTCGCCGCTGCCGTCGTCGAAGCCGCCACGGAGCAACTCCTTGCGGCAGGTGATGTGACCGCGGTAGCGGAGAAGCCCGGGCAGGGTCTCGTCGGTTGCGTGCGCGACTCCAGTGGCACGACGCATGACGTCTCGATCACGAGCCGCCACAAGCTGACAGCAATCGATCCTGATGCCGCCGGTCGACTGCCACCGCAGGCCGCGGGGCTCGAGTGCGTCGTCGTCGTTGGAGGGCGTGCTGCCGGCGTGCTTCGCTTTCGTGACTCGCCGCGAGACGACGGGCGGTTCTTTGTCAAACACCTGGGGCCGGCCCACGGCCTCTCGCGGGTCATGCTTGTCTCCGGCGACCGCACCAGCGAGGTGCAGTGGCTGGCTGATGTCGTGGGCATCACGGAGGTCCACGCCGAAGTGCCACCGGAGGGCAAGCTCGCGATCGTGGAAGCCGAAGTCTCGAAGGCGCCGACGGTGTTCGTGGGAGACGGTATCAATGATGCCCCTGCGATGGCAGCGGCGACCGTTGGCATCGCGATGGGCACCGCCAGCGATGTCACGGCTGAGGCGGCAGGCGCCGTGATCATGGACCAAGCCCTCGAGCGCGTCGACGAGCTTTTCCATATTGCCCGCCGCATGCGACGCATTGCCCTGCAGAGCGCCGTCGGCGGCATGGCCGCGAGCCTCGTGGGCATGGGCTTCGCGGCAGCCGGCCTGTTGCCACCGGCGGCGGGGGCTCTCGTGCAGGAGGCCATCGATGTGGCAGCCGTCCTCAACGCGCTGCGGGTCTCGTGGCCTGCGGGTGATCTTTCCGACCTTCCTGGACCACGAGCCGCGGTTTCTGCGACGTCGCCCGACGGCCTTTGACTCGGTCAACGGCTTTTTCTAGGCTGCGGGGTTCGAGACGACACACCCGAGGAAAGCATTTCGCATGGGCGGTATCAGCAACCGGATGAAGGAAGTCAAGCGGCGGCGCCATCGCCGTCAAAAGCTCGCCAAGTTTGAGACCAAGCTCAAGAAGGCCACGACGACTGAAAAGCATGTCATGGCCCAGAAGCTCCGCAAGATGACACCGGGCTGCGAAGGCCTCATCCTCCGCATGGGTCTTGAAGAGCGGAAGCGCTAACTGTCCGTGGGAAAAGCCATCCATGGCCTTTTCCCACTTTGGCCGACCACGGAAAAGCCGAGGTTTTCAATGGTCGGCGATCGCCGCATCGTGCGGCGGCAGACTTTTTCCACAGTCTGCTAAACCGCCCGTGTGGCCAGTCGGGGTTGCCCGTGCCGTCACGCCATGATCCCAGCGATGGCGGCAGAGAGTGCCGTGGCGAGCGTGGAAATCACGAGGGCCTTGAAGCCGAGCCGGGCGAGGTCCTGCCGTCGCTCGGGCACGATCGCCCCGATGCCGCCGACCTGAATGCCGATGCTCGAGAGGTTCGCGAAGCTACACATCGCGATCGTCGTGACGAGTGTCGCCTTGTCGCCGAGGGCACCTCCCCGCACGAGCTTGCCGAATTCCTCGTAGGCCACGGCTTCATTCGTCACCGTACGAAGGCCGAGGAGCCCTCCCACTGTGCCGCACTCGCTCCAGGGTGTGCCGATCGCCCACGCGAGCGGCGCCAGGAACCATCCGAGGATTTTTTCGACCGAGAGGTCGGGGTCGCCAAACAGGCTCCCGACCTGGCCGAGCCCGAGGTTCACGAGGGTCACCAGGGCGATGAACGCGATCAGCACCGCTCCCACGTTCACCGCCATCATGAGCCCCTCGCGCGTCCCTCGGGCCGCGGCATCGATGAGGTTCGTGTCGGGCCTCGCGTCGTCGACAGCCATGCTGCCCAGCGTCTCGGGCTTTTCTGACTCGGGCACAATGATTTTTGCGAGGTAGATGGTCGCCGGGAACGTCATGAGGATCGCCGTCAGCAGTCCACGTGACGCCGTCTCGCGCAGCCCCGCGTCGCCGCCGCCGATGAACCCGATGTAGGCAGCGAGCATGCCGCCCGAGACGAGCCCCATGCCGCTGGTCATCACGACCAACAGCTCCGAACGGGTGAGCTTCGCGAGGAACGGACGGATCGTAAGGGGCGCCTCGGTCTGACCGAGGAAGATCGACGCGGCGGCGTTGAGCGTCTCGGCACCGCTCGACCCGAGGAGGCGAGCGGTCGACCACGCGACTCCTTTGATGATGATCTGCATCACACCCAGGTGATAAAGCACCGCAAACAGGGCCGCCACAAAGATGATCGTGGGCAGCACCTGGAAGGCAAACACGAAGCCGACTGGCCCACCGGCATCGACGAGCTGATCGCCAAACAGAAAGGAGGCACCGTCGAGGGCGCAGGCGAGCACCGCGTTGACCCACGCCGCGGCCGTGTCGAGGACACGCCGGCCTGTTTCACTTCGCAAGAGCACAAGCCCGAGCCCACACTGCAGCGCCAGCCCTCCGAGCACCATCCGCAGCGAAATCGCCCGGCGGTTCTCGGAAAAGGCGTAGAGCCCGCCGAGGATCACCGCCACGCCGACGAGCCCCTGGAATCGAACAAGCCCATCCATACTGGAAGCTCCTGGGGATTCCTCATGCGTTTACGAGGCTGCGACGCCCCACAGGATACACGGGCCACCCGGCCCGTCATCGCGATCTTCTCGTTCGACCGAAAGCGAGCGCAGCCGAGAGGGCTTTGCCTCAGAGCCGCTCGAGGATGAGGGGCGGCCGGGCGACCGGCTCGGGGCCGATAGCGACGGCCTTGTGAAACATGGCAACCGCGGCAGGCAGGGCGTGTGAGTGAGACGGGTTGAAGTGCAGCTCGGCGATGACCTCACCGGCTCGGACTCTGTCGCCCACCGTCTTCATGAGCACGATGCCAGCAGCCGGGTCAATGGTCCCCTCGGCTGTCGTCCGTCCAGCACCCAGCAGCATGGATGCGTGACCCACCGACCAGGCTGCAAGCCGTGAGAGGTAGCCATCTGTTTCAGACGTGATGACTTCGATGCACTCGGCCCGCGGGAGAATCTCTTCTGGAGCATCACACACTTTTGGATCGCCTCCCTGAGCGATGACCACGCTCCGAAACCGCTCGAGCGCCGAACCGTCGGCAATCGCTCTTCGGCAGCGGTCGAGCGCGGCCTCCCGCGTCGCAGCCACTCCACCGAGCACGAGCATCTCGGCCGCCAGTTCGAGTGACACCTCCATGAGATCGTCGGGGCCACGGCCCTTCAGGCATTCGATGGATTCACGCACTTCCAGGGCATTGCCCACCGTGCGGCCCAGCGGCACATCCATGTTTGTGAGCAGCGCCTGCACCGGCTTGCCCAGTGATCGGCCGATCGTCGTCATACTCGCGGCGAGTGCCCGAGCGTCTTCGATCCGGCTCATGAACGCTCCGTCACCACACTTCACGTCGAGCACGAGCGCGTCGATACCCTCCGCGAGTTTTTTGGACAGAATGGAGGCCGTGATGAGCGGGATGCTCTCCACCGTGGCCGTGGCGTCGCGGAGGGCGTAGAGAACGCGATCGGCCGGCGCGATTTCGGCTGTCTGGCCAACGAGCACGAGGCCACACTCTCGAGCCACGCGCCGGTAGGCCGAAAGATCGAGATCGATCCGAAACCCAGGGATGCTTTCGAGTTTGTCGAGCGTGCCACCGGTGTGCCCCAGGCCCCGGCCCGACACCATGGGCACCGTCACCCCGCACGCGGCAGCCACTGGCGCCAGAATGAGACTTGTCTTGTCACCCACACCGCCGGTGGAATGCTTGTCTACCTTGGGGCCGGGGATGTCCGAGAGGTCGAGGACGCTTCCCGAATGGAGCATCGCCTGGACGAGCGCCGCCGTCTCGGCCGCCGTCATCCCACGCCAGACGATCGCCATCGCCAGCGCCGACCACTGATACGTGGGTACCGAGCCATCCGTGAGCCCGTTGACCAAGAACTGGATCTCGGTCGCGGAAAGCTCATCACCGTCACGCTTCCGTCGAATCAGGTCAACCGCCCGCATCATGAGGTCACTCCGGCGCCGTCCCGAACTGCCGATCGCCTGCATCGCCAAGCCCAGGAACGATGTACCCCACCTGGTTGAGCCCCTCATCGAGCGCGGCGACATGGATCGTCACGTCGGGGATACCCCGCGATAGACACTCCACACCCTGCGGCGACGCGATCAGCGCCACAAACACGATCCGCGGAATCCCGGCCGCCATCAGAATCTCGCACGTGCGGATCGCCGAACCGCCCGTGGCGAGCATGGGGTCGACGGCAATCGCCACGGTCGCGGCGAGTTTTCGTGGGAGCTTGTTGTAATACTCCTTGGGTTCGAGTGTGGCCTCGTCGCGATAGAGTCCCACATGCCACACCTCGGCATCAGGGATGAGTTCGAGCAGACCGTCGGCCATGCCCAGCCCCGCGCGGAGAATCGGCACGATGGCAATTCGGTCGGCCAGCTTTCTCCCGGCCGCCTCGCCCAGCGGCGTCGGCACGCGCACATGTTCCGTGGGAAGGCTGGCGGTCGCTTCGACACCGACCAGCCGCGTCAACTGCCGCACGACCCGGCGGAACTCCGGCGGCCTCGTCACAGGGTCGCGAAGCATGCAGACATGATGGGCCACCAGCGGATGCGTCGAGACGTGGACGGTCGCCATGCGGTCACGGCCCTCGAGGAGATACTGCGTCGTGGCCCGCAGCATACCCGGCCGCTTGGCAGATCGTGCCACTGGGCCGATATGCTATTGATCTTTGAACGGTTTACTCTATGGCATCCCTTCGCTCCGCTTCAGGTTTTTCTGGCCTTCAACCTTGAATCAAGTATTCAAACGTCAATACGAGGCTCCTGAAGATGAGTTGCCACATGCCCGAAGCACCCACCCCGTCGAGCCCGCTGCTGGCGCTCGCCCGCGACGCCGCCGGCCGGGCCTACTCCCCCTATTCAGGCTGGCATGTCGGCGCGGCTGTTGAGTTTGCGGAAGCTCCCGGGCCGCACGCCGGGGCGAATATCGAAAACGCCTCCTTTGGCCTCACGATCTGCGCCGAGCGGGCAGCGATTTTCCAGGGTGTGCTCTCGGGTGGGAAAAAACTCGTGCGGGTCGCCCTCACATGCCGGGATCGTGACAACGCGCTCGTGGCTAAGATTGCGCCCTGCGGTGCGTGCCTACAGGTGATTGCGGAGTTTGGGTCACCAGACACGGCCATTGAGATCGACGGCCGTGGCGTTTTTCAGCTCGCCGATTTTCTACCGCTGCCCTTCGGCGCCGAAGACCTCAAAGAGTGAGCACACGACGGCCGGGGATGGCTCCGGGACACTGGCCTGTTGGCATGAGGTCGAATGCCCCAAGGCTGCGACGCTGGATGCGTCGCCCACTTCCGGGCGGAGGCCCGGCAAGCGAAGCGGGGCCAGGGATGGCCCGCGCCGCGTAAAGTCACTCAAGCCCGCCCGCGTTGGCGATAGTACTTGAGGCCGGGCACAAAGAAGCAGGCGGCGCTCACGATTCCAAAAATCAGGTGCTGCCAGGCGGGCATGACACACATGACCAGCGCCGTGGCAAAGAGCACGGCCGCCTGCACATAGAAGGCGCCCGAGAGAACGCCCGCCTTCGCGAAGAACACGAGGCCGGCGATCAAAGCGAGCACCGGCGACAGCGTCAGCACCGCCATGCCGAGGAGGCCTTCCACCCAGAAGAGCATCACGCTGGCGATCACGCTGCCTCCCCAGATGTGCGCGATCTGCCGCTCGACGGCCGTGACCGGGCCGGTGCGGTGCCGCAGCGCCCAAAAGATCGGTGCCCACACGGCGAGCCCACCGCCCCAGAGCACGACATACGGCCAACGGCTCGCGACATTCTGCCACGCCAAGACGTCGGTGACCGCGCAGAGCGCGAGCAACACGACCGAGTGCCACATCCACAGGAGGCCCCAGTTCTCGAGGACGGTGGCGTGGTGGGTCTCGCGGAAGAGCCGGCTCACGATCTCTGCGAAACCGCCACTCCGAGCAGCCACTGGCTCTCCCGCCAGAAAAGCCCGCAGGTCGGCAGCCAGCGCCGCGGCCGAGGCGTATCGCAGATCCTGCGGCTTTTGGAGACTCTTGAGCGCGATCATCTCCAAGTCGCGATCGACGCCTGGCGCGAGCGACCGCGGCACGGGCGGGTCGCTTTCGAGAACAGCCAGGAGGGTGTCCATCGGATTTGACGCCTGAAATGGCGGCCGGCCGGTGAGGGTCTGATAGAGAATCGCCCCCAGGCTCCAGACGTCGCTCACGGGCCCCACATCGCCGCGGCTGCCAGCGGCCTGCTCGGGCGACATGTAGCAGGGCGTGCCGAGGATGGCGCCCGTGTGCGTCACATCGCGATCGCCTTCGATCCGCTTGGCCAGGCCGAAGTCCGACACATGCGGTGCCCCCGCCGCATCGATCAAGATATTGGAGGGCTTCAAGTCGCGGTGCAGCACCCCGCGGTGGTGGGCCACATCGACAGCCTCGGCCACGCGGGCGAGGATCGACGCCGCGTCGCGTGGTGCCATGGGCCCGGCAGCGAGGACCTTAGCGAGTGTGGTCCCCTCGATGAACCGCATGCTGTAGAACGGGTGGCCACCGCACTCACCCACTTCAAAAATCGACACGATGCCCGGATGCTCGAGTCGAGCGGCGGCTTCGGCTTCGCTGCGAAACCGCGCGAGGTCGGACGCGGTCGCCAGATCGCGACGCAAGAGCATTTTTACTGCGACCATTCGGTCGAGGCTTTTCTGGTAGGCGCGGTACACGACGCCCATGCCGCCGCGGCCGACTTCTTCGAGCAGCTCGTAGTCACCAAACGACGCAGGCAGCGGCATGACGCCAGGCACGAACATCCCCGGCAGCGGCGGCGGGGCCAGCGGCTCGAGGGTGCCCCGCGGCAGGAGCACGGTCGATTCTTCGGCTACGGCATCGGCCATCGACATCGTGGCAAACAGCTCGCGAAGGCACACGGCGAGACTGGGGTGCTCAGCCGCATGCCGTTCGAGCAGTTCGATCGCCGCAGCCCCACGGGTTTCCGACAACTCATCGACGAGCATCGCCAGCAGCTCCTCGTCGTCTGGCGACAGCGTCACAGACTCAGTGGCTAGTGGCGACATCGTGAGGCTATCGAGGCCAGTGAGTAATGTGTCAAGACAAACGATCCGGTTAAAATGGTAGGCGTCGAGGCCGGGTTGAACACTGACACCTCATTCGCCGAGGAGCGTCCGCAGTCGCCGCATCGCCCTCAGATACCGCATGCCGGCCGCGGGTTTTGAAAGGCCGAGCACTTCGGCGGCGTCGGCGGTCGAGAGGTGCTCAAAATGCCGTAAGAGCACAATCTGCCGGTCGTCCTCATCGAGCTCTTCGACCGCGGAAGCAAAACGTCGTTCGAGCTCGTGCCAGGTGGCGGCGGCGGCGGGCGTCAGCTCCCGGTCGGCAATCTGGCCGGCCATGTCGACGCCTGAGCGGTCGCCGTCGTCGCCCGTGACCAGCGGCACCTCGCGATCGACACTCCGCGTGCGCGCCACGCGGTGTCGCCGGTGGGCATCAATGAGCCGGTCACGGGCCATGTGCCTCAGCCACAGTTGAAATGGCATGGTGGGGTTTTGGAGATAGTCGCCCAGCCGACGGTTGGCTTCGACGAGCACATCCTGCACGATGTCACTCGCATCGACCCGCCGCTGGACGAGCCGGTCCATCCGGTGGTCGATCAGCCGGCGGATCGCCGCGCGATGCCGCTGGAGGAGGTCGTTGACGGCGTCCGTATCGCCCTGGCGGACCCGCTCGAGCAACAACAGCGTCTGATCCGCAGGGCTGTCGTGGGCGGTGGTGAAGGGAACGTCGGGCATCACAACCATCCTACCAACGTGTCGGCTGGTGTGGTGATGACGGTCATGCCCATGAGGACCGGCGGGGCAGCACAAAAAATGCATTATTTCCCTGTCAGTGTTTTGCCTGGCGTTTTCCGGTGGGGCATAATCGCTCGCGGTCATGAAGGACAGACCGCTGGCGTGCCGCTGCAATGAGTGGCCTCCCGCGAACGGACTTGCCCGTGAATTGCGCCTGGCTTTGCTGTCCGTGGATCAAGGTGACCCGGCTCATCGGGTGCCTTTCGGTCACGCTCGCCTTGGTGGGGGCCGATCTGGCCGTTGCCGAGCCGTTCCTGCAGTGGACGGCAGCCAACCAGGGATCCGTCGCCCAGCACGATGACCTTGCATCCCGCACAACCGCACTGGTCCACCAGGGCCGCTGGTCTGACGTCGTCAGCATCTGCGAGACGGCCGCCCGCAAGGGGACGCTCGACCCGGCACTCATCAGGCAGTACGACCTTGCGAAGCTCCACTGCGATGTCGCCCGGCGGCATGCGGAGCCCGCCTTCCGCCGCCAACTCGCCACGCTCTCCGAGGCTGATGCCCGCCAAGCGTATGGTGAGATTCTCGGCCGCATCGCCTCGCACCACGTTGAGAACCCCGACTTCGCCAGGCTCGTAGCCCGTGGCCGACTCGCCGTCGACGTGGCCCTCGCCGACTCTTCGTTTGGCCCACAGTACGCCTCACAAGCCACACCCGACCGTCGGACTGCCTACCAGTCGCAGGTCGATCGCATCCTGGCTTCGCGGCCGATCAGTTCCAAGGCCGACGCCGAGGCTGCGGCCGCCTGGATCGCTCGGGCCGGCCATTCGCTGCTCGGCATTCCGCCAGCCGTGACGCTCATGGAAATGGCCGCGGCTGCGGTCGGCGGCCTCGACGAATACTCGGCCTTCCTCACGACGGGCCAGCTGCAAGACCTCTACTCGCAGATCGAGGGTAATTTTGTGGGGCTCGGCGTGGAGCTCAAGAGCGCCCCAGACGGTCTGCTCGTGGTGCATGTCATCCCCGCAAGCCCGGCTCAGCGAGCGGGCATTCGAGCAGATGACCGCCTTGTCGGTGTGGGCACCCAGTCGCTCCACGGCATGAGCGTCGATGAAGCCGCGCACCTCCTGCAAGGTCCGGAAGGGTCACTCGTGACGCTGGCAGTTGCCCGTGGTGCCGGCACCGCTCGCGCCGTCACCGTCCGCCGTGAGCATGTCGAGGTGCCGAGTATCGAGGAGGTCGCGATCGTCGATCAGGCCGCGGGCATCGCCCGGGTCAAGCTCACATCCTTCCAAAAGACGACTGCCAAGGACCTCGAGGCCGCTCTGCGTCAGCTCGACGCCGCTGGGATGCGGTCGCTGGTGATCGACCTGCGCGGCAATCCAGGCGGCCTCCTCTCCGCAGCCGTTGATGTCGCCGACCTGTTTCTCGAGCGAGGGCTCGTCGTGGCAACGCGGGGCCGCAGCCCTGAAGAGGATTTCAACTACACGGCCGGCAAGCCTGGCACGTGGCGGGTGCCGCTGGTCCTCCTCATCGACGGCGACTCGGCAAGCTCGAGCGAGATCTTCGCCGGCGCCATCCGCGACCATCGTCGGGGCACCATCGTCGGCAGCCGGAGCTACGGGAAGGGCTCGATCCAGGGCATCTTCCCGATGGACGTGGCAGGCGTTGGCATGCGACTGACCACGGCAAAGTTCTTTTCGCCGCGCGGTCTGCCGTTCAGCGGCGTGGGCGTCGAGCCCGACGTGCCTGTGGTCACTGCCGCGCGGCCGGTGGACGGTGCTGTCACCACGGCGACGCAGGGCGATACCGGGCTCGCCGCCGCCATCGAGGTTGCCCGCCGCTCGCTCCAGAAGCCCGTGCCGGCCCCCCAGCCGCGCTCGACAGCGGCACGCTAGCTGTCCGTGGAAAAAGTCATCCATGACCTTTTTCTACTTGGCCGACCGATGGGAAAGCCGAGGTTTCCCATGGTCGGTGACCGCCGCTTCGTACGGCGGAGGAAAATTTCCACAGCCTGCTAGCGATACGTGACCAACCGCTGGCAAAGCCGATGTTTGCCATGGTCGGCGACGGCCGCTTTCTTCGGCAGGAGCCTATTTTCACTGGTTGCAAGCGATAGACTCTCTTCTCTGTGACCACAGCCATCCATGGCATGTGGCCACTGGGCCGGCCGCCGCTGCCTGCGGCGAGAGTTCATTTCGACAGCCTGAGAGGGAACCACCCATGACAACTCCTCGCGCCCGTGCCATCGCCGCGATCACAGCTTATCGCCCCTCCGAACGGAGTTGGAACTTCCGCGAGACGCCCACGAGCGAGATCTTCGGGGCGAATGTCTTCAACGATGCGGTGATGCGGACACGGCTCCCCAAAAGCATCTACAAGGCGCTCCAGGCCACGATGAAACAGGGCAAGCCGATTGACCCCTCGATCGCCGACGCGGTGGCGCTGGCGATGAAGGACTGGGCGATCGAGAAGGGGGCCACGCATTACGCCCACGTGTTCTATCCCCTCACAGGACTCACCGCCGAGAAGCACGACAGCTTTCTCACACCCACCGGCGACGGCACGGCGGTCGCGGAGTTTTCCGGGACGGAGCTCATCCAGGGTGAGCCCGATGCCTCGAGCTTTCCGTCGGGAGGCCTGCGGGCCACGTTCGAAGCCCGGGGCTACACCGCCTGGGATCCTACGAGCCCGGCCTACATTCTCGAAAACCCAAACGGCACGACGCTCTGCATTCCGACGGCCTACTGCTCGTGGACCGGCGAAGCCCTCGACAAGAAGACGCCGCTCCTCCGCAGCATGCAGGCCGTCGACCGCCAAGCCCGGCGCATCCTCGCCCTCTTTGGTCACAAGGATGTCGGGCCCATCAACGCATCGGCCGGCCCAGAGCAGGAATATTTCCTGATTGATCGAAACTTCTTCTTCGCCCGGCCTGACCTCGTGATGACCGGCCGAACGCTCTTCGGCGCGAAGCCACCCAAGGGGCAGGAGTTCGAGGACCAGTATTTCGGCGCGATCCCCGAGCGGGTCCTCGCCTGCATGCTCGAGACGGAGCGGGAGCTTTTCAAGCTAGGGGTTCCCGTCAAGACGCGACACAACGAAGTGGCTCCCAGCCAGTACGAGATCGCGCCGGTCTACGAAAATGCCAACATCGCCACCGACCACCAACAGGCGGTCATGCTCCTGCTCACGCGGGTCGCCCAGAAGTACGGGATGGCCTGCCTCCTTCACGAGAAGCCCTTCCAGGGCATCAACGGCTCGGGGAAACACGTCAACTGGTCGCTCGGCTGCAAGCTCGGCAACCTTCTCGAGCCGGGTGACACGCCGCACGAGAACATGCAGTTTCTCGTGTTTTGTGCCGCGGTGATCCGTGCGGTCCACCTCCACGCGGACTTGCTGCGGGCCGTTGTCGCATCCAGTGGCAACGATCACCGCCTCGGTGCCAACGAGGCCCCGCCGGCGATCATGTCGATCTTCTTGGGTGAACAGCTCACCGACATCTTCGAGCAGTTCGAGCAGGGCAAGGCCGCGAGCTCCCAGCGGATGGGCACGCTGTCCGTAGGCGTCGACACGCTCCCACCGCTCCCCAAACATGCCGGCGACCGCAACCGCACGAGCCCATTTGCGTTCACCGGCAACAAGTTCGAGTTTCGCGCGGTGGGATCGAGCCAGTCGATCGCCGGGCCGCTGGTCGCGCTCAACACGATCATGGCCGAAAGCCTCGATCACGTAGCCACGGAGCTTGAAGCGGCTACCGGCGGTGACGCCTCCCGGCTGCCTGCGGCGGTTGAAAAACTGCTCCAGCGGATCATGGCCGAGCACAAGGCGATTATCTTCAATGGCAACGGCTACTCGCAGGAGTGGCATGATGAAGCGGTCCGCCGTGGGTTGCCAAACTTCAAGGCGACGCCGGAGGCTCTCGATCAACTCGTGGCCGTGAAGAACATCGCGATGTTTGCGAAGTACGGCGTGCTTTCCGAGCGCGAGATGCGGAGTCGCTATGAGATTTATCTCGAGCGGTATTGCAAAGACCTCAACACCGAAGCCCACGCCGCGATCCAGATCGCCAAGACCATGATCCTGCCGGCGGCCTACCGCTATCAGGGCGAGCTGGCCGACATCGCTACGAAGCTCACGGCGCTCGGCAAGGCACCCCACCTCGGCACGCTCGAAAGGCTCACCGGGCTCGTGGGCGATCTTGAAAACCGCATCGAGGCCGTCGAGGACTCGCTGGCCCATGACGCGCATGGTGATGTCCGCCGCGAGGTGACCCACTTCCACGACGACGTGATTCCGACCCTCGTGCGGCTCCGCGAAACGGCCGATCGGGTGGAAACCATCTTGCCCGACGATCTTTGGCCGCTGCCCACCTACCGTGAAATGCTCTTTATCAAATGACGGAGGCTGCTCCCAAAACCACGCTCGCCGAGGGGATCGCCCACGAAGCCGAGAAGCTTGGCATTCCGTTGCCGGTGACGGCCGCGCCGCTCTTGGCTGCCTACGCCACGAGTCTCTGGGCGTGGAACGAAAAGCTCAATCTCACGCGGCATACGGACATTGAGCGTTTCGTGTCGCGGGATGTCGGGGATGCTGCGGCCGTGGCGCCCCATCTGGCGCACGCTGAGCGGGTGCTCGACGTGGGTACCGGTGGCGGCGCGCCCGGCGTGATCCTCGCGATTCTGCGGCCCGACCTACGGGTGGAACTTGTGGAGAGTGTGGCCAAGAAGGCTCGGGCGGTCGGCGAGATCGTCCGCGAAACGGGCCTTACGATCCCAGTTCATGCGGCGGCAGCCCAGGACCTCGTGGCCCGACGGCCAAGCGGGTCTGCCCGCTTCGACACGCTCGTGGTCCGCGCCGTCGCGCCCCTGATCAAGTTGCTTGGTTGGTTCGAGCCGATCGCCCAGGCCTACGGTCGGCTGCTTGTTATCAAGGGCCCGAGATGGATCGACGAGCTTGCCGAGGCCCAAAGCCGCGGGCTCGTCAGAAAAGTGACCGTTCGCCCGATCGCCTCGTGGCCACTCCGCGGCACCGACAACGAGAGCGTCCTGCTCGAAGTGCGGTAACGCCTATTCCTCGTTGGCCTGCTGGTGCGCTCCGACGCCACTGTTTCTGGGCTCATCGATGCGCTCGCCGCGAAAGATGATGAATTGGAGCTCGTTCCCCATGAATCGGGCTCGGCCATGGAATCGTCGGTCACGCTGCCTGCCGGGTGGCCCGGCAAAGGCCTGCGGATTTTCTTCCTGGGGAACGCGGAGTGCGATGAAGTCGGCTCCGATCTCGTAGCGATCAAAATAGCGGCTGTCGACGCGGCCATCTTCGTAAAACGTGATGGTTTCGTCACGAGACCAATCGTCTTCATCCACGTTTCCGTTCCCACGGCGAAAGCCTTCGAGGTCTTGCGGGCGAGGCGCCCGATCCCAGTGGACCGACCAGGGGCTGGCGATCAAGGCACTCACCACAGGAGGGAGCACGGCACGAGGCGGCGCGCTGGCCGATGCGATATCGGCGAGACGCTTCTCGACCTTCGTGGCCGCTAGGCCTGTCAGGTCCGGCAGTGCGGCACCATACAACTCACTGGCATGCCGCCACGCCTGCGGGCGAAACGCCTTGGTCCGCTCACCGTAGCTCCACCATATGTCTGCCATCGCTACGGTTTCCGCGGCGTTCCGATTCGAATTCGTCTCCCGCTTCGCCAATTCAGCGAGCGTTTTGTCGTCTCCACGGGCGAGGTAAGGCAGCCCTTCGGTGAAATCGCCCCTGACCAGGCAGAGATACGTCCCCCATTTCGCACTGGCTGTCGCATCGGCGGGATCGACCCGGAGAGCCTCCTTCGCGGCCTTGTACATCCCGAACTGGGTCTTGAGCGTCGCGAACTCCTTGACGCGGGCCGTCCACTCCTGCGCGGTCTCCGGATCGGAAGCCTTGGTCGCGATCACCTTGGCCACGTTTGCATACCGCGTCGCGCGCTCGAAATCATCGCGGCCACACAGGTCGTCCACGCGACTGCTGATCTCGTCTATGAGGCCGCTGTACAATTCTGTCGATTTGTTCGTGGCGATTGGCATTTTGCCGAACGCCACGATGTCGTCGTCAAAGGTATCGATTCGATACCGCTCCGTGAGGAAGCGGCCCACGGCGACGAACGTCTCATAGTCACCCACCTGCGTCGCTTGGTCGCGGGCCTCGGTCGCAAGCACGTATGCCACGGTCGGATCATCGACGGTGCTCTGGGCATCCCTTCCGAGACGTTGTGCCAAGGCGAGCCGCACAGCCGTGTCGCGGGTCGTGTAGTCGTCTTTGAAGATCTGTCGGATTTCTTTGGTCTTGGCCGCAATGGTTGCCTTGTCCGGAATCGAGGGACCATTCGTCGCAGCCGATGCGGGTGTCACGGCTGGCACCGGATCCTGTGGCCCTTCGGGCTGGCCGGAATCGTTCCCCGCTGAAACCGCCGAATCGGGGGCTTGGTCGCCCGATGGACGCGTTGAATCCTCGCTCGACGATTCCGGGGGGGTCGGCTTCGGATCGTTCGGGGGCTCGGCCACGTGTGCCGCGACTGTTTCGGGCGACGGAGGAGGCGTTTCCGGAAGTGGCGGCGCATGCTCGGGAACGGAACGCACCGTCTCAACCGGGGGAGGGGTTCGGTCGATCAGCGATTCCTCAGGTTCAGGCACTGGAACCCGACGCTCAGGCTTCGTATCCCGCGGCTCCCAATTGGGCTTGGCCGGTTCGGGCGGCTTTGGTCGCCGAGCCGCCTCGTCGGCGGGCGGGGCGTTGACCGCGACTGTTCGTTCAGGCCCATCCTGAACGACGTACAGCATGATGCCGCCGATAACGATCATCAGGCCCAGAAATAGGGGCACGACCGGCCGGATTGACCACGCGGGAGGCAGGTCGGTCGTCGGCTCATGGGAGGAGCGTTGTTTCTTCATGCCACTCATTTAAACCCCCTGGCTTTCGAATTGTTACGCAAACGGTTCGCAGGCTGTGGAACAAGTCTGCCGCCGCACGACGCGGCGACTGACGACCATGGAAAACCTCGGCTTTTCCATCGGTCGGCCTAGGTTGGAAAAGGACATGGATGGGACATGGATGGGACATGGATGGGACATGGATGGGACATGGATGGGACATGGATGGGACATGGATGGGACATGGATGGGAC
>JANNSZ010000030.1:0-2938 GCA_031403195.1 Planctomycetota bacterium | reverse complement strand
GAACAGCGTGTAGCCGCTGCCGGAGGAGGTAATCAATACCCGGGGTGTGGGGACCCGGTGGGGTCGAGGAAAGCGTCGTTTCCGCGAAGGGGGGCTGGCCTCAGGCAGATCCAACCGCCAAGCTCGGCGAACGCGGCAACGAATGCGGCAATGCCTGAGCGCTACATACGAGAAAGCCTCCCGCAAGGGAGGCATAACTCGTTGATCTTGCTTGGATAAAGGATGGTTGCGTGCGTGTTCCACGGGATGATGGGCGCCCATTCCAGCTGATCATGGGCAGCGATTCCACGGGATGATGGGCAGCCGTTCCACGCGATCGTGGGCGGGTTTGGCCGACAGTCTGAAGCTACGGTGACCCTCGTTTGAGCGAGGGAGCCGAGATGCCAACGGGACGACTGTCGATGCGCCGGATACGGGATGTGCTGCGGTTGAAGTATGCGCAGGGGCTGAGCGAGAGGGCGATCGCCGTTTCGCTTGGGCTGGGGAAAGGAACTGTCGGGGCGTATCTCGGACGGGTGCGGACGGCCGGTTTGGCCTGGCCACTTCCCGACGCGCTGTCCGACGACGACCTCGATTTGCTGTTGTTCCCGGCGACGCCGTCGGTGGCGAACGGGGAACGCCCTGTGCCCGACTGGTCCCTCGTGGATCGGGAACTGCGGCGTCCAGGCGTCACGCGCGCCCTGCTCTGGGAAGAATATCGCGCGGCCCACCCCTTTGGCTTCGGCTATGCTTGGTTCTGCGAGCATTACGAGGCCTGGAAGGGCCGGGTCCGACCGACGATGCGGCAGACGCATATCGGCGGCGAGAAGGTCTTCGTCGACTTCGCGGGCGACATGATCGACGTGATCAATCCTGCGACCGGAGAAGTCCGGGCCGTGAAGCTGTTCGTCGCGGCGATGGGGGCCTCGAACTATACCTACGCCGAGGCCGTGGGTTCCGAGGGTCTCGAGGACTGGATCGAGGCGCATGTCCGGATGTTCACGTTCCTCGGCGGCGTGCCGAAGGTCGTGGTGCCGGACAATCTGAAGTCGGCGGTGTTCAAGGCCGACCGCTTTGATCCGGGCCTGAACCGGACCTATGCCGAGATGGCCGGCCATTACGGCACGGCGATCCTGCCGGCGCGTCCCTACAAGCCCCGCGACAAGGCAAAGGTGGAAGTCGCCGTGCAGGTCGCGCAGCGCTGGATTCTGGCACGGCTGCGCAACCTGCGCTTCTTCTCACTGGCCGATTTGAACGCCGCGATCCGCCGACTTCTGGACGAGTTGAACGTGCGCGTCATGCGCGGCTACGGCGCCAGCCGCGCCGATCTCTTCGCCACGATCGACCGGCCGAACCTGCAACCGCTGCCGCTGGAGCCCTACGCATTCGCGCGATGGAAGCGCGCCCGCGTCGCGCCCGACTATCATGTCGAGGTCGACAGCTCGTGGTATTCCGTGCCGTTCAGGCTGATCCGGCAGGAGGTCGATACCCGTGTCTGCGGGACCATCGTCGAGATCTTCCATAAAGGGCAACGGGTTGCCAGCCATCCGCGCTGCCTCGGCCGACGCAGCCATGTGACGGTCCCGGAGCACATGCCCTCGTCCCACCGTCGCCATGCGGAGTGGACGCCAGCTCGGGTGTTGGCGCAGGCCGAGAAGCTCGGCCCATCGGTGACGGCATTCTGCGAAGCGGTGATGGCCGACCGCCCCCATCCAGAGCAGGGCTTTCGAAGCTGCCTTGGCGTTCTCGCACTGGCCAGGAGCTATGAGCCCATCCGCCTCGATGCCGCCTGCCGACGCGGATTGTCCATCCGGGCACGCTCCGTGGCCTCCATCAGATCGATCCTGAAGAACGGGCTCGACAGCGCCTTCCTCAAGGAAGACCCCGAAGAGCTTCCGCTCCAGCACCCGAACATCCGCGGACGGGGCTACTACCATTGAAAGGAGAAACCACCTTGCTGATCAACCCCACCTCAGAGCGGCTCATCGCCCTCGGCCTCACCGGCATGGTCAAGGCCCTGGACGAGCAGCGCCAGACCCCGGCCACGTTCGACGGCCTCGGCTTTGAAGAGCGCCTGGGCCTTCTGGTCGATCGCGAAGCCGCTGAGCGGGACACCAAGCGATTGACCACCCGCCTCAAGTTCGCCGCTCTCCGACAGGCCGCCTGTGTGGAAGATCTCGACCTGCGCGCTCCACGAGGCATCGACCGTGCCGTGATGGCCCACCTCATCGATGGCGCCTGGATAGGCCGACACGAGAACTTGCTCATCACCGGGCCGACCGGCCTCGGCAAGAGCTGGATCGCCTGCGCTCTCGGCCACAAAGCCTGCCGTGACGGTCGACGCGTCGGCTATCACCGGGTGCCGAAGCTGTTCGAGGCGCTCGCCATCGCCCGTGGCGACGGTCGACACGCGAAGATGTTGAAAGCCATCGAGCGGACCGAGTTGATCATCCTCGACGACTTGGGGCTGTCGGTCCTGACGTCATCGGAACGGCGCGACCTGCTGGAAATCCTCGAAGACCGGCATGGCCGCGGCTCCACGATCGTCACCAGCCAACTCCAGATCGAGCACTGGCATGAAGCCATCGGCGATCCGACCCTTGCTGACGCCATCCTCGACCGGCTCGTCCATAACGCTCACCGGCTGCCCCTTGCCGGCGAAAGCATGCGCAAACGCGCGAGCACGACGAAACCGCTTGACCCAATGGGTCGAGCCTGACCCCATGCACCAGTCGGCCAGACTGCCCGAGGCGTGGAATGGCTGCCCACGATGCCGTGGAATCGATGCCCATCTTCCGTGGAATGCGCACTCGCTACCGCGCTATCGAAAAGCGCGCTTCGCGAGCGGCCCGCGAACCAACCCATCGGCCTGGTTTTACTCCGCCGCTCTGGCCTGGAATCCGACCGCCATTGACACCCGCCTGATCAGGAAATCGCCAGCGTCGCCGCCGATGGCGCC
>JANNSZ010000029.1:0-2463 GCA_031403195.1 Planctomycetota bacterium | reverse complement strand
CAGGTCGATGCAAACCGTTGCCAGCGGTACGAGCGTTAGGAGCGGTAGAGTTACCGATTCCTCGGGCGAGTGTCGCGGCGTCAGCGCGACGTGGCCGAAACGTGAAGTTGTGCGAGATCGGGACACGTCGGGCTTACGCCCCGACGCTCGCCGGCACGGCAACCTTTAACTTCTCGGCCAACTTTACCAAGGCCGCAAAGTTCTCCGAATCGAGCGTGATACCGGCCGAGTTCTTGGCTAGCAGCCGGCGCTCGGGATCGCCGGGGAGGAGAATCTCCTGGCAGCCCTCCACGGTGGGACAGCTCCGTACGTACTCGGTGAGTTGCTTCACCTCCGCCGCGAAGCAGTCGCGGCCCCCGAAGCGCGCGGGATCGATCACCATCATGAACACGCAGTTTCCTTTCTTCTCGTAGGGAACCGGCCGCGCGCAAATGCCGCCGGAAAGTGCGCCGGTGAAGATCTCGACCATCAAGCCCAGGCCGAAGCCTTTGTACGTTTGGCCCGGTCCGCCCATCGGCAAGATCGAGCCGGGCGGATTGCCATAGAGCAAGTTGGGATCGGTGGTCGGCCGGCCTTCGCTATCCAGCAGCCAGCCCTCGGGCGCAGCCACGCCCGCGATCTTCTTCACTCGTACTTTCCCTTCGGCGGTGGCGCTGGTGCTGAAATCGAGCACGAGCGGCGTATCGCCATGCGGCACGCCCATGGCCAGCGGGTTCGTGGAGAGCCGTGGTTCTTTTCCGCCCGGCGGAGCGACCCGCACCGCGGCCCCGTGCGAGTTCACCATCAGCATGGAGACCATGCCCCGGCCCGCGGCCATCTCGCAATACTCGCCGAGCCGGCCGATGTGGCCGCTTTGGGTCATCGTCGCCACGGCCAGTCCGGAGCTTTCGGCTTTGGCGATGAGCTTATACAAGAGCGCCGTGGCTTGCACTTGTCCCACGCCCCAATTGGCGTTGGCCACGATTCGCGAAGGGCCTTCATCGAGAATATCGAGCTTCCCTTGCGAGGCCATTTCGCCATCGGCAATCGCTTGCACGTAGTACGGAATCCGCATCACGCCGTGCGAATCGTACCCGCGCAGGTTCGCTCCCACGAGGCTGGCGGCGGTCACTTCGGCTTCGGGAGTTGTCATACCCCCGGCCACGAGGAGGCGGGTGGCGAAGTCTTGCAAAACGGCGGGGGAAAGCGTGGGCATGGAGGTGGTTCCGAGTAGTAATCGGCGAGCCGGAAGCGTTAGCGCCCGGAGTCCTAGTACTCTGTCACTCTTGGATTGATGGATAAAGCCGCTTGAGCTTGATCCGGGCGTCGGTGGTGGTGAATTGCCAATCAATTTTGCATTGGCGGCCGTTGCGGTCGTGTTCCCATTGGGCCACTTCGCGGGTCAGGATGTCCTTGGATTCTATCCGCCGATCCAGGCATTGCCGGGACAGAATGCTCAATTCCGTCTCGGCCATGTTCAGCCAACTGCCATGCTTGGGCGTGTAGTGAATCTCCAGCCGGGCGGCCAGAGCGCGAGCCGTTTCGGGATCGAAGGCTTCATACAAACTGGCAATGCCGTGCGTATTCAGATTGTCCATCACCAGCACCACGATCGACACCTCTGGGTACACTGTCAGCAGCAGGAATTTGACGAACTGCGCCCAATCGACCTTGGTGCGCCGATCGGTCACATGCACCGTCCGTTTTCCTGCCAGGGGTTCGACCGCCATGAACAGGTTGGCGGTGCCTCGTCGCTCATATTCGCTGTCGTGTTTGGCGAGGCTGCCCGGTCTTGCCGGCAAAGGCTCGCGGACTTCCGCGATCAACTGCTTGCTGGCTTCATCCATGCAGACCATTGGGCGATCCGCATCGTACGGCCGGTGGTAGACCTCTAAAACGTCTTCCATCGAGGCGACGAATTCGGACGACGGGCCTTCCGGCAAACACCACCCTTTCTTCAGCCAAGGCTTAAGTTCGTTTTTTTTAGCGTCCGACGCACGGTTTCGTGGGAGACCGATTCGACATGCGCCAACGCGACCAGGCGATCACCCAGCAATCGAAGCGTCCAGCGGCCGCGACCTTCGGGTGGCGCACCACAGGCGATGGCCACCAAATGTGCTTCCGTCTTGCCATCCAGACGCCTTTCGTAAACACGCGTCGAAGGCTTCGGCTGCAGCGTGTCTTCGAGCCCCTCCTCCACGAACTGTTTGCGAATGCGTTCCACCGTCGCGCGCCCGCATCCCAGCGCGTCGATGATCTCGGGGTCCGATTTGGCCGGCCGCCCCTCTGCTTGATCCGCCAGCAACAAGACCCTGGCACGCGCCAGCTTTCGAGCCGCTGCCTTTCCCGTTGTGACCATCGCCTGCAACTCCTGCCGTTCCTCTGCCGTTAACGTCACTCGATATCTCTTCTCCATGACACCCTCCGTGGCAAATCGGTCTTCCATGAACGACTGCCAAGAGGATACCATCCATCAATCAAAGA
>JANNSZ010000028.1:0-3835 GCA_031403195.1 Planctomycetota bacterium | reverse complement strand
GACGATGAGAAGCCCATTGAGCCCGATATTGTCTACAAACACGCCGTGCGGCAGGTTGCGGCCGGCCTCCTCCTTGCCAAATTCGATTCCGCCCTTGAAGTCATGCCGAGTAGCCCGCACCCTGGCTGTGATCGTCTCGCCAGGACGAATCACGAATTCCAGCGGCTCGGCAGGTTTCTGCGACGCACGCGTTGCCTGCCCTCCGCCCGTCGAATCGTCGCCAGGCAGAATCTCGACTGTGACCTTCGGCTTGCCGCCAAGCTGGATGTCGCCGAGCGAGCCAAGCTCCTGCACCACTTCAAGGCCATTGACCTTTGCGACCGCCCGCACCCGCACCGCCTGATCGGCGGCCACATCAGGGTCGGGAGCATCAACGGCGGCGGAGAGCACGCCCCAGGCACGACGCTGGCCAGCCTCAATATCGATCGGCCCATGAAACGTGAAGCCTGTCGGAAGATTGTCGATTTCGATTCGCACCGGCCCGTCGTATCCCTCGAGGCGGGTGGTCGTGAACATGAGCTCGCGGCCACTGCCGGGGCTTACCTTCGGATTCTTGCCTTCAATGCCCACCGTAAACGACGGACGCGGTGGTCGAATCGCAAGCGTGTAATGAAAACCTGTCGAACCTCCGAAGCCGCGAACATCGGTGACCCGCGCGACATACTCGCCGGCGGACGGGGGTGTGAAGATAACCTGCGAGTCGGTGCCGAGCCGGCGGGTCGGCTCGTCGTCGTTCTCATACGGAATCCGGAAGACCGGCAGGCCGTTCGGCACAGGCGCGGCACCCGGAGCCAGCGGCTCAACGATCCAGGCTGGCTCGTTGAGGGCGTGGGTGATGGCTGAGGTGTGGAAGAATGTGTGACGGCTACCGAATCCTGGGTAGACCATGAAGCCCGAGTCGGGGCCCCGCGGGTAGAGCCAGAGCTTCACGACTTCGCCCCCCAGAAAGAGATACTCATCGAGCTCCATCTCTTCCCAGTTCTGCACGCGGAAGTCGTCGCTCGTGGTGGAGTCCTTCCCACGGAACGTGATCCATGAGTCGCGGACCGCCTGAAGAATGACTTGCTGAACGGGCTCGCCCGCCGCGTCAAAAATCTCGATCCGAGAATCGATCGCGGATCTCGGGTTGCCCGAGGCGGCGATCACCTCGAGCACGAGTGGCTTGCCGGCTCGCGCTGGAAATCGAAAGCAGTCAGCGTCGCCAGCGGAGCTGATCGAGCCCCCTCCGGTACGATCTTCAAGCACATGACAGGCGGACGCCAGTTGCGGAAGTGCCTTTGACCGACCTATTCTTCAGTCCGGTTCGCCAAGGGGGCCGTCGCATCGGTTGCACTTGGCGACGGGCTTGGCCAACCTGGCGAGCTCGAATGGTTCGTCACGCCCGACCTGCTCGGCCGCCGCGGGTAACTTCTTCACGCGGCGCTCGCCATCCATGGCCTCCCGCAAACTAGCGCCTAGGATTTCCCTGCGGATTAGGCCAGTCTCGTCCGGGCAGGTGGGCACCACCGTTAAACGAGCGCCACATGGCGTAGCCGCGGTTCATGACGTTCCGAAAATGTGCTCGATCAGTGGAGGTCCACACGCCAAGCCGCCATCGCAAAGGCTCGTTGTCGGGACATTGCCGGAGCATGAGAAGACCGATCACATCATCTTCACACGCGGCGGCCGGTAGGTCGTGTACGGGTTGGACGTACGGTACTCCGCCGAGGGAGGGAAGTGAGTCGGCGTACGCTGGATCATCGGTTGGCGGCCCGGCGAGGCGATCGATGAAGATGCCGTTGGCGATCGTATTGAGTGAAGCTCCTCGAACGATCGAAATCGAGTACTGACCAGGCCCCGTCACGACAAACCGCTCGTAAACGCCAGCGTGATAAAACCTCGCCACACGGGTGAGTGCCAGAAGCGGCCAAGCTCGCGGATCGTGGCGAATGCGCCCCGAGAGCGGCGGCAGCGGGAGACTGTCAGGACAATTTCGCAACTCTACAAGATAGTCTCGATGTCGAGGCTCCGAGTGGTCACCATTGGGATTGAAGAAATAGACGGACACGCGATGCAACCCTTCCGGCACTTGCACCTGAAGATGAAGGTTGGGCCCTTCAAAAGTCGTCCGATACGTTTCTCCATGATCGTCCCATTCGGATTCGCGAGGCAGACCGTAGTCCGGCTGCCAAAGCGCAAGTTCAGTGGGAGAGCGTCGCCAGTGAAGCCAGTTTCGTAGCCCTTCATCCGGCGCTCGCACATGCGGGCCGACGGAACCGCCCACTTTGAACGGCTCGACCGCCGGGTCTTGCCACGAGTAGGTCGAGCTGAATGGGCTGTTGGTGGCAAAGAGCATCGCAAACTGCCGGCCATATCGACCGGGCCAGTGGCCACCCGTCGTCCAGTCTTCCCCCAGCCAATAACCGCCCTTGCCACTCGACTTCGAGTTGCTGACAAGACTCGACAGGACCCTCTTCGAGTCCTCAGGCGGTGTGGCTGGCTCGGGGAGGGGAGCAATTTCTCGGGACGACGTTGCGGCCATCTCGTATAGGCGGTGAGGCCAAGGCTCTCCAATCAATTCGCAGAGACCGCCTCCGTACCAACCGACGACCAGGCGTCCGTCAGGGAGGCATACGACTCCGGATGGTTCGTCACGTTGAGCCGTCGAATCATTGAAAATGGCACCGCGCACGAGCCCACCACCAGCGGCGTTTGGCCGCATCCAGGCCAAGCCTTGTCGCCAGTGCCCCACAAAGAGCTCGCCGTCGGGACCAGGCCCCACGAATCGCGTAGGGTCTTCAGCGAAGGGAAGGAGCCCCGCGGCGCCCGCTTCTGCCAGCCCCTTCTGGGCTGCCGGCGGGGGAGGTTTTGCCCGCCTGGAAGCGATTTCGACGCAATCAGCGCCGCGGCAAAAAGTGAACGAACGGGCATCGTCTGACGAAAACGCGACACCACGTGATGTGGCGACCCAGATGTGACCGTTCGGGCCGACAGCCACATCATGAATCTCGCCCGAAGGCAGGTCATCACCACGCGCGAGGCCCCACACGGAAGCCTCGGGCAACGCTGAAAAGCTGCGCCATGTGTAGGCCGTCTTGCCGGTCCGCATTCGCGGCGACCCGATGACAACGCTGTGACTGGCTGTGCCTACGACAAGCAAACCTTTCCGCGTAAAGGCAAGGCACCGCGTCGCATCCGTCGGAAGGTCGCAGGCGACGCTTGAATCGGCAAGCCAGCCTGCGCGGTTTTTGATTCGTTGGCCTACGACATACTCCCAGCCGTTGTCCGAAACGCGGTAGCGGGCGAGGCCGCGGCTCGTGGCCATCCACACATCACCGTCGGTGGGGCATACGGCAATATCAAAAACTCGTTCGCCGAGCGGGCCATTCAAGACATCGTAGTTTCGCCAGGCCGTGCCATTGAAGACAGATACCCCATGATTGATATGCCCGACCCAGAGACGCCCTTGCTTGTCGAAGGCAAGGCATTGGATCGAGTTGTCGCCGAGGAAGGAAGCGGCAGTAGTCGGTCCCTTGCCGTCCGAGGATGTCAGCGCGCCACACGGACCTTCCTGTGTGCCACCTGTATTCTGGCGGGTGAACTGCGTCCAGCCGTTGTCGTCCAATCGCCAGAGCCCGCGGTCTTCGGTGCCTACCCATAGGCGGCCCTCTGGATCATGGAGAAGCGACGTGACAAACCACCCCTGTCGGCCGTTGGTGTGCGCCCACCACAACCAGTCTTGACGGCCGGGATAGCCTCGCGGGTTGACCTTGTTCAACCCGATGTCGAGGAGGCTATTCATGGCACGTCAGTCAAGGCAGGCAAAAGCGGTCGCATGGCAGGAGCGACTTCGGCG
>JANNSZ010000027.1:0-22631 GCA_031403195.1 Planctomycetota bacterium | reverse complement strand
GGCTTGGGCGGGGGCGCGATGGTGTTATCTTCTGTTGTTTATTCTTTTTCGTGCAAGAGCCGCGGCCGCCTGCGGGCGGCCGCGGCCATTTTTTGATGATGGTATGCTCGCTCGGTATCCATGGACTTGAGCCACTACCCGATATGTCTACAGCCACGCTCGCCCAATTCGCTGCCACTGCTTCTGAGGCCGACGCCGTCGCGGCCAGCCGGGCGGCTGCCCAGAATGATGTGAAGCTGGCCTGGTCGCTCCGCGCGCAGATTGCCGCCACGCTCCTCGGCGGCACGCTTCTGGTCTGCTCGATCATCGCCGGCTGGCTCTGGACGCAGCCCTTCTTCTCCGCGGTGCCCGCGGCGATTGCCGTCGCGCTCCTCGGTGGCCCTCTCATCGTGACCGCCGCCCGTGACCTCCTGCAGGGCAAGGCGGGCCTCGACGCACTCGTGGCCCTGGCCGTTCTCGGGGCCCTCTCGGCCGGGCAATACCTCGAGAGCGCGGCGGTGGCGTTTTTCATGATTGTCTCGTCGCTCATCGAGAAGCGAACGGCCGCCGGTGCTGAGGCGAGCATTGAGTCACTTGTGCGGCTGGCCCCCACGAAGGCGAGCCGTCTCGTGGCCGCCACCGGCGAAAGTGAAGCGACCGAGGAGTATGTCGAGGCGACATCGCTGCGGCCGGGGGATGTCGTGCGGGTGCGGCCTGGCGACACGATTCCCGCCGACGGCCAGGTGGTGCGTGGCGCGAGCACGGTGAACCAGGCCAGCGTGACAGGCGAATCAGTGCCGGCCGAAAAGGCGCTGGGAGACGATGTCTACGGCAGCACCATCAACGTCACAGGCGTGCTCGACATCTCGGTCACGAAGGCAGGTGCCGATACGCTCCTCGGCCGCGTCAAAGACCTCATTCTCCAGGCCGAGCGAACCCGCACGCCCATCATGCGGCTCATCGACCAATATGCCGCCTGGTACACGCCGACCGTCCTGATGATCGTGGGCGTGGTGCTCTTCTTTGCCCTCAAGAACCAGCCCGACACCGCCTTCGACCGGGCGATCGCGATGCTCGTGATTGCCTGCCCGAGTGCGCTCATCCTCGCGACGCCGACAGCGATGGTGGCCGGGCTCTCGGCCGCCGCGCGGCTCGGCGTGCTCATCAAAAGCGTGGCCACGCTCGAAGCAGCCCGAGATCTCTCGGCGATCGTGTTCGACAAGACGGGTACGCTCACCACCGGCATTCTCGCCGTGACCAGGCTCGCGCCCGCTGAAGGCGTCGAGGCTGCCGACCTCTTGGCCGCTGCGGCTGCGGCCGAGCAGAACAGCCGCCACCCGGTGGCCCGCGCAGTGACCGACATGGCTCGTCAGGCCCGTGTGCCCCTGGCCCAGGCCACGAAGTTTGAGGAAGTGGCTGGCAAGGGTGTCGTCGCCGAGTATGAGGATGGCAGCGTGGTCATGGTGGGCCGCGCGTCGTGGCTCTCAGAGACGCTCGGGAGCGTTGACCGCGAATCGCTTGAGGCGATTGGCGCATCACCCGAAGCCGACGGCCTCTCGGTGCTGCATGTGGTCAAAAACGGCCGGCCACTCGGCTGGATCGGCCTCGAAGACAACGCCCGGCCCGAAGCCGCTGGCGCCGTCGACCGTCTGCGCGGCATGGGCATCTCGCGACTCGTGCTCCTCACGGGTGACCGTACGAGTGTGGCCCGACGCGTGGCGGGGCAGATGCACTTCAACGAGTTCAAGGCAGAGGTCTTGCCGCATGAGAAACTCGAAATGGTCGATGCCCTGAAAGCGAGTGGCCACCGCGTGGCGGTGATTGGCGACGGCGTCAACGACGCACCGGCTCTTGCGGCCGGTGACGTGTCGATCGCGATGGGCGCGGCCGGCAGCGACGTAGCGATTCACTCGGCGAACATCGCGCTGCTCAACAGCAACCTCGATCGCATCCCGTTCCTCATCGATCTGTCGCGAAAGACAATCTCCGTCATCCGTCAAAACATGGTGATCGGCGGGCTCTTTATCGTGGTCTTCATGTCGCTGGCCGGGGCCGGGTACGTGTCACCGGTCCTTGCCGCCGTGCTCCATGTAGTGAGCGGCCTGGCGGTCGTTTTCAACTCCGCCCGGCTGATCCGCTGCGGCGAAGAGATTGAACAGGCCGAGGCTGCCCGTGCCGTGTCAGCCCACATCACGTGACTGATCCCGCCGGGGCTGCCGGCCGTGCGAAGTCCGTGAGGGGTTGCCCGTGCCATAGAGCCGGCGTGGGAAACCGAGCGCAGCCAGGATGGCGAAGCGCAGTTTCCGTCGAGTGAGCAAAGGGCAGGATGCCCGACACCGGGCGGAGGCCCGGCAAGGCCGCCGGGGGCAGGGATGTCCCGCCGGCCGTGAAGCAGTTGGCCGAAGCGAACGTCCGGCGACATGGCACGGGCAAGCCCGAGCCACGGTCGATCAGGATCGTACGTGGCCCGCGCGAGACCAACGACCACGAGCTCGTTCAGCCCACGTCGCGTGACTGAAAGAGCATCACGGCCAATGCGAGCGCGGCTGTGACGAGGGCCACCGCATAGGCGGCGACCCAGCCGAGATGCCAGAGCGGTATGGCATGCCCCTGGGTGAGCGCGTCTGCCGGCCAGAAGAGCTGAAGGTTTGGCACCACCGCGGAGAGTACCGACGAGAACTGCGACCCACCGAGGGAAAACATGTAGTCGCCGACCAGACCCAGAAAAAACGTCCCACACAAAACCAGCAAGGTCGCAATCCGTCCGAGCCGCGTCGAGGCTGCGACCGCCACCGCAGCCAGCACGATGATTGCCAAGAGCACCATCGCCAGCCCGATGGCAAGCTGCGGATCAAAGTCGGTAGCCGGGTGCTGGATCCGCCAGGATCGGCTGACACACGAAATGAGCCCCCAGGCAGCAGTCGCCGTGGCCGTGGCCACCACGGCAAAGGTCGATGGAAACGGCCAGCGGTAGAGGTAGTTGGCTCCCGCCGACAGCACGAGCGCTACGATCGCCGCCACGATGCTGAAAGCAATCACCGGCCCGTCGTAGGTGTCTTCGACCCGCACCGATGACTGCACACGATGCCGCACCGTGATCAGAAACACGACCGACAGGAGCCAATAGGCTAGGCCGATCGAAGCGGCCACGCCGAGGAACTTGCCAACGACAACGGTCCACCGCGGCACGGGCTTGCTCACGGTCGTAAGCACCGTCTTCGTTTCGATCTCGCGGGAGAGTGTGCCGGTGGCGGTGAATCCCGCCAGGAGCATTCCCACCACGAGCAGGGTGCTCAGGCCCATGTCCACGAGGAGCTTGTTGTCGTCCTCAAGCGTGTAGGCCGCGACGTTGACGTTGAGCAAGAGTGCCAGGAGGCCGACCACGATCAGTACGGCGTGAACCGGCTGACGGATCGATTCTCGAAACGCATTGCCAGCGATGGGGACGATCGGCATTTTTCGAATCCTACTCGCGAATATGAGGATCGTGTGTGCCACTTCGACGGGCCTTCTCCGTCTGTTTATACTCAGGGGCTCTCGATCTCAGATAGGAACGACTCCGCGGACGCATGGCCGTGACCCCACACACCTCGCTCGCTCCCACATCGGTCACGTCCGATCCGCGGGTTTTCCAGCGAGCCACGACCGTAGCCTTGATCGGCCTTGCGATCCAGGTGGCACTCGTGGTGGCCACGGGGCTGGTGGCACTGTGGAGCAATAGCCAGGCGGTGTATGCCGCGGGCTGGCACATGCTCGGCGGGCTGCCGATCTGGATCATGCTGGCGCTTGTCTATAGCCAGCACGAGGCCGAGCGGGCCCAGCGGCTTGCCGCCGACAAGCTCGCGTCCGATTCGTCCGCCTCGGCGGCCATCTTCGGCAACCTCGGCGACGACCTCGATGCCGCCCGCCGACGCCTCGACAACCTCTACCGCTACGGCCTGCCTGCCGTGAGCCTCGTGGTGGCGACCTACCTGCTCGCCGCAGGTGCAACCTTGGCCTCGGTTCAGTTCCGTGCCTCGGGTGACGCTCCGGAACTCCCGGCCAATTGCAGCCCCGTCGGGCTCATGTTCGCGCTGGCCAGCATCGCGTTCGTGGCCTTCATCGGAGGGCGATGGCTTGCCGGCTACGCGCGGCAGCGGGCGTGGCAGTTGCTTCGCGGAGGCGCGAGCTACTTGATGAGCTGCTTTGTCATGGCCGTGCTCGTGCTCGCGGGCGTGGCCGTGATCGCGGTGACCGGCGCGACATCGCTGTTTCAAGCCATGGCCTGGGTCATTCCGGCAGTGATGATCGGGATTGGTCTCGAGATCTTCCTGACAACGCTCCTCGAGTCATATCGGCCGCGAGTGCCTGGCGAGATTCCACGCCCGGCCTTCGACAGTCGAGTCCTGGGCCTCCTGACGGCCCCGGAATCGCTCGGCAGCGTGCTGGCGGAGCTCATCAGCTATCAGTTCGGCGTCGAGGTGTCTGGGAGCTGGCTCTACCGTCTGCTCGGCAGCGCCATCACACCGCTGACGATTGTGGGGGCGGCGTTCCTTATGGCCCTCAGCAGCGTCACGATCGTCGGCCCGGATGAAAGGGGCGTGCTGTTACGGTTTGGGGCGCTCGAAGGTGATCCACTTTCGCCCGGCATTCATCTCAAATGGCCCTGGCCGGTGGAGACGGTTGAGATGCATCCCGTGGGGGAGGTGCAGCAGTTGGTCGTCTCGAGCGACCTGACGGGCCGGTCGCAAGAATCGCCTGCGATGCTCTGGACGAACGACAGCGACCGCGACTCTGAAATTGGGCAGGAGGATTTCCTTGCGGCCGCTGCAGACGATGGTGCCGGTGTGTCACTCGTGTCCGCCGACGTGACCGTGCAATTCGCCGTGGCCGACCTCAAGACATTCCTGTTGGGATCATCTGATCCACGCCAGGCCCTGAAGGCCGTCGCCCAGCGGGAAGCGACGGAGTATTTCGCAACGCACGACATCGGCATGCTGTTGGCGACAGGCCGCACCGACGGTGGCCCTGAGCTCCAGAAGGCGATCCAGGAGCGAGCCGATCGTGCCGGCCTCGGGATCGATGTCGTGGGTGTTGCGATCACGTCGATTCACCCCCCGATCGGCAGCGTGTCGCGGGCCTTCCACGCCCAGATCGGGGCGATGCAAGATCGCGAAACCTGGATTCAGCGGGCCCACAAATCGGCCGTCGAGCAGCTTGCCCGCGTCGCTGGATCGGTCGAGATCAGCAAGCGGATCGACGCCGAAATCCGCGGGCTCGACGCCCTGCGCACCGCGGGCTCGGCCGATCCAGCAGTCGTCGCCGCGACCGAACGACGGATCGATGCGATGTTCGCCGACGCGCGGGGCGAGGCGGCCGAGATCCTCCACACGGCATGGGCATATCGCTGGAAGCGATCCGTGGGCGAGCAGGCAGACGGTGAGCGGTTCGCCGGCGAAGTCCTCGCCTTCACCGCCTCGCCCAACTACTACCGAGCCCGGCGGTTCCTCGAGGTGCTTGCCGAAGGCCTCTCGACCCGTCGCAAGTTTGTCATCGCGGGAGACGCCGGTGACATGCCGGTATTCCGCATGGACTTCAGCGACCCCGCATCTGCCATAGACATGCTGCTCAACGAGTAATTCCCTGACCCCCGGCTGCCCCTGGCGGCTCCACCAACCCATGAAAAACTCCTTCGTCGTCCTCGTCGGCCTCGTCATCGTCGGCGTGCTGCTCTCGCACATGTTTCTCTATCAGGTCCGCTACGACGAGGTAGCCGTGCGGACCACGTTCGATAAAGCTGACGAGAACAGCGTCCAGAAAACTCCGGGCCTCAAGTGGCGGTGGCCTTGGCCTATCCACAAGGTCACGCTCTATCCCCGTCGGCTGCAGTTGCTCGAAGACAAGATCGAGGAACTGCAAACCTCCGACGGCAAGAGCGTCATCGTGCGGACGTATCTGACGTGGCGGATCGACGACCCGTTGAAGTTCTATGTGGCGCTCAAAGACCCGTCGGAAGCAGCTCGGCAGCTCTCGTCGCGGCTGCAAGAGATCCGTGGCCTCATCAGTAACCACCGCTTCGACGAGCTTGTGAATCTCGACCGCTCGAAGCTTCGGCTGGAGGCGATCGAGTCCGATGCCGCAAAGATGATTAATGACGCGCTCACGGAGCGCGGCTTCGGCATCCGCGTAGAGAGCGTGGGCATCCACAAGATCATCCTTCCGGAATCGACCACGTCGAAGGTCTTTGAGACGATGATCGCGGCGCGGGAGCGCCTGGCGGAGAACGCGCTCCAAGAAGGTCAGGCCCAAGCCTCGGCCATTCGCAGCGAGGCCTCGAGCGCCCGTGAGCGGATTCTCGCTTTCGCCGAGCGACGGGCTCAGGCAATTCGCGCCCAGGGCGATCGTGAGGCGTCAGGCCAGTACCAGAGCTTTGCGAAGAACGAGGAGTTTGCAATCTTCCTGCGGAAGGTAGACGCCCTCAAGAAAATGCTCGACCACAACACGACGTTCGTGCTTTCTGCCGACAGTCTCGGCATTCTCGACTGGTTCAACAAAGACCCAGGACAGGCCCGGCCGACCGGTCCCCAGCCACCCACTCGCCCGTGAACGACACCACTCCTGATCCTTCCGCGCAGCGGACCTATACACCGGTCGTTGACCCGGCCCAGCAGTCACTGGCTGAGGCGCTGCGGGTGAGTTTTGCGATCCTCAAGCTGGCGATGCTCGCGCTCGTTGTCGCCTACGCCTTCAGCGGCACATTCAGCGTAGGCTCCAACGAGGTGGCCTTGAGGCTGCGGTTCGGCGACTACGTCGGCGACCCTGGGGGGGGGGTGCTCGAGCGGGGCACGTATCTGGCCGCCCCGTTCCCGATCGAGGAGATCGTGAAGGTCGACACCCGGCCCGTGACCCTGTCGCTCGACAAGGAATTCTGGTTTGAGACGACCGCCCAAGACAGCGGCCTCACCCGCTCCCAGTTGCAGGCCCAGAAGGCTCGGGCCCTCCATCCGCTGCGAGACGGCTCGCTCATCACGGGCGACTCAAATATCGCCCACGCCAAGTGGACGATCACCTGGCGGGTGGCCGACCCCGTCGCCTTTCTCACGAATGTCGGCAGCCGACGGCTGGCCACCGATTTGGTGCAATTGGTGGCCCAGCAGGGCATCGTTCATGCGGCGGCCGGAATTGCCGCCGAGGAGCTCTTGCGGGGCGTGGTCGACCATGACGTCGCCGTCGGCGCGATGCAGCAGAAGCTCGACGACATGCGGACGGGCCTCGCGATCGAGCAGCTCGCGCTCGATAAGGTCACGGCGCCGATGCGGGTCGCGGCGAGTTTTGATGCAGTGACGACTGCCGAAAGTGACCGCGCCGGACGGATCGTCGCCGCCCAGCAGGAGCGTTCGCGGATCCTCGGTGAGACGGCGGGCGAGGCGAGCGCGGCGCTCCTCGAATTGATCGTGGCCTACGAAAAGGCGTCGGAAGAAAAAAATGAAAAGGCTGCCGCCGAGTCGGAGGCTCGTATTGAACAGGCGCTTACCGACTTGGCCGTGAATGACCTTCCGGTTGGCGGCGAGGTGGCCCGTGTCATCAACACCGCCACCACCTACCGCACGCAGATCGTGGAGAAGGTGGCTGGCGAGGCGCAGACCTTCAACGAATTGTTGCCCCAATACGAGCGGAATCCGCGGCTGGTGCTCTCCAGACTCTGGGAGGACGCCCGGGAGACGATCCTCACCGGCGAAGACGTCGAAACCTTCTACACCGTCCCGGGCCAGTTGGAGCTTGAGCTCAGCCGCGACCCAAACCTGCAGAAGAAGCGGCAGGAAGACCAGCTCAAGGCGATGAAGCGGGAACAGAAGCGGCTCGATAACACTCGGTAGCAAACGCAGGGAGCAGGCGGAGCATGGTGGCGACGACTGACGGCGATGGGGCGATCGACATCGCCTGCGTCGGTGTGACCAAGACATTTCGTGACTTCTGGATGCGGCCCCGCGTACGCGCTGTTGATGACGTGTCTTTGGAGGTCCGCCGTGGCCAGGTCTATGGCCTGCTTGGTCCCAACGGCTCCGGGAAAAGCACGACGATCAAGATGCTGCTTGGGCTGCTCCAGCCAACAGCAGGCCGGATCGCCATCCTCGGCAAGCGGCCCACCGACGTGGCCACGAAGCGGCTCATCGGCTATTTGCCGGAGGAGTCCTATCTCTACCGGTTTCTCACGGGTCGTGAGACGCTCGAGTATTTTGGACGGCTCTTCGGTCTCGATGCCCGGTCTCGTCGCGATCGCATCGACACGCTCCTCGAGATGGTGGGGCTCGAGGCCGCGCAGCACCGCCCCGTGGGGGAATACTCCAAGGGCATGCAGCGGCGAATCGGTCTGGCGCAGAGCCTCATCAATGATCCGCAGCTCTTGATCCTCGACGAACCGACCAGCGGAATGGATCCCGTGGGCGCTCGGCAGATCAAGGATCTCATCGCCGCACTCGCCAAGCGAGGAAAGACCGTGCTGCTCTGCTCCCATCTCTTGGGCGATGTAGAAGATCTCTGCGACCGCGTGGCAATCATGTACGGAGGCCGTATCCGGGCCGAAGGCACCTGCGATGATCTCCTCACCCAGGAGCATGCCACGATCCTGGAAACCTCCGACATGTCTGACCATATGGTCGACGAAGTCAGGTCGCTCCTCGCCCGGCAGGGCCTCACACTCAATCGCGTCGCGCATCCGCGGCGATCGCTCGAGAGCCTCTTCCTCGAGATCGTAGAGCAGGCCAAGGCCGAGGGACTGCAGACAACAGGCGCCTCGTCGGGCGGTCCGGTTGCCGGTTTTCTAGCAGCCGATGGACCGCCAGCGCCGAATCCTGTCCCTGCCGTGACAGCACCCGGCGCCGTCGATGCCGGCCTCCTCGACAGCCTGACCCGCCGTTGAGCCTCTCATGAACGCCACGGCTGGCATACCCACACTCGACCCGGAATCGACCGGTAGCCGATCGCGGCTCCTTCGCGCGCCATGGGTCGCCATTGCAGCCGCCCTGGTTGCTATGGTCGCGTGGCTTACGGGCCGCGAGGCGCTGGCCACGGCAGCACTCGGTGTCTGCGGACTCGCTGCCGGCTTCCGCCTCGGCATCGTGATCCTCCGCCGCTGCCTTTCCGCCGGCATCGGAGTTGTGGGTGTGGCGCGGGCCGTCGTGGAGGAGGCCGTGGGCACACGACTCCCCACCCTGCTTGTGATCCTCGTGGTCATCGGGCTGCCCATCCTGCCCTTGGTCCTCGACCCAGGCGAGCGGCTCGAATACCGAGTGCAATTCTTTCTGAATTGGGCCCTTTCCTCAGGCGGCCTCCTCTTGGCCCTCGTGACGATCTTCCTGGCCACCAGCAGCGTGTGCGGTGACATCGACAGCCAGCGGATTCACATGTCGCTCGTGAAGCCGCTGGCCCGCTGGCAATACCTTCTCGGCAAGTGGCTCGGGATCGTGCTGCTCGATGCCCTGCTCGTGGCGCTGGTTGGCGGCGGCGTGTTTGCGACTGCGCAGACGCTTCGACGAATGCCAGCCGCCGATGCCGCGGACCGACGCGCCATTGACGAGGAGGTCTTCACCGCTCGATCGGTCGCGCGGCCAGCGCACCCGCGGGGCGACGACTTCTTCGTCGATGTCGAAGCCGCCATCGAGCAGGCTCAAAAGGACGATCCGCAGTCCTTCAGCCAAGACCCCGCCGGGGCCCGCCGGCGCATTCTTGCCCAGCGGGTGCTCGAATGGCACTCGGTATCATCCGATACCATCGCGAGCTACCTCTTCACCGGCCTTGACCCGAAGCGACTCGGGGCAACCGTCGTGCAGTTGCGGCTCAAGCCCTTTGGTGACCGCGTCAGTATCGATCGCGCTCCGGTCAGCTTCGCCCTCTGGCTCAACGACCGACCCTACCCCGTGAAGAAGGGCATTCACGAGCCCTATATCCTGGCCAGCGGCTCATTTCACACGATTGAGATTCCCGTGGCTGCGATCGACGACGACGGCCGACTGCGGATCGCCATCGCCAACAGGAACCTGGTGCCCCCTGGCGAAACGCGGCCTGCGACCATTTCGTTCTCACCCGGCAAGGGGCTCGAAATTCTCTACCGCAGCGGCTCTTTTCTCGGCAATTTCCTGCGTTGCCTCGCGGTGATGTGGGCCAAACTCGCCCTCATTGCAGCGGTGGGCCTGGTCGCCGCGAGTTGGCTGGGCTTTCCCACCGCGGTCCTCGCGTCGCTGATGGTCTATGTCACGGCCGCGGCCCGTGGCTTCCTGGCCGACGCCATCGACATTTACACCGGCGCCGACCGGGCCAATGCCACCGTCACCGACATGCTGCGGCTCCGCGGGGCGGTGCTCTGGGAACACATCGATCGCCTGCAGCTCTGGGAGGCCTTCAAGACCATTTCCTCACTGGCAGCCGATGGTTTCATTGCCTTCATTCCATCGTTCGGAGCCCACGACGGAGTGACGGAGGTGGCCACCGGCCGGCTGCTGCCGCTCACGCAGGCACTCTCCAGCGTCGGCGAGCTGGGAGTGGTGTATCCGGCGGTGCTCCTGGCCGTGGGCTGGCTGCTTCTGAGCCGCCGCGACTTGGTAAACGTCTCCGGCTTCTGACCGTCCGTCTGAACGAGCATCCAAAAGGAAAACTGCGTAGTGGGCAATCGAACTGTCACCGGGATTGCCGGCGGACTCTTCGCGATCGCGATTGCTGCTGCCGGCTGGCTTGCCGCCGGGGTCCAGCGTCAACGTCGCGAGCTCGACCTCGTAATCCCGGCTGCGAAGACCGAAGGCATGCCACCCCATGTGGCGGTCGTCACCGCGGCGCTGGGCACGTTCCGCGGCCTGGCCGTGGACGTGCTCTGGGCACGGGCCGACCATCTGCAGTCGGAAGGCGAATACTTTGAAGCCCAGACGTTGAGCCAGTGGATCACGACCCTCCAGCCGCGATTCCAGAAGGTCTGGGCGTTTCAGGCCTGGAACCTCGCCTACAACATTGCCGCTGCGACGCAGGTGCCCGCCGAGCGCTGGGGCTGGGTGCAGCGTGGCGTGGCATTGCTTCGAGAACAAGGCATACCCCTCAACCCTCGTGCCCCCCAGCTCCAGATGGAGCTGGGCTGGATCTTCCATAACAAGATTGCCGGCAAGGGGGACAAGGAACACTGGTACTACAAGGCCTGCCTGGCTCAGGAGATGCAGGAGTTTCTCGGAGACCTGGCCAGTGGCCGGACGACCGATGAGGCGATCAACCTGTTTCGGCGGGTGGCCACGGCGCCCGCGACTCTCGATGAGCTCCTGGCACAAACTCCCGATCTTCAACGCGGCCTCGATCTGCTCGCCACGCACGGCGCGAAGCCCGATGAGGCCTTCCTGCGGATGCTCGGCCGCTCACTCATGCAAGTCAAGTCCGTCGATGCCAAGATCCTCGGGACTGACCGACTCCCAGACGACGCCAACACCGCACTTCTCAAAGCCATACGCGACAATCGCGACGTGGCCGGGCCAATCTTCGATCTCCTGGTGCCGCACCTGCAGCGGCGGGTGCTCGAGGATCGGTACCGCATGGATCCAGCCGCCATGCTCGCGGTGATGGAACGGTATGGGCCGCTCGACTGGCGGCATGCCGAGTCGCACGGCATCTACTGGTCGGAGCAGGGCATCGCCATCGGCCGAGGGCTCAAGCGGCGAGAAGATACCAACGAGCTGCTCATCATCCGCAGCCGGCTGCACATGCTCGCGGAGCTCATGCGAACCGGACGGATCGACTACGATCCGGCCACTCACCGTGTCGACCTGCTCCCCGACCCGCGATTCGCGGCCGCCTACGAGCGATCGCTCGAGGACGCATTCTCGCTGATCAATTCAGAGGAAGGTGTGTCGGCTGGTGAGTTTGGCGCTGCCGAGGAGGCAGACCTGTTGAATGGCTACGAGACGTTCCTCAATCTCGCGGTGATTCTCGAGTACCTCTACGGCGAACTGGCCGACGCCGAGGCACACTTCGTGAAGCTCCAAATGCTGGCCGAGAAGCTGGGCCACGGAGACGACCCGATCTATTCGGAAACGAAGGAGGTGTTTATCGCGATGCGGATCGCGGAGGTGCTGGCCATTGATGTGTCGAACCTCCGTCAGTTCCTCGATGCCATGATTCGCCGAGGGATCCGGGACGGCCTGGCCAAGGGCAACCTCGCCGCCTTCAACCGCTACCTTTCGATCGCCGAGTCGGCCTACGAGAAGCGGTTTGCCGCCTCCAATCCAAACTCCAAGTTTGTTCTTGAAGAGGCCAAGCTTCTCCCGTTTCCGGAGATCGTGGCCAACTCCTTTGCCGGCGTGATGGGAGACAAGGGGCTTTCCGTGTTGGAGCGGGCGCGGATCTGGGCCTGGTCTTCCCCCAAGCTGCGGGCCACTGTCCCGGAGGCTGGCATGGAAAAACTTCGCGAAGCCGCGACCGCCGAAGGGCTCGACCCAGACAAAGCGTTTCCGGGGCGGCCTGCCGAGCCCACAGAGGAATGAGAACGTGGCTCGCACGGCTTCGATGCGCGACCCGATGCTCCCTGCACGCTCCAACCATTCATCGACGATGGCTTTGAGTTCAGCTCCTCCGGAACGTTCATCCTAATTCGCCTATGGGACGCTCCACTTTCGGCCGCGGCGATTTGAATCCTGCCGCGAGCCAGCCGGCACTGTGGAACGCGGTCGCCATTTCCGCGGCAGCCGTCGGCTCCGCTGGCCTGTTCCTCCTCGAGCTTCTGGCCGGGAAAATTCTGCTGCCGCTGTTTGGCGGCGCGCCAGGTGTGTGGGTCTCCTGCCTCGCCTTCTTTCAGGTGGCGCTCGTGGCCGCCACCGTCTACGCCGACCGGCTGATTCGGCTTCGCCAACCGCGAGTGCAGCTGGCCTCGCAGGCTGCGGTGTTTGCCGTCGCAGCCATCGTGGCCCCGCTAGGCATGGCCACGGCTTTTGCCTGGGCGCGGCCAGAGTCTCCCCTGCCCTTGCCCTTGCCGCTCCTCGTCGTCGCCGTGCTTGCTGCTGGTGTGGGGCCGGTCTTCTTTGCCGTCGCCACCCTCTCTCCGATCTTTGGCCACTGGCGGAGCCTCTGGCCTGATGCCGCTACCGACCGGGTAGGGAGCGGCCATGCGGCCTACGGGCTCTATGCGGCTGGCAACGCTGGCAGCTTTGCGATGCTCGCGGCCTATCCGACGCTGATCGAGCCGCTGGCGGGCATCGAGCGGCAGGTCGATTTTGCCTCGCGACTGTTCTCTGTGGTGGCAGCCTTGATGCTTGTGATGGGGGTCATCACGGTGTGGCTCGCCGGCCAGTTGCGGACCACGACACATGCTCCCGACACGTGCACGGCCGTCACATCGAAGCAATGGCTCTGGTGGGCGGGGCTGGCGGCAGTGCCCGCCTCATGGCTGGCGTCTGTGACCACCCATGTGACCGTGGAGGTCGCGCCAATCCCGCTCCTCTGGGTCGTGCCACTTGCGATCTATCTCGCTAGTTTTGTGGCAGTGTTTACTCCCGCGGGACGGCGGCTGCGGCGATTCGAGGGCCCGGCTCTCGTCGTGGCTTCTGCGCTTGCCCTGTGGATGGTGGCCTCGGGTGTGGACAACCCGGCCACGCTCGCCCTCGCCCTGCATCTCGTCGCCTTTGGCGTGGCATGCCTGTGTATCCACGGCATGCTCGTCGATGACCGGCCGCCGGCCGAGCGGCTCTCGTCGTTCTATCTGGCGATGGCCGTTGGCGGCGCGTGTGGCGGTCTCTGGAACGCCCTGGGCGCGCCAGCCGTCTTCGACGCCCACCATGAGTTTCCGCTGGCGATTGCGGCCGCGGCAGGGCTTGCGCCCGCCCTGGGCCGCTGGCGACTGCCCGTGAGGCTTTCCGCTGTTGTGTTCGTCGCCGCGCTCGTTGCGGGCGGGCTCACGCCGGGGCTCGGGTTGCCGCGGTGGGGCTGGGTGGCTGTCGTCGCCATCGCGGTCGTGGTGCCGGCCGCGGTGCTCTCGGGCCTGGAGCGGTCCGCTGCCTTCGTCGCGACGGCGATCTGCACGTTCTTCGTCGGTGAAGTGTCACTGCAGGTCGTGGCGCGTGAGCGGACGTTCTTCGGCGTTCTTCGGGTATGCGACTCCCCGAATGGACCCTCTCGTATCCTCACGCATGGCGGCATCCGGCATGGTCAGCAGCTTGTCTCAGACGATCCCGAGCGCCGCCGCATTCCGCTGACGTACTATGCGGAGGCCGGCCCCCTGGGGAGCGTGTTCCGTGGGCTCGATGCACTGGGCCGTCGTGGTCGTGTGGCAGTTGCAGGCCTCGGCATTGGCACGGTGGCGACGTATGCGCGGCCCGGTGACGAGTATGTGTTCTTCGAAATTGATCCCGCGGTCGCCCGGATCGCGGAGAACACCCGCTGGTTCTCGTTCCTTGCAGACTGCCGTGGCTCGACCCGCGTGGTGGTCGATGATGCGCGGCGGGCGCTCGAGCGGGAGCCCGATGGCTCCCTCGACTTTCTCATCGTCGATGCCTTCAGCGGCGACTCGGTGCCCACCCACCTGCTCACCCGCGAGGCGTTTGCACTCTATGGTCGAAAGCTGCACCCCGATGGCGTTCTGGCCCTGCATGTGTCGAACAACTACCTCGACTTCGTGCCGGTAGTCGAGGCGCTCGCGGCCGATGGCGGTTGGATGGGTATCTATGCCCGCGACGCGAATCTCGGCGAAGGGGTGGCGCGGGTTCCCTCGGAATGGATGACACTCTCGCGGTCGCTCGACTCGCTCAAGGCGGTCTACGCGAAGCCCCACCCGAACAACCGTTGGCAGTGGACTCCCCTTGCGGAAACTCCCACCTCACGGCCCTGGACCGACGATCGCACGGCAATCATCGAGGCGCTCTGGAATCGCCGCGCGGCCAAGCCATACCCAGCAGCTCCAGCCGCCCGCTAGAGGCCGTGTCGCGGTGCGCGGCTTTGGCTCCGGCAAGCTATCCTGGCCAGATCGCGGGGTTCCATCACCATCGGGGGGGCGTCTCATGACCAGCAGTCCTCGTTCGCCCATCGGTCCAGGCATTCTGGCCGTGGTCTGCCTCGCAGGTGGCGTTGGTATGACAGCCTTCTTCGGACTGCCCATGTATCGCCGAGCCCAGGCCAGCCTGACTTGGCCGACGACCACCGGCACCATCCAGACTTCCGAGCTCCAGAAGTCGTTCCAAAAGGGAAAGACCAGATACTCGCCGTCGGTGAGCTATGCGTATGAGGTAGACGGCACACCGCGCACATTCAATTACATCTGGGCCAGTGGCGGCGACTCCTCAGGCGACCAGTCACGACAACAGGCCGTGGTCGACAAGTACCCTGTCGGCTCGACGGTGAAGGTCTTCTACGACCCCGAGAATCCCGACTTTGCGATTCTGGAGCCGGGCATCACGGCGACCAACTCCATCGTGCTGGGCGGCGGTGGCGCCATTCTGCTCGCAGGCGTCATCATGGCCGGGGTTGCGATCGTTCGCATCGTCCGCCTCCCATCGCAACCTGCGGACCCGACGCCCCGTTAAAGCTCTTGGACAAACCACTTTTCTTGGAGCCTTTCGCCATGCGATACGCCCTGCAGACCCCACGCCGGTTCGCCGTTTTGCTTTCCGCGGCCGGGTCGATCCTTGCCGTCGCCCTCATCACATGTGCCTGGGCTGAACCATCTGAACCACCAGCGGGGCCGCCCGATGAACCGCCACCGCCGCGAGGGGAACGGGGAGACGGACCTCCACCACCGCCTCGGGAGGGCGACTTCCGTGGCGGACCGCAGCAGCGGCCACAGCGTGAGGGTGGACGAGGCGAATTCGCGCCGCGGGAGCGAGACGGGTTTCGACCCGATGCCGCCGGCCAGCGACCACGGCCTTCGCCTGAGCGATTTGTCGAGCGGGCGATGCGCTACGACGATGACGGCGATGGCAAGCTCGACCGTGACGAGCTGACAAAATTTGCCGAAGACCTGATGGATCGATTCCAACCCGGCCCGGTCGAACCGCCACCACCACCCCGTGACGGATCCGACCGTGGCGCAGGGCCCGAGGGCGCGAAGCGACCTGAACGCCCGCTGCCGCCGGGCGATGGAGAGCGCCCGCAGCGGCCACCCCGGCCTGGGTTCGGGGAGTGAACACCACGCAGCTCACGGCTGCGGCGTGATGCCCAGAAGCATCGCCGCGATGCCGCAGACGACTGCCATCGCGAGAGTCGCCAGCATCCCGAAGCGTAGCACGAACAGGCTCGTGGCGGCGATGAGCGTGATCGCGATCGCAGGCAGGTTGACCGTCGACCACTGCGGGATCGACCATTTCAGCAGCCCGCTCCAAGTCGTGGTCAACTCACCAAACCAGACGTGCAGCGCGAACCAGATCGCGAGGTTCGCGATCACGCCCACGACGGCTGCGGTAATCGCTGAGAGCGCTGCATGGAGTGACTGATTCCCGCGCAGCCGCTCGATGTAGGGAGCGCCTACGAAGATCCACAAGAACGACGGTGCAAACGTCGTCCAGGTTGTCACCATTGAGCCGAGGATGCCCGCCACGAGCGGTGATACTTCCGGCATCTGTCGGTACGCCCCCAAGAAGCCGACAAACTGGACGACCATGATCAGTGGCCCCGGCGTCGTCTCGGCAAACCCCAGGCCCACGAGCATTTCATCGGGCTCGACCCAGCCGTAGCGGTCCACTGCCTGCTGGGCCACGTAGGGCAACACCGCGTAGGCCCCGCCGAACGTGACCGTCGCAGCCCGGCTGAAGAACAGGCCTTCTTCGACGAGCACATGCCCCCGGCCGAAGGCGGCGTAGAGCGCGGCGACGGGACCAAGCCAGATCACAAGCCACAGGGCCGACACCAGCACCGTGCGGGTCCACGTGGGCTGCACATGCCGGAGCGCCACCTCGTCGCCGGCCTCGGATGCGGTCGTTGCCTTGCCGTGCCGCATGACGACATGAAATAGATCCGGCCTCAGCCTTCCACCTACGAGCCCGATCGCTGCAGCCGACGCGATGATCCAGGGAAACGAGACCTCGAAAAAGAAGATGGCGACGAAGGCTGTGATCGCGATGACGACCATCGCAGGGTTCTTGAGCACACGCTTCGAGATCCGCAACACAGCCTCGGCGACCACCGCGATGACCGCGGGCTTCAGCCCGAAGAACACGCCAGCCACGATCGTCAGCTCGCCGGCCGTCACATAGAGAATGCTCAAAGCCAGGAGGGCGATCGCCCCTGGCAACACAAAGAGGCCGCCCGCGATGATGCCGCCTCGCCAGCCGTGCAGCAGCCAGCCGATGTAGGTCGCCAGTTGCTGGGCCTCGGGCCCCGGCAGCAGCATGCAGTAGTTCAGGGCATGCAGGAAACGGTGCTCGCTGATCCAGCGCTTTTCGTCGACGAGAATCCGGTGCATCACCGCAATTTGCGCCGTCGGGCCGCCGAAGCTGAGTGTGGCCACGCGGAGCCAGACCGGCAGGGCCTCCCGCAAGCTGATGACTCGTGGCTCGCGGCTCGGCGCGGAAGTCGACGGGAGCTCCATATGGCTGGCGATCTTGGCACGCTTGTATCAAAAGGGCCAAGGCCAACCGTGGCAATGGTCGCCGTGCCAGACTGCGGTATGCTCGCGGGCCATGCCACAAACACGTCCTTCCCTCCCTGCCCGCCCCGCCGAAGCCCACGCGCTCGCTGTCGCGGCGACGCTTCTGGGCAGCCGCATCGTCACGACGACCGTGGGCCGTGGGCAGGCGGCAGTCGCTCTCGCGGAGGCGCGGCCCGAGGCGACCGTCACGACCTGGTTTCTCGATCTCTACCAGCAGCATGAGGCGGTCGCGACCTGGGGTGAGCCACGAGAGAATCTTGCCGCGGCATGTGTCCCCGACATGCCGCCGGGGCCCTATGACCTGGCCGTGGTACCGATCTCCAAGGCGGGCGAATCGGAGCTGACCCGCGACATCCTTCAGCAGGCTCTGTCGCAGCTCGCGATCGGTGGCCAGATCGTCACGGCGGTCGACAATGCCAGCGATCGGTGGCTGCGCGATCAGTTGGCCGAGACGGGCGAGACCGTCCGTGTACGACCATCAGACGATGGCGACACCATCGCCTACATCATCGAGAAAACCCGCGAGCCGGCCAAGCTGCGCGATTTCACCTGCCAAGTGGTGTTTCGTGACCGCGAGCGGTTACTCACCGCAGTGACACGACCGGGTGTATTTGCCCATCGGCGGATCGATCCGGGGGCCCGCCGGCTTTTGAATGCGGTCGATGTGGCCGCCGACACCAAAGTTCTCGATATCGGCTGCGGGTCAGGCTGCGTGGCACTGGGCATCGCGGCCCGCGACCCGAGTGTGATGGTGCATGCGTTTGATTCAGCGGCCCGCGCCGTCGAATGCACCCGGCAGGGCGCCGCGCTCAATGGCCTGGCCAACATCACCGTGGCCCTCGAAGCCGAGGGGCATGTGCCCGACCGCGGCACCTGGGACTTGGCGCTTGCCAATCCACCGTATTACGCCGACTTCGCGATTGCCGAGCGATTCGTGGAAGCTGCCCGGCTGGCACTCGCACCCGGCGGCACGCTCTTGGTCGTCACCAAGCAGTCCAGCTGGTATGTCGAGAACCTCCCCCGGATGTGGACCAACGTCACCGAACAGTTGGTAAAGGGCTACCACGTGATCGAAGCCGTACGACCATAGAGTGAGATCCTGGATGTGAGGCGCGGGACACCTCATTGGCCCCGCTACCGAACTAGGTCCGCTATGGACTGCGCCCCGTGCGATCGGACGCTCCCTACTCCCTCTTCAACTCCTGCGGCGCGGCCTCCTCGCGGCGGAGGGAAGGCGTTTTGGCAATGAGGTCGAGCATGGCGGCTCGTCGCGCTTTGATGTAAGCCTCGCCGGTGAGCGCCTCTCGTTGTTCGTCCAAGAATCTCGGGACGCCTGCGGATGCACGAATGGCATCGATGAGATATGCAAGTGATGGAGACTGAAAGGCAAACACCTTGCTCGGCCCCAGGAATTCCTTGGGAACGGTCACGAGCCGAAAAAAGGTGGGGTGTATCTCTACCTCCACATAGCCATCGGGCTGGTTCAACACGAGCTGCCCGATAGGTCGGGACTCACAGGGCTTGTCGGTTGCTCGTGGAGGGCTGGTGATCACTTCGTTCATCACGCCAAGTGCCAACTCCGCGAGAAGGTCGTCGTCCTTGATAGACACGCTCAATTCACGAACCCCGCCGGCGTCCATCGCCAGCCAAGCTGAGTCTGGCCTTGCGTATTGGTAGTCAGCGACGGTCTGCCACAGAGCCTTCCCGTGGCGTACCGCCGCATTGTCGGGATCTCCTCCATTGAGCTTGTTGATGATCTGTCCGTTTCCGAGCCCCGGCAACGCCACAAGCTGCTTCTTCTGATAGGCGACATTTGCATGAACATAATGCTGGCCGCTCAAGCGGTCATACTTCACGCCAGACGACGGAAGCCTGCCTTCCCTCTCCAAGAAAGTCTCGAGAAAGACGGCCAGCGAGGGCGAATAAAACCGCGCGTGTACGGCGCGCCCATCCGCAGCGTCAGAGATGAACGTAAAGTCTTTCGAACGCACCTCAACGCACACGTTGCCATCGCTCATATTGAGGGTGAGGTGGCCTCGCTTTGGATTAGACGAGGCAGCGTTGACCCACTGGAGGGGCTTGATGATGCGTATATCTTGAAGGCCTTGCGTGAGGAGTGCTATGGAAGCCTGGTCCTCGATCTTTGTGGTAAAGGTTACAGGCCCCTCCACGCCGAGAAAGCCATCTTTTTGCAGGACCAGCGTTACTGACTCAATACGATTGCCGTCGGAAAAATCGAGGACTCGCCACGATAGCCACTCCTGCGTGATCGATTCTGGTGTGTCAAGAAGAGGAGGTGGTGGGTCGCGTTCGTCACCGTATCCGAGTGCAGAGAACACAGCTACAAGCGGCCACAGGCATAAGCAAGCGGTTCTATTGCGCCCCCACATGGCTCCTCCACTCTGGTGCGCCGAAGAGCTCCTCGACGGTCGTCCACCTGTCTTCACCCGTGTTCGGGTCAAAGATGCCGTCGCCATTCTGGTCAAATCCGGCGCTATTGGGATAGCAAAACGCGTTCGTGGATGTTCCGTACACCGTTACAAACCTTGGAAGGAAGTCTGCGGCGAAACGCTCCATCAAGCCGTCGGTATTGCAGCCAAAGAATCGGAACGTGGCATTCCGCGTAAACCAGCCTCGCACTGGACCAGTATTCTGTAATGCCGTTGGAAGGGTGTTTTCGTTGAGCTTGACATCAGCGATGTCGTTCCAGTTCGCAATCTCGTCTGGAACGTCTTGCGCTGCTACGGGCTCGTCGTCCCAGTGCCCAATCATCAGCACTTCACTGATCGGCGTCCTTCCCTGCGAAGAAAATCGTTTTAATGCATTCGCTAGTTCCGTGGCATCTGCCACATGGGCCAACGCCCTCACAAATTTGCCCGCAGCGGTTTTTTCATTCGTATAACTCTGAAAAAACGTCTTTGAGCCATCCACAAAATTAAGGTCTGGTTCTCCAGGCGGGTCGATGCCGGAGAGCACGAGTTGCACGCCGGTGGTGGTAACGAGGTTTGACACATCGGCGATGGCGCCCTGTTGCGCCGACGTGACAAATTCGTCAAATGGATTCCACAGTGCCGGATCGCCGTGACTGCTTGGCCATATCGAAGTCCAGTCGTCTTCGATCTCGGTCGCAAGGACCGCAAGTGCCTTCAGGCTCGCGTTGTTGACTAAAGCGCGGTAATGCGGCCCCTCATCAATCTGTTGCCACTGCTGCCCAAAAGGGAGCTGTGCGTCGACCAGCATGATCGTCGCCAGGACGTTGAATGCAGCAACGTACACGGTGGCGGCGCTAACCGTGTACGCGTAGATGCGCAGCGACAAGTCCTCGATGAGCTCGGGTAGGTTGTCTTCCAGTGCGGTCACGATGAGGTCTGCCGTGTGCTCCCCAGGCTCAAAGTGAATGGTGAAGGACGAGCCGTTGAACGTCTCGTTCCCTCGAGTGATCACAAAGTCATCAAAGCCGACGGGAACCGTCACCGGGGCTGCCACGAGCTCGAGGACGACATCGAGGCTGCTCGACGCATCCGATCGCCAAATCCGAAAGCTTCCGAGATCCGCACCCTCCACAGCGTTTGCGAGTCCGGTGATCGTAAAGCCAAGGTCCGGTGCGCTGACCACAATCTCAACGTCGGCAAAGTCAAACTCACCGCGTGGATCTTGGGCCATCACCCTGACTTCGTACCTGCCCGGTAGAAGCATCACTCCTTCCCGTAGTTCAATGCTTCCGTCGGCGGTGACCAGAAACTCATCGCTCTCGCCGCTGTATTCAAGAAGATCGCCGTCTTCGTCGGTCGCCTCGACGCTGCCAGCCACCCCGACCAGATCACTCGTCACCGAGAAAGAATAAAAATCTTCGCCGGAATCGGGGGCAGATTGCTCCGATTGGAACTCCGGTGCATGGTTGAGCAGTGAGGTGGCCCGCACAATGTCGACGAGCGGAGAATTCCCCGGCTCGTCCGACGGCACAAGCGTAATCGAGATATCACCATCGCTCTGGCTCGCGGCTATCGCTTTGATCCAAAAGGTCCACTCGGTATTCGACGGGCCTTCGGGTGCTGTCAAGTCGAGTTGCGGCTGAGCCGCAGAGAGGACCATGCTGCCACCCGTCTCGGATGTCCAGATCGCGACCTTGTCGGCTCCATCGCCCAGCATGAGCGACGCTGAACGCCCGGGCGCTATCTCCACGACAAGAGGTTCCCGACCCGCACCGAGCAGCACGCCCGGTTGCCCGCCAGCCTGCTCGAGGCTTTCTTCATATGCCGAGCGATCGAACAAGCCTATGTTGTCGCTGTCGACATCAAGATCGACTTTGTCGTCGTCGAAGATCGTGACGAAAGCGGTGGCATATCCTGCGACTCCGTAAGCCAGCACCTCGACGCCGATAGTCAGGTCTGGATTCGGGGCCACGTCATCGATAACCGGGAACGTCAGCGTCACGCTCTGTTGGAAGGCCGGGAAAACAACCAGTTGGACAGCGTCCCCTATGAGCGACTCAAAGTATCCATGAGACCGCAATGGTTCGGGAACCGCGGTCACCCACGGAAGGAAAAGCGGCTTTTGGAAATCTTCGTTCCCGCTCGCGTCGTACGAAATGCGGTGGAACGTAAAGCTGACGCTCGAATCCTGGCCTTCGGCCAGCTCTTCTTGCGCCGTCGTGACCCAGGCCGTGGAGGAGCCATCTGTCGGCACCACACTCACGCCAAACGAAAAATCATTGAATCCTCCGAAATCGCCCCCGGCAGGGTCGGTATTATTGCCCGGAAACAATTCCCAGGAGAAAAGTGTTTCTCCCGTGTCTGTCACTGTCTCGAGGCAGTGGTCGCCATCTTCGTTCAGCCTGGGGATCGAATAGACGCGATCGACACTCCCCTCCAAGTAGAAGGCGAGACGCGTGCCGGCGGCGTACTGACCACCAGCCAAGCCTCGATGCGATTCCTGGCTGTTGGTCAGGTATTGGGCGAACGAGGGTGGGTCGCCTGGGTTGGTGGTGTTCAGGGCATTCCCGTCAGCATCGACCTCGTAGACGAAGAAACTGAATGAGCCCCCCACCACACTGCCAGCATTCCGAAACACGAGA
>JANNSZ010000026.1:0-3242 GCA_031403195.1 Planctomycetota bacterium | reverse complement strand
CTGAGCGTAGCCAGGATGGCGAAGCTCAGAATCCTCCGAGCGAGCGCAGGGCACGATGCCCGTAGCGAACGTCCGGCGACGTGGCACGGGTCGCCCCGAGCCGGCACACCTTCAAGCGGCCTAATGCATCGTCCCGTGCAGGACGCCCTGGATCGGCGTGCCGTCGGCTGCAGAAATCTCCCATTCAATCGAGTAGCACCAGGTCGGGCCGAGGTCAGGCACCGTGAGTGATACGCAGCGGCCGTCGCTCGACAGCGTGCCCGCCGAGACCGCGAGGTCACGCTCGTTGAGATGCTCGGAGCCGTATTTTTGTGTGCGCTTCAGATCCCAGGCCCGAATCTTCCAGCCGGCCGCGTCGGCCGCCGTCGCGGCGAGCGGTAGTGCGAACTCGAGCGACACACTCCCGGGCTCGGCATGGAGCCCGACGGGAATGGTGAGCGGCTTGTCGGTCCGTCGGATCCGGAAGAACCCACCGGGATGCTGGCGGTTGCCTGCCCAGGCGTAGAGGCCGCAGGCATAGAACTGGCCATCGGCAGGATTAAACCTGCCACGCATGATGCCGGTGGGGAGATCGGGGATTGGCAGGGCCACGAGGCCACCCTGCGACACGCCCTGTGTGCCACGTTCACCGTGGGCCGGCTCGGTGAGCACGAGATGCACGCGCCCCTCACCGTATGACAACTCCAGCAGCGCCCCGTCGATCGGCGACCATTTCGAACTCTTCACTCGCACGAGCTCGGCCGGTGAACGGTCAAAAGCGTTCGTGATCCACATGGCGGGCGGGATCATCGCTGAGTCGGACGAGTCGGTGACGTCGTGGTAGCCAAACATGTTGCCATAGAATCCCCCCTGACGGACGTGGTTGATCCGGTTCTTGGGGTTCCAGTGGCCTTCCTGATCGGTCACCCAGAACGTGCCGTCGTCCTCCACGCACACCCCGTTCGCCGCGCGGAAACCGTTGGCGACGATCGTCGTGGTCTTTCCGTCGGGCGTCACCTTCAGGAGCGTGCCGTGGTGGGGCACGACCGCTGGCAGGCCGTGCCGGGCGCTCTTGGCGTAGAAGACGTTACCCGCGGCATCGGTCTCGAGGCCCATCGCAAACTCATGAAAATGCTCAGTGACCTGATGGTCGTCATTGAAGGTGTCGTAGCGGTCGGTCATGCCGTCGCCGTTGAGGTCGACGAGTTTTAAGATTCGGTCGCGACAGCCCACAAAAATCACGCCATTGATCACCTTAATGCCGAGCGGCTGAAAGAGCCCCGATGCGATCCGTTGCCAGGTGAGCGTGCCGTCGGCCGACGCAATACCACGGACTTTCCAGACGTCTCCATCCCACGCGGAGATGACGGCCTCGTCGGGGCCGGTGAAGTCGATTCCGGAGAATCGCACCTGGGCGTTCCAGGGATTGGCCTCGGGGGCCGTGAGCACGTCGACTGCAAAGGGCCCCTTGGACGGACCTGGAGCCATATGCGTCTCGACGGTCGTGGCCCATAGCCGCGGGGCCGGTCGATCGACCATCGCCAGAGGCGAGGAAGGCATCGGCAGCGTTTTCGCATGGGCCGCAAGGATCGCGGGCTCAGTCGCAGCCACCACGACGGCAACATTGAGCGAACGATCTCCACGGGGGATGACCAGATCGACCCAGCCATGGCCGTCCGCGATCCGAGCGATCGGTTCGCCGACGATGAGTGCCGCTGATGCGGAGTCGGTCGCAAGTCGGACAGTCATCGGCTTCAATCGAGGGGCAACCACAAAGGATCGCACGAGGACTGGCACGTGTTTCCCATCGTGTTCGATAGGCGACGCGAGGGATGGCGTTTCGAGGACGGTTGTCGTTCCCACCTCGTACTCGAGTACCACCGCGCCCTTGGGTTCGCCTGCGGTTCCCCCAAGCCCGACGTGATGGAGTGCCTTGAATCGCACGTGCTCGCGAGGCAGCGGACCATACGGTTTTTCATCGCGGCCGAGTGGCCGTGGATCGTCGAAGGAACCCGTCTCCGGGTCCGCCCATCCGGGCATCGTGGGCAGCGTCACCTGCACATCGCCCGCGACCTTCGGATGCGAACCATGCTGGCCATCAAAATTGATGCCAGACCAATCGATGAACTGCTCGCCAGTCCAGAATGCTGCTACCCGCATGGTGTCGAGCTCGTAGAGGCCCCACGCATGGCCCCGGCCCACGCCGCCTGGGCCGTCATCAAGCCGAATGGCCAGACCCTTGCGAGCGATGTTTGTCTTGTCTTCGCCGACCTCGAACGTGCCCGCCAGGAACGGCCCGTAGTCATGGAGCCGCCAGGGCTCGATCATCGAGGGCTCGGGGCCACGGCTCGTGCCCGCGGGGAGCGAGGCGAGGTACGCGGGCGTGATGGCGGTGTACCAAGCGGGATTTCGATCCTTGAGGAACGTCTCCCGCAGATAATGAATGACGTCGTACTTCTGGCTCGGCACCATCCAGTTCTGTGCCACCATCATGCCGTTGCCGTAGGTGAGCGTCCGGTACATCGCATAGGGATCGCTGCCCGCCTTGAATTTTCCTTCCGCGAATCGAGGTGCCGTGGGCAACGAGCCCGGAGCGTCGAGCGTGCCGTGGCAGTTGGCACAGACGCGGCTGAAAATCTTCTCGCCTCGTTCGAGTGCCTCCTTTGACGTGGTGGCGTCGCTCCAATCCTCGATGAAAGCGGTGTGATCGATTTCAGTCTCGTACGCGGCCGGGGCCTGCGCGGCGAGCAGGAGCGGATCGGGCGGGAGCTCTTTGGCCTTTGACGGGCCGCCCGCAGCCACTGCCGCGAGGTAGGCCACGAGGTCGAGAAACTGCCCGCGGTCCGCCAGCAGATTGGCGAGGCCGCCCGGCATAAGCGACGTTGTTGCCGGCACCCGCTCATCGATGGTCGACACGGGGATGGCAATCTCGCGACCACCTGCGGCCACATCCCGCAGCACGACTTCGTCGGCTGTCTCTCGAGCCACGAGCCCGGTCAGGCTCTTGCCCTCATCCGTGATAATCGTGAGCCCGCGATACTCAGGCCGCACAATGGCCGACGGCTGCAGCACCGACTGCACGAGATGGGCCACGAGATCGTTAGCGGCAACATCCTTGGGCATCGTCGCGAGGTTTGGCCCGAGAGGCGAGGCACCTTCGCCCACGATATGGCACTGCGTGCAGGCCATCTGACGCGAATGGAAGATGTTGGACCCACGGAGCGGGTCGCCCGACCGCGTCACATCGGCAGTAAGCGTCCCGA
>JANNSZ010000025.1:0-62213 GCA_031403195.1 Planctomycetota bacterium | reverse complement strand
CGAGCCCCTCCGGGCGTAGTGCGATTTTTGTGGACAACCGCTGGCCGCAGGCACCGACTGCCGGGCACGAAGCCCGGCCCTCAAGAGGCACCGGAGGGTGCCCAAGCGATGGGAGCCCGGAGGGCGACGCATCGCGTAAAGCAGCCCGAGCCCCTCCGGGCGTAGTGCGATTTTTGTGGACAACCGCTGGCCGCAGGCACCGACTGCCGGGCACGAAGCCCGGCCCTCAAGAGGCACCGGAGGGTGCCCAAGCGATGGGAGCCCGGAGGGCGACGCATCGCGTGAAACACCCTCCCACCACCCCGGCCCGAGGCCGCCCATGCCACGCCGCCGGACGCTCACTGCGGCCCTCCAGGCCTCCGCTCGCTCGATGGAGTCTACCCTCCGCCATCCATGGCTCCGGGCAGACTCCAACGCCGGCTTCGTGGCACGGGCAGCCTCGGGCCTCGTCGTGCGTGGGGCTCCGACTCACATCGCTCTACGGGGTTGTTTCTGGTCGCGGAGACACGGGCCGCGGCTCGAGGCGAAGCAGGCTTTTGCCGGCGGCATTAAAAAACTCGATGGCGCCGTCTCGGGATTTGGGCGACGTGCCGAGGGCCAGGGCGTCTTTGCCTTCGGCATCGTGGATCTCGATGCAACCGCCACCGCCGCCCTCCACCCGACCGGCATGCACGATGATTTGGCCGTCGTCCGTGACGATCGCCATCTCCTTGCAGACAATGGCATCGGCCGTGACGCCACCAGCGGTCAGCGATGGCACCCGCGTCTCAAGGCCGATGTTTCCGCGGACGGCCAGGCCGATCGCCAGGAGGAGCAGCGGATAGACGGTCCAGCGTTCTTGTGAACTCATGTCGGGGCTCGTCCCAGAAAGAATTGGCGGGCCTCATGCCCAGACACGCTCCGGCCGGAGGGCCGGCCAGCGAAGCGGGGCCAGAGATGGCGAGTACAGTCAGTCGTTGTGTTTCTCGCGCAGGCGGGCCGAGAGGCGGAGGATGGTGTGAACCCGCTCGAATTGATCGAGCCAGTCGGCCACGACGGCGGCGGTGGCATCGGCAGGGGGCGGCACCACGCCGGTGGGGCAGGTCGATCCCAGAGACGCTGCTGCGGTGCGGTACGCGGAGATCGTGCGATCGCCGTACAAGAGGACCGGCGAAAAATCTTCGCTGAAGAAGGCCGCGACTGGCACGCGTTGGCCGCCACACACTTTGAGATGCGCCGCGATGTCTGGCAGTGCGTCGCGGTCGAGTAGCCGCAGGTCGATCGACGGGGAAGCTGCGGCGAAGTGCGCGAAGATCGGGCACTGATTCACGCAGTCGCCACACCACGCACCCGCCAGCACCAGCACTGGCATCCGACGCGTAAACCCGGCCAGGAGCGACTGCTGGGCCGGCGTGAGACTCACGCGACCATAAAACGCATCCCAGCGGGCCCGCTGTTCGGGCGTGGCATGTCGCTCGAGAAACTGTTCATAGGGCAGCGCCACGGCGAAGGCAGCGGCCCAGGCTTCCGGAGTGGGCGGCGCGCCGGCTCCAGAGATTGGGAGCTTGGCGGCGGTGAGCGGGACGGTGGCAGACATAGGAGGCCTCGGGCGTGAGTCGGGGAACAGCCAGCAGGATGCAGGCCGCACGGTGCCAGGATGATACGCGGGCCCGCGGTTCGCGCCGCCCCTCCAGCTTCCGCCAGCAGACGGAAGCTCGGTGAGTTGGGATGGATGGAGCGATATCGATCGGCCAGCGATGGGGTGCGGGCACTCCCTCCTGGAACGGCCTTGACCCAAGAAAAACGGCCCCCTACTGTCCGCTCCGCCTGAAGGCCATGGGGCTGGTTCGACGAGCTCGCCCCACTCGACGCCGGTGGTCGCACGGATGCTACCCACCGGAGTCGAGGGCACGTCAGGGCACCACAGACCAATCGCTCCCGGAAACGGCTCAGGCTCTCCGCCCCCCTGGGACCTGGGCCGTTCCGGGGGCCTCTAGCTTTACGGCTACGGGGCCCTCCATGGCCCCCGTAGCCTTGGCTCGGCGGAGGTGCAGCCAAGGTGCACCTCACCTCGCAGCGGCCGGCTTCCTGCCGGCCTGTTTGTCGCGTGGCAAAATCAGCTTGACCGCAGGGACAGACGCTGGGACCCTCCCGCCCCCGCCGGAGAAAACACCCCATGCGTCGACTCGCCCTCCTTTCAATTGTCCTGGCAGGCTTTGCGTCCGTCCATGTGGCCAGCCCCACGGCGCGGGCCGCTGAGCGTGCGCCTGGAAGCGTGGCAGACCTCGCCGACCGACTCACGACAGGCCTGCGAGTCAAAGCCCCTGCGGATATCGCCTTTTGTGAGCGGGTAGCCGACGCCGTCCGCCAAGGACGGCTCCCCGAGCAGCTCGTCGATTCGACCTACACGTGGTCCATCGCACGCGGACGAAAGTATCCGTTCCCGGCCTTCGAGCACGTGATGACGCTCCAGGCTGCAAAGCTCGGCGTATCGCTCTAGCTGTACGTGGGAAAAGCCATCCATGGCCTTTGCCCACTTGGCCGACATTGGAAAAGCCAAGGTTCTCCAACGTCGGCGAATGCCGCGTCCGGCGGCTGCCTTCATCAACAGTCGCTGCAGGTGCCCGTCACTCAGCCAGCGCAAACACCGCGTAGCGATCGTTCTCGTAGAGCAACTCAAACGGCAGCTCGTCGATATCCGGTGTGTCGAGCGGCACGATCGCATGCGTCGCCCCATATCGGGTAGCCATCTGGCGCATCCGCTCGGCGCCGAGTGTACCTGTCGATTTCACGGTGTTGACCAGCGTGCCATCAATCGAGAAGCAGTCGATGATCCGCTGTCGCCAAGCGATAAGCGAAGCCGCATCCTGCGGGCTGTTTTTCCATGCCACGACCTCCCGGCGGCCGGTCCGCCAGGTGAGGGTCGCCGCGCCACGCGGCGTGAGGATGCAGGCATCAGTGGGTGTGTGCTCGCGCACCCAGTCGCACATATCGACCCACGCCGCAGCCTCAACCTTGCCATCGGCCCGCGAGTTCACCATGCGACCAGGGAGCGGCCAGTGCGCCGATTCGACACCCAGATCGGCGACCAGCAGCACCGCCACGATCCCTCGCAGCACGCGAGGCGTGCAGGGCACGATGCGGCGACACGCAGCGTCGTCGGCCAGCACGGCCACGGCGACCATCGCGAGCGAGAGCGGGACCGCCACATCGCCCAAGCGAAACCAGTAGTACCTCAGGAAGCCGTTGGCCAGCGATCCGGCCCATGGCTCCATGAGCGAAATCAGGACGCCGCTCAATGAAATCGCGAGGGCCGCAAGCGTGAACGCGTCGAGCCTCTGGCGGGCCGTGCTCGCTGGTGTCATGCCGCGGAGGAGCCACCACACCACCGCTGCCAGCAGATGCCGGGCGACAAAGCCCGTGGCGAACGCCTGCACCAGGAGATGGTGCGGCAGGCGCTCGACCACATAGATCTCCGCCGCGGCCTGCCGTGTGGCCGCATCCACTCCTGCATTGAGAAGGACGGCCGGCAGGATGCCCGCAAGGGCCAGGAGCACGCCTCCGACGCAGAGCGCGTAGGGAAGCCACGAGAAACGCGGGGCCATCGGCCACGGCATCGCGACACGCACCAGCGTCGTCGCCACCATGGCCCATCCGCCGACGAGCGGATGAAACGCCGTCGCGGCGCCGAGGGTACACCACGCCACAGCCCATCGCCCTCGCACGAATTCACCAAGGCCCCCGAAGACAATCGCCCACGCAAAAACCTTCGCCTCACAGCCTCCGATCACCCACTCACCGGCAGCGGTTGTCTGACGAACGGCCAGCGAGAAGATCGCTGCGGCCGCGAGCGTCGCGCAGCTTTGGCGAAGGGCTGGCCAGCCGGGTGCAGCGACTGCCACGATCGCCAGATGGCGAAACCCGATGGCCAGCGCGACCCATCCCGCGACGCGGCCGATCCACGCCGCCATGTCGAGCGGCACCCGTGCCGTCAGCGGCCCCATCGCGAGATAGAAGATGCCGTGGGCGTCGGGCGTCTCGAGGTAGAAGTCGCCCGACAACCAGCTCGGGTCTGCCGCATGCCGCGCCTTTGTGAGATAGGCCGCCTCGTTGACATCCGGCACCGGCCAGGCACCGGCCGCAGCAAAGATCATGGCGATGGCTACAACCTCCGCGATGGCTCGCGGCCATCCGCCGCGGCTGGCCACATCTCGCGTCAGTCGCCCGCTATCGCTTTCGTCCGCCATGATCCACGCCTATAACGATCAGTTTCCTTGGCATGACAGGATACTCCGATGACCACTCCAGCCCCATTCGGCCCGGCGACCGCCGGCGGCGGCGAGGCCCTTCGCCAGGCTGCCCAACACGAGATGCTGGGCATCGTCGGGGCCCCCTTCGCGCTCGCGGCGAGGCTTGTTGAGGACTCTGGCTTCGATGCGGTCTACCTGTCGGGCGCAGCGTTTTCAGCCGGCACGCTCGGCGTACCCGACATCGGCCTCTTCACCCGCGACCAGCTCGTCGAGCAGACCCGCATCCTGGCGCGGGCCGTCACGATTCCCGTCGTCGTCGATGCCGACACCGGTTTTGGAGAGCCGGCCGAGGTCGAGCAGACCGTGCGGCTTCTCGAAGAGGCAGGCGCCGCCGCGATCCAAATCGAGGACCAGCCGGGGGGCTCTGAGGCAGGCGGCAAGCGGTGTGGCCATCTCGGCGGTAAGGCAGTGATCGAACCAGCGGCCATGGCCGAGCGGATCGCCGCCGCCGTCGCCGGTCGCCGCCACCCAGCCACGATCATCATCGCCCGCAGCGATGCCCGCGGGATCACCGATTTTGGAGACCTGGTCGCACGGCTGCATGCGTACACGGCAGCCGGAGCCGACTGGCTGTTTCCCGAAGCGCTGGTGTCGCGCGACGAATTTGCCCGCGTGGGCCGCGAGTTTGAAAGCGGCCCGCTCCTGTTGGCCAACATGACCGAGTTTGGCCGAAGCCCGCTGATCTCCCTCTCCGACCTCTCCGCCGCGGGCTTCGCCGCCGCCCTCTACCCCGTCACGCTCCTGCGGCTGGCGATGAAGGCGATGGAGGTCGGCCTGGCCGTGATCGGAGAAGAAGGCACCCAGGAAAGCCTGCTCGACCTCATGCAGTCCCGGGAAGAGCTCTACGACATGCTCGGATACGACCCATCGAATCCCGGCCGCCATCGTGACGGCCCCGCCGCCGCTAGGGAGACCCACTCATGACCTCGCCCGCTCCATCCACCACCGACTTTGCCAAGGGCCTCGCCGGCATCGTGGCCGGCCAAACAGCTATCTGCTCGCTCACTGGCACGCTCCGCTACCGGGGGTACGACATCGAACCGCTCGCCCTAGCGGGTGATTTTGAAGAGGTTGCCTACCTCCTCCTACGGGGCGAGTTGCCGACCGTCTCAGAGCTTGCCGCCTTCCGCGGCCGGGTGGCCGCTGCTGCATCGCACCTCCCATCGGCTGTCGTCGATGCCCTGGCTTGCCTCGCAGCGGCCGAGCCGCACGCCTCTCCGATGGACGCCCTCCGCACGGGCGTGAGCATGCTGGGCCAGGTGGAAAAGGACGACGCCCCAGGATCGCGCGAGGCTTTGCTGGCGCAGGCCGAACGGCTGCTCGGCCAAGTGCCGGCCCTGCTCGCGGCCTGGATCGACATGACGAGCGGACGTCCCGTGGCCGCCTGGCCCGACGCCCCGCTGGCCGCCGCGCTCCTCGAGCGACTCACCGGCCACCGGCCATCATCCGCAGAGGCGGCCATCTTCGGCACCACGCTCGTGCTCTACGCCGAGCATGAATTCAACGCCTCCACGTTTGCCGCCCGCACCGTCGCCTCCACCGGCTCCGACATGCACTCCGCGATCACCGCCGCCATTGGCGCCCTCAAGGGACCGCTCCACGGCGGCGCCAATGAAAAGGTGCTCGAGGTGCTCGCCTCCATAGGCTCGGCCGATCGGGCACGCCCCTGGGTCGAGGAGCAGTTCGCGGCCAAGCGGGTCGTCATGGGCTTCGGGCATCGCGTCTACAAGGATGGCGATGTGCGGGCCAAGCTCCTGGGCCAGCTCTGCCGTGACTTTGTGCGCGGCACGGCGGGCGACGCGATCGAGGCGCTCGCCGCCGAAGTGGAGGCGCTGATGCTCGATCGCAAGGCGCTCAAGCCCAACCTCGACTGGCCGGCCGCCCGCGTCTACCACGCGCTGGCCCTGCCGGTGAAAGTCTTCACGCCGATCTTTGTCGTCGCCCGCGTCAGTGGGTGGACGGCGCATGTCGTCGAGCAGGTGGGCGACAACCGACTGATCCGCCCGCTCTCGCTCTACTCGGGCGCCCCGCCGCGAGACTACGTGCCCCTGGCCAGCCGCGGCTGAGCACGACTAAGGCACGCTCACGGCCTGCTGGGGCGACGGCTCGGCAGCCGACGACTCCGGCGCGGCGGCCTCGACGTGCGCCTGCACGGTCACCACCGGCACGGCCCCCTCGCCCAAGTCGGTCACGATCTTCAGCTCCCGCTCCACCTTGCCGGTGGTTTTACCGGCCTGAAACGTGATCGGCAGGATGTGGACGCGGGCAGCCGTCGCCTTCGGCTTGCAGGTCAGGCAGCCGTCGGAACAAAAAACACCCGTGATCTTGAATTCGCGGTTGGCTCGGATGACGACATTCTTCGTTACCGTCGTGCCTGCCGGCACCGCGCCCAAGGCCAAGAGCTGCGGGCTCACCGTCACCTCCGCGACCACGCGACCCTCAACGTCCATCGGAATCTGCGTCGCCCGCGGATCGTTCGTGACCAGGATGAGCTGCCCCTTGATATAGCCGGCCGGAGCATCGGGCTTGAGTTTCGCAACCAAGTCATACAGGGTCTGCGAACCGGTCGTCGTCGGCTTCGAGAGCGTCACTTCGAAGCTGGGATTCGCGCTGCGAATATCCTTGATCTCCCAGGGCGTGCTTCCGTTGCGCGTAATCCGAATCTGCCGCTCACTGCCCTTCCCAAGGTCGACGTTACCGAGATCGATGAACGGAGGATCGAAGGTCACATCACCCCGGATGTTGCCCGCCACACGAACCTGCACCTCCGCATAAAACGGCTTGTCGAACGTGACCGTGAGCGTCGCGCCGTGCTGGCCGAGGAATGTGCGAGTGTTGAACGCTGCGACCACCTCGGCCGTCTCATGCGTCTTGAGCGTTTGCTTGGTCACAGAGGGCGACGTGCAGCCGCAGCTGCTTCGCACGCCCACCACATGCAGGTCCTCCTCGTAGAGGTTCCGGAAGACGAACCGGTATTCGGCCTTCGACCCCTTGGCCACCGTGCCAAAGTTGTGGCTCGTCACGGGAAACATCTTGCGGGCCCACTCCTGGGCGCCGGCGTCGGTCGCGGACAGAGAGCCCAGCGCGAGCACGCCCAGGCTCCACAACCAGGACCGCTTGACGAGGGGAATTCCAGCCATGAGACCACCACCACGAGGGACAACGGGGCAACGCCGCAACCGCATCGAGCGTAGGGAAATCATCGTGAAAAAGTCAATTTTTGGTCCACCATCGCGGCCAGCATCGGCCGTACCGGCGAGACCTCGGCTCTCGGAAGTATCGCATCACAGGGTGTCCGGGGCACGCGTGCGGAACGGTTTCGCCCGAGAAATTCAGGGGTCGCTGCGATACGACCGATACAGCCCTTGAAGTCTCGTACAATGCCTGAGTACGGCTGGCTGCTTCGGCCGGGTGTCTATCGTGGACACCGCGAGCGGCCTGACGAGACACCTACCGGGGGCGTACTGGTATCGACCGAATGCTGGAGTTACGGATTGCGTGTCGTGGTTGGTCGGCAGGCCACGTAAAAAAGTCGACCAAGCTTCAATTGCCGAAGCTCAGTTTTCTCTGGCTGCCTAATTAAGTAGCCCCGAGCGATGGCCCCAGTCGGAAGGGCCTCCCAATCGGTCGCCAAATCCGAATCGCCCTGATTCACCGCCTCGTACGGTCAGAGTTAAAAAAGTTCTTGGCTGGCCACTTACGCACCCTGTCGGCTGGGGGCGAAGCGGCGAGATTTAAATGAACCGGACACACACGTAGACGTTCGTAGCAAAACATCCCGGGACGCGGGTTCGACTCCCGCCGCCTCCACTCTTTACGGCCGCAGGGGCATCCATGCCCCCTGCGGCCTTGGCGGCCCTCCGGCCGCCGCTCGCACCTCCGGGCTCGCGTGGTTCGGGCGCGTTGCGCGATGCAACCGCTGAGCAGACGGGGCGCGAGCCTTGCGTGAAGACGCTCGCTGCGCTCGCACAAGAACTTGATTACACCCCGAATAAAAATCGGACATCCGCTCGGGGCTGCCCGTGCCATGGCCGCCGGCGTTGTTGGCAAGCGCAGCCAGGATGGCGAAGCGCGGCCAACTCCGAGTGAGCGAAAGCCATGGATGGCCGACACCGGGCGGAGGCCCGGCTAGGCCGCCGGGGGCAGGGATGTCCCGCCGGACGTGAAGCAGATGCCCGCAGCGAACGTCCGGCGACATGGCACGGTCAGCCCCGAGCTGCGCCACGCAAGGCGCACCATCACGGGAACCAGGACCACGGGGCAGCCCCGAGCCGCGACCGGCATGCCTGCACGGTCACTCAGGCTTCGCGATGCAATACAGGCCGCGGGCGGTCCTGAGATAGAGCCGGCCGCTGGCCATCGCCGGGCTGGCCATGATCATGTCGTCTTCCGTGAGCCGGTTGACGTGCAACAACTCAAACTCGCGGCCCGCTTTCACCACGAACGTCTCGCCATATTCATTCGCGCAGAAGATCCGGCCATTGGCAGCCCACGGCGAGGCGGTAAAGGCACGGCCTTCGGGAAGCCGCTGCCGCCCATACACCTCGTCGCCCGTCACCGCGTCGAAGCATGACATGATGCCCCGGTCGGACACCACATAGAGCAGGCCATCATGCACGAGCGAGCTGGGGTTGTAGGGAGCAATATCAGGGCGGCTCCAGGCTATCGCGTCGTTGGTGGTCTCTTCCTCACCCAGCGTGACATCGCCCGAGCCGCCCGGCCGGATAGCCCACAACGGCTTGCGGCGGCCCATCACATAGCCCGAGCTCACATAGAGGAGGTCATTGGCCGCATACGGTGTGGCAATCGTGATCATCGAGCCGCCGCCAAACTGGTAGAGCAGTTTGCCGTCAAGGTCGTAGGCCCGAGTCATGCCGGAGCCTGGCGTCACGATCTCGGTGCGGAGCCGGTTTTTCCAGATGAACGGGCTCGACCAGTTGCTCTTCTCGTCGCGCTCCACCTCCCACACCGTCTTGCCCGTGGCGGCCTCAAAGGCGGCCAGCGTCGATGCATCCTCGCTATCGCGGACGACATACAACCGCCCTTCGTGGAGCGCTGGCGAGGCGGCAGGCCCCCAGCCGAGCCGCGTGAACCGTGGCTCCAAGTCGTGCTTCCAGGCGATCTCGCCGGTCGCTGCGTCGAGGCAAAAGAGGCCGACGTTGCCAAACAAGGCCCACACATGCGTGCCGTCGGTCACGGGCGTTTCCGATGCGTAGCTGTTCTTGAGATGGATTGCCTCCGGCGCTTTTCCAGTGGCCACCTCGCGCTCCCACACAATCTCGCCAGTGGTCGCATCAAGACAGAAGACGAACCAGTGCAGCGTGGTATTAGGGGCCTTGAGGCGATCGCCTCCGAAGTAGAGCCCGCGCCGCGGGGCATCGAGCTCGTCGGCAGCGACGGCCGTCGTGAGCCAGACCCGATTGCCCCACACGATCGGTGACGACCAGCCACGGCCAGGGATGTCGCGCACCCAGCGAATGGTGTCGCGACCGGGCTCACTGTCGGTGAGGCTCCAGTGGTCGGGCAGCCGCGGGTCGTCGGGCCCAACACCGCGGCATCCCGGCCCACGAAACTGCGGCCACGTTTCTCCGAGTGGCTCCGCAGCGAAACCAGGGGCAGCCCCCACAACGGCGATCAGAATCGCGACCATCATCGTCCGTGTGCGCACTGCCATGCTGAGACTCCTCTGCTTCCCTTGATCCTACCCGTCAGGCGAGCGGTCAGGTGCGACTTCGGAAGCCCAGGCGATCCACGGTCACTTCGCCGGGGGAGCCTTCTTGTCCTGCTTCGGCTTCTTGTTCTTCTTGTCGTTCTTCTGCGAGTTGTTGCCCTTACCCATGGCTGAGCGTCCTTTCACGAGATGAAAAATCGGCGGGACACACTCCCGCACGACCGCGACGATACCCGCTGCCGCGGCCGGTGGGCCAGATCAATCCCCACGTTTCAGTTTTTTGCCTCGGCTGCAAAACGAACTCGCAGCTGACCCGGGGCGCAGCGACGGGACGGCCTGGCCTGGCCACACTTCAAGGTCCACCGAGATAGAGGGCGGCGGCCAGGCTCGCGGCGCTGGCGATCGTGCTGACGACGACGCTCGTGGCAGCCAGCGGCTCATCGCCGCCGAGCTGGGTCACCAGCACATACGAGGCCACGGCGGTGGGCGTGGCGGCGAAGACGAGCACGATTTGTCGGTCAACGCCGTGAATGCCGAGGAGCACGCAGCAGGCCAGCGCAATCGCCGGCACCACGGCACACTTGAGGACGGCCCCGCCGAGGGCGAGACCGAGCTTGCCATGAATCGGATGCACGACCATCGCGCCACCCAGGCTCAGAAGCGCGAGGGTGGCTGACGGCTGGGCCACGAGATCGAGCGTGGCCATCGCGACGCCGCCCAGACGAACTCCCAGGGCCAAGAGGCCGAGGCCCACGCCGCTCGCAATCAGCAACGGATTCGTGACGAGGGAGTGCACGGCCATGCGCAGCGTGCTGCCAAGGCTCGCCCCCTCGCGGCCATACCGCGCCGCGGTCACAAGCATGAACACACCCAACACGTTGAACAAGAACATCGTCGGAGCCAGCACGATCGCCGCCTTGGCCATCGTGGCTGCGTGGCCATCCACCGCCAGGGCAATCACCGGGATGCCGACATACGCCAGATTTCCTCGCACGGCCGACTGGGCAAACACCCCTGCCTCGCCGCGGTGCAGCCGCAGCGCGACCGCCACGAACACTGCGACGCACGCGCTGCCGAGTGTCGCGGCAGCCATCGCCAGGATCATCCAGCCGGTCTCCGCGAGTGCGTCAGCCGGCGAGTCGAGCAACGAATGCACGATCATCGCGGGCAGGCACACCCAGTAGACGAGCAGATCGAGCGACCGACGGACCGTGTCGTCGTACAGCCCGATCTTCAGGAGCATCGCTCCGAGGGCCACAACCAGCGAGAGAGGCAGCAGCGATCCGAGAATAACGTCCACGCGAGGATGATACCCGCTCGTTACGCGGCCGTTACCAACGCCCCGCCTGCCGCGATGCTACGATCCCAGGCGTCCAAACCCTTGATCCTCGAATCGCTCCGAAAGCGATCCGAGCGACTCAACCGGGGAGGCTCGGGGTGACCCATGCCCTGAGGGCCGGCATTGTAGGCTGAGCGCAGCCAGGATGGCGAAGCGAAGGCTACATCGAGTGAGCGAAGGGCACGATGCCCGTAGCGAACGTCCGGCGACATGGCGTGGGCCACCCCGAGCCGGCACCTCCTCAATCCGTTACAACTTCCAGAGTACAACGCAATGCCAACTCCTCGTTTCGCAGCCATTGCCATCGCCATCACGGTCGCGGGCATGACAACTGCCACCCGCGCCGACGAGGCCAAAACGATCACCCATGCCGGGAAGGTCGACTCCGTCACGCTCTACCGTGGCCAGGCCCTCGTCTCGCGGACGATTCCGGTCAACGCCGCCAAAGGCTCGATCGAGCTCGTCGTGCCCGACCTGCCGTCGGCCGTCCAGCCCGACAGCCTCTTCGCCGAGGGCGCTGAGGGCTTGCAGGTGCGAGCCGTCTGCTTCCGCACTCGCGCCGTTGGCGAGGCGCCTCGCGAGGAGGTCCGCAAGCTCGACGAACAGCTCGAACAGCTCGCGGTGGAGCAGCAGGAGGTTGCGGCCACGCTCCAACTGGTTGACCAGGAACTGCAGTATCTCAACAAGCTCGAAGGCTTTGTGGCTCCGACCGCCCAGGCTGAACTCACGAAGGGCGTCCTCGACGCCGAACAACTGGTGAAGCTGACCGAGTTTTCCTTCAGCAGTCGATCATCGGCGACAACACGTCAGCTCGCGGCCAACCAACGCCAAAAGAAACTCGCGGAACAGGTCAACCTCATTCAACGGAAGCGAGCCGAGCTGGCGGACGGCTCATCGCGACTCGTTTTTGAGGCGGTCGTGTTCCTCGATAAGAAGGTCGATCAGCCCGTGACAATGAAGCTCAACTACCTTGCTGGCGGCTGCGGCTGGAACCCGTCGTACAACTTCCGCGCCACGTCGAAGGCGATGACGGTGCAGGTGGAATACAACGCCATCATCGCTCAGCGGAGCGGAGAGGACTGGGGCAATGTCGAGCTCACGCTCTCGACCGCGTCTCCCGTGCTCAGCGCCAAGGGCCCGGGGCTCGCACCCTTTGAGATCGTTCTCGGCCCGAGCGGGACCACAAACCTGGCTGTGCAATCCCAGGGGCAAGTCCTCCCGAATGCGCCTGGCGATGTCGCCGAGCAGTTCAAGAACGTTCGCAAGCAACGCGACGAGGCCCAGACGGGGCAGGCCGGGGCCTTCGGCAATCGGGCAAACCTCGACAACGCGTTTAAATTCAACCAAGCCGCCAACTGCTACCAGGTGCTCGAGCTCAACAATCCGAAGGATGTCCTCCAAAACTTCCAGCAGGAGTCACCAGCCGCCGGCGAAGGCCCAAGCATCAATTACGTGTTGCCGAATCGCATCAGCATGGCGAGTCGCGACGACCAGCAGATCGTGCAGGTCATGCGGGCTGATCTCGAAGGCAAGCTCTACCACGTGGCCACGCCGGTCTTGACCACCTACGTCTACCGTGAAGCCGAGGTCGTCAACACAAGTGACGAGGACCTTCTTGGCGGACCGATCAACGTCTACCTCGACGGCCGCTTTGTGGGACGCGGCGAGATCGGCACCGTGGCCCGCGGCCAGACATTCGCCCTCGGCTTCGGTGCCGATCCGCAGCTTCGGGCCAGCCGTGAACTGGTCGACAAGGACGAAACGGTCCAGGGGGGCAATCGCCTGCTGTCGTTCAACTACCGGCTCACGATCGAGAACTTCATGGACCGGCCGGTCGCCGTCCGTGTGGTTGACCGGCTCCCGTATGCCGAGCGTGAGCACGAGATCAAGGTCACGCTCGACACCGGCAAACAGAAACTCTCCGACGACTCGTTCTACCTCCGACGCGAACGGCCTCAGGGCATCCTCCGGTGGGACGTCGAAGTGCCGGCCGGGGCAGCCGGCGAGAAGGCCAAGGTGATCGAATATGGCTACCGGCTCGAGTTCGCCCGCAACCTCCAAATCACGACGCCTCAAGCCGACGGCAACGCGCCGCTCCCGCGCAACTTTGAAGACCTCGAGCGGCAACGCCAGTACCGACAGTAACCGACTCACGACTGGCGTCCTCGATGCCCACTGATTGCGGAAAGGTCATGAGTCGGGCTATCCTGATGATGTGAAACGCCAGTCTTGCGTGGTGATGCCCGTGGCCATGTGGCTCCTGCTCTGCGCCGCGGCAGTGCAGGCAGCCGTCTTCAACGCCACTGACTTTGGCGCCGCGGGAGACGACTAGGCCGACAACACCGCCGCGTTTTCACAATGCCTCAACGCAGTGATCGCGGCGGGCGGCGGACAGATGGTTCTGCCCGAGGGCGTCTATCGCGGACGCATCGTGATCCCTCCAGTGTCGAAGCCGGCCCCGAGCTGGATCACCGTGGAGATTGTCGGCGCAGAAGAGCCGACTCCCGTGTTCGGCACGATCGGAAACTTTCCCCTCCAGTCGAAAGGCACGATCATCAAGTGCCTGGAGAAAAAAGGCGGCGCCGTCATCTCTGCGAGCCCGTCGCCCGATGCGCTCTACTCGCACTTCTCCGGCGTGTATGTGGTCATCCGCAACCTCGACGTGCGGACGTATGACAATCCTGGCATCAGTGGCATCGATCTCCACCACGCCATGCAGTGCAGGATCGAGAACGTGTTCGTCAACACGGGCGTGTACAACGTGCAGGCCTCGCAGCCGACCCACGGCACCAAGGGCCTGGTGACGCCGGCCAACAGCAACGCAGCCCTGACGATCCTGCGGAACGTGACGGTGACCGGCTACGGCACGGGCATCGTCGTCAACAAGCACACGGATGGCGAGTCCATCATGGTAGGAAGCACGATCCATGGCCTGGAATTCGTCACCGCTCATCACGCGTCCCGTTTCGGCCGCGTGTGTGCCTTCCGGAACACCCACCACGTCACCGTGAGTGGCGAGCACGGGTTTTCGATCGGGCAGTTGGACATCGAAAACGCTGGCCCGAGGCAGACGGATGCCCACAACGCCTGGCAGAAGACCATTCACGACGTCAACGATCCCGCAAATCTCGGTACCGGCGACATTACCTATTGGGTGGTCGTCGGGAATGTGGGCGCGGTCGACACGTTCTCGAAGAATGGCGGCGCCAGCATTCGCACCCGAAGGATCGGCGCCGCGCCATAGGCCGAACCACACGCGAGGACACCGTGACAATGCCTTTCAGCCGCATCGCCGCATGGGCATAAAAGCGCCTGCTCAGGGTGGCCAGCGACGCGTATCGCACCTCGCCCGATCAGGCCAGCGAGGCTTCGGTCTCGGCGAAGATGCGTTCGAACTCCGCGCGGGTGCGAGCGGTGACCTCGCGGACATCGGCCGCGACCGCGTCGGGGGCGTCATAGCCCAGGAGGTGGGCGAGCTTTCGCTGCTCCGCGGGATCGGATGGAAAGTCGTGCCGGCCGGCGGTGTCGAGCAGCCGCAGCCGCCCTTCGACGGCGCGGAGCGTGCGGTAGGCCCGCTCCAGAAACGCCCGCGGCTCATCGGCGATGTGGCCAGCCGCATGGAGCGCGACGAGCCCTGCGAGGGTCTCAGGCGTCCGCAGCGACAGGTTCATACCGCCATGCACGAGCTGGAGCATCTGCACGACAAATTCGATATCCACGACCCCACCCGGCCCGCGTTTGAGATTCGACGCCTTGGCACCGGCCTCCATCCGATACCGCATCCGGCGGATGCTTTCGACGTCAGCCGCCGTCCAGGGTCGCTCGAAGGTGGCTGCGTCGATGATCCGCCGGGCCTCGGCCCGCGCCTCGGCAGCACCGGCCACCACTCGCGCCTTCACGAGCGCCTGCCGCTCCCAGATCGCGGCGGGCCCATCGGCCGCGAAGTAGCGGGCAAACTCGGCGAGCGAAATCGCCGCTGGCCCGCTGCGGCCAGATGGCCTCAGCCGTGAATCCATTTCATAGAGCCGACCTTGCGGGCCAAACTCGTTGAAAGCCCGCGTGGTCCGCCCGGCAAGCTCGCTGAAGAAGTGCGCATTGCTCGTGCCCGCGGCAGTCCGCCGTCGCTGCCGCGACTCGCCGTCGTAGTCGTAAAGAAAGACGACGTCGATGTCGCTCGCGTAGTTCATCTCACGTCCGCCACACTTGCCCATCGCAAGCACCACGGCCCCGGCCCGCTCGCCTGCCCGTGGCCCGTCTGCCACGATCGGCTCACCCAGTCGCTCGATGAGACGTTCGTCTTCGATGGCGATGACTCGCCGCACGAGCGCCTCGGCAATCGCCGTGAGGGCAGCGGTGGTGGTCTCCGCGTCCTGTTGTGCCGCCGCACGATGCGGCGCCTGCCGATTGAGGGAAACCTCGGCTTTCCCATCGATCGGCCACGTGGGCAAAGGCCAGGGAGGGCTTTGTTCACGGGAAGCCAAGATGTCGCGCACGCCCACTCGAAGCTGCTGCGACGCCTTGAACGCGTGCAGGATCGCCTGAACCTGCACCGCCCCCTCGCAGAGATCGGCAAGATGTGCCTCGATCGCTTTCGGTGTCGGGAGCCGCTCAATCAGCAGACTGTCGAGCAGCTCGTCGATCATGCCCGGGTTCGTGACGAGCAGCCGCGCGAGAAACGGACTCGACGCACAGAGCCGCACCGTGAGGTCGAGCGTCTGCGGGCTGAAACTAAAAAGCTCCCAGAGCACGCCTTTGCCACCGAGCGAATCGCTCACGTCGCGGAGCGTGGCGAGCGTGGCGTCGGGGTCGGGTGTGCGGCCGATCGTGGCCAGGAGCCGTGGCGCGATCGCCGCTAAGAAATGCCGGCAGCGGCGGGTCGAGAGGAACGGCACACGCTCCTCGGCCAGGGCGACCACAGAACGATACGCGGCCACCGGATCGCGAAACCCGTGCCGGCCGAGCAGGTCGCGGACTGTTTCCGGGGCCGGCTCGGGGTCGAGCACGAGATCGACTTCCGGCTCTGCGGGCGCGTCGTCTGGAAAGGCGTCGTGGAGTAAGTGATCGAGGATGCGGCGGTTCAGGTCGGTTGCCTCGGCGAGCGCCCTTTGCAGCCGCTCGCGTCCCTCCGGCCCTGGCGGCTCGCCGCACCGCACAGCGAGACGACCGATCTCGAGAGGGTCGCTCGGCACGAGGTGTGTCTGCCGATCAAAGAGCACCTGAAGGCGGTGCTCCACCATCCGGAGAAACGTGTAGGTGCGTTCGAGAATCTCCCGCTCTTGGTCGGTCAGGCTTCCGGCCGCGGCGAGTCGGCGGATGGCCTCGAGCGTGTTCGCGGTGCGAACCAAGAGGTTGTCGCCGCCACTGAGGAGTTGCAGGAACTGGATTGTGAATTCGACATCGCGAATGCCGCCCCGTCCTTCTTTGACATCGGCCTCGTCGGTGCCGGCACGGATCGCCCGTCGCTCGATCCGCCGCTTGAGCGCCTTGATGCCGCTGATGTCGGCCCGCGTCAGCCAGCGGCGATAGACCCAGGGCTCGATCTCCTCGAGCACGCGGCTCCCGAGCGCCTCATCGCCGGCGACGCACCGTGCCTTCACCCAGGCCTGCCGCTCCCAGGTGCGCCCCAACCGGTCGAAATACTGGAGCATCGCGTCTTGCGAGAGCGACGCCGGCCCCGCCGACCCGTGCGGCCGCAGCCGCAGATCGACGCGGTATCCGGCGCCAAGAGGCGACGACGCTGAGACAAGCCGCACCGTCTCCTTCACGACGCGATCAAAAAACTCTTGGTTCGTACACGGCTTCGGGCCATCGACGCGGCCGTCGGCAGAATGGACGAAGACGAGATCAATGTCGCTCGAGTAGTTGAGCTCGGCACCGCCGAGTTTGCCGAGCGCGAAGACGGCGAGTGTAGCGCGGCTGCCATCGACCCCGCGAGGCACTCCTCGCTGCCGCTCCACCATCGCCGTCGCCGTGCGCACCGCCGCGGCAACGATGCAGTCGGCCACATGCGAGAGTTGGGCCACGACCGTCTCGAGGCGGTTGCCCGCGACGATGTCACCATACGCGATGCGGAGCGTCTGCCGGCGCCGGAATCGCCGCAGGGCTGTCATCACGACCTCGGGATCGTCGCTTCTGCCGATCTCTGCGGCGAGCATCGACCCGAGCGTCTCCTTCGACTCGGGTCGCCCGCGGCCGAGTCGCACATCCTCCCAGGCCTCGGGATCGGCGATCACGGTGTCTGCCAGAAAGGGACTCGCCGAGAACAGCGAGAGAAGCACCCCGAGGCTTTCGGGGTCGCGTTCGAAGAGTGTGGCGGTCGAAAGTGGACTGCGGACGGCGTCGAAGAATCGCCCCAGGGTCGCGAGCACGCGGTCGGGGTCGCTGACGCCCGGGAGAATTTCGGCGAGCTTGTGGCAGATCGACGCAATGAGGTCGAACGTGAGGCCATTCTCAGCAAGCCCCGCGATGACCCGGTGTGCCAAACTCGGATCAGCAAGGCCCGCAGACTCGCCCCATGCAGCCGCCGCATCAGCATCATCGAGCAGCGGAAACCCGAAACCGGAGGCGGTGCGATCGGCGCGCAGCATGTGCTATCCCCTGATGCAGCCGCCTCGCCGCAACCAACAGTGTAGCTTTTGTGACGCGTTCGGAAATAAATGCCACTCGAGCACACGTGAACACGGCTGGTTGGTGGCCAGCCCGCTCATGATGGCCCACGGGACGGTGCGCGGCCCTTAGTCCCCCCGGCTCACGCCCGGTGGGCTTTTATGGACGCAAACCGAATTCCAGCATGATCCGCGTCGGGGTGGCCCGTGCCACGGAGCCGGCGTAGGAATCTGAGCGAAGCCAGGATGGCGAAGCGAAGAGTCCTCCGAGAGAGCGCAGGCCTGGAGGGCCGTAGCGAACGTCCGGCGAGGTGGCACGGGCAACCCCGAAGCTGCCTCACGCGCGGCGCGGCGGGGCAAGTTGGTACAGGTCTGGAGTGGCCTCGCCCGTGAAGGCCAAGCTATCGAGGGGCACAGCATCCGCGAGGCCGTCGGCCACGGTGCCTGCAAGTGCCCATGCACCGGCTTCGTAGATATCGACGTCCACAAGCCGGCCCACAAGCCTCAGCGGCGCGTCGAACACGATGATCCGATCGCACATTGTCCGGCCCGTGAGTTGGACCGTGTCATCGGGGCCGGCGGTGACCTCCCGCTTTTCTTCCCGCGTCGAAAGCCCTTCGACGAGCACCTGCTGGCGGGTGCCGATGAACCGTTGGTTGCCGGCAAGGCTGGCGTCCGTCTGGGCGTCGAGGAGCAGCCGGTTGCGTTCCTTCTTTACCTCTTCAGGCACATCGTCGGACAGCCGCTCGTGGGCCTTCGTGCCCGGCCGTGGGCTGTACTTGAAGATAAAGCTGTTCTTGAAGCCGACGCTTTTTAAGAGATCGAGCGTGAGGGCAAACTCGGCATCGGTTTCGCCGCAGAAGCCCACGATGAAATCGCTGGTGACGGCCGCGTGGGGAATCGCCTCGCGCACGCGGCCAAGCATCTCCATGTATTCGCCGATCGTGTAGCCCCGCTTCATCCGTGCGAGCACGTCATCGGAACCGTGCTGGGCCGGCACGTGGAGATAATGCGACACCTTCGGCAGATCGCGCACCGCCGCGATCAGGTCGTCGGTCATGTCGCGCGGGTAGTTCGTGACAAACTTGATCCGGTCGAGGCCCTCGATGCCGTCGAGGAGCATCAGCAAATCGGCAAGCCGCGTCGTGCGACCGCCGTCGGTGTACTTGTAGGAGTTGACCGTCTGGCCGATGAGCGTGATCTCGCGGCAGCCCTCGGCCACGAGTTTGTGGGCCTCCATGAAAATCGTCTGCGGTGCCCGGGCCTGCTCGGGGCCGCGCACATGCGGCACCACGCAGAACGCGCAAAACTTGTCGCAGCCGGTCTGGGTGCGAATGAACGCCTGAAACGGCGTGGGTCGCATCCCCGGATCACGGTCTGGGTCGTAGCTCTCAAATGACTGCGCGATGACGTCGCGGGCAGCGCCCTTGCGGTCGAGGCTCACCTCCAATCGCGGCCCGCTGCCGGCGAGCACGTCGGCTACAAGCGATGGCACCTGATGGAGCTGGCCTGGCCCCACGACGAGATCGACCCACGGGGCCCGCCGCCGGACAAGCTCCTGGTCTTTCTGGGCCATACAGCCGAGTACGCCCACAACGAGCCCGGGTTTTTCCGCTTTGAGCGGGCGGATTCGGCCAAGCGCTGAATAGATTTTGTCTTCGGCATGCTGCCGGACGGAGCACGTGTTGTAGAAGATGGCATCGGCCTCGCTGGGCTCGCGGGCCATGTCCCACCCCTGCCGGCGAAGCGCCGCCACCACGAGCTCGCTATCGAGCACGTTCATCTGGCAACCGACCGTCTCGATCCAGAGTCGCTTGGTCATGGGGTTGAGTGTAGCAATGGTTCGGGGTTGCCCGTGGCATGTCGCCGGACGTTCGCTACGGGCATCGTGCCCTTCGCTCACTCGGAGGAAACTGTGCTTCGCCCTCCGGGCTGCGCTTGTTTCCTACGCCGGCTCCATGGCACGGGCAACCCCGAAGCGGATGCCGCGCACTGTGAGATCCACGCGAGCCTGGAGGAGCGAGCGGCGGCCGGAGGGCCGCCAAGACTAGCGGGGCCGTGGATGGCCCGCCGGTCGTACACCATCCTCCTACGCCGGCTCCATGGCACGGGCAACCCCAAAGCGGATTGTTCAACCCGGGTTTAGCCCAGCAGGCCACCGGGCCGCAGGGGGCTGCCTCTCAAAAAATCGCCGGCAGACATCAGCCGCTTGCCTTCGGGCACGAGCGCCGTGATCGCCAGAGCCGTGCCACCGCCACAGGCTACGACGATGCGGCCCGACTCAGGACTCGATTCGGCGGCGAGGACGGTGCCCGCCTGGGCCGTTGATTCCGGCGGCACGAATTCAAACGGCAGGGCGACATCGGCGTTGGCCACGACCAGCCGCTGCTGCACGCCATCGCCTCGCGTGAAGAATGTCGTGGCGCGGGGCCAGGGTTCGAGGGCCCGCCGCATCCGCTCGAGGCGGGCTGCGGGCTGTGTCCAGTCGATGATCCCATCGGCCTTCGAGAGTCTCGGAGCCCGTGTCGCTCTCGATGCGTCTTGGAGAATACCGACTTCGGTGGGCGAGTGCCCCATCGCCATCGCGGCCTGCAGCCGCTCGATCGCGTCGAGCACGGCCGGTGCACCGATTGCAGCGAGCCGTGCCTCGAGCTCCGGTGATGTCTCACGCTCACCGATCGGCGTCTCGCGAGCGGTAATCACGCGGCCCGCATCGAGCGCCGCCGTCATGCCGATAACGGTCGAGCCTGTGAGCGGATCCCCTTCCAGGATCGCCCACTGCACCGGCGCCGCGCCGCGATGCCGTGGCAGGAGCGAGCCATGCAGATTGATGCCGCCCAGCGGCGGCACGCCCAGCACCTCGGCCGACAGGATCTGACCATAGTCACACACGACAAACAGATCGGCCCCGAGGCTGCGCAGCGCGGCGATGCTCTCGGGAGTATTGATTCGCTCGGGCTCGAGCATCGGGAGGCCGGCCGCGACTGCCGTATCACGCACGGGATTCGGTGCCGGCCGACGCCCCGGTGCCGCGTGATTCGGCCGCGTGACGACAGCCACGACCTCATGCGGCGACGCCACGATCGCCTGCAGCATCGGCACGGCGAATGGCCCCGTGCCCATCACGATGATCCGCAGTGGCGTCACGCCCGGCACCGCGCCGCCTCCAGCCGGTCGAGCTCGGCAACGAGCGCAGCGTCAGTCTGCACCTCGCCCCGCGATTGCTTTCCGGCAAACACCTCCCGAAACACATCGAGCGCTCCCCGCACCTCGAGCGCGGCCGCATCGGGCAGTCGGTCGGTAAAGAGCCGCCCTTCGAGATGGTCGTATTCGTGCTGCACGACGCGGGCCAGGAGGCCATCGAGATCAAGATGGATGAGTTCCCCTTCGAGCGACCAGGCGTCGATCACCACCTTCACAGGCCGACGCACATCCATCCGCACGCCGGGCAGGCTCAGGCAGCCTTCCTCCTGAATCGCTGTGCCCCGAGGCCGACTCAGCACTGGATTGATGAAGACATGCTCCTCGCCATCGCCCCGCTTCCCCGCGCAGTTCACGATGAAAATCCGATAGGGCAGGGCCACCTGGTTCGCAGCCAGGCCGATGCCTTCGGCCTCATACATGATGGCAAACATCCGCTCCACGGCCTCACAGACGGCGTCATCGAGTCGCACGAGCGGCTTGGTGGGTCGCAGGAGCGCCGGGTGGGGATACTCGACGAGCTCGAGCGGCCCGATGGCAGCGGGAGCGGCGGTGGTGGGAGCGTCAGGCATGGAAATATCATAGCCAAGCAAACCCCGGCCCGTCGCGGCTACCATGACGTCCCATGATGCCCCGCGCCACGCCCCCCTCCCGAGCGAACGCCTTCGATCCGGCCATCCTCCTCGCGACCTGCGGCGGCATCGGATGGATTCCCATCGCCCCCGGTACGTTCGGATCGCTCGTGGGGCTTCCGGTCGCCCTCGCGACTGGTGCGGCAGCCACCTGGATTGCAGGGGCCGTCGGCGCTCCGGGCAGCGCGGGCATCGCCGCGATTGAGGTTGCCATCATTGCGGTGCTCTTTGCGGCGAGTGTGCCGATCGCGACCCGCGCGGCGAGACTGCTTGGCACCAAAGACCCTGGGGCTGTCGTGATCGATGAAGCGATCGCCGTGCCACTGGTCCTGGCGATCGTCCCGCCGGCCGACCGCGGGCTGATCGTCCTCGCGGTGGCGTTTGTGCTCTTCCGGGTCTTCGACATTCTCAAGCCCCCCCCCTGCCGTCAGCTCGAGCGGCTGCCCGCCGGCCTCGGGATCATGGCCGATGATCAGGCCGCCGCGGTCTTCGGAGCCGCCTGCCTCGCACTCGCCCGCTGGAATAAGTGGCTGTGACAATGCATGCTGTGAGCCGGCTTGGCGGACAAGGCATGCGGATACTCCTCATCGATCACGGCTGCTGCGATCATCCGCACACCCGCATCCACCGCTTCCGCGAGGGCCTCGAAGCGGAGGGATGCACCGTCGCGGTGTGTGGACCGTCGAGCCGCCACCACCTCGACGAACAACCGGCTCGCATGTTCGGCATCCATCTCCATGATGTGGCCGCCGCATCGCGAGCCTTTCTGGCTGCCGTCCTTGACGGATCGCCGGAGGCGTTTCTGGCTGCCGTGGCCAATGTGCCCTCGCGGCTCTTGGGGCTCGCCCGCGAGACTGCCCGACAGACGATCGCCGAAGCCGCCGACGCGATCTACCCCGACGTAATCTTCGTGTTCCACGCGGGCATCCTCACCGACCTCGCCGTGGAGACAGGCGCGCCGGTGGTTGTGCATGTCTCCGATGCGGACCTCGAGGCGGCTGCGGCACGCCGGTCGCTGCGTCGCCTCGTGTCTGCCGCAATCGGGTCGAGCACGGGCATCGTCGCCGACAGTCCCCGAGTGGCCGAGCGGCTCTGTGACACCTGGACTCGTGGCGACACCGATACGCTCGCTCGCTTCGAGACCTGGCCCGCCCACGCCGGCGATGCACCCGCCCGCGTGGCAAGTATGTGCCGCGCCGCGCTCGCCCGTCGCGGCGGCAAGTTCGCATAGACTTGGCTCACCCCGGAGATTCTCGATGCCATCGCTCCCCACGCCCGACCTCGCCGCAGCCCGACGCACCGTCCTCGACCTCCTCGCAATCCCTGGCATCTCGGGCGAGGAAAAAGCTGTCGCCGAGCACATCGTCTCGCGGCTGCGGGCCGCCGGCTGCCCGTCCTCGGCGATCATGGTTGACCGCGCGCATGAAAAAACGCCGCTCAAGGGCAACTCCGGCAACCTCATCGTGAAGCTTCCCGGCACGCTGCCCGGGCCGCGGCGGCTCTTCATGGCCCACATGGACACCGTGCCGGTCTGCCGCGGGGCCAAGCCCGTCGTGAAGGCAGGCTATATCAAGAGCGCCGACCCGAAGACCGGCCTCGGTGGCGACGACCGGGCCGGCGTCGGCGTGGTGCTCACCACCGCGCTCGAGATCCTCACCAAAAAACTTCCGCACCCACCGCTTACGTTTCTGTTTGCGATCCAAGAGGAGGTGGGGCTGTATGGCGCCCGGTTCGTGAAAACTGCCGATCTCGGAAAGCCAAAGCTCGCCTTCAATTTCGATGGCGGCGCTGTCGAGAAGCTCACGATTGGCGCCACGGGCGGCTACCGGATGGATATCGACATCGAGGGGATCCCCAGCCATGCCGGCGTCGCGCCTGAAAAGGGTGTGTCGGCCATCGCGATCGCGTCGCTGGCCATTGCATCGCTGGTCGAAGACGGCTGGCACGGCCTCGTCGAGAAGGGCGGCAAGCGGGGCACGAGCAATGTCGGCGTGATGCACTCGGGCGAGGCCACGAATGTCGTGGCTGAACAGGCCACGCTCCGTGCGGAAGCCCGCGGCCACGACGCCACGTTCCGCGGTCGCATCATCAAAGCCATCGAAAAAGCCTTTGGAGCAGCCGCAAAAAGAGTAAAGGCATCGGACGGTCGCACCGGAAAAGTCACGATCAACGGACGTCTCGACTATGAAGCGTTTCGGCTCGCCGACGACGAGCCCTGCGTCGTGGCGGCCGGCGAGGCGGTGCGAGCCATCGGTCTTGCACCACGGGCAGACATCTCCAACGGCGGCCTCGACGCCAACTGGATGGCAGTCAACGGCATCCCCACGGTGACGCTGGGCTGCGGCCAGATGGAGATTCACACGACGAGCGAAAAGCTCGACCTCGCGGCCTACGAAAACGCCTGCCGCGCCGCACTCCTCCTGGCGACCGGGAGCTAGCGTGGCGACGGAGCCATACCGACCGGAGCGACGTCCGATCGCCTCTCGTGAGCATGCGTTGGCAAGGGCAATCGCGACTCGCCTCGCCGAAGCACGGGTCTCCCCGGATACGATCTCCATGGCCGGGATGGTCGCAGCGATCGCGGGCGGTGTCGCTCTGTCGCTCACCAGTCACGTCGTACCCACATGGCCCTGGTTCTTGCTCGGGGCAGCGATGATGCAGGTGCGACTCTTGGCCAACATGTTTGACGGCATGGTCGCGATTCAGACCGGCAAGGCGTCGCCAGTTGGCGCCCTGTTCAACGAAGTTCCCGACCGCGTCAGCGATGCGGCCTTCTTCATTGGCATGGGATACGCCGTCGGCGGCATCCCTGAACTGGGCTACTGCGCGGCCATCATGGCGATCATGACTGCGTATGTGCGGTCTGAGGGCACGGTCGCCGGTGCCCACCAGGAGTTCTGCGGCCCGATGGCGAAGCCACAGCGAATGGCAGTCGGAACCATCGCCTGCGTGCTGGCGGCACTGCTCCCAGAGGAATGGATTCCAACGCTGGCCGTCGCTCCAGGCGCCGGCATCATGGCGATCGCTCTTGTACTCATCGTGATCGGCTCGCTCGTGACGATTCTTCGGCGACTCGCGAAGATCACCGCGGCCCTGCGCCGGATCGCACCATGATGGACGCCCTCCAAGATCGTTTCTGGAACGTTGCGCCGGCGCTTCGGGAATCGTTCACGGTCGGAGCCGTGGCTCTCGTGGCCGTCACGATCGTGCTGAGCGGCATCCTGATCGCATGGCTTCGCAGAACGGGGCAGCTCGGCGCTGCGATGGCCCACGAGCTCGTCCTCCGATGGCGGTCGTGGGTCTGGATCGTGATGCTTGTCCTGGCGCCGATTCTCATGGGTCCAGGCTGGATGATCGTCGGCGTCTGCGTGCTGAGCCTGTTGTGCTACCGCGAGTTCGCGAACGCCACAGGAGTCCTGGGCGAGCGAGGGATCAACACCATTGTCGTCCTGGCAATCCTCGTGCTTGCCTTTGCATCACTCGACAACTTCTTCCGCCTCTTTGCCGCGACCCTGCCTCTCACAGTCGCGCTCATTGCCATCGTCTCGATCCTGAAGGATCAGCCCCACGGCTACCTCCAGCGGACGGCGATCGGCGTCTTGGGATTCATCTTTTTTGGATACTGCTTGGGCTATTTGGGCTCCTTCGCAAACAGCCCCACGTTTCGCCCAATCGTGATCCTGATCATCCTGTGTGTCGAACTGAACGACATCTACGCCTTCTGTTGCGGCAAGCTGATTGGCGGCCCGAAAGCGATCCCGAACACGAGTCCCGGAAAGACCTGGTCTGGGTGCCTCGGGGCGCTCGTCTGTACCACGATCACCTTCAGCATCCTCGGCCACTTCGTCTTCCTCGGAACGAATGCGGACCACTGGGGTCATCTCGTGCTCATGGGTGGAGGGCTGAGCATCATCGGCCAGTTTGGCGATCTCTTACTCTCGTCGATCAAGCGCGATGTGGGCATCAAGGATATGGGAACGATCCTCCCGGGGCATGGTGGCCTGCTCGACCGCTTCGACAGCCTTGTGCTCGTGCCGCCGGCCGTGTTCCATTACCTCTCGCTGATTCTCGAGACGCCCCTCGGCGAAGAACCCGGCATCGTCGCGCGAGTCTTCACCGGAGGCTAGTTCACGCGGCGCGGGCCTTCCCTGGCCCCGCTTCGCTTGCCGGGCCTCCGCCCGGAAAACAACCGGCCTTCCAGGCCTCGCGCGTCTTCCATACAAGCCCGCTGGCGCGAGGGGTTTCTTTCTGAAGATGGCTCCCCGGGTACACTGCGCCACCATGTCATCCTCCTCACCCCCTAGTCTTGGTCGCGTCCACCAGGGTGACTGCATTGAACTGCTTGGTCGCATGCCGGCGGAGAGCGTGCATCTCGCGTTTGCCGATCCTCCCTTCAACATCGGCTACGAATACGACACCTACGACGACACCCGCCCGGCCGAGGACTACCTCGCCTGGTCACAGCGATGGATGGAAGGCGTGATCCGGGCGCTGCGACCCGATGGCGCGTTCTGGCTGGCAATCGGCGACGAGTATGCCGCCGAGCTCAAGGTGCTGGCGACGCGGGAGCTCGGGCTCACCTGCCGCAGCTGGGTCGTCTGGTACTACACCTTCGGCGTCAACTGCAAATACAAATTCAGCCGCTCGCATGCCCACCTGTTCCACTTCGTGAAGAACCCGGAGGCGTTCACGTTCAACGTGGATGCGATCCGCGTGCCGAGCGCGCGTGAACTCGTCTACGGCGACAAGCGGGCAAACGCGAAGGGCCGCCTCCCCGACGACACCTGGATCCTCCGGCCGCAGGATCTCCCCGAAGGCTTTGGTGGCGACAGCGATACGTGGTACTTCCCACGGGTGTGCGGCACGTTCAAGGAACGCTCGGGCTGGCACGGCTGCCAGATGCCCGAGCAGCTCCTGGGCCGGATCATCCGCGCGTGTAGTCATACCGGCGACACGGTGCTCGACCCCTTTGGTGGGAGCGGCACATCCCTCGCCGTCGCCAAGAAACTGGGCCGAGAATGCATCGGCTTCGAGCTCTCCGAGCAATACGCCAACCGCATCTGCGATCGGCTCGCGACCATTCAGCCTGGCGACCCACTCGACGGCGCCCCAGAGCCTCTCAAGAGCGCTCCCACCACCGCCGAAGGCCGCCGGCTGGACGCGACCAAGCCCAAACGGTTCAGGCGCGCCAAGCAAACAGCGACTCCGCCGCTGTTCCCCGACGCTACCGACTGACTGGGCTACGGTCGGGAATACGGCTTCCGCTCGAGGTTGCCCGTGCCACAGAGCCGGCGTGGGAAAACGAGCGCAGCCAGGATGGCGAAGCTCGGTTTCCGTCGAGTGAGCGAAGGGCAGGATGGCTGGGGCCGCTATTGATCCGCTACGCGGATCAATGCTGAGTCCGCCGGGGCAGCCATGCCCCCGGCGGACTCTTGCTTGGCGGGGGCAAGCCAAGGTTGCCCCCGCCAAGCCGGCTGGCGTCCTGCCGGCCGGCTTCCGCTCGAGGTTGCCCGTGCCACAGAGCCGGCGTGGGAAAACGAGCGCAGCCAGGATGGCGAAGCTCGGTTTCCGTCGAGTGAGCGAAGGGCAGGATGCCCGAAGTGAACGTCCGGCAAAGTGACACGGGCAACCCCGAGCCCCGGAAAGTTCCACCTTGCCATCCGACCCCCCGTGGTGTTGAATCCGACACTCGAACCCGCATCCCTTCCGGAGACTCCCGATGAAGTATGGCCTCAATCTCCTCCTCTGGACCGACCGCATGCACGAGGGCGTGATCCCGGTCGTGGAGAAGGTCAAGGCCCTCGGGTACGACGGCGTCGAGATGCCGATCTTCGAGCTCAATGAAAAGCTCTATGCCGAGTGGGGCAAGCGGCTCGACGGCCTCGGCCTCGAGCGGACCGCCGTCACGGTGCGCAATGCAGGCGACAATCCCATCAGCCCGTCGGCCACGGTGCGGGCCGCAGCGGTCGACGCCATGCGAAAGACGATCGACTGCTGCCGGGCGGGCGGCGTGAAGACACTCGCCGGCCCGACCCACTCGGCCATCGGCGAATTCACTGGCACCGGGCCGACCGCCGATGAGTTCACGTGGGGCGTCGAGACGATGCAGAAGGTGGCCGAGCATGCCGCTGCGGCCGGAGTCACGATTGCCGTCGAGTATCTCAATCGATTCGAGAACTATTTTCTGACGAGCGTTGATCAGACGGTGGCGTTCGTGAAAGCGATCGACCATCCACAGGTGCGGATGATGTACGACACCTTTCATGCCAACATCGAGGAGAAGAATATCCCCGAGGCGATCCGCAAGGCGGCCCCGTGGACGGCGCTCGTCCATATCTCGGAAAACGACCGAAGCATCCCCGGTACGGGCCATGTCGCCTGGGACGAAACGTTCGACACGCTCCAGGCCGTGGGCTATGACGGCTGGCTCGTGGTCGAAGCGTTTGGGCTGGCGCTGCCAAACATCGTGGCTGCAACAAAGATCTGGCGGAAGATGTTTCCGTCGGAAGACCAGCTTGCCACCGACTCGCTCGCATTCATGAAGCGCAACGTCGCCAGCCGCCGCGGCTAAGCTTGGTCGTGCGTGGCAAGGAGGTCTGCGGCATGACTGACGAGCGACGTGATGCAACGGGATTTACGGCGGCACCGGCCGACGGCGGCCTATCGATCGATCGGCTCGCCCAGGCCTTTGCGGCGATGATGGGGCATGCGGATCCAGCGGCACCGGCTCAGCCGACCGCGGCCGTGGTGCAGGTCGACGCGTCGCCGGATCTCGATGAGAAGACTGTCCGCGACGACGATGGCCGGGTGAGCCCGGCTTCCATCCTCGAGGCACTGCTCTTTGTCGGCTTGCCCGGTGGGCAGCCGCTCTCGAGCCAGGTCGCAGCCGGGCTCATGCGCGGGGTTGAGCCACAGGAAGTGGATGAACTGGCCGCGGAGCTTGCGCGGGTGTACCGCGAGGAAAACCGTCCCTATCAAATTGCCTCACGCGGCGATGGCTGGGTGATGCAGCTTCGACCGGAGTTCGCCGGGTTCGGCGCGGTGCTCGAACAGCGCAACAGACTCGTGCGGCTCGACACCGAATCGCTGGATGCCCTGGCGGTCATTGCCTGGAACCAGCCGGTGCCGCGGGACAAGCTCGTGGAGTTTGGCTGCGACGCCCGGCCAGCCACGCTGCGGACGCTCGTGCGACGCGGCCTGCTCGCGGTCGAAAAATCGGATGCGCCCGACGCCGTCCCTGCGTATGTGACAACGCAAAAATTTCTGGACGTGTTTAAGCTCGAAAGCCTCGGCGATCTCCCACCGCCACACGAGCCTCCGCGGTAGATTCATTCTGGCCGACGCGCTTCCGCGATCGCCTCGTCGCGCGTGATGATCACGCCATCGAGCTGCAGCCCGCGGATCTTTGCGAGGGCCGCGCCCATCGCCGGGCCTGCTGGGAAGCCGGCCGCGATGAGATCATTGCCCGTGACCAGCGGTGGCGGATCGATGTGCTCGCGCGGCCTCACCACATGCGCCGAGAACTCTGCCGCCGCTGCCCCATCAAACAGTCCACCAGCCGCCCGCGCCCGCAGGCAATCCGCCAGGAGCGGTGCCCGCGGATCGGCAACCCAGGGCTGCAGCCGCGACCACTTCCACGACGCGAGGCGCGGCGCGTCGCTGATGGCGTTCATGCCTTCGCGAAGCCACACGGCAGTTTTGCATTCGTCATTGGAGAGCCGAAGCCGCGCCACGATCGACACGACTGCCCGGCTATCACGCCCCATGCAGAGCGTGGCGAGCGCCTGGGGGAGCGTCGGCTCGTCCAAGGCGCCCACAACCGTGGCCGCTTCGGCCCACTGATGATCGCCCCCAACGCCCGAGGGCGCCACTTCGGGAAGCACCTCGCGGGCCAGCCCCGTGGCAGCCAGAAGCTCGAGCCCCTCACGTCGGCCGGGGCGCGAGACGATGGCCCGCAACTCAGCGGCGATCCGCTCGGGGCTCACGTTTGTCACCAGATGGGGCATCCGTTCGAGCGCGGCCCGTGTTTCGGCCTCCATCACAAACCCGAAGAACGCGGTAAAGCGAACCGCCCGCAGCATGCGGAGGTGATCCTCGGCAAACCGCATCGCGGGCACACCGATGGCTCGCACGATCCCAGCCGTGAGGTCGTCGCGGCCGCCCACGAAGTCATGCACCTCGCCTGAAAGCGGGTCCAGAAAGAGGCCATTGATCGTGAAGTCTCGCCGCTTGGCATCCTCGCGGGCGGAGCAAAACGTGACGCTTGCCGGGCGGCGGCCGTCGGTGTAATCGGCGTCAGTCCGGAATGTGGCCACCTCCACCTGGCCGGCCCCCTTCGGCCCGAGCACGGTGATGACACCAAAGGCCGCCCCCACGGCCAGCGTCCGTCGGTGGCCAAACACCTCCCTCACCCTGGCGGGTGGCGCGATCGTCGCCACGTCGTAATCGGCGGGTGTCCGGCCTAAAAGCTCGTCGCGAACGCAGCCGCCAGCCCAGTAGCTCTCGTGGCCGCCCCCCCTCAAACGGGCCACGACCGAGGCCGCAAACTCACGGGAGGCCACAGGGTCACAAGGGGTGGCTGCCATGAGGGGCGGTTTGACCGTTGACGGAGGCGATTCTAGCCGAGTACCATAGAGACTGTGGGGGTCGCCATCTCAGGCACATTCTTATTCACGATTGCCTGACTGGAAGCACCCGGAATTTTTTAGGTTATTTCTTTCATTCCATGTCCGCTAATGCCCCTCTTGGGGGCGGAGGTTTTTCTCATGTCCAGATTTCTTCAAAGTTCGAAGCGCCGGGGGTTCACCCTGGTCGAGCTCTTGGTGGTGATCGCGATCATCGCCACGCTCATCGGCCTGCTCCTGCCGGCTGTGCAGAGCGCCCGCGAAGCAGCACGCCGAACCGGCTGCGGCTTCAACGTCCGTGGCCTGGCTCAGGCCCTTCAAGTGTATGAATCCACGAAGCGCCGGCTTCCGTCGGCCACTGACCGGACCGAAAACACCAGCCTCACAGGAACGTGGAGCACGTCCAACTCCACCAGCGGCTATAGCTGGATCTTCCACGTCCTCCCGTACATGGAGGAAGGGGCGATGTACAACAACGTGTCGGGCAATACCGGCAAGTTCCAATACGGCCCATTCAGCATCGGCGGCAGCGGGACGGGTGCCTTTACGGGACAAAGCGGTACCGGTGCCCATGCTTCAACAGTCGTGATCTCGCCTCTCATCTGCCCGAGCTCGGGTGGCGGCAGCACTGTTGAGATAGACGCATCGGGTTCTTCTGCGGGGCTCTCGTACTCCAGTGAGTACGGCACGTTCCAGGGTACGATCGGCAACGCGAAGGTTGCTGTCACCAACTACAAGGCGATGGCCGGCACGCACATGACTGCGGTCGCGCCCCTGGTGCCGGTAACCAACGGTGCGATCCAGTTTGCGCCCGACGTTGCGGTATCGTCGTCCCTGACGGCCACCCCGTGGTTCGCTAGCCGATCTGGAATCACTGCTGGGTCGATCTCTGACGGCATGTCCAAGACCGTGATGCTTGCGGAGACAAAGGAGCGCGGGTATTCGTCCTGGATCGACGGCACGGCCTGTTGGGTCGTGGCCTACAATCCCAATCTGGCGACTCCCACCCTGTACCAAGGAGCGTGGAGCACGTCCAACTCCTCGGCTGTGCCAATTACCGAATGTGCGTTGTCGGTCCAGCCGACCTCCTCAGGGAATGCGACGGTTCGCTTTCTGACCACTGCGAAATTTTCGACTGGCAGCAGAATGGCCGTCGGCATGGCTTATGGCCCGAGTAGCGACCACCAGGGCGGCATTGTGATGCATGCCTTCGGTGACACACACGTGACTCCGGTGACGACGGACGTCGACCCCAACGTCTACATGTCGATCAGCTCGCGAAATGGCGGTGAGGCCACAACGATCACTGATTGAGTCTCAGCCTCTCGCAATGAATCCACGGGGCCGTCGCCAGGAGCCTGGCGGCGGCCCCGGTTTTTTACGTCCGGCGAGGGATCCATGGCCCGGCGGCCTCGCCGGGGGTCCGGCGTTGTTGGTGAGCGCCGCCCTGGATGGTGAACCGCGGGCTCGATCGAGTAAACTGGTAGTACGAACTTTGGGATTTGGATTCAGGGGGGACCAGGAGCGACGCCACCCAGGTATTCTCGGGTGGTATTGGCTCCACGATCTCTCCAGGAAGGCTTCGTCATCATGGTGATTGCACGCGTGCCCCGGTCGGCATTGCTCCCGCACACCTCACCGCGGCAGGGATTCACGCTCGTCGAGCTCCTAGTAGTGATTGCCATTATAGCTCTCTTGATGGGCCTTGCGTTGCCTGCCTTGCAACGCGCCCGCGAATTCGCCCGTCGCTCGAGCTGCAGCGTAAACCTCCGTGGCCTGGCCCAAGCCGTCTCCCTGTTCGAAACAAACGTCAGGAGGTTTCCCTCGGTGACCGACCGAAACGAGGCGTTGAGCAGGCCTGGGAATAGCACTCCTGGCAACCTGCTCACTGGCTACAGCTGGATCTTTCACGTGCTTCCGTTCATGGAGCAGCTGTCGGTCTTCGACGCCGTCTCGAGCAACACGGCGAACCTCGAGAACGGGCCATTCAGCACCGGGTTCACACCCGCGACCGCTGTCCCAACTGGCGGCGCCTGGACAGCGGCCAACGCGACGGCCGCCAATTCGGGAGTCCATGCCTCGACCTACGTCATTCCGGTCCTGATCTGCCCAAGCTCGCAAGGCGACAAGACGGTTGAAGCGACCAGTTCGGGCAAGTCCGGCGGGTTGTCCTACGCTGGTGAGTATGGAGCTGCACAGCCAGCCGCGGTCCGCTTCAAAGTAGCCGTTACCAACTACAAGGCCATGGCCGGAACGCACCTGGCATCCCAGGCGGTGCTGCCTACAGGAACAACCGCGGTCGTTCCCATGGCCAATGGCATCATCCAGTTCCAGCCCCAGACCCTATATCCTTCCGCCCTGAGCGCGACAAGTCTTACGCAATGTCGTGCGACTCGCCTGGGCATACAGACGATTGACATAACCGACGGACTTGCAAAGACGGTGTTGGCAGCCGAGACGACGGAGCGTGGGTATGCGTCCTGGATCGACGGCACGACGTGCTGGGTGGTGGCCTACGACCCGAATCTGGCCGCGCCCACCTACTCCGCCAGCGCGTGGCTCAATGGAGCCGTGCCGCTCACCCGCTGCGCCTTCTCCGTCGTGCCCTCAAAGACCCCCCTCGTGCTCTTTCTTCCGAGAGCGCAATTCGCGAACCGTTTGAATGCCGCGGGCATCGCCACTGGAGTTGGTGGCATGGCCTATGGCCCGAGTAGCGACCACGGCAACACTATCGTGATGCATGTCTTCAGCGATACGCACGTGGCCGCCCTCAAATCCTCCATCGACCCCAGTGTCTACGTGGCCATGGCCTCACGAAACGGCCAGGAGTTGGCGGGCATCGGCACCGACTGAGCGCACCGACCGCGATCACCTCAGCCCACGAGCCAATGGCTTGGTGGCTTTCCGCCATGCAGGCCGCGTAGTAGTATCACGGGCTGCCCATCGGACGCTCATTCCTCACGGAGCCGCTTGCCATGCCGATCGATCCCGTCCGCCTCACTGTGTCACGCCGTGATGCCCTACGTGCCGGCGGCATGTCGGCCGCTGCGGCTGCGGCCTTTGCTGGCCTTCGCGCCGCCCACGCCGAAAATCCCTCGAGCGACACGATCAAGGTCGGCCTCATCGGAGCCGGCGGCCGAGGCACTGGCGCCCTTCAGCAGGCGCTCTCCGTCCCTGGGTCGAACGTCAAGGTCACGGCGATTGCCGATGCGTTCCAGCACCGCATCGATGCCGCCCTCAAGGGCGTCGAGAAAATGGCAGACAAGGTGGACTGCCCAGAAGATCGACGGTTCACCGGACTCGATGCCGCGCAGAAGGTGATCGACCTGCCCGATGTCGACATGGTGATCCTGGCCACGCCCCCAGGATTTCGCCCGTATCACTTCGACGCGGCCATCAAAGCTGGCAAGCACGTGTTCATGGAGAAGCCGGTCTGCGTCGACTCGTTCGGCGCTCGGCTCTGCCTGGAAGCGGCGAAGCTCGCCGACGAAAAGAAGCTCAAGGTCGTGGTCGGCCTCCAGCGGCGGTACGACGAAGAGTATCGCCAGACGATTGCCCGCATCCGCGAAGGACTCGCCGGTGAGATCATCGGCGGGCAGGTCTACTGGAACGGCTCGGGAATCTGGTACCGCGACCGCCAGAAGGACCAAAACGATATGCAGTTCCAGGTGAACAACTGGTACCACTTTAATTGGCTTTGCGGCGACCACATCTGCGAGCAGCATGTTCACAACATCGACGTGGCCAACTGGGTGCTCGGTGCCGATGCGCCGCTGGGCTACTCCCCCGTGAAGGCGTATGGCATCGGTGGCCGTCAGGATCGCACACGCAATAGCGAGATCTACGACCATCACGCGGTCAACTTCTCGTATCCCAATGGTGTGCGGATCGCCAGCCAGTGCCGCCAGTTCCCGGGTGGCGACAACCGCGTGAATGAGGAGTTTCAGGGCACGAAGGCCACCGTGAAGATCGGTGAAATCACCGACTACGACGGCAAGGTGCTCTGGAAGTTTGAAGGCCGTCCGCCAAATGCGTATCAGGTGGAGCATGACGAGCTGCACGACGCGATCCGCAACGACAAGCCCCTCAACAACGCCTACTACGGTGTGACGGCGAGCTTTTCATCGGTGCTCGGCCGGCTGGCCACCTACTCTGGTAAGGAGCAGGACTACGAAAAGGCTCTGGCGCTCGATTACCGTCTCATGCCCGAGAACCTGACTTGGGAGTCAGTGGCACCCGTCCAGCCGAACGCCGAGGGGCTCTACCTCCCCCCGATGCCGGCGAAGTTCAAGGTCGTCGATGTGACGAAGATCAGCCAGTCATGATCGTCGGTGTCCCGAAGGAGACGAAGCGCGACGAATACCGCGTCGGCCTCCTTCCGGTCGGCGCCGAGGAGCTTGTTCGCGCCGGGCACGAGGTCATTTTCGAGCGGTCGGCGGGAACGGGCTCCGGCCTGACCGACGAGGCCTACGCCGCCTGCGGGGCGACGCTCGTCGACTCCGCCGCCGAGGTATTTGGGCGGGCTGATCTCGTGGTGAAGGTCAAGGAGCCTCAGCCGCCGGAACTCAAGCTCCTCCGCCTGGGTCAGACGCTCTTCACCTACTTCCACTTTGCCGCCGACCGGAGTCTCACCGAGGGGTTCCTCGCCACGGGGGCGACCGCCGTGGCCTACGAGACCCTTCGCGACGAGCGAGGCCGGCTGCCACTGCTCATCCCGATGAGCGAAGTGGCGGGTCGGATGAGCATCCAAGAAGGAGCAAAATTTCTCGAACGTCCGCAGATGGGGCGTGGGATTCTGCTCGGCGGTGTACCCGGCGTGGCCCCGGCCAATGTGCTGGTCCTCGGCGCGGGCACCGTGGGCGCGAATGCCGCGAAGGTGGCCGCGGGCTTTGGGGCCAACATCGCGCTCTTCGACACGAACCTCGAGCGGCTGCGGTATCTCGACGATGTCACGCCCCCGAATATTGACTGCCTCTACTCTGACAGGCATCTGATTCGCGAGCGGCTCGGCTGGGCCGACCTCGTCATCGGGAGTGTGCTGATTCCGGGGGCCCGCGCCCCGCATCTCGTGGAGCGGGAAGACCTGCGGCTCATGAAACACGGCGCGGTGATCATCGATGTGGCGATTGACCAGGGGGGCTGCATCGCCACCAGCCGTCCGACGACCCACGCCGAGCCGACGTATGTCGTGGACGATGTCGTGCACTACTGCGTCACCAACATGCCGGGTGCCGTGGGCCGCACGAGCACCTATGCGCTGTGCAATGCCACGCTTCCGTATGTCCTCGAGCTTGCCTCGATCGGCGTGACCGCGGCGGCCCGCTCGAGCCCGGCCATTCGCTCTGCGGTCAACGTGCTTGACGGCCGGCTTGTTCAGCCCGCCGTCGCCGCCGCCTTCGGCCTCGCCTGCGAGACGTTTTCATGACGCCCGCCACGCCCGTGTCACTGCGGTGGATCGGCGAGGCTGACGGGCACCTCGACATTCTCGATCAGACGCTTCTGCCGAGCCGCTTGGAATGGGTCACGGGCCGCGATGTCGATACGGTCGTCGAGGCGATCAAGAGCCTGCGCGTGCGTGGAGCTCCTGCGATCGGCATCGCCGGTGGCTACGGCCTGGTGGTTGCGGCGGGCGAGGCGGTTCGCGAGGGGCTCGATCCCGAGGCGGCGCGCGCCCACGTTCTCGCCCGCGGAGAAATCCTCGCCACGGCGCGGCCCACAGCCGTGAACCTCCGCTGGGCTGTCGAGCGATGCCTCGGCATGGTGGACCGGCTGCCGCGCGACATGCCCGCGGATCAACTCGCCACGTCCCTCCTGGCCGAAGCCCGCGCCATCCATGCCGAAGACCACGACCTCTGCGCTGCCATCGGCCAGCATGGGCTGGCGATTCTTCCCGAAGGCAACATCCTCACCCACTGCAACACTGGCGGGCTTGCCACAGGGGGTGCCGGCACGGCGCTCGCGGTGATCACGAAGGCCTGGGATGCCGGCCGGCGGTTCACCGTTTTTGCCGATGAGACACGCCCGCTCTTTCAGGGCTCGCGGCTCACCGCATGGGAGCTTGTCCAGCGAGGGATTCCGGTGACCGTGTTATGTGATTCCGCTGCCGGTCACCTCATGGCCACCGGCCGGGTTGCCGCGGTGATTGTGGGCGCCGACCGGATCACCGCCTGCGGCGACACGGCCAACAAGATCGGCACCTACTCCCTCGCGGTCCTCGCCAACGCCCACGGCATTCCGTTTTTCGTCGCCGCCCCCTCGAGCACGTTTGACGTGTCCATCGATACGGGAGACGAGATTCCGATCGAGGAGCGCGGCGCCGCCGAAGTGCTCGCGCCCCTCGGCGTCCAGGCGGCTCCGGCGGGTGCTTTGGCCTACAACCCAGCGTTTGACGTCACCCCCGCCAGACTGATTCGCGGCATTGTGACCGAGCGTGGCGTGATCGCCCCGGTCAGCCGCGAGACGATCCGGGCCACACTCTCTGCGGGCGTTTTTCCCAGCCCCGAGTAGACTTCCTGTCGCCTCGCCCTCAGACCGCACGCCGCATGAATCCCGCCACCACCGCTGCTGGACATGGCTTTATGGAGGCTGGTGCATCGGGGGCTCGATCCAATCCGTTTCCTGGATACCGTCCTCCCGAATCCTGCTACGACGAATTGACGGGTGCCGACGGCCAGCCCAGGCTGCATTGGCAGCGGCTCGTCGAACTCCTTGGCTCGTGGCAGCCGGCCGAACTGGCCGACCGCTGGGAACAGGCACGCCGCGTGATCCGGGACAACGGCGTGACCTACAATGCCCACGACGAGGCTGCCGGCGAGCAGCGCCCCTGGGTGCTTGATCCGATTCCGCTCGTGATCGCCCAGGCCGACTGGGATCGGCTCGAGGTCGGCATCAACCAACGGGCCCGCGTGCTCGAAGCCCTCCTGGCTGATCTCTACGGGCCGCAACATATGCTCCGCGAGGGGATCGTGCCCCCCGAGCTTGTGTATGCCAACCCTGGGTTCCTGCGGTGCTGCCACGGCATCGCCCAGCCGGGCGGTCGCTGGCTCCACTTGCACGCCGTCGTCGTGGCTCGCAATCGTGACGGGAAATGGATGGCGCTCGGAGACCGTACGGGTGTGCCGCAAGGCTTGGGCTACGCGCTCGAAAACCGTCTTGTCGTGTCGCGGCTGCTGCCCGAAGTATTTCAGCAATGTCACGTCGAACGGCTCGCGCCATTTTTCATCGCCCTGCGAAGCCTCCTCCGTGGCCTCCTGCCCACGCGCGATGCCCCGCGTGTGGCGCTCCAGAGCCCAGGGCCCGCCAGCGCAACCTACTTTGAAGATGCCTACCTCGCTCGCTACCTCGGCTTCCCGCTCGTCGAAGGGGGTGACCTCACCGTCCGTGGCGACAAGCTCGCGCTCAAGACACTCGGCGGACTCGTGCCGCTCGATGTGCTTCTGCGGCGGGTACCAGACCGCCTCTGCGACCCGCTCGAGCTCGATGGCACGGCGCTCGAGGGTACGCCCGGGCTCGTGGAGGCTGTTCGCGAGGGCCGGGCCGCTCTCGCCAACCCGATCGGCAGCGGACTGGTCGAGTCACCGGGGTTTGCCGAGTTTCTGCCTGCGGTGTCGCGCCGTCTCCTCGGCGAGGAACTGCTCCTGGCGTCGCCCAACTCGCGATGGTGCGGGATTCCGTCGAACCTCGAGCATGTGCTCCAGTCGCTCGATGACTGCGTGCTCGAGTCTGTCGTTCCACGGCGTGGCATGAAGCGGTTCGTACCAGCGCTCCTCGACTCGCGGTCGCGGTCGAGACTTCTCGACGAGGTCCGAGCCCGGCCCGGCGAGTGGGTCGGCCGCCAACGGGTCGAGCGATCGGTCGCCCCCTGCTGGCACGACGGCGCGATCGCGCCGGCTTCGGTGCTCCTGCGATGTTTTGCAGTGGCTTCGCCGACCGGCTTCCAGACCATGCGCGGAGGCCTCGCCCGCATGAACGTAGGGCGTGCATCGGGCGAAGAAACGCTCCTGTCGAGCCAGGGCTCCAAGGATGTCTGGGTGTTGGCCAGCGGTCCCGTCCAGCCTGTCACGCTCCTGCGGCAGCCCGGCCAGCCGTTGCAGCTACGGCGAAGCGGCTATGACCTTCCCAGCCGCGTGGCCGACGATCTCTTCTGGCTTGGCCGCCATGCCGAACGCTCCGAAGGAACAGCGCGGCTCCTGCGCACCGTCGTGAACCGGCTGGCCTCGGAAGGCAACCAAGATGCCGCACTCGAAGCGGCCATCCTGATGGTGGCCCTCGAAATCCAGCCGCTGGTGCGCAAGGAATGGCTCGAGCCGGGTCGTGCTGGGACGCTGCGCGACATTCAGGAGGCGGTCCTCGCACTCGCCTACGACGGCGGCCAAGCAGGGGGCGTGCAGGAAGGAATTGACCGGCTCTGGCGCACCGCCTCGGTGGTCCGCGACCGCATCTCGATCGATTCGTGGAAGATTCTTTCGAGGGTCCGTCGAGATTGTCTTGCCGGCCGGCCGGCGCCGGGGTCTGGTGGCCTCGGCCGCACGAGCGATGTGCTCCCCTATCTCGACACGCTCATCTTTGATCTGGCCGCCTTTGCGGGGCTCGGCACGGAGAGCATGACCCGTGGGCCTGGCTGGCGGTTCCTCGATATGGGCCGCCGCGTCGAACGAGCGACTGCCATGATCCAGCTTGTCGCAACCTCGCTCGTGCCCCCGCGGCCCGCCGAGGCGACCGACGGGTCGCAGCGACTCGAGGAAATGCTTCTCGAAATCGCCGATAGCTCCATGACCTATCGCAACCGCTATCCCGGGATGCTCGAGCCTGCTCCCCTCGTCGATCTGCTGGTGATCGACGAGACAAATCCCCGCAGCGCGGCGTTCCAGTTCGCGGCACTCGCGGTCCATGTCGACGCGCTGCCTCGCGAGGCCGCGTCGCCCGTGCTTTCGGGTGAACGGCGGGCGGTGCTCGAGGCGCTTGCGTCGCTGCGCCTGGCCGACGTCGAGGCGCTCGCGGCGACTGGCCCCGATGGCGGCCGCCCCAAGCTCGGTGAGCTGCTGGCGCTCTTGGCCGCAGCGGTGCTCGAATTCTCGGAGAGCCTTACGCACCGCTACCTGGTGCATGCCGTTCCGCAGCGGCGGCTGGGCGACTCTACTACTTCAGCTGCCCCAGCCTGACCCTGGGGGCTGGCTCGCCTGGCGCCGTCCCGTCAGACATCTCACACTTGCTGCTTGCCCCCTTCCACCACGCCCCCAACAAAAACCCATGCTCCCTCAGGTTGTCATTATCGGCCGGCCCAACGTCGGCAAGTCGTGTCTCTTCAACTGGCTCATCGAAAAGCGGATTGCGATCGAGGATCCCACGGCCGGCGTCACCCGCGACCGGCTCATGCAGCGGATCGACCTCGACGGCCGTGTCGTTGAACTGGTGGACACCGGCGGCATGGGCTTTGATGATCCCGATGGCCTCACCGCCCAGATCGATGCGCAGATCGAAAGCGGTCTTGGCGACGCCGCCGTGATCCTGTTTCTCGTCGATGTCCGCGCCGGCCTCGCGTCGGCCGACATGGAAGTAGCCAAACGCGTCCGCCGCGCGGGCGCTCCGGTGCTCCTCGTGGCAAACAAGGCCGATTCCCCAGGCCTTGATGTAGCGGCTTCCGATTTCGGTCCGCTCGGTTTTGGTGAACCGCTGGTCGTCAGCGCCCGCACTCAGCGCAATCGTGGGCTCCTCGTTGATGCGATCCTCGAGCATCTACCGCCGGTTGATCCCGACGATCCCGACACCGCCGAACTTCCGGAGATGAAGCTCGCCATCGTGGGTCGCCGCAACGTCGGCAAGAGCACGTTCGTAAACGCGCTGGCTCATGAGGAGCGGGTCATCACGAGCCCCGTAGCCGGCACCACCCGCGATAGCATCGACGTGCGGTTCGACGTGGATGGCAAGACTTTTTTGGCGATCGACACACCGGGCCTCCGGCGCTCGAAGAGCCGCACAACCGATCTCGACTTCTACGCCCTGCACCGGGCCCAGCGAGCCGTTCGCCGAGCCGATGTGGTGCTCCTGCTGTTTGATGCCTCCGAACCGATCGGAAAGGTTGACAAGCAGCTTGCCGAAACGATCACGGAGGAGTCGAAGCCAGTTGTGTTTGTCGTCAACAAGTGGGACCTCTACGCGGACGATGTGCGGAAGGGGGAGTGGACAAAGTATCTCCGTGACACGTTCCGCACGATGCCCTGGGCGCCGGTGGCGTTTGTGACGGCCACGAAAAGCCGGAACGTGAAGGCCACGATCGACACCGCGCAGCGGCTGTACCGCCAGAGCCAGACCCGCGTATCGACACCGCGGCTCAACAACGTCTTGCGAGCAGCCGTTGATGCCAACCGCCCGTCGGCCGATGGCCGTGGCCGCCCAGTCCGGCTCTACTTCGCCACGCAGGTCGACGTGGGCCCGCCGGCGATCATGATCTCGGCAAGTGCCCCGCGCAGCATCTCCGAGCCGTACCAGCGGTACCTCGTGAGTGCCTTCCACAAGGCGCTGCCATACTCCGAAGTGCCGATCAAGCTCTTGATCCGCGGGAAGAAGAGCACCGACGCCAACGCGAAATGACGACCAGTGGCCGCGGCTCGGGTTTCCCTCGCGAGTATCCAATCACTTCGTGACGGTGCCGCCAGGGTTCTGGAGACAGGTTTGCTGAGAACCGATGCCGCGAATCAACGCCACCTGCCGCGGCGTGAAGGGCACTGGCCCGTCGAGGAGGCTTGCGTCCTCGGGCACGAGCCGGGCGACGATCGCGTCAGCAAGCTCAGCGATGCCTTGCCCTTGAATGGCGGACGTCAGGATGCTGCCCTTCGGGATCGTGGTTGATGGCAACGCACGATCGGCCTTTGTCATGACGGTGAGCGACGCCGCCTCCGCAGACAAGGGCAGCGATACCGGTACATCCGCCGGCACCACTCGCAGGACGAGATCAGCGGCTGCCGCTGCTCCCAGAGCTCGAGCGATGCCGGCTTGCTCCGTGCTCGAGGTAGGAGCGTGGGGTTCGCGAAGTCCTGCCGTATCGACGAGCTCCACCTCCCAGCCGCCCAGGACCAGCCGCGTCGTCACGAGATCACGGGTGGTACCCGGCTCGGGCGACACGATGCTTCTCGCGTGGCCCGCCAGTGCGTTGACGAGGCTGCTCTTCCCGGCGTTCACCGGCCCCGCCAGCACAACCCGCCACGGATCGACGAGTCGTACGCCCACCCGCGCGGCCGCGAGCAATCGCGCGACACCAAAAGCCCGGTCAGCCGGTGGCAGCGAAGCGAGCCGCGTGATGTCGGCGCCGAGCAGACCGGCTGCCTGCCGCGTGAGGATGCGGGCCGCGCGAGCGCCAGCCACGTGACAGAGCGCCTCACGGGCTTCCACCTCAATCGGATCCAGGCCGCTGCCCTCCAGCCACTCGGGCCAGGCCTGGCGTACGGCGCCAGCGTTCTCGAGGCTCGTGAGGACTGCCTCGGATGCCGCGTGCCCTCCGTGGCAATGCACCTCAAGGCGATCTGCCGAGTGCCGCACGACGACGAGATCCTCACCGAGGCCGCCCGCCTCGCTCACCCACTGGCCGAAACAGATCGCCGCATCGCTTCGGGCAGGCAGCGGCTGTGCCCCGCGCGGCCGGAAACATGCGTCCATGAGGCCGCATGCCCAGGAACCGGCGACTCCCACGACCGCCAGCGCCCCCCGCCCCGGCGGCGTCAGGAGGGCTATACGGACCGCAGCGTTGGAAGAACCGTGGTTCGTCATGATGAATCGTTCTACCGCGCAGACCTGATAGAAGCCCGCGATGCGAGTTGTGGGGCTGGGGGACGAAGGCCGTCGCGTTTTCCAGCATGAACGGGCTCGCCCACCATCCCGCTGTCCCCTCATTATCGTGAGGGGCGTCTATGGGAATTGATCCCTACGATCGGCATGATGCACGCGGTGGGAACGGGAACCGGCAGCTTTCTCATCGAAAAACGAGCCCGCCTCCGACAGGCGGGGGCATAGTTGGGCTGAGCCAGATGGATCGCCCCCGGGAGCCCGCATGCACAACTTCTTTGCCAAGTCAGTCGCGGTGGCTCTGCTCGTGGGCGGATTCTGCCTGACGGGCGACCTCGGCTGGATCGCGGCAAAAGGCCAGCGGATCGTGGGCTCAGCCGACGTGCCAGCGGGATTCGACAACACCGCCGCGTGGGCACCGCCATCCCCGCCGCCGGCGGTCGAGCAGCCACGTCCCGTCACCCCGCCGCCCCCGCCCCAACAGGCCGCGGCATCGACGCCTGACCGTGAGCCGGGCGGACCCGAGGCGGTTGGCGGCAGCTTCAAGCCTCCGGTCGGCGGGCCGGCTGAAATCGCCTGGGCCTCGCTCGGAACAGGCAGTCGCGTCATTGTCTGGCTCGCCGGCCATACGCACCGCTGCCTGGTGGTCGACTTCGTCGACCCAGCGACGGGCGAGGCCCTGCTCTATGAAGTGGCCACGGTCGATGCCAGCGGTCGCCCACTGACTACCGGTGGCCCGCCTCGCCGCGTCATCGTAGGCCGCGACGACGCCGGCCATCCCCACGGCGCGGGTATCGTCCGTGGTGGCCTGATTCACATCGCGCAAACCGGCATCGCCCCCCACGCTGGTGGGCAGTGGCTGGGGCCAGTCGCTGCGGTCTCGCTCGGCAACTGAGAGCCTATCCGAGAACCGGTCGTGAGCCCTAAGGTCGAGCGAGCGGCAGGCTGGCCAGGAAGGCGAAGCAGGCGAATCCAGGGAGATTCGTCGATGCAGCCTGACGCAGTCCAGCGTGCCGCGCAGCCGACCGACGGCAGACAAGGTTCTCGGACAGGCTCTGAGAGCCTTACACTTCCGTCTCGACTCCCACGCGGCGTCGCGAAAGCCCGATCTTGCGCTCTTCGGTGTCAACGCGGAGGACCTTCACCTCCAGCGCGTCACCGACCTTCACGAGATCTTCGGCGTTCTCGACCTTTTCGTCGGAGAGCTCCGAGATGTGGAGCAGGCCCTCGAGGCCATCCTCGAGCCCCACGAACACACCAAAATTGGTGATCTTCGTGACGGTGCCATTGACCACATCACCCGGCTTGTAGCGCTCGGGGATATCGCCGGTCCACGGGTCGTCGTTCATCTGCTTGAGGCCCAGGGCGATTCGCCGACGCTGCTGGTCGACTGAAATCACCTTGCACTCGACTTCCTGTCCCTTCTCGAGCATTTCGCTCGGATGGGTCACCTTCCGCGTCCACGACATGTCGGTGACATGGAGGAGGCCGTCGATGCCGTCGTTGATTTCCACAAAGGCGCCGTAATTGGTGAGGTTGCGGACCACACCCTTGACGATCGCCCCTGGCGGATAATCCGCGGCCACCTTCTCCCAGGGATTCTGCTGGGTCTGCTTCATGCCCAGCGAGATTTCCTGCTTTTCCTTGTTGATGGCCAGCACGACCACTTCGACCTCGTCGCCCGGCTTCACAAGCTCGCTCGGGTGGCTGACTCGCTTGGTCCAGCTCATCTCCGAGATGTGGACCAGCCCTTCGACGCCGTCTTCGAGCTTCACAAACGCGCCATAGCTCATCACGTTGACCACGGAGCCCATGCAGACGGTGTCGACCGGGTACTTGTCGGCCACCTTCGCCCACGGGCTGGCAGTCCGCTGCTTCATGCCGAGGGCGATCTTCTCGCGATCGCGATCGATGTGGAGCACCTGCACCTCGACCTCCTGGTCGATCTGCACCATCTCGCTGGGGTGGCCAATGCGGGCCCACGACATGTCGGTGATATGGAGCAGGCCGTCGATGCCGCCGAGATCGACAAAGGCACCGAAGTCGGCGATGTTTTTGACAATGCCGCGGCGGATCTGGCCCACCTCGAGCGTCTCCATGAGCTGCTTCTTCCGCTCGGCCCGTTCCTGCTCGATGAGCGCCCGACGCGAGACAACGATGTTCCGACGGGCTTCGTCGATTTTGAGGACGAGGCACTGGATGCAGCGGCCGCAGTAGTCGCCGATGTCGGCGGGGCGGCGGATGTCGACCTGGCTTGCAGGCAGGAAGACGTTGACACCCGAGATGTCGACCAGGAGTCCACCCTTGATCTTGCGGACGACGAACCCGGTGACGACGTCATTCTCCTTGACGCTCTCCATCACCCGGAGCCAATCCTCGATCCGGCGGGCCTTCCGCTTGGAGAGGGTAATCAGACCTTTCTGCTGCTGCTCCTCGAGGCTGCCGTCTTCAAACTCCTCGAGCAGCACCTTGACGATGTCGCCCACCTGAGGCGGCGGCTCATGCTCATCCCACTCGTTCCGCGGGATGTGCCCTTCGCTCTTGTAGCCCACATCGACGAGGACGAACTCCGCATCGACCCGCAGCACCTTTCCCATCAACACCGCATTCACCGAAAGCGTGGGGGTGGCTACCGCATAGTCCCCATCGCCGGCCCCCTCCATAGCAAGTTCAAGTTCGTGTTCGAGATCGTCACCAAGTTCGAGTTCGCGGATGAGGTTGCGGTTGACCATGCGTGGGGGGTTTTGGAAATAAACCGGGGTTGGGGGAAAGAGGGGATGCGGGCCACGAAAAAGCAAGCCTGGGAGTCTACCAGCCCGGGGCCACCGCCACAATCGAGCAGGGCCCGAGAACTGCCTATTTTTCCCGATTGTTCCGTGGTTCCACCTGCTGGCCGAGGCCTGCTGTTTCTGCCGATGCGAGATGCGAGAATGATGGATGTCGCGCGGGGGCGGGGCGGTGAAAGCCTCGCCTTCGGAAGTCGAGGCGGCTCCTCGGCTCGACTTCCCACGACCCTCCCCTCGCCTCCGATTGGTGACGCTCACATGGCCAACCGTATTCGAGCCTGCTTCACTCGCCGCTTTTTTCTCGCGTCCTCTGTCGCGGGCTTGATGATGCCGCGAACAGGCGCGGCCCAGCTTGTGGAGAACGAGACGGGCACGCTGCAGCCGGTGCTCGGTGATGTCCGCATCCAGCGATATCGCGTCGGGGTGCGAGTGACCGCTGAGGGAGGGCCCTGCCGCGGCCTCTATGCCACGTTGCCCGTGCCTGCGGAGTGGCCTGAGCAGAAGGTGCGCATCGCTGAGGAAGACGTTTCACGAGGAGTCCGAGGGCCGCAGTACCGCATGCTCGGTGACGGCGTGAGGCAGATGGTGATCGCCATTCCATCGATGGCAGCCGGCAGCCGCGAGCATGCGATCCTCACGTTTGAACTCGAACGCGCCTCGATCATGCCACCGGTGAATCCCGACGCTTGGCGAATTCCCAAGAAGCCCAGCCGTGACTTGAAGCAGCATCTCGGATCGAGCCCCTACATCGAAACCCGCGACCCGAAGATCGTACGGTTTGCCAAGGAAGCGGCGGGTGACCACGAGGGCTGGCGGCGGGTGGAGGCGATCTACGACGCCGTGCGCGAGAAGGTCGAGTATCGCAATGGCGACTTGAAGGGGGCGCGGCGCGCCCTCGCCGACGGCTGGGGCGACTGCGAAGAGCTCACCTGCCTCTTCATCGCGGCGGTGCGGTCTCAGGATGTGCCTGCCCGGACCGTGTGGGTCGAGGGGCATTGCTACCCCGAGTTCTACCTGGAAGACGAAGCTGGCAACGGCTGCTGGCATCCCTGCCAGGCTGCTGGCACACGGGCCTTTGGCTCGATGCCCGATCAGCTTCCGATCCTGCAGAAGGGCGACGACTTTCGAGACCCCGACCGGCCCGGCAAATCGATCCGCTACGTCGCGGAGTTTTTGAAGGGCTCCGGGGTTGCCGGTGGCGGCAAGCCTGTCGTGAGCTGGATTCGCGAAGGGGCTTAGCGAGTCATCGCGGCCGCATTCACGATGCCGCGAGCGGCTCGTTCGCGATGGCTTCGATCGCGGCCACATCCGCTTCGTCCACGATCGGGCGGCCGAACTGGTCACGGGCGATCGGCGCAAACCAGCGGGGCAGGAGCGGCAGGCCGGCTTCAGTCCAGGCCTGCTCCATCCGCTCGCCGGAAAGTCGCACGATCTTCTCGCGGCCCCGACCGGCAAGCGTAGAGCGGTCGGCCCACGGCGTGGCCGGCCCATCGAAGCCAGCAGCAGCAGCAGCAGCGACGACCGGGCCCATGGCGATGACACCGGTTTCGCCTGGCATCAGTCGCTCGGTGGCGGTGAGTTCGGCCGCCGGCTTGTCCTGGGGGGCATCGGAGAGCCGCACCTCGACGATTCGGCCCTTCGGCACCTTGGCAATGAGATCGAGCGACTCGCCCGTGACATGCAGCGCCCAGGCATCGACGACAGCGCCCACCCGCTCATGGGCCATCGCGACCAGCCCGATCAGGCCTTCAAACGTGTGGATAAAGGCGTTGGGCAGTTCCTCGCGGGCCGCAGCCTCAGGACGGATCGCCAAGCCCAGCATGATGCCGTGCGGGGCGAGCATGTCGCCGATTGTGTTGAGACGCGTGCGGTGCAACTCGAAGAAGTCCTTGAAGGAATGCTCCGCGGAGCCTGGGGCCAGCATGGCCACCGCGCGGCTGCACTCGCAGGCGGCAGCGATCTCGAGACGGGCAGGCAGTTCGGCCAAGTCAGCGGCAAACTCAGCGTCGGTGCCATCGAGCCGCAAAGGCAGATGAAACACGCCGCTTTTGAGTCGGGCGCTCACCAAGAGGCGGCGGGCATGTTGTACGCCGTAGGCCGCGGCCTGCTTCTGCATGTCGAGGATGTCGATGTCCATGCCGTCGAAGCCGAACGAGAGGGTCAGCTCGATCAGTTCGCTCTGACGGCCGGAGAGGGGAAGACCAACTGTGCTGAGGTTGCGGAACATGAAGCAGGTCGTCTCGGGTGAGGTGTGGAGTGTGGGCGTGGCGGCTCTGGCCGTGGAAAGCCCAGCAGTATAGCGGGGGCTTTCCCCGATAAAAAGCGGGAAAGCAGCCCCGCGTACACTAGGTCTCCATGTCACTCCTGGAAGCCGCTGTGCTGGGCCTGGTGCAAGGGCTCACTGAGTTTCTCCCGATTTCGAGCACGGCGCACCTGCGGATCGTGCCTGAATTGCTGGGCTGGCAGGACCCCGGCACGGCCTACTCCGCCCTCATCCAGCTCGGCACGCTCGTCGCGATTCTCCTGGCGATGCGGGAGGACGTGATCTCGCTCGTTCGTGGTTTTTGCCGCGGGGTCGCGAGCGGCCGGCCGTGGAGCACCCTGGAGTCGCGGGCCTCCATCATGATCATTCTGGGCACGATCCCGATTGTGATCGTGGGGCTGGCCGCCAGGGACTTCATCCGCAGCGGTGCGCGCGACCTCGCGGTTATCACAGGAGCCCTCGTCGGCGGGGCGGTGCTCATGGCGGTCGCAGAGGTCGCCTGCCTGGCGCGGGCCCACCGAAGCGTGGCAGGCCGAGACGGCATGGAAGGCGTGCGTCTCGTCGATGCCCTCACGATGGGGCTCGCCCAGGTGTTCGCGCTCATTCCGGGTTCGTCGCGCAGCGGCATGACGATCTCCGCCGGCATGCTCACCGGCCTCGACCGCCGCACCGCCGCCCGGTTTTCGTTTCTGCTGTCGCTCCCGGCGATCGGGGCGGCCGGCCTGCTCGAAGCCTGGAAAGCTCGGCACGAGATCTTGGCCACGGGCGACGACATCACCGCCGCCATTGTGGGCACAGTCGTCGCGGGGATTGCGGGCTATCTCTCGATCCGCTGGCTCCTGAAGCTCCTCACGAGCCACACCCTCTGGCCCTTTGTGGTCTACCGCCTCGCTCTGGCAGCGGTTTTGGCCACGCTGCTCTTATCCGGTGATATCATCCGTTCGTGAGTTGTGAATCCTGGGGATCGCAACCCACGAGGCCCCTCGGCCGTTCAATCGCGTATGCCCGCCACATTACGCCTCATCCCGCGCGCTTTCGCCGTCGCTCTCGCGGCCTTGAGCCCCCTCGTCGCCGGGGCCGCCAGCCCCTCGCCCATCCGCTGCGACGACGCCACGTTTCTGCGTCGGGCCACGCTCGACCTCGTGGGCCGTCAGCCCACCGCCGACGAGCTCGATGCCTTCATCGCATCACCATCGTCGTCCAAACGAACCGTCCTCGTCGAACGGCTCCTCGCCGATCCCGACTGGGCCACGAACTGGGCGAGGTACTTCCGCGACGTGATTCTCTACCGCCGCACGGATGACCGGGCCATCGCCATGGCCCGGCCGCTGGAAACCTATCTCACCGGCCAGCTTGAAAAACCTAAGGCCCGCTGGGACCGCATCGCCCACGACATGATCACCGCCAGCGGCGCTCCGTCGGAGCACGGCGAGACGGCAATCATCATGGCGCAGATGGGCGAGACCTCCGACATCGCCGCCGAGGTTTCGCGGGTGTTTACCGGCATCCAGATCCAGTGTGCCCAGTGCCACGACCACTTTACGGATCGCTGGAAGCGGCCGCAGTTTCACAACCTCGCCGCGTTCTTTCCACGGATCGAGATTTCCCAAACCAAGGCTGAGGGGCTCGATCGATTTGAGGTGGTCTCCCGCGACGTCGATCGTCGTCGCGGCAAGAAGAAGCCAGACAACCCTCGCCGGGGCGATCTCGAGCATACAATGCCCGACCTCGACGATCCGTCGAAGCCCGGCACGGTCATGAAGCCGAAGTTTTTCCTGACCGGCCACACACTCCCGCTGGGCACTTCCGACAAGGAGCGTCGCGAGACCATCGCGCGGCTTGTGTCGTCCAAAGAAAACCCGTGGTTCGCCCGAGCGATCGTCAACCGGATCTGGACCGAGCTGGTCGGCGATGGTTTCTATGACGGCATCGACGACCTCGGCCCCGATCGCGAGCCTCGGTCGCCGGAGTTGCTCGACGACCTCTGTCGCGATTTCGTGGCCGCAGACTACGACCTCAAGAGCCTGTTTCGGACCGTGATGGCGACTCCTGCCTACCAGTCGAAGGCGGAGTCTCGGGCGAGCGCATCGCGCGACGTTGGCGGCTCGAGCTGCCCGCAGCGGCTCCGGGCCGACCAGCTCTTCTCCCAGGTGACGCTGGCGCTCGGCATCGACGAAGAGACGATTGCGGCCCGCGCCGGCAAGCGGCCAGGCGGAGCACTCAAACAGTTCCAGACACCGCGTGGCGGGTTCAACCAGGTGTTTGGGTACGACCCCGGCCTGCCTCGCGACGAGATCGCGGGTTCCATTCCACAGGCGCTCATGCTCATGAACGGCCCGCAGCTCGCACGGGCCATCGAGGGCAGCCGCGGCACGCTTCTGGCCAGCCTCCTGCGTGAAGAAGGCGACGATCGAGCCGTGGCCGACGAGCTCCATGTGCGCACGCTCGGCCGTCATGCCACGCCAAGCGAAATCGCCGTGTGCCTCACCCATGTGAAGACCATTAGCGACCGAGCCGAGGCCTTTGAAGACATTTTTTGGGCGCTCATCAATAGCGCCGAATTCATCCATCGAAAATAATGCCGAGGCCACCGATGCCACATTCCATGCCATCACGCCGTGACCTCCTACGACTCGTGCCAGCGGCTGGGTTGGCTGCCGGCGCGCTCCCCTTTGCCGATCTCGTCTCGGCCAATGCCGCTGATCTGAAGAAGCGCGGCAAGGCCTGCATCCTCCTCTGGATGAATGGTGGACCGTCCCAATTCGAGACGTTTAGCCCGCTCACGGGGCACAAGAACGGCGGTGGCACCAAGGCCATCGCCACGAAGGTGCCCGGCATGCAGTTCGCGGAGTACTGGCCGGAAGCCGCAGCGGTCGCGAATCACCTCGCGGTGATCCGTTCGATGACGAGCAAGGAGGGGAGCCACCCGCGGGCCACCTATCTGCTCCACACGGGGTACCTCCCGAACCCCAGCGCCCGTCATCCCACGCTCGGCTCGATCGTCGCCAGCCAGCTTCCTCCAACGGGAGTTTCCAGCGATCTGCCACCGGTCGTACGGATCGGCGGCCGGGGCCGCGGCGACTCGGGCGCGGGCCTGCTGGGACGACAGTGGGATCCGTTTGAGATTCGCGATGCCAGCCAGAGCCCTTCAAACACCACGCCGACCGTTCCAACGGACCGTCATCTGCGGCGGCTGGGCCTCATGGACCGGCTAGGCTCCGACTTTGCGAAGGCCCTGCCGCAGGAGGCGGCCGACCATGCAAGCCTCTATCGACGCGCCACCAACATGATCCTGAGCCCCGCGATGACGGCCTTCGATGTCGATGCCGAGCCCGAAGCAATCCGTAAAGAGTATGGCGAGGGATCATTCGCCTCCGGCTGCTTGCTGGCACGACGACTGATCGAGCACGGCGTCTCGTTCGTGGAAGTCGTCTCGAACGGCTGGGACACGCACCAAGACAATGTTGAGAAGGTGAAGGAGCTCGCTGGCGAAGTCGATCGGCCGTTCGCCGCGCTCATCCGCGACCTCGCGCAGCGGGGCATGCTCGACGACACGCTCGTGATCTGGATGGGGGAGTTTGGCCGCACGCCGCAGGTGAATCCGCGTGGTGGTCGCGACCACTTTCCGCGGAGTTTCAATGCAGTGCTTGCCGGCGGGGGCGTGGCCGGCGGCGCGATCGTCGGAAAGACCGACCGTGCCGGGACTGAAGTCGCCGACAGGCCGGTGACGGTGCCCGACATCTTTGCCACGTTCTGTAAGTGCATGGGCATCGATCCCACGATCGAAAACATGGCGTCGTCGGGCCGCCCGATCAAACTCGTTGATGGCGGCGAAGCCGTGCATGAACTGTTGGGTTGACGAGGCTTCATCAAGCCGCCTGCCGGCCCCTCGCGTATCATGCAACTGGGCATGGCTCGCAGGCAGTGGGGCCCCTTGCCGTTTTGCAACCCAGGAACCGCATCCATGCAATGCAACATCGACCAGAAGGGCCGCGTGGCCCGGATCATCACTGGCGCGCTCACCGACGCCGCGGGGGCCGGCCTCGTCGCCGCCTGGTTCTTGGAGATTCTCCCGCAGTGGGCCCTGTTTGCCGGCATTGGAGCGATGATCGGCGGGACCTTCTCGCTCTTTGAAGGCCTCAAGGGCTGGTGCATCGTCCGCGCGATGGGTTTCAAAACCCCGATGTGACGGGCATGAACGCTGGCTGGCTGGCCTCATCCCGGGCAGATGAGCGGCGTCACTTTCCCGCGCGATCGGCGTCAGCGGCAGGTGCGATTTTTCGCAGGACGGTGGGCTGGCCGTAGACGAAGACATCGGTACGGTCTGGATCGTCGATGAAGGCGAGCACGTCGGCCGGCTTGCTCGCCACGGTGATCCGCGTGTTCTGGCCTCGCTCAATACCTCCCTGAAGGATTTTTTTCTCGATTGCCTCCTCGAATACCTGGACGTTCGGCCACCACACGACGAGATCGCCGTCGTTGACAAAGGCGTACCGAAGAAATCCATACGCATCCGGCATCTTGCCGTGTTCGTCTTCCACGCGGATGGAAATAAAATTGTCTTTCGTGCCCTCAGTCACGATCATTTCACCTCGCTGTATGTGAAACTCGTCGTCTTTCCACCTCATGGCCGCGAACTTCGCGACCCCGTTCTTCGCGAACCGCACGTCGAAGGCGATCGTTCCGCCGAGCCATGTGCCCTCGAACTTATCCTTATCCACCGGTTTCGGCTCGGCGCTGAGTGGATGCTCGAGTGTGACTGAAGAACAACCCCCCAGCAGCATCGCCATCACAACGGCCAGCACGGGTGTCGTACGACGAATGTGGATGCCCATCGTTTCCTCCTTGGCGGGTGGCAGCAGGCTCTCCATAGGTGACACCGTGCCACCATTGATGGGGATTCGCCGACGGAGCATTATGGAGGGGTGGGCAACGGAGGAGCAAAGCGGCGTGCCCAGCAGGCAATCAGGCGCCTGGCGACCAGCCGGGCTTGGGTTCACGCCAGATACGTGGCGATGACCGGGCGGCAAGAGCCTCGATCTCGCGACGGATCGCCGTGAGGTGGTTGCCGGAGACGACTTCGATCGCGAGCTCAAACCGCACGCTGGCGCCGGGCTCGAGCGGAACCACGCGGCCTTGCGACTCCTCAAACGATCGCCGATTGGGGTGGTTGGTCGCGGGCTCGAGCCCAGTCACGTATCCGTCGGCCACGCCTCCTTGATTCTTCCAGAGGGCGAAGCATGGCAGCGTGTCGGTCCGCCATGTGAGGGCCGCGGCGCGATGGCCGTCGGGCGCGACCAACAGCGCCGTGGCCAGGCCGTCGGCGTTGCTCTCGAGCCTCGCAAAGTAGACCTCCTCACTCCTGCCTGCCCGGGGAGCGTCGTACCGATTCCACATGGGGATGTCGGCGGCAGCGTGGGCATCGCGCGGAGCCAGTTCGTCGATCGCGGCCACGACCTCCGCGCGTGCCCCGAGCATCGGCGGCCCCATGTTCACGTGATAGAGCATCTGCATCGTGGTGGGGCGGTCCGAAAGATTGGTCACGGTGTCGGTCCAGGCGATGCGGTGCCGCGAGGCGTCGAGCACCAGCCGCGTCTCCATCCGCAGCGCATGGATCAGAAACCGCGTCTCATCGACGCTGCCCGTGAGCGTGACGGTGCCGGCCTCTTCGTCGAGCGACACAGCGACATCGTGTGCCGGTAGGTTTGCAATGCGACCATGCACGCCATAGGTGAGCCGACCACTGGCATCGAAGTCGGGAGCGCCGTTGCTCACAAGGCCACAGCGAGCGACGAGCTCATCAAAGCCGTCGAGCCAGCCCAGCCCCGAGGGCTCAGCGAGCGGCACGAATGACGGATGCACGGGCCCCTGCACCGGTGACTGCCAGCCCAGCTCGACGCCGCCGGCCACCATCTTCCAGATGCCGAGCCCGCGATCGGGCAGCACCATCACCCGCGTGTCGCCGGCTGACAGTTCGACAAGCCGCACGCCCTCGCGGCGACCACCGGAAAGCCGCGTGGTACGGACGGCCAGCGGGCCTACGGCAAGCGTGCCAGACGGATCGACCGGCGGCTCCGCGTCGCCGGGAACGAGTCGAACCGTGTGCTTGGCCATAAGACACTCCCACCGGGTAGACGACAGACCTCCGACGTTGTCTGAGGCGGGGAGCACGTCGTCAAGCCCGCTGGAGTAGCCCGAGGCTTGAAGCAACCCTCAGGGGGCGTCACAGTGTGGCTTCCGGGCCGCGGTCGCCGCAGCCCTCCATCGCCTTTCGAGCGATCCGCATGAATGACCTGAAGATTTTTTCGGGACCGGCCAACACTGCCCTCACGCAAGACATGTGTCGGTACTTGAACTTGCCGATGGGCAAGATCTCGATGGGGCGATTCCCCGACGGCGAGATCTCCTGCAAGATCGACGAAGATGTCCGCGGCCGCGACATTTTCATCGTCCAGGCCACCTGCCCGCCGGTCAACGAGCACATCATGGAGCTGCTCGTGATGATCGACAGCTTCAAGCGAGCCAGTTCGTTCCGCATCACGGCGGTCATCCCCTACTTCGGCTACGCCCGCCAAGACCGCAAAGACTCGGGCCGCGTGCCGATCACGGCCAAGCTCGTGGCCAACCTCATCACGCGAGCGGGTGCCGACCGCGTGCTGGCCATGGATCTTCACGCCGCCCAGATCCAGGGCTTTTTCGATGTGCCCGTGGACCATCTCTACGCCGCCCCGGTGCTCAACAACCACTTCCAGTCGCTCGACCTCACAAAAGAAGACCTCGTGGTGGTGAGCGCCGACGAAGGTGGCATCAAGCGGGCTCTCGGTCATGCCAACCGGCTCGGGGCGCCGCTGGCGATCATCGACAAGCGGCGGCTCTCACCCGACACGATCACCAGCGCTAACATCATCGGGGCAAATGTCGAAGGCAAGACCGCGCTCATGTTCGACGACATGATCAGCACGGCCGGCTCCATCTGCGGCGCGGCCGACGTGCTCCATGACCACGGGGCCAAGGAGATCTACGCCGCCGCGACGCACGGCCTGCTCGTCGGCCCGGCGATCGAGCGGCTCAAGAGTGCTCCTTTCAAGTCGATCATCATCACCGACTCGATCCCGCTCACGCCTGGCAAGATGCTCCCCAACGTCCAGGTGCTCTCGGTCGCGAGCCTCCTCGGCCAGGCCATCAAGCGGATCCACCGCAACGAGTCGGTGAGCATGATGTTTCAGTAGCGGCTGCCTGCACGAGGCGTGGGCCTTCCATGGCCCCGCTTCGCTTACCGGCCCTCCGCCCGGAAGCTACACGGCCGCCCAGGCCTCGCGCGGCGCCCTCGCAAAAGCCCCCTGTGACAGCAGCCTTTTTCCACGACCTGCTACCCCCTCGGTGGCTCGCCTTGCACCTGCTTGCGGTACGCACTCGGGCTCATGCCGGCTTCACGGTGGAAGACATGGTTCATCCTCACCGCAGACGAGAAGCCCTCCTCTCTCGCGATCTGATCGATGGAGAGCTTGTCTTCAACGAGCAGCCTTTTCGCGAGTGCGACCCGGAGCCGACGAATCTCATCACTCACCGGGCAGCCCACCGCGGCCTCGAACCGCCGCTGGAGGGATCGCGGCGACGTGGCGATGGCGCTCGCAATCTCGTCGATACTCAGTTTTCCCGGGCACAACAAGGGGAAACTGTCGCTATTGATCTCGACCTGCAACTCGTCTTTTGCTAGTTAGCCGTGCTGGTTCAGTTCACGCTGCTCGCACACAAGTGATCGGGTATTCCCATGTCGGCCAATGCCAGCTGGTCTTGGGTTCTTGAACGCAAATACGCCATCTGCGTGAGCGTCGGCTGCGCCGCGGTTTGCCTTGCACTGGCGATTCCGTTGCTGCAGGAAACAAAGACGCCCTCTATCCGCATGAGCGCGGGCCCGGAATCGACGCGGCGGCACCAGATCGCGGAATACTTCTGCGAGCAAGCCGCGATGCACAAGCTCGCGATCACTCTCACGGCCAACGCCGGTTCCGAGGCATGTCTTGAGCAGCTCAAGGCGAATCAACTGGATGCCGCCATCGTGAGCAATGGCGTGGTCGTGCCGAACGACGCTGACGTTATGGTGGTCGGGGCGGTGCAGTTGGAAGCGGTGCATGTGCTGGTCCGCAAGCAAATCGCGGAAGCAGGACCACTCAATCAATCGATCCGTGGCACACACGTCAACTTGGGTGAGCGGGGGAGTACGGAATGGCTACTCGTTCGGGACCTTCTCAGTTTCGCTCGCCTGAAGATCGGCAGCGATTCGACTCCTGGCGATGTGTTCTCGATGGAATACTCGAAAGCCGAATTGACAAGGTTGTCAGAGGAGATTCTCCATTCGCATGGAACGAAGAAGGAGCAGCTCATCAATGAGTTGCCGGATGTGTTGATTATCCTAGCGTCGATGCCGTCGACGATCGTGAAAGTGCTGGTCGAGGCAGCCGATTATCAATTGATGCCGTTGCCCGCCGCACGTGCTTTTTTATTGGACACTATTCAGGACAGCAAATCGCAGCAGACACTGATCCATCGCCAGTTTCTCGAGCCGACGACGATCCTGTCGTATAGCTATCTCGAAGGAGGCGGAATTCCCAAGACCGATTGCGAAACGATTGGTGTGCGGCTGTTGGTCGTGGCGCGCAAGAGCTTGCCCGAGCAAACGGTCAAGCTGTTGACGCAATCGCTCATGGAAGGCGAATTTGCGAGCCGCATCCGGCCCCTCTCTCCGCGCGACCTGGCCACGCCTTACGCCATTCATCCAGGGGCGGTTGCGTATCTCGACCGCAACAAACCGCTGGCCTTGAATGAAGTGATCGAGTGGATAAGCAATGGATTTAGTTTTTTTGGGGCTTTTAGCGCGGGAGCGCTGTCATTTTATAGCCTCATGAAACGCCGCAAGGCTCGCCAACCTACGGACTACTTTGCCGAGATTCGCAACGTCGAAAATATCGCGGCCATGACCGAGGCGGAGGCCGTGTCCGACATCCAATCCCAGAACCACACGAGGGATCTCGAGGACCGGCTACTGAAGCTACGCAATGAGTTGATCGAGGATATCTGCGAAGGGCGTATCAAGGGAGATCAAGCAATCTCCAATATCATCGTGATGCTTCAAGATGCTCGCAGCAACGTCGCCATGCGAAAGCGAAAAGCTGTTGCTCTCGAGAACAGTTCGCTCGGGCTATATCCCGAGAAAAACGCGGCCTAGTGACAGAATAAAAAGCCGGCCCGCGGTCGAGCCAGACCTCGGCTTCCGCCTCGGCGTGCGAGCATAGCCCGTACCTCGCTGCGGCCGTCCGGCATGAGTCTTCTGCCCTCGACTGCCGTGTTCACCCGCACGGTCGCGACGTTCGCCGACCAGGGAAACCTCGGCGCTTCATCGGTTGGCCGTAGGCTCCACGAGCCCGAGACCTACTTCTTCGGCTTCGTCAATACGTTCGAGCAGCGAGTGCATCGTTTGCGTTGATTGTTGATCGAGGCATTGCACTTTGGGCAACGGCGGGTCTTCAATTGCATCACGAACTTTGTGCGGGGGCGAACCATAGTCGACATTCCTTTTGCTGGGGGTCCCCGATTCTCAACGATTTCTTGCTTGGCGACAAGTTAAACCAGTCGAGCCGCCTCCAGCTGGAGAATTGCCGTTGACCGCCCTACCCTTCTCACCAACCACTGCCAGTCGCTCGAGCTCACGAAGGAAGAAATTGCGGCGATGCGCACCGCCGAACGTGGCATCCAGCCGATTCACCGCAACGAGTCGGTGAGCATGATGTTTCCGTAGAGCGGCGATCTCGTGGTCGTCCGCTTCGCGATTGCGGTGAGCCCCCCTGCGGGGCACCTTCATGCTTTCGTTCTCGTGAGGATGGAGTATGCCGTTGCGCTCGGTACCGTAGGCCGGGACAGGCACGTGCGGCCAAGCGATGTCGCCCCGTCATCTCCTGCAGTGTCTCGCCGGTTGCCTCATGTGGAAAAGTGTCTCGAGGGGGTCGTGTGGCGCATAGACATGCTCTGCACATGTTTCTATACTTCGAGCATGTCCAAAATGATCCAGATCCGAAACGTTCCTGACCGCATCCATGCCACGCTCAAGGCGAGGGCAGCATTGGCTGGCCAGCCACTCACTGAGTACCTCTTAGCCGAATTGCGGCGGGTGTCGGAGCTCCCTACGGAGGCAGACTTGGCGGAACGACTTCTCGCCCGCGACCAGGGAAAGCTTCGAACGTCTCCGGCTTCAGTCGTTCGCGCTGAGCGGGACCGTCGATGATCGTCGTCGATGCCTCGGCTGTCCTCGAATTGTTACTGCGGGCGGCCAGTCATCGACCGCTCGTCACACGCACACTCGACTCGGGATGTCTCCTCGTCGCACCCCACCTCCTTGATCTCGAGGTCGTGCATGTGCTGCGAAGATATGTGGCCAACGGCGACCTGCCGACCTCACGCGCCGAACAGGCGATCGCGGATTACGGCAACTTTCGAATCAACCGATACTCCCATCAGCCATTCCTGTTGCGAATCTGGCAGTTGCGAGGGAACTGCACCGCCTACGACGCTGCATACATTGCCCTGGCAGAGGCCCTTGCCGCCCCGCTTGTCACCTGCGACCGGCGCCTGGCGACGGCACCAGGCCACCGAGCCGGGGTCGAGTGTTTTCATCGCTGAGCGGAAGGACTACCTGCTCAAACACCCCCGGCATACCAGGCTTTTATTGCGGACTGAAACCCTACCTTGTACGCTCACGGCTTCATTCTCCTGAGGGTGGGCGATGCCTCTTACCGTCGATCAGCTCGCTTCGGCGGTCGTGCGTTCGGGGTTCATGACGGCCGACGCGATGAAGGCGTTTTGGGCAGCGGTGGCAGCCGGGCAACGCCCCAAGGACGGCGATGGCCTCGCCCAATCGCTCGTCCAGGCTGGCAAGCTCTCGGAGTTTCAGGCCGCGGAGCTCTCGGCAGGCAGCGACACGCCGCTGATCCTGGGTGACTACGTGCTCCTGGCTCGCATCGGCGCCGGTGGCATGGGGCAAGTCTTTAAAGCCGAGCACCGCCACATGCGACGGCTCGCGGCGATCAAGCTGCTGCCGGCAGCCCTCACCAAAGACGAAGCCGCGGTCAAGCGGTTTCAGCGGGAGGTGCAGGCTGCCGCCAGGCTCACGCATCCCAACGTCGTGCAGACGTTTGATGCGGGTGTGCAGCGGGGCGTCTGGTATCTCGTGATGGAGTATGTGGAAGGCCAAGACCTCTCGGTGCTCGTGAAGGCCGCCGGCCAACTCGGGATCAACGATTCGGTCAGCTACATCCTGCAGGCCGCGCGCGGGCTCGCCTTCGCCCACGGCGACGGTGTGGTCCATCGCGACATCAAGCCGGCGAACCTGCTCCTCGATTCAAAAGGCAACGTCAAGATTCTCGACATGGGCCTGGCTCGGATCGACGACAACAACTCCATCGATAACCAGCTTACGAACACCGGTCAGGTGATGGGCACGGTCGACTACATGGCCCCCGAGCAGGCGACCAATACCCGCTCGGCTGATGCCCGCAGCGATGTCTACAGTCTCGGCTGCACGCTGTTTCGATTGCTCACCGCTGACAACGTCTACGAAGGCACCACGGTCGTAGAAAAAATCCTGGCGCACATCGGCCATCCCGTGCCGTCGCTCCGCGTCCGTCGTGACGATGTGCCCGAGGCGATCGACCGCATCTTCCAAAAGATGGTCGCCAAGAAGCCCGAGGACAGGCATCAGACGGCGGCCGAGGTCGTGAAAGAACTCGAAACCTGGCTGCGGGGCAGCGGCGGCGACGAATCGTCGTTCGTGACCGAAGACAGCCAGCTCCACGCCTTCATGCAGACGGTCAAGACCCCGGGCAAGTCGGGCGTGTTGTCGTCATCGTCCACGAAGGCCGGGGCTGCGACGGCCACCGTCGCGGCCAAGCCGGCCACAAAACCCGCGCCCGACGTGACCATCAGCGTTATGAGTGGCGAGGTCGAGACCGATCCTGAGACGCAGCGGTTCATGAAGGGCATGCCCGGCGTGAAGACCGCGGCGGCTGCCCAGGCCGGTGCAACACCAACCGCATCGCCAAAAGCAAAAGGCGGCGGTGGGTTCTCCAAGATCCCCATTCCCGTGATCATCGCCGGCGGTGCCGCCGGGGCGTTTTTGTTCCTCGCGCTCGGCATCTGGCTCATCATCCGAGACAAAGATGGAACCGAGGTCGCGCGGGTCAAAGTGCCCGACGGCGGCACCGCGACTGTCGAGACCAAGCCACCGACAAAACCTCCCGACACACCCTCGCCGCGCCCCAAGCCAAGCTCGGTGACACCACCGCCCCCAACGTCCACGCCTCGGACTGGTGCCTTGCCGGCACAAGCCGCGTCGCACCCGAAGCCTGATCTGACGCCGCACGAGCCGTTCGTGGTGTCGGCATGGGAACACCAGGCAAGCGGCAAGCCGGCTCACCCGCTTCGGCTCTATTCAAACGGGCGAATCGAATCGCCAGATGGCACGGCGACTTGGGACGTCAACGACAAAGCGCTGATCCTGAGCTGGCCCGACGCAAAGAACCCGAAGCTCATTTCGACCGACACCTTGGCGCTGGCGTCGGACGGCCAAAGCTACCTGGGGAAGAGCAGTAATGGCCGCGCCATCACCGGGAAGCGATTGCAGAAGGGAATCGCTCCGCCTTTGGCGCGGAAGACAACTGGCCCGCCGCCGCCGCTAGCCGTCTTCCCTTTCGATACGGCGGCAGCGAAGGCCCATCAAGAAGCCTGGGCGAAGTATCTCGGCGTGCCCGTCGAGTTTACGAACCGCGTCGGCATGACGTTCCGCCTTATTCCGCCGGGCGAATTTCAGATGGGGCTGGGGCCCGAATACACCGACGAGGAACTCATTCGGCTGACCTCCCCAGGAGCGCCATCAGCCCATGAACGGCTCCAAAAAGCTCGGCCGGCGCACTCCGTGCGGATCACGAAGCCGTTCTACATGGAAGTGGACGAGGTGAGGGTCGGTCATTTTCTGGACGTCGTCGGGCAACTGCGGCCAGAGATGAAGACGGATCCAAAAGTTCCCTTGGCGAATCATGTGGCGTGGTCCGATGCGATCGTGTTTTGCAACAAGCTCAGCGAGCGGGACGGCAAGCGACCGGCATACCGGATTGATGGCGAACACTTCACGGTCATCGATGACGCCGACGGGTACCGCCTCCCGACCGAGGCCGAGTGGGAGTATGCCTGCCGCGCGGGAACCAACACGCTTTGGTATTTCGGCGACGACCTCAGCAAACTTCCGCGGCCCTTCAGGGAGCACTGTGTCACGGAGCCGAACCCGTTCGGACTCAAGGGACTTTACGGCGGGGGCAGCGAATGGTGCTGGGACGCGTCCGATGGCAAACCCTTTTCCACCTCGCTCCTGAGCCAGCGTGACGATCCTCGGAACGATACGGGGAATTACGGGAGGATGAATCGCGGCGGGTCGAGCAACTCTGGGGGCGGCGCAGACCTCAAGGTTATCAACAGTTTCGTGAGGAATGTCGGCCGCGATGTCATGTATCGCGCCGGCAGCCATACGAACAGTGGCTTCGGCCGAGTCATTCTCCCGATCTCTGTCGCCTCATCGCAAACACCGGCCGCGCCCCCCGTCGCCAAGCCCGCTCAGTCGCCCGGCTCCACGCCACCGCCGGCCGTGTTTCCGTTTGATGCCGCACAGGCCAAGGCTCATCAAGAGGGGTGGGCCAAGTATTTCGGCGAGCCCGTCGAGACGACGAACTCCATTGGCATGAAGTTCGTCGTCATCCCGCCCGGTGAGTTCAAGATGGGCGACGAGCAATCACCGGGCACCCAGGTGCTGGTGTAGTGTCTCACTCAGATGGGACCTTATCGAGGGCCTTCCTCGCGCGGGCGATTTTTTCAAGGATGTGCTCGGCCTTCTTGGTCCAGATGAATGACTTCGGGTTTGCGTTATGGTGCTCGATGTATTCGCGGATTGCCTGCTCCAACTGAGCAACGCTCCTGAACACTCCCTTGCGGATGCGGTTCACCGTGATGTCTCGGAACCAGCGTTCGATCACGTTCAGCCATGAGCTGCTGGTTGGAATGAAGTGCATGTGGAATCGCTTGTGGCGCTTCAGCCAGTTCCGCACCTTGAGGTGCTTGTGCGTGGAGTAGTTGTCGACGATCAGATGCAGATCGAGTTCGGGCGGTGTTTCGGCGTCGATCTTCTTGAGGAACTGGATCCACTCCTGGTGTCGATGCCGTGGCATGCACTCGGAGATGATTCTGCCCTCGGCCAACTCGATTGCCGCGAACAGCGTCGTCGTCCCGTTGCGTTTGTAGTCATGCGTCAGCGTCTTCAATCGTCCCGGATAGATGGGCAGGCTCTTTTGCGTGCGATCCAGAGCCTGAATCTGGCTCTTTTCGTCGCACGACAAGACCAGCGCGTGGTCAGGCGGGTTCAAGTACAAGCCCACCACATCCACCAGCTTCTCGACGAAGCGTGGATCATTGGAGACCTTGAAGCTCTTCGTGCGATGCGGCTGCAAGCCGTTGTCTTTCCAGACTCGCTGTACGGTGTCCTTGCTCGCACCAATAGCCTTGGCCATCGACCGCACGCTCCACTGCGTGGCGTTCGGCGGCGTCTCCTGGGTGGTCTTTCGAATGATCGCCGCTTCTTTCTGGCTCCGGACCGTCACCGGCCGCCCACCTCGCGGGGCATCACGCTCGATCCCCGCCACGCCGGCGGACAAGAACCGGCTTCGCCAGATTCCCACGGTGCGGCGAGTGCATCCCAGGTCTGCGGCGATCTGCTTGTTCTCGTGGCCGTTGGCAGCCGCGAGAATGATCTTGGCCCGCTGCACCAGCCGTGCAGGAGTGCTCCGGCCCCTCGACCACTTCGTCAGCGTCGCTCGCTGTTCAGCCGTCAGGGTAATTGGCTTCGCAACACGCATGATCGAATCCTCCACGAGTTGAGGATTCAACGCCACTGCCGAATATAAGTTGCGTTATTTACGCGACACTACACTAG
>JANNSZ010000024.1:0-44760 GCA_031403195.1 Planctomycetota bacterium | reverse complement strand
GGCAATCCGCGAATACATCGAGCACCATAACGCAAACCCGAAGTCATTCATCTGGACCAAGAAGGCCGAGCACATCCTTGAAAAAATCGCCCGCGCGAGGAAGGCCCTCGATAAGGTCCCATCTGAGTGAGACACTACACTAGAGCCGCGGTCCACAGCCACCGCGCAGGGCTCTCCGTTGAGCTTTTTCGAAGAGGCGACCTACCCCTACGGCGCCCAGTCGATGTCGCCCTCAAGGCCGCAGCAGAACGCGGCCAAAAGATCGGCGGCGCGATCGGCGTCGTCGAGCGAGATGAGTTCGACCGCCGAGTGCATGTAGCGGTTTGGAATGCCCACGAGGCCTGTGGCCACGCCCGCGCGGGTCATCTGCAAGGCGTTGGCATCAGTCGGTGTGGCCCGGCCGCTGGCCAGCAACTGGACCGCAATTTCCTTGGCCTGGGCAGCGTCGAGCAGCCGTGCGACCACATGCGGATTCATGTTTGGCCCGCGGGCCACGGTCGGTCCCTTGCCGATCGCCACATCCCCCTCGCTTTTCTTGTCGATCGTCGGGCAGTCGGTCGCGTGAGTCACGTCTACGGCGATCGCGACATGCGGATCCACGCCGTGGGCACTCGTCTTGGCACCACGCAGCCCGATCTCCTCCTGAACGGTGGACGCGACAAACAGGCTGCAGGGCAGGGGGCCATTCGCGATGGCCCGCCGGAACGCTTCGAGCACGACCCAGAGGCCGATCTTGTCGTCCATGGCGACCGCACAGGCCCGACCGTTCCGCAGTTCGCGGGCCTCGAGCTCGAGCGTGATTGAGTCGCCGATCCGGACAATGCTCTCGCAATCGGCCTTGTCGGTGGCCCCGATGTCGATCCAGAGATCCTTCATTTTGGGGACGACCTTCCGCTCGTCGTCGGTGAGCAGGTGGATCGGCTTACGGCTCATGATGCCGTGCACGGGCCCCGACACGGTCCACAAGGTGACGCGAGCGCCAATGAGCTGGATCGGATCCCATCCGCCAATCGGCTGCACCGAGATAAAACCGTCGGAGTCGATGTATTGCACGATGAGGCCGATCTGGTCGCAGTGGCCAGCCAGGAGCATCCGCGTGGCCCCCTGGCCAGCCTTGCGGCCGATGACGTTGCCGTGCGAGTCGGTGCTGATGGCGTCGGCGATGCCGGCGAGATAGTCGCGCACCAGCCGCTGCACGGGCTGCTCATAGCCCGAGGGACTCGGCGCGTGCAGAAGGCTCCAGAGAAACTCGCGGGCGGCGGCATCCATCTGCGGCAGGTGCTCCAAAGGGGGACGGCACAATGGCACCCGTGGTTGTATGCGATTCGCTCTGCGGCGTGCAGCCGCGACCTTCCTTTCGGGGCAGGCCGCCGCTCGGTACCATCGTCAGGGCCGTCGATGGACCCCGTCTCCGCGTGACCAACACCAAACCAATGAACGAGCCAGTCCGTGTCGGTGTGGTGGGCCTCGGAACGGTCGGGTCAGGGGTCGTGCGGCTCCTCGTGGGCTCGGCAGACCACATCACGCGGCATGCCGGCCGGCCGATCGTGGTCGAGCGGGCGGTCGTGCGCGACCTCGCCAAGCAACGCGACCTGCCGCTTCCGGCAGACCGCATCTCCACCGACATTCGCACCGTCTCGCGCGACCCCTCGATTTCGGTGGCGGCCCTGCTCGTCGGCGGGCTCGAGCCGGCACGGTCGATGGCGATCGAGCTTCTCGAGCATGGCAAGGATGTCGTCACGGCCAACAAGGCACTCATCGCCGAGCATGGCCCCGAACTGTTTGAGTTGGCCCATCGCCATAGCCGGTCCATCGCGTTTGAAGCTGCCGCAGCCGGTGGCATTCCGGTCGTGGCTGCAATCGGCCAGTGCCTTGCCGCGAACCGCATCGAGAGCATCCGCGGCATCCTCAATGGCACCAGCAACTTCATCCTTTCCAAGATGGAGGAAGAGGGGGCCGACTATGCGACCGTGCTCGCCGCGGCCCAGCAGGCCGGCTATGCCGAGGCGGATCCGGCGATGGATGTGGACGGCACCGATGCCGCTCACAAGCTCGCGATCCTCTCGCACCTTGCGTTTGGCGTGTGGGTGCCATGGGCCGACATTCCGCGGACGGGCATTGAAGCAATCGACCAGGGGCTCATGGCCTATGCGGCGAGGCTCGGCTATCGCATCAGGCTGATCGCCACGGCCGCGCGGGTGGAGAGCCGGCTCGCCATGCGGGTGTCCCCGGCACTCGTGAAGATCGGAACGCCACTCGCGGAGACCCGCGGGGCCTATAACGCCGTGAGCATCGTCGGCGATGCGGTAGGCCGGCTGTTCTTCCATGGCATGGGGGCGGGGCAGATGCCGACCGCCTCAGCCGTCGTGGCCGACATCATCGACACCGTCGTGGGCCGCGCGGCGATCACATTTCGGACCACCGGCGTGCTCTTGCAGGACGGTTCTATCTCCCACGACCTCAACGTCGAAATGCCGCAGCGGCATTTCCTGCGCATTGCCGTGAACGACCGGCCCGGTGTCATGGCCGAGATTTCGGGCGTGCTCGGTCGCCACGGCATCTCGATCGCGTCGCTCATCCAGCATGAGACCGGCACGAGCGGCACCGTGCCGCTGGTGATCATGACCCACCACTGCCCGGCAAGTGCCGTGCAGACGGCGCTCGCCGAAATCAGCCGTTCGCCATCGGTCCGCGGGGCCTGTGACTGCCTGCCGGTCCTCGACGATGGGCGACCCACCGTCCCCCACCAAGAAGCCTGAGCGCCCCATGAAGTACGCGATCATCATTCCCGACGGCGCGGCGGATGAGCCGCAGGCGTCGCTCGGCGGCAAGACACCGCTGGAAGCCGCCCGCACGCCGGCGATGGACGCACTCGCCGCTCGCGGACGCGTGGGGCTCACCAACCATGTGCCCGACTCGCTTCCGCCAGGCTCCGAAGTGGCCTGCATGAGCCTGATGGGGTACGACCCGCTCGTGTACTTCACGGGTCGTGCTCCGCTCGAGGCCGCCGCGCAGGGCATCGTCCTCGGCCCTCGCGACACGGCGGTGCGGTGCAATCTCGTGACGATCCATGACCGGGTGATGGAGGATTTCACCGCGGGGCATGTATCGACCGAGGAAGCCCAGGAACTGCTGACCGCCTGCCAGGCAGGCCTCGCGACCGACTTTCCCGCGCTCGCCGCCGCCTGGACGTTTGTGGCTGGCGTGAGCTACCGAAATCTCCTGCTCTACCGTGGCGAGGGCACCTGCGCCGCACAGGCCGCGACCGATCCAGCGGGTGGGTCGCCGCTCGGCACCGACCTCCGCACGACACCGCCCCACGACCTCATGGACAAGCCGGTGCTCGATCATTTTCCGCGCGGCACCGGCAGCCGGCTGCTCACCGAGATCATGGCGAAGAGCGCGTCGTGGCTGGCCGACCACCCCGTGAACATCAAGCGGGTGGCCGCTGGCAAGCGACCCGCGACGCATGTCTGGCTGTGGGGTGCCGGCCGCGCTCCCGCCTTCGAGCCGTTTGATGCAACGTATGGACTGTCGGGCACGATGATCACCGCCGTGGACCTGCTGCGAGGGCTCGCGTCTCTCGCCGGCTGGAAGCGACGCGAGGTTCCGGGCGGGACGGGCTATCTCGATACCGACTACGCCGCGAAGGGCCGGGCTGCCATTGACGAGTTTTCGGCTGCCGACTTGGTCTGTGTGCATGTGGAGGCACCAGACGAGGCGAGCCATCAGGGTGACGCCGGAGCGAAGGTCAAGGCGATCGAGGAGATCGATGCAAAAATAGTGGCACCCCTTGCCGCACACCTTGCGACGCTGGGCGAGCATCGGATTCTGGTCTGCCCCGATCATCCAACGCTCATCGCCACGAAGACCCATTCCCGTGGCGGCGTGCCGTTTGTGATGGCTGGGAGCGGGGTCGCTGCAGGTGGGCAGTCGGCCTATCACGAGGGCACGGCGGCGGCAGCCGGCGACTGGATCGAGCCGGGCTGGAAGCTCATGGGCACGTTTCTCAGGAAGTAGGTCACGCCGGTCCCGGCAGCGACGGGACCGCCAACAAGAGGTGGTGACATGGCATTGGTCGTCCAAAAGTTTGGTGGCACGAGCGTCGCGGACCCTGACAAGATCAAGGCGGCGGCAGCGAAGGCGATTCGCCGGCATGTGGCTGGAGACCGCGTGGTGGTGGTCGTGAGTGCGATGGGGCACCAGACCGATCACCTCGTTGACCTCGCCCGTCAGATCACCGATCGGCCGAGCGCTCGCGAGATGGACATGCTTCTCTCGACCGGCGAGCAGGTGAGTGTGGCCCTGTTTGCGATGGCGATCCAGGCGGCGGGCCATGAGGCAGTCAGCCTGACCGGTGCCCAGATCGGCATACGCACCGACTCGCGGCATACGAAGGCTCGGATCAAGTCGATCCACACCGAGCACCTCACACGGCTGTTGGATAGTGGCGCGATCGTCATTGCCGCCGGCTTTCAAGGGATCGATCAGCTGGGAAACATCACCACCTTGGGCCGCGGGGGCTCCGACACGACGGCCGTCGCACTCGCCGCGGTGCTGGGTGCGGACCTGTGCGAGATCTATACCGACGTGGACGGCATTTACACGACCGATCCGCGGCTCCTGCCGACGGCGCGGCGGCTCTCGTCGATTGCGTACGACGAGATGCTGGAGCTTGCGAGCCTTGGGGCTGGCGTGATGCACTCGCGGTCGATCGAGTTTGCCAAAAAGTTTGGCGTGCCGGTGCTCGTGCGATCCAGCTTTCGCGACGTACCGGGCACGATGATCTTGCCGGCGGACCGAGCCAAACCCAGGTCGGCCAGTGGCGTAGCGCTTGCTCGAGACGAGGCGCGGATTACGCTCGAGAACGTGCCCGACCAGCCGGGATCGAGCCACGCCCTCTTTTCGGAATTGGCGGCGGCCGGACTCGCGGTGGACATGATCGTCCAGAACCTTGGCCAGAACGGGCAGGCCGATATTTCGTTCACGGTGCCGAGCGACGATCTTTCGCAGGCGCTCGACGTGAGCCGTCGCGTGGCCCAGACGCTCGGGGCACCTGCGGTGTCGCATGATGACGGCGTTGCCAAGGTGTCGGTCGTCGGCGTGGGGATGGCCCACGAGCAGGGCATTGCAGGACGGATGTTCAAAGCGCTTGCCGACGCACACATCAACGTACGGATGATCACCACGAGTGAAATCAAGATCTCGGCGCTGGTCGATCGCGAGGATGCCGTGGCGGCTGTCGCGGCGGTCCATGCCGGGTTTGGTCTCGAGACGCCGACGCCCGGTGAGGTGGCCGAGCCCGATGCGCCGCGGCCGAGTTCGCTGGAGGTGGTCCGTCGGCTCGATGGCATGGAGGATCTGGCGATCGAGGATTGCATGCTCGATTCCTCACAGGCGCTCGTGACGCTCCTCGACCTGCCCGACACGCCGGGCGTTGCTGCCGACGTGTTTGCAGAGGCGGGCCGAGCGGGGCTGCTCGTGGACATGATTGTGCAGAGCCATCCGCGGGAGGGGCGTGCGGAGATTTCGTTTACAGTGCCGTCTGGAGACGCCGCCCGGGCGGCCGAAGTGGCTCGCGGGATTGCGGAGCCGCGGGGGGCGAAGGTGGCCGATGTCCCGCACGTGGCAAAGCTCTCGATTACGGGCGTTGGCATCCGCAGTCATGCGGGCATTGCCGATCGCCTGTTTGCCCCGCTCGCCGAGGCCGGCATCAATATTGACCTGGTGAGCACGAGCGAGGTGCGCCTCAACGTCGTCGTCGCCGCCGAGCACGGCGAGCGATCGTTGGCGGTTCTGCGCAAGGCCTTCGGGCTCACGCCCACGCCCGCCCGCGAGCCAGCGGCAGTGCCGCATGGGTAGAGCGGCTTGCGGCCAGAAACCGATCTGCAACCACCAGCCTGTTGGAAGATTCCGTTCACCGGCCTATTCTGCGTGTCGGTACCCCGAGGGAAGTCATGAACAACCGAGCCCGCCGCACCGCCCGCCCCCAACCGACCCGCCTGCTGCTCGAACAGCTTGAAGCACGGGCCGTCCTTTCGGCGACCGTCGGCCTGCAGACTGACACCGCCGATGCGACCAAGACCGCCCTCGTGGTCGTGGGCACGTCGGGCAGCGACTCCATCACCCTCCAGGCTGCCGCTGGGGGCGCCGTGCGGGTAGTGCTCAACTCGGTGAACCGGGGCACCTACTCGCCCACGGGTCAGATTATCGTCAACGCCGGTTCCGGCAACGACAACGTGATCGTCGCCGCTGGCATCATCCGCACGGCGACGGTCAGCGGTGGACCTGGCAATGACACCCTGGTTGGCGGTGGCGGCAACGATGTGATCGACGGCGGCGACGGCCACGACATCCTCCGCGGCGGCAACGGTGACGACCTCCTGTTCGGCCGTGGCGGCGCCGACACGCTCTTCGGCGGGCTTGGTAAAGACATTGTTTCGGGTGGCGACGGCGACGACCGACTCGAAGGCGGCGTGGGCGCCGACCTGCTTCTCGGCGGCCGTGGGTCGGATCAGCTCCTCGGCCAGGGGGGCAATGACCTCGTCATCAGCGACACGACCGCCCACGACACCGTCCCCGCCGCCCTCCGGCAAATTCTTGCTGAATGGACCGCGCCGGCTGCGTACGGGATCGCGATCGATCGACTCGGCCGCGGCGCCTCGTTCGGGCTACCCCCGCTTGACGCCACGAAGGTGTTCGACGACCCGGCGGCCAAAGACCGGCTCTTCGGCGGCGCTGGCACAGACTGGTTCCTGGCGAGCGGCGGCCTCGACCAGTTGCCCGACTGGGCTAGCCCAGAGCGGATCACCCGGGCGGAGTCGCTGGTCAACATTCGGGGCACCGCCGAAAACGACAGCGACCCGGACGTGGCCGTGGCAGCCAACGGACGGTCCGTCGTGGTGTGGCGGCGCGGCCAGGAGACCGAAGACGCCGAGGACGCCCTCACGCCTCCTGGCATCCAGGCTCAGTTCTACAACGCTGCCGGCACCCGGCTGGGCGGGCCGATCTATGTGACCTCTGGCGTCGATCGCATGTTTGACCGGCCTGCGGTGGCCTTGGACGGCGCCGGCAACGCCATCATCGTCTGGACCGTGCGCGGTGAGCCCAATGACGAAGTGTTCGTGAGGCGGTACACCGCGGCTGGCCTTCCGCTCGGACCCGCTGTCGTGGTGCGTTCCGGCACCGGTGTCCTCGACGCCCCCGACGTGGCCTCGGACGCCGCCGGAAACTTCGTCGTCGTCTGGCGCGATACCCGCGAGGACGCCGGCGGCTCGGGCATCTATGCCCGGCGCTTCAACGCCGCGGGCCAGCCCGTTGGCACGGTATTCCGTGCCAACTCCATCTCCGCCGGCGAGCAGCAGGAGCCCTCGGTGGCCGTGCCGCCGGGCGGCGCGTTCCTGATCACCTGGCATCTGCGCGACCAGGTCGTGGCCATCAACGGCGACGACATCTATGCCCGGCGGTTCAGCGCCGCCGGCGTCCCGCTTGACGCCCAGGAGTTCCGGGTCAACTCCACCACCGCCGGCCACCAGCGCTTCGGTGCCGCCGCCGCCGCCCCGGATGGCTCATTCATTCTCTCGTGGTACAGCGCCGGCCAGGACGGCGACGGCGAGGGCGTCTACGTCCGCCGCTTCGGCGGCAACGGCGTCGCGCTGACCGCCGAGATTGCGGTGAACACCACCACCAAGGGCAACCAGATAAACCCCACGGTGGCGGTCGGCCAAGACGGCCGCTTCGTCGTGGGCTGGCAGGGCTTGGGCAACGGCGACCGGTCCGGCCTTTTTGCCCAGCGGTTTGATGCCGCCGGAGTCCCGCAGGGTGGCCAGTTTCGCCTCAATGCCCGAACCGGGAACGTGCAGACGTCGCCTTCCATCGGGATGGACGCGGCGGGCAATCTGGTGGCGGCCTGGGACAGCTTCAACCAGGCGGGCCCGTCCACGCAGTTCGACGTGTTCGCCCAGCGCTTTCCCGCCGTGCCGGGCCCTGCCCGCGCCCCGCTGGTCATTCCGACCGGCGAGCCCGAGCCCGACCCGGTGAACCTGGCCGCCTTCGCCACCCGCGATGCCACGCCAGCGAACGGGGTGAGCTTCGTGATCCTCGGCGACTGGGGCTACTCGTTCTCGAAAACGCTCGGCCAAGACGACGGCCCGGTGGACTACGTCGGCTCCATGGTCCGAAGCTGGCAGCCAGACTTCATCGTCGGCCTGGGCGACACCAACTACCTGCTGGGTCTGAAGAAAGAGTTTGATGAGAATACGGGCAAGAACTATGCGCCGTACATGTATCCGTACGTGCCGCAGGAGTCGTACGGCAACGACTACCCCACCAGCATCCCGGACACGCCGCCAAAAACATACAACCGCTTCTTTGGGGCTCCGGGAAACCACGACTACCACGACCCGTTCACCAGCAGTCTGAACTTCCTGGCTAGCCGTGCCGACTACGACGCCTTCTACATGCCTTCGATTACCGGAGCGCAGGCGTCGGCAAACGTCGTGCCGCTGGCCGGGCCTTACGTCTTCTCCGCGCCATTCAATAAGGGGGATAGCAACGGCAACCCGTTCTACGACTATCGGTTCAGCCCGATCGACGCCAACGGAACGGTGCATCCCGACCTGGCAAACTTCTATATGACCGACGGCTACCAGGCGGCAATCGGCAATGCTGACGGCTCGAGCCTGCAGGCGCAGACGATCCTGGCCGACGCGGCCACGCGGCCGGGGGGCGCGGCGTGGCAACTCTTCGGCGACCACTTCCAGCCGTTCTCATCGTCTGGCAGCATCGAGAACATGCAGTGGGACTTCGCCGGCAACAAGATCGACGCCGTGGTGGCTGGGCACGTCCACAACTACGAGCGAATCCTGACCAACGGAATCACCTATGTAGTCAACGGGATCGGCGGGTTCGACTTCCCGGTCGGCACGTTCAGTCCGTTCAACGACCCTCCGGTGGCAGGCAGCGTGGCGCGGGCCACGGGAGTGTTTGGGGCGATGCTGGTGACGATGACACCGACGACACTCCAGTTGGAGACGTGGGTGCTGAACCCCAGCGACCTCGAGGCTCCGCCGGTGCGTGTGGATGGCACGCTGATCACCAAAGCATCGCCCGATGCGGAGCCGGTCGTGACGTCGCTGTAGCAGACTGATCGTGGCGGACTGGTGCTTGCGAGCGGACACGTGTGACGCATGCCCGAACTGCCAGAAGTCGAGACGATGGTTCGGGGGATTCGGCCGCATGTGATCGGTCGAGCGATTGCGGCGCTGGAGGCGTGCCCCAATGCGTGTCGACCCATCGCGCTGCGTCCAGCGTTGCCCATCCAGGCGAGGAGCGTCGCCGGGCTGCGGATCATCGATGTCCGCCGCCGCGCGAAGCGAGTCGTCATGGAGTTGGAGTCGGGCGCGGCGTTTGTCATCGAGCCGCGAATGACGGGGCTCCTCCTGCTCTCAGACCCTCCTGATCCGGGGCACCTGCGACTGGTCTGGCGATTCGACGACAACGGGGAGTACGCAGCGCTCTGGTTCTGGGATCGGCGAGGGCTGGGCACGGTGTCGCTGCTGGCAGGCGAGGAGTTGGCACGGGTCCTTGGAAGAGAACATCTGGGAGTCGACGCACTCGAGATGACGGAGGCCGACTGGATCGCCCTGTGTCGCCAGACGTCGCGAGAAATCAAGGTGGCACTGCTCGACCAGAAACGCGTCGCGGGAATCGGAAATCTCTACGCGAGTGAAATTCTGCATCTGGCAGGTGTCTCTCCCCGACGGCAAGCGCGCCGTCTTACGGTGCGTGACATCCTGGCGATTGCCCGGTCGACACGCGACATCCTCGAGCAAGCAATCGTGCACGAAGGATCGACGCTCTCGGATGGGACCTACCGCAACGCCCTGAACAAGTCGGGGGGCTACCAGAACGCCCATCGGGTCTACGCCCGCGAAGGCGAACCGTGCCTTCAGTGCGATGGTCGCATTCGTCGAATCGTGCAGGCCCAGAGGGCGACTTTTTTCTGCCCTCAATGCCAGCGCGGCCGCCAATCTGGCGCGAAGCGATGACCCGGTTACTCCGCCCAGTGGCGTAGAAACTCTTTCCACGCAACCGCCTGCCGTTTTTCATCACCATGCGCGCCGGCGATCCAGGCTCGGTGAAAGGCGGAGCCTGCGAGGGGAAGCCTGCGACCAGAGGGCGTTCGGAGCGCCAGGAGTGGGTCTTCCTCGGGCGGAGTCCGCTCTTGGACCTGATCCACCAGGTCGGCAAAGCGGGCCTCGAGAAAGTGCGGTTTGCCGGCGCCCGCAGGCTGGTGCAGCGAACGCGGCGTGCCGAACTCGATCACCGGCATGTCATCGGTGTTGAGTGGGTAGTGCTCGAACACATCGGCTGCCCGCGTGAGATTGCCGCCGTAGAAGAGCAGGATGGTCTGCTCGTTGATGGGCAGCATGAGATCATGCATGTCGCGATGCGTGGCTCCCTGCACCGCCTGCCGCTTCGCGAGTTCCACATCGAGCGGGCAGGCGGGCAACGGCGTGGCATCCACATGCCCTACCAGCGCCGCGATTTCCCCGCCGGGCTGAAAATTTCCCCGCCACAGGCTCACCTGCGGGAAGACGGCCAGCATCGTGCGGGCGACTGCGCCGAACTCACGCTCCGTCATCTGATAGAGCGGCAGCCACTGGACGAAGACGCCGCCGGGCTCGAGCCTCTCTCGCACGATATGAAAATGTTCACGGCTGTAGAGATTGCCGGTGCCCCGGCGGTAGGGCAGGAATAGATCTGCATTGATCATCGAGTAACGGTCGCGGCTCGCCAGCAGATGGTTGCGTCCGTCGCCGATGATCACCCGCGCCCGTGGGTCTCGGTACAGCCCGTTGGTGGGATCGAATTCTCCCTCTCGGCCGGTGACATACTTTTGTGATGCGGCCACCACGTTGGCAGACAACTCGCAGGCGACGACCTTCTTGACGTGCTTGAAGGTGTCCCTGCTCAGTGCCTCGCCTGCCGTGATGCCGGTGCCCATGCCCAGGAAGAACACGCTCTCGGTCGCGGGATAGGCGAGCAGGGGAATGCGGGCCTGGTAGATCTGCGGACCGTACGCGGCAGTGGAGCCGAGGCTGTAGTTCGAGTTGATCTTGATGCTCACGTCATTCTGGAGATTCCTGACTGCCGTGACGGTGCAGTCGCTGCCTTCCCAGGTCTCGAGCACGATTTCCTTGTCGCCCATGGGGTCGATGCTCACCGGCACGGGCAGTTGGCTGGGGCTCAGCGCCGTGAAGACGAGCAGCAGCATCGCCACCGCGGCCAGCCGGGCGATGACCGCGACGGCCTGGCCCCCAAACGGCATGAAAACGGCCAGCAACAGATACATGGTGGCGATGCCTTGGATGGAACCCCACACCCCCAGCCATTCCAGGAGCAGAAAGCCAGCGGCGAGCGAGCCGAGGATCGCGCCGATCGCATTGACCGCGGCGAGTTGGCCGATGCTCGAGCCGGCTACCTGGAGGAAGTCTTCCTCGCCTTTCATCAAGAACGGAAACACCGTGCCCAGCACCACACACGCAGGTCCGATCGCCGCCCCCCCTGTGGCAAACAGCCGCAGCACGTACATCGCGAAAGAGAAATCGGTTTCCAGCATTCTCATGCCGTGCGTCAGGCTGACGGAGATGAGGGGCGTAAACCCCAGTGCGACGCCACCTGCCACGATCAGCCACAACAGCACCTGCGAAGGTGCGGCCTTGCCGCGGGCCAGCCGTGATGCGAGCCACGCGCCCAGGGACAGGCAGACCAGCACCACGATCAAGACTGTGGCAAAACTATAGACAGAGTTCTCGTGGACCTGCGCCAGCATGCGGGTCCAGACCACTTCCAGCGCGAGCAGGTTGAACCCGGAGACAAAGGCTAGGCCGACGATGAGCGGACGCGGGATTGTTGCGGCTGCCGCTACGGCGGAGATCACCTGCTGTTTCTTCGTGACGCGATTCCTGTTTTTCGAGTCAGCCGTGGGGTCAGCTATGGTCCATTCACATCGCGAGAGCCACAGCGCAAGCAAGGCGGCCATCAGGGAGACGGCCATCGCCGTGAGGCATGTCATGCGGAGGCCCACCAGCCAGATCAGCAGAAAGGCGGTGGCGAACGCGCCGGCAGCAGCGCCGATCGTGTTCACCGCATAGAGCCGCGCCGTGGTGCTCCCAAACTGGCTTGTGTCGCGAATGACCGCCTGCCCCACCACGGGTAGCGTGCCCCCCATGCAAAACGCGGCGGGAAAGACCATCAGCATGGTCCACGCGAACTTGAACGCGGCGACCGCCAGGCCTCCGCCGTCCTCATCGCTGAGTATGGGATACACGCGGGGCACAACGGCAGGGCCCATGAGGATTGCGATGCCGGCCATGGCGATGCCCACCTCCAACCACGCATAGGTGCGAAAGGGGTTGGAAAGATTCCGGCACCGCTGGCCCCAATGCCAGCCGCCTAGGGACAGCCCGCCGAAAAACACGGCCAGCGTCAGCGCGGCAGCCTGCGAGGTGTTGCCCAACAAAAGCCCGATCTGCCGCATCCACAGGATCTGATAGACCAGGCAGGCGAAGCCGGAAAGCCCCACCATCAACCAGAGGAGCGCCAGTGTGGGGCCAGACATTGCCGGTCTGGCTGTGGGCGATCGCTGCTGGGCTGCGGGGTTGGCGATTAGTTCTGCCTCACGTAGACGTGATACCCACAGTGCCAGTCTGCAGGGATTTCCTTCACCTCATCGCTGTCGGGCGGGGCGTTGAATCCGCCACGCTCGATCAGGAGGAAATCTCGGCCGCCCATCGTTCTCACCTCCATCTTCAGCGCCTGGTCGTCGTTGACGCCGATCAGCATGTCGCCCGACCAGAAATAGCCACCGAAGAATCTCGTTTTCGCGACCTTGCCACCGTCGATCAACTGGATCTCGTCTTTGGGCTTCTCGATCCTGCCGCCTGACTTCCCGGCATTGGCCTTGAGAAACGCGTTGATGCGGGGCTCGATTTCCGAGGGATTGTCGGGCGCCGGGTAGACCGCCCAGGCCCACGTGCCGAGCACCTTCGGGTTTGGCGTGAACTTCCCGCTGTAAGGATACATGTCGGAAGCCTTGCCGCTCTTGTAGGAGGCCAGTGTGGTGCGAGGCAGTTCTTTCACAAACGCCTCCCCGCCCGGCACGAGCTGCAGGATAGTGCCGAGCCTCGAGCGGATTGTTTGCGCGCCGCCCGCCAGGACGGCATTCGTAGAGGGCTCCCTGATCACGTTCGGCAGAGATGCGAAGGTTGCCTTCAGCAGCGGATCGGCGAAGGCTTTCACCTCCGGGCTGGCGGTCTTCATCGCATCCGCAATCGCCCGAGCGCTGCGGCCGGACGCCGAGTCCACTCGGAACGAGGTGTACTTCTTCACGAGCACCGGGAGCAGGGTTTTGTAGTGGTCAGGATCGGTGGCGATCTTGGCCAGGGTGCATACCGCGGCGGTTTGGATCCACGTGCAGTCGTACTCCAGCAACTGGAGCAGGCGTTCGCGATTGTGGGTGATCAACTCCGGCGTCGTGCGGCTCAGGGCCTCGATGGCGTGGAGCGATCCCCACCACGATTCATTCGGATCATTCAGGATCTTGACCACCAGCGCGTCCATCTCTGGCGTGACTTTCTCCCGCGGGAGCGGGCTGCCCTTGAACATGCCCGTGAGCGCGAGCAAGCCCGCCTGCCGCAGCCGCGGATCGCTCGATTTCAAGAGCTGCACCACGATCTCCACCTTGCCCCGCTTGACCACTTGATCCATCGCCATGCTGCGGAGGTCGTATTCCGGGTGATGGATGTATCGAAGCAGGGTTTGGTCCGAGAGGGTCGGTGAGCCAAGCGCGGCGATGACCGCCACGGAGGCATCGGTGTCGACCTTTTCGTTTTTCAGATCCTCGAGTGTGAGCGGCCCCCCCGGAATCGGCTCAATCGAGTGAAAGACATCATCGGCCGCGTTGCCCCAGGGGCGGGGCAGGGGGGCTGTTTTCGCCCACGTGCTGCGAGGGGCGCCGAAGAGCTGGAGGTGCTTGCGAGGGTAGGTGTAGGTCATCGCAAAGTACGTGCCCCATGCCATATTGTCTTCGGTGGCGGAGCGATCGTAGCGGTCGTCCATGCCGGCAATGCCGACGCTGCCATCAAACCGGCGAGAAAGCTCCATCACCCAGCGTCGGGTGTCGAGGAACGAGCGATAGGGCACTGGGCGATTCTCGCGCATCTGGCTGATGGCCGCGTGGTGCCAGATCTCACCCATGCCGCCGCCGGTGTGGGCGGCGTGGAACCAGTTGGTGGCGTAGAAGGACTTCATCGCGGAGTTATCCCGCGCCGGGGCATACACAGATTGTTCGCCGGCGGGATCGACCAGTGCCGCAGCTCCAAGCGCGAGCGCGAGGCCACCGGTCTTGCCGTTGTCGCGGAAGCCACCTTCCGGCAGGCCGTTGCCGTACGCCACATTGCCGTGGCCAGCAAAACGATAAAACTGCTTGAACGTCTCGTTGAACAGGTAGTCATCCACGTCCACACCACAGAGCCTGGCCATCACCAGGAAGGTCATGCAGTGCACGCCGGCGGCGTGGAGCTGGCCCGAGCCGGTGGAATACGTGAAAGCCGCCGGAGCGCCGCGACCGCTCCAGCCGCCGCTGTACATGTGCACCTTCAGCGCTTCGGTCATTTTCTTGATGACTGGCAGCACGCTCTGGTCGCCGGTGCGGAGGTAGTACTCGCAGAGTCCCGGCCCCTTGTAGCCTTTCTCCCAGTTCAGCCCGCCGATCGTCTTGATGTCCTTCATCCAGCGGCGGACCACGTCCAGGTCTTTCTCCTCGCCCGTGGACAGGAGAAAGATCACCGAGCCCCACTTCGGCTGCTCGTCCTTCGCCAGGAGGTCGGCGAGCTGCCGCACGATCGTGTCAGACTTCGGGCAGTTTACAGGCCAGGTCTTGGCATAGCTGCCCATCACCGGAATGGTGACGAGCACGTCCCCCAGCTCCTTGATTTTCAAGACGACTTTCCCGTCCTTCGCCTCGGCCTCGGTGATGATGTCGCCAAGGGTGATGCGGGGGTCCTCGCCCTCGAGCACCTTGCCATTGATGCTCTCGATGATCTGGCCCTTCTGCAGCTTGCCGGTGGCCTCGGCGGGCGAACCTTGTTCCACGTTGTGGATCTGCATCGTCATGCCGGGGCGGATCAGGTTGATGCCGATGCCCACCGGCCCGAAGTTCCGCACCAGCCACGGCCCCCTGTCGGTGACGTTTGGAAACGGGTTGAAGATTGGCTGCTTGCCCGGCGGGTAGTAGGCGGCCTGAGGGGCCGGCGCGGCCTTGTTCTTCTGCGACCAGGCGGTCGTCGCGAAGGCGAGGGTGATAGCTGCGACGCCGACGCCGGCAAGCCTGGAGAGGTGGGGAGTGAACATGCTCTTGGTGTTCATGGTGTTTCAGGCTCCAGTCGAAGCGGATCGAGTCGATCAATGAATACGTCCGTCAACGGCACATTCGCAACGTGGTAATGGCGGCTGTTTAAACGTGAGCGTAGCCGATCCGGCGCAATCACGTCGTGCGATGCGAGGGTGGCATTCGAGGCGCCGCAAAAGCGTTTGAGAACGTGTGGTAGAGCATGGTTTTTCAGGCTAGGTGAGGACTGTTTCTGCCGTCACCGGTTGCGAGCGACTCAGATCGTGTGGATGTCGATCACGGGCAGGTCGTCAGGGGAGTCGCGGCAGATTCCATAAGTCAGAAGGCAAGGACGCTACCGCTACCCACAGAAAACCCGGATAGCCTCGGAGATTGAAGCCCTGAACATCAACTGGAAGACGGCAGAACGAGTCGTCCCTGCCGGGAAAATGGGCCGCCTCATCCCCGGGGCACGACCCCAGCAACGCCCAGAGTCGGACTGAGCGAATTCTGCAGACGAAAAAATTTCGCAACAGTCCGTGAAAGGTTGCCGCCGTCCGCCGCCATTTCTCTTTGGAACTCACATCCTTGCGGGCCGCGCAAGAATCCCAGGAGAGAACATCATGGCGACGAAACATCGGGCGAATGGCGTGGGAAATCGGCAAGGAAGAGGAGTTCTTGGAATCCTTGGCGACCTCTGGCGAGCCACAGGATTCGGCGTGGGCCGGTCGCGTCGACGACGCAGACGCGACGCCTTCGGGCATGTTGAGAATCTCGAAGCGCGGCAGGTCATGTCGGGCACGCCGATGCAGATTGGGATGAATCTCGACAACGTCAACGACTACACGCCCAATTGGATGTTCACGGATGTGTTTCAGTCGTCTCGGCCGTGGATCAGTCAATCGTTCAATACGGTCACGCAGGGGTCGGACTTCAATGGCGGGGCGCTCATTCCGGTGCAGACGGACGCGAACGGTTGGCCGACACAACTGGCGACGTGGACCAACGCGCATGGGCAGGTGATGCAACAGCGGTTGGGAACGCTGATGTTTCGCGATCTCAACGGAAACTACCCCGCAGGGACTTATCGCGCCGAGTGGGGCGGAACCGGCGATGTCGTCTTTGGCTTTGACGCTCGTGAAACGTCTCGCGGCCGGACCGCGAACGGGCACACCTTCGCGCTGCTCAATGTGACGCCGGGTAACGGCGGGATTTTTCTCGGCATCAACTCGATGAGTGCGAGCGACCCGATCCGCGACATTCACGTGTGGATGCCGGACTACAACGGGCAGAGCTTCGCCGGGCAGCGGTGGACTCCAGGGGCGAACTTCTCACCGTTTCATCCGCTCTACAAGGAGCGGCTGGACGACTTCGGCATCCTGCGTTTCATGCAAACGCAGGAGACGGTCACATCCGACATCCGCACCTGGTCCGATCGCCGTGACGCGAGCGACTCGCGGCAATCGTCGGGCAACGGTGGTGGAGGACGGTTTGCCAATGGCATCTCGGTCGAGCATATGGTTCAACTTGCCAACGAACTCGATGCCGATCCGTGGTTCAACATGCCGCACATGGCCGACGATGCGTTCGTCCGCAACTTCGCGACCTACGTTCGCGACAACCTCGAACCCGGTCTGACCGCCTATGTCGAGTGGTCGAACGAGATTTGGAACTCCGCCCCCGGCTTCGAGACCTATTTCTGGATCGCCGATCAGATTCGGTTGCCGGAAAATGCGGGCCTGACACACTGGCAGTTCGCCGGTCGCGAAGCGGCTCGCGACATGAATGTCTGGAGCAGTGTTTTCACCGGTCAGACCGACCGCATCGTGCGAGTGGCCGCGGGGCAAGCGACGACTCCGTGGGTGACGGAGCGGATCGTCGAGAACATGGGGGGCAGTTTCGACGCGATCTCGATCGCGCCGTACTTCGGCCCCAGCGAGGCTCAGCGAGCGAACTACTCCGCTGCCACGACCGTCGATCAAGTGCTCAACGACATGCGTGGCAACATTGTCTTCAGTGCGCAGATGACGCTGAATCATCAACGGCTTGCCGATGATTTTGCGACGCGGTTGGGCCGAGACATTCAGGTGCTGGCGTATGAAGGCGGCCCGCATCTCAACGGCAACGGAGCGACGTATCAGAACACGCTCTTCCAGGCGACGAAAGACCCTCGCATGGCCGACATCACCCGCGATTACCTGCGGATGCAGAACGCGGTAGGGCTGGACGCCTACGTCCACTACAAGCTGACCGACCGCGACCTCGCGACGCAGTACGGCTTGTTTGGCGTGCTGCTTGGACAGAATCAGCCGCTCAGCCAGGCACACATCTATCGGGCGTTGCTCGATGCGGACGCCGGCACGCTGTTCACCTCGACGCCAACGCTCGTGACGCTCAACGCCGCCGATCCGACGGCTCACGAAGCGGGCCTAGGCGCTGCGACGTTCCGAGTCACTCGCGGCGGAAACCTCGCGCAGCCGCTGACGGTCAATTACTCGGTGAGCGGCAACGCGATCGCGGGGACCGACTATAACGCGCTGAGTGGCACGGTCACGTTCCCGGCCAACGAGAACACCGCGTTCATCACCGTCACGCCACGAGACGACGCAAGCATCGAATCCAGTGAGACCGTCACCGTCACGCTGCAACCGGGAACCGGTTATTCGCTGATCGGTTCCGCCGCATCGACCGGCAGCGTGAGCATCGTCAGCGACGACGTGCTGGCGAGCTGGGCGACCATCAACATCACGGCCACCGATTCGAACGCCGCCGAAGCGAGTCGTGATCCCGGGGTCTTCACAGTCACGCGTTCCGGCAACACGACCGGCTCGTTGACCGTGTATCTGAGGAACGGATTCCAGACCGCGCAGGCCGCCGACTACGACTCGTTCCCGCTGAGCGTCACGTTCGCGGCGGGACAGGCTTCGGCCACGCTGACCGTGCGGCCGGTCGATGACACGACCGTTGAAAATGCTGAGAGCGTGATTCTGAGCATCAACCCGACGATGACGTATCGGCTCGGCCCAAACACAGTGGCTCGCGTGAACATCGCCGACAACGATGTCGCTCCACGGCCCGTCACGCCGATCATCACCGTCGCCGCGACCGACTCCGACGCCAACGAAGTCGGCAACAACAACGGCACATTCACGCTGACTCGCACCGGGGCATTGAACAACACGCTGGTCGTGCGGTACACGGCCACAGGCACGGCAGCACCGGGACAAGATTTCGCTCCGCTGAGTGGCTTCGCGTACTTCGCGTGGGGCGCGGCGACGACAACCGTCACCGCTTATCCATATGACGATCGGAACGTTGAAGCGGTCGAGACCGTGACCGTCAGCCTCACGGACGGCGACGCCTACGACCTCGGCATCGCTCGCACGGCGACCGTCAACATCACCAGCGACGATGGCGCGACCGCGCTGCCGACCGTGACGCTCTCCACGACCGACGCGAACGCCGCCGAAGCCAACCGCGAGACCGGCTCATTCACAGTCACTCGCACAGGCTCGACGGCCGCCGCTATGACTGTGAACTACTCGGTCAGCGGTACAGCCACGAATGGCGAGGACCTCGACACTCTCTCCGGCAGAGTGACCATCGCGGCGGGACAGACCTCCGGGACGATCACCGTGCGACCGATCGATGACACGACGTTCGATTCCAACGAGACCCTGACCGTCAGTCTTTCATCAAGCACCGCGTACCAGCTCGGCACAAGCATGGCCGGAACCGTGACGATCGCCGACAACGACGTCTCGGCCGTCACGCCGCTACCGGTGCTGATCGTGATCGCGAACAACGATTTCTACTACACCGAGTATTCCGCACCGCGAGCGGCGCTCGAAGAGGCGGGCATTCCCGTGGTGGTCGGAGCGGGCCGCCGAGTCCTTTCGACACCGCACGCGAACACCGGCTACACGTCGGGCAACGGCTCGGTAATGCCGGACATCGCTCTGGCCGACGCACGGGCCTCGGATTATTCGGCCATCGTCTTCGTCGGCGGCTGGGGCGCGGCGCAGTATCAGTACGCCTTCCCTGGCAGCTACACCAACGCCGCTTACAACGCGACTCCGGCAATCCGTGAAGCTGCCAACCGGCTCATCAACGAGTTTGTCGCCCAGGACAAGTTGGTCACGGGCGTCTGCTATGGAGTGAGCGTGCTTGCCTGGTCGCGAGTCAACGGCCAGAGCCTGCTGCAAGGCCGTACGGCGACGACGGCACACTTCAACTCGCCGACCAACAACCTGCCCGAAGCGGGTCTGTACCGCTGGCATCTGGAGACCAATGGCGCGACCGCGTTCACGGGCGGAACGCTCGGCGATCAGGCTTCGCGATTCGATGACGTGCTGGTCGATGGACGCATCGTCACGGGCGAGAATTATGACTCGGCCCGCCTGCTGGGAGTGACCATCGCCGACCGCTTGCTCAACCGGAATCAGTCGACCACGACGCTTGCCGTGACCGATGCCACCGCGGCCGAAGCAGGCCGCGAATTCGGCATGCTGACGATCACTCGCACCGGCTCACATGCCGCTGCGCTCGCCGTGAACTACTCACTGGGCGGGACCGCGACGAGAGGCAGGGACTACGACACTCTGCGAGGAACGGTCGTGATCCATCCGGGTCAGACCGCCGGAGCCATCACTGTTCGACCGGTCGATGACACGACGGCCGACGCCAACGAAACCGTCAGCGCGACGCTGTCCGCGAACTCGGCCTACGCACTCGGAGCAGCCATCTCCGGCACGGTGACCATCGCCGACAACGACGCACCGACTCAAGCCCAGCGGCAGGTCTTGTTGGTCATCGCCGAGCGTGACTTCCACGACGAGGAATACGCCGACCTACAATCGCGGGTTGAGGCCGCCGGGGCCCCGGTCGTCGTGGCGGCAGGACGTCGTGAACTCTCGACGACTCACGCGAACTCCGGCCGAGAGCCAACCAGAGGAATCGTGACGCCGAACCTCGCGCTGGCCAATGTGAATGCCGCGCACGACTGGAGGAGAGGATAAGACAGTCAACGCCACTTCCGCAGCCGAAGCTTTGCCGACAACCATCCCCTGATCGGAGCCGCTTCGGTGTGCGGCTGTCTTGCGGCGTGAAGGACGGGCACGACGCCGCGGTCGAAAAGCGACCTGGAAGAGCGTGCCCCAGTCCGTCGGTGGCCCTCACGCGGGCGACACCGGAGGAGGCTCCCCCGGCTCCCCGGCGTGGGCGAGGAGCTTGTGCCACGCGATCAGTGCTCCTCGGACGCTCCCTTCGCGTCGCACGACGTGATTGAGCCGGATCGGATCCGTTCAGGGGTTTGAGCAGTCGCCGTCACCCCGTTGCGGATGTGCCGTTGACCGGCCTATCCTGTAATGCTTCTCAGGGGAACGTCGTTATGCCTCTGCCGACCCGCCGGCTCTGCTTGCTACTCGCCGTCGGGCTGGTCGGCGCGTCCGCCACCGCAGCGTACGTTCTCCGCTCTGCGCCGCTGGCCCCGCGGCGGTCATCTGCGGAACCGCCCCCGATCCTTCCTCTCTCGCCGAGCCCGTACCTCAACACGGGGCCGGCTGCCAGGCCCGTCGGGTCGGCGGCGTGCGTCAGTTGCCACAAGGGGGAGCACGCGAGCTACCACCAAACCGGAATGGCCCGGTCAACGGCGGCCGTCGATCAGGTGAAGGAAGCAGCCGATGCCTCATTCACTCACGCGGCATCGGGGCGAAACTACGAGGTCACTCGTCAGGACGGCCAGTTGCGGCACCGCGAGACACGGGTGGCGGCTGATGGCCCGCCCGTTGTTGTCAACGACTTCCCGCTGACCTACGTCGTCGGCTCCGGCCGACACGCCAAGACGTACCTGATTGAGGACGGTGGGTTCTTCGTTGAGTCGCCGGTGTCGTGGTACCGATCCCGCGGGTGGGCCATGTCCCCGGGCTATGACTATCCGACGCATCTCGGATTTCAGCGACCAATCACAAACCGATGCCTCTTCTGCCATGTCGGCCAGTTCGAAGTTCAGGGGGACGCGCTCAATCGGTACACGATCACCGAAGCAGCGATTGGGTGCGAGCGGTGTCACGGCCCGGGTTCATTGCATGTCGCAGAGCGGACCCGTCGCCTTCCGGTACCTCCGGGCCCGGAGGGCGATCGGACGATCGTGAACCCGCGGCGGTTATCGCGGGAACTGTCCGAGGCCATCTGCCAGCAGTGCCACCTGTCGGCGGAGCTGGCGGTCACGGCCCGCGGGCGGACGCCGGCGGACTTCCGCCCTGGGTTGCCGCTGCAAGACGTGATTCACGTGTTTGAGCCGGTCGGCCATGGCGACGGCATGACCGTCACCGGGCACGTTGAACAGCTCCACCAAAGCCCGTGCTACCAACAGTCGGCGACGCTCACCTGCACGACCTGCCACAACCCACACGGCTTTCCGGAACCCCGGGACCGCGTCGAGCACTATCGGGCCGCCTGCCTGAGCTGTCACGCCGAAGCGGCGTGCAAGCTCGCACCCGACCTGCGACGCACGCAGAGCCCGGAGGACGACTGCGCCCACTGCCACATGCCCACCGGCGCGACCGACATCCCGCACATCGCGTTCAGCCACCACCGGATCGGGATTCACAAGCCGAACCCGCCGTCGTGGGGACCAATGGCCCACCCACCGGGCGCGGAGTTCAAACCGTTCGCGGAGTACGAACCATTTCACGACTTGTCGCGCTTCGACCCGCTGGACCAGATGCGCTCGCTCGGCCTGGCGCACCGGCAGGCGATCGCTATCGCGGCCGGCGGGCCAGTCGCCGCGGAGCACGACCGCCGGGCCTTCCAACTCCTCGCGGAAGTGTGGGACGCGGGGGTCCGCGACGGGCCGGTGGGCGCCGCCCTGTCTACCCTGGTGAACCGCAGTGGGGGTAACTCCGTCCCATTCGCAGAGGCGGCCTTGGCCGACCCCGTACTCGACGGCAACGATCGCTGCATCGCGGTGGCGCAGCTGGGCAACGACGCCCTTCGGAGGCGGGACTACGAGCGGGCGGCCGGCCACATTCGGACACTGACACGACTGCGACGCGATGCCGGCGACTGGGCGGGTCTGGCCAGGATCGAGCGGTTTTTCGGTCGCGAAGCCGAAGCGATCCGGTTGATGGAAGAGGCGGCCCGGATCGGGGGGACAGACCAGCGCATCCTGATGGAGCTGGCTGAGTGGTACGACCGCCGCGGCGACGGGAAGAAGGCGGCAGAGCACCGCAAGCGCGCGGGGAAGTGACGCCACGAACAAACCCCGGTGTGCGGCGAGGGCTGGGTGCCACACTCGGATGGTCCGGGCCGTGCCCTCACGCCGCGTGTCAGACTAGCGTGGCCCCTCCTCCGGAACTCGTCGGCTATTCGACACGGAATTGCCGAATTCGGCGAAGCGATCGAGTGTCCAGACAACGTGTTTCGTCTGCGGGTCGAGTTCGATCACTAGGGGCTGACCGGGTCCCGCATGGCAGTTTCCAAAGAGGTAGTTGCCGTTCGGCAAGACCTCGATCGTCGTCACCCACGCGAGCTGGATTTTCGGCAGATCCTTCTGTTCGATCTTCCACACGATCTGCTTGTCGGGGGTCACTTCGAGCACGCTGTGCCCATTGCCGGTTGCGACGAGCGTATTGCCATTCGTCAGTCGCTCGGCAGCGAACACTCGATTCCCGAACGCTTCGGGGCCATGCCCGGACTTGGGAGATTGGCCGAAGAGCGGAACCTCGAATTCCCAGATCACTTTTCCACTGGAGTCGTACTCGCGCACAACCCCGTCGTTCTCGTGGGCAACAAGATAGTTGCCTGACGACAGTTTTCGTGCGAGTCGCGTATCAGAATGAGTACTCGGCCGCTGCACTTTGAGTTTCACTTCGTGCAACAGTTTTCCTGCCCGATCGATCTCGATGATCCGCGCCGGGCCCGACTCGGCGATCATGAGTCGTCCGTCGCCGAGTGGCTGAAACGCATGAACCTCGACCGGCTTGCCTGCGTTTCCGTTTTCGTTCGCCGAGTTGTACGACCAGACGACCTCCTTCGTCGCTGGGTCGATTTCGACCACCTCCGCCGCTCCACGCGGCACCATGACGTTGCCGTTTGGCAACAGATGCAGATCATGAATTCCTCCCCAGGTCATCTGCCAGGCGATCGTGCCGTCGCGATCAAGCCGCACGAGTTGGCTGTTGCCCTGCAGGATCAGCTCATGCTGAGCAACGACTGGCGGCGCGAGACAGGCAAGAAGTAGAAGACATGGCAGCGGCACGAATCGCTTCATCGTAGAACTCTCCGACAAGAAAGGCTCTGGGAAACTTGAACGCCACGCGGCCAGCGATTCTCTGACGCGACGAGGAGCCGGACGGTCAACGGCATGTCGGCACCCGGTGGCTGGCGAACGGCCACCGTCAGATCGTAGCTGAGTCGATCTGCGGCTGTCGTGCGGTGTGATGGAGGCCTCAGATGCTGACGAAAGTGCCCGTTGTGGGATGGTGTGTCACGTTCGGTGCAGCCCGGCTTCAGAGTTCAGGCTTCCACTTTCAGCACAACCTTCTTGACCAGCGTAGGCGAGCCGACCATCGCGGTCGGCGCGTGGGCGTCGAGCGGCGTGAAGAGCGCGAAGCAGCCGGCCCGCACCGTCACCGCATCACCGACGCCATCGTAGAACATTACATCCCTCCCCGCGTCATACGGCTCTGTCAATCGCAGCCCGCTCGCGGCGGCGTAGCCCATGCATTCGACGCCGGTGATGACGTACTGGATGTCGTGGTAGCGGCGGTGCGATTCGTAGCGGCACTGTTCGAGCGGCTTTGTGAGCACATCCTGCACGAGGGCGAAGAGGCGGTCGCCATCGATCTCGTGGCGGCCTACAGCGAGCGTGGGGAGCGCAGCGCGGTGTTCGCATAGCCACTCGAGCCCCCACACCAGCCCCGGCGGGAGACCGCCGTAAAACCCTGCATTGTCCAGTGAATCGAGGATCATGAGGCCAAGTACTCCCGGCGGGGCGAGGTGGGCGGGTCATCTTGCTTCCATGTTCAGGTAAGCACGTTCGGTTTCCCAGTCGTCACTGATCTCGGCGAGGACGGTTGAGGCGAGCCTCAGGAGTGAAGCCTCGTTTGGGAACCCGCTGAACTGATGTCGGTCCCAAGCAGAGTGTGACAAGGTTACGAGAGTGACTCGAAGCGCAGAGTCACTGCAACGAAAAGTGTCAAAAGAGTCAGCGTTTGCCGTCGATTGGCTCAACTGTGAGCGTGAACTCGTTGGGTTTTTCTCCAACATCGAGTTCGAGCCCCGACGTTTCGAATCGTTCGAATCTCTCGTGAATCACTCGCGGCGCCACATGTTCGGGGTCGATCATCCGCCGTTCGATCAGCACTTTGTTTTTGCCGACAATTGAACCGTCGTCCGCCTTTAATGTCGCTAGCTGAAAAGCCCCTTCGCCGTCGATTTCACCTTGCGCACTACAGATCTTCCCGCTGATGCTGCTGCCCTCGGATATGACACGAGAACCCTTCAGTTCACGAGCCGGTGTGCCATCCGGATAGATGAGCTTGCCCTTCACAGGATAGATCTCTTGTCGCCCGCAACCCATGAGTGAGACGGATATAACGAGAAGGACTGCCGCATTCCACAAACGCATGGTCAACCTCACTTGACTACCGGCGGGTTTCGTTAGAAAGCTAATGATGTCGCCATTCTACCGTCCTTCCCGATTGCGGCGATCGCAATCCCACAGGAAAAATCGCTTTTGGAGCACATGATGCTGCGTCGGTCCTCTCCGGTCCTCTCCCAGGGGTGAGGAGAGGGCGGTCAACGGCACTTCGGGAATCGGATGATGGCTGGCGACTCACGCCTGATCGTATCCGAGCCTGTCTGGGGCTGTCTGTCGACGTGAGGGACGGTCGCGGCGGCCGACGAACGTGTTCCTTGTGGGATGGCTTGTTTACGCTCGGCGCAGCCCTTCTTCGCCCGTGCCTTTTGGCGGCGGTTCAGAGGGAGTGGATGTCGATCACAGGCAGATTGTCAGGAAAGTCCTGCACGGCATCACGGTGGTCGTGGACGCGGTAGGCTTCCCGGCGTGAACCCGTATCGATCTCCAATCAGCGAGCAAGTGAACACAGGCAGAACTACATGACACTCACACTCACAAGTCTCGTCTCGCTGGTGCTCTTTCTGGGGGTATCGCTGCATGCGGCGGAATTGAGCCTGTCGGGATTGTTCACCGACCATACCGTCCTCCAGCGCGATCAGCCGGTGCCGGTCTGGGGGTGGGCGAATCCGGATGAGAAAGTCACCGTCGAGTTCGCGGGGCAGAAGGATGAAACGACCACGGACGCGAACGGCAAGTGGCAGGTCACACTCGATTCGATGTCGGCGTCGATGGAAGGGCGTGAGTTGGTCGTGCGGTCATCGGACGAAAAACGGGTGTCGAAGATTTCCGATGTGCTGGTCGGTGATGTCTGGCTGTGCTCGGGGCAGTCCAACATGGCATTTCGCATGAAGCAGGTCGCAAACGCGCACCAGGAAATCGCGGCCGCCAATCACCCGGCGATCCGTTTCTTCAGGGTCCAGGAGCAGTTTTCGCAACAGCGTTCGGCGGATGTTCAGGGGGCGTGGAAGCCGGTTGCGCCGACGAACATAGAAGAGTGTTTGGCGGTGGCGTATTACTTTGCCGTGGCCCTTCGCCAGAAGTATGACGTGCCCATCGGTCTGGTCGTCAGTTCGATTGGTGGAACACGAATCGAAATATGGATGGAACCCGGAACACTCGCCGCCCTGGGCGTGGCCGGCCCGCTGATCGCGAAGTGGAAGAACGTCCCGTCAGAAGAGTTCGATCGCATTGCCAAGACGTATCGCGAGTACCAGGACGAGCTGTATTTCGTGTACCCGCAGGCGGTCCGAGCCGCAAAGGCCGAAGGCAAGCCCGTCCCGCCCGAACCCGTTCGCCCTGCGATGCGTTGCCACGACTGCCCCAGTGCGTTGCACAACGGAATGATCGCACCGCTCAAGCCTTACGCGATCACCGGTCGCCGTCCGCTACGGCTGGGCCAAAGTGCCCGACGGGAATCTGTTCAATCGTGATGGACTGCCCGCCTCACCGTTCCGAAGCGATTCACCAGCGGATCCAAAGCCGAACGCGGAACCGACGTAGCTCGGCGGATGAACACTACAATCGCAACAGCGGACGCATAACAAGGATCGGACGGTCGCGCGGCCGGCCAGCGGCGTACACCGTCATTGTTCCGTGCCATCCGGCCCTGTGGAGACGATTTATGGAGTCGCTCCGGGATTGGCTGGCGGGCTGGTGAGAGGCTGCGGTGGAACATTCAGCCGATCGAGTTCCGTTTGGGCCAAGCGGGCATTGGGCGAGTCGGGCGGGGCCACCTCTAACGCGGCCCGAAAGTACGAGGCCGCCTCGCCCGGCTGCTTGAGACCCAGATGCCGACAGCCCAACAGGTAGGCCATTGGGCCGCGCAGGCGCGGTTCGAGCTTCGGGCCGATGTCCTGCCAACGGAGGCCGGGAAGATTCGCCGTGCCCTTGGCGATGAAGAACAGGGACACCAACTGGCCTTGGTTGACCCGCTTGGCGAGATACGCCGAGTGCCAGTCCTGCACCAGGATCCACATCAGCTCGTCTTGCTCGGGCGAGGGCGGTTCGAGCAATGCAGCCTTCCGAGCCAACCTGGCGGCTATCAGGTACACCGGAATGCGGGTTTAGTCGCCAAACGACAGGTCGCGGAACGCGATCCGGCGTGCCCAGGCGTGGCCGCGGGGTGTTTGCCACATCTCTCGGATCGCAGCGGGCGGAATAGGAAGGATTCGAAACGCGTTCGCGCCGCTGGAATCGCCCGCGAAAGAACCGGCGAGGGAGCCAGTCATCAGAGCAAGATCCGCCAGCGCCTCGTCGTCCGTGAGTTCATTGGTGAGCGACCCAAGAATCCATCGCTGCACAACGGCCCCATGCGAAATGCCACTGGCCACCGTGACCTGATCCAGGCTCTGCGGGAGGCTCGCGTGGCGGAATTCGGACAGGCTGCGGCTCCAGGCCTCGCGGGCACCCGCGAGGTCGCCGCGTCGTTCTCGCAGAAACCCCCGGATGAAGTCGGCGGCCACAAATGCGGACTGATCTTTCTTGTCAGGCCGGCGCAGCAAGGCGTCCAGGTGCTGTTCGGCCTTGTCCCAGTCCTCCATAGTCGCGTGAGTGCGGGCACGCTCGAGGAGCAGTCGGGCCGCGACGACCTTTGCGGCTTTCTCCGGCCAGCGGTTGAGCGCGTCCAGAGCGGCCCGCGGTCCCCGATAGTGGCGCAAGACCCAGAAGTACTGTTCCAGGCTGGTGCTGTTGTCGAACCCATATTCCTGAAGCAACTCTTCGGCAAGCTGGACCGCGCGATTTCCCTGGCCCGCCAGATCGCAGGCGCGAATGAGCGTGTGTTTGGCCCAGAAGTGTCCACTGGACGCATCGATGTTGTGTGGCTTGGGGTCGAGCAGTTCACGGGTCTGGAGCGCCCGCTCGCAGGTGCGCAGCAGTTCTTCCGGCGCCAACAAGAGGAAGTTGCTTCCGCGAGTGGTGTACTTCTCCAGGATCCTCTCGCGAACATCGTCCGGAATCAACGCGGCCAAGCTCTGGAAACTTTGGCCGTGCCGGGCGGTCAACAGATCGAGCACGGCCTCGGCTTCCTCCAGCCGGTTCTGTCGCAGATGGATCAGCCAGAGCTGGCAGCCGGCGAGCGGCGGCCAGCGGGAACCGGATTCGGCGATGAGCCGCTCGAACAACGGGACGGCTTCGCCGGAGCGGTTCAACGCCGCCAGACAGAGACCTTCCTTGTAGCGGGCTTCCTGGACGGCGTCCGGTGCGGTCGATGAAATCGCGTCCTGCTGGTAATGCGACAGCGCTTCGGCCCATTGACCGCGGGAGAACAGCTCATCGCCCCGTTCCAAGGTTCGCGGCGCCACCGGCAGCGCCTGGCGGAACATCTGCAAACGGGCTAAGCGCACTCCGTCCGGGCAGAACACACCAAAGGTTCCCGAATCGCCGGTACTGAGCGGAAAGAGATCCTGGAACGTTACGGGCGGCAGTGCATTGACTTGAAAGGTCAGCCGGTCCCCCTCGCGGCTGGCCAGGAGCCGGAGCGGCCCTTCGGGGATGTTGGTGGCGTGTACCTCATGTTCACGCAACCGCACGCCGTTGCGGAGGATGACCAGTTGGAACACACCGCCGCCCTGCCGCACGGTGGCCAAAGAAACGGCGGCGCCGGCAGCGCTGGCCTTCCGAAGAGGCCACTCGACCGGAACACCGGGAGCATGGAGCACGAAGGAATAGCCTTGCGTTGCCTGGGCATGGAGCACCAACCCGATCTGGGACAGCGCGGACCAGCCGGCGGCCACGTCCATCACGAGCTGCACGTTGCCCAGGCAAGGAGCCCGAGTGCGGATGAAGACCGGCGGTTTGTCGCCGGTGGGCGCTGTGACGAAGACACGGCTCTCCTCTCGTTGAACTGTGCCCGCAGCGAAGATGGCGTCCACGTTGTCAAACGGAGCCGTCAGTTCCCCGACGGGTTCCCAACGCCGGAGCCGCTGTTGCAATTCCTGGCGCAACGCGGGAACCGACTGCGGTGCGCGCGTGGAGAGCAGGGTCAACGCGGCTTCGATATGCGACACGTCCTCCGGCGGCACATTCGGGCGACGGAACAATTCGCGGATAAATGCGACATAGCGCTCATTCAATCGCCGACGGGCCGCCCCCGCTGAATCCGGGTCCAATCGGTGAAGTTCTTCCAGCCGGGATTCCATCGCTTCGAGGTGGGTGGCCGTCCAGTCGTCCACCTTCAGTCCGGCTTCGAATTCGCTAACCGCGACATGGACCCGCCCGAAATGGCGGGAGTTCCAAACGACATAGCTCGCGATCGCGACGGCGAGCAGAACCACCACCGGGGAAATGGTGGTGATGGGGCTGCGGCGCACGCGACGCCAGAGTCGGGCGGGCAGGCTCTCGCGTCGGGCCAGGATGGCCTCGCCGACACAGAAGCGTTCCAAATCCTCCGCCAGCGCCACGGCCGACGCATAACGGAGCGAGGGGACTTTGGCCATCGCCTTGAGACAGACCGTTTCCAGGTCGCGATGAATGCGCGGCGCCAGTTTTCGCGGCAGTGGCGGCTCGTCCGTTTGCACCTGGCGGAGAACTTCTCCGACGCTCCCGCAAAAGGAAGCTTAGCCGCAAAGCAGTTCGTATAACACCGCTCCCAGCGCGTACACGTCCGAATGCAGACCGACCCGGTCGACATGGCCGGCCGCCTGTTCGGGGGCCATGTAGGCCGGCGTCCCCATCACCTGGCCGGCGTGCGTCAGATCGCTGCTCAGGTCCGAAAGCTCCTTGGCCAAACCAAAGTCCATCAGTACGGGCTTTCCCGTTTCGGCCTCGACCATCACATTGGCGGGTTTGATGTCCCGATGGATCACGCCGTGCTCGTGAGCGTAGCCCATGGCTCGAGCCAGCGCGGCCACTATTTCGGCGGCTTCGCGCCCGGTGGGCGGACGCCGCTTGGCCCAGTCTCGGAGAGATTCCCCGTGAATGTAGCTCATCGTCAGATACGGACGGCCCTGATGTTCGGACACATCATGGATCGCGCAGATATTGGGATGTCGCAGCCGTGCCGCCGAGCGAGCCTCACGCAAAAACCGCGCTCGATGCGGCTCGTCCGCCATCTGTTGCGGCAAGGGCAGTTTGATGGCGACCAACCGGTCCAGCGCGCAATGTCGGGCCTGGAGCACCACGCCCATCCCGCCGCGTCCGAGGATTTAAAGGATCTCGTATCCGGGAATCTGCGGCAACTCTTCGACGGGTGGTTTGACCGCGTGCAGGCCTTCGTTGCCCACGAATCTCTCGCGGGACAGCGGGCGTCCCACGCCGGTGCTGTCCGCGGCTGCGGACTGCAGGGACGACGCGGTCGATGATTCCGTATCAACACGCGGGGGTGAGTTTTCATCTCCGGATGATGCGGGATCGGACACGACCGGCGGGCTGTCGGTGGAGGCAAACACAGCCACCGGATCGATCCTCACGGCATCGGACTCAGCCAAGCCTTCATTCGACTCAAACGGTTCGGACATGATTGGCCTCACCAGAGACAGAACGGGCGCCGTCACCACGTTGCGGAAGTGCCGATGACCGTCCTATCCTTCGCTTCCCGCACCAAGCCAGAGTGGCAGCAGCCATGCCCAGTAGGAGAAACGTGCTAGGCTCGGGAACAACGACCATGACTTGTTCGCCACCGGTCATGTGGGCGTTCAAGTCAGCCACGTAGTACGGCACGAAGGCGCTGCCGGACGGCGCGCCGTCATACACGGTCAAACTCAGCTGAAGGTCTTCGGCGTTGACGAAACCGGTGCCCAGCAAGGCCAAGCTGCCGTCGACCACGGTGAAGGCCGGCCCGCCCGAATCGAATTGCTCCAGATAGCACTCGTCGAATCCTTGCCCACCGGTGGCATTGTAGTGGTAGTACATCACCTCGGTGGTCTCCGGCAGATATACGCCGTCGAGGACCGAGATGCTGTCGATGTTGTTCGTGCCCACTCGGGGACGGTAGTCGGAGCCGTTGCCGTAGTCGAAGCCGTAGCCGTAGGTCCAGATCGTCTGGCCGATGTACGCGGCAGTGTTGGGTAACACCTCGACCGGGTACGTGGCAATGCTCGCGTCCACTGGCGCGGTGAGTTGGCCCAGCCACAGGTCCGAGACTGTATAGTTGCCGCCGAGCCCGGCAGCGCTGGTTTGGTAGCCGCTGCTGCCGACAGTGTAGGTATAGCTTGTCGAGGAGACGCTGTTGCCAGTCCGGAAGGTGATCGTTTCGCCTGGGTCGGGATGGAAGTGCGAGGAGCTGACGAAATGGGTGGGCGAGATCATCGTGGCCCAGGCCCCCCAAAAGTTGGACCTCCCCACGCCGGACCAATCGTACGGCTCGCCGATGAAAGCCTTGTCCGGGCCACCGTAGAAGCGATCGTTGCGGGCACTGGGCCCCTGGCTCCCCTCGTTTTAGAGGCCGTCGGGACCGGCCAGGCCTTGGAGAAAAGTGTCGCCCAGCGCGTTACCCGACAGGATAACGATTGCCGCCAACAGCCAAAGAACGGTCGGAGACTTCATCGTTATCTCCTTCAACCTGTCGGCGAACGACGGGTAGGACGGTCAACGGCGGTTCCGCGATCGATGGATTGCAGGAGCCCCTTCGTTGATGGTAGTCGAATCAGTCTGCGGCTGACCTGCTCCGTGACGGACGGCCCCGGAGACTGACAAAAACGCCCGTTTCGGCACGGTTTTTCAGGCCTGGCGCAGACCGGCTCCGCCCGTGCCTCTTTGAGGCTCTTCAGAACCTGTGCCCCCACTGGTGAAGCGGGCGCGGAGGCCGTCACCGGCCATGAGCGGCAAAAAATGCGACAATCTCTCCCGGCTGACACGCCAACTGGTTGTCGCGATCTCCGCCCTTGTGTCAGAGCCGGCTGGCGAGGCCGCTGGCGCGGCGGATGCGGCGGCGGACCGCGGCTTCGATGGCCGCTTGCGAACCGACGACGGTGACCCGCTCGATCGCACGGGTCACGCCGGTATACAGGAGCTCGCGGGTCTGAAGCCTGCTGTCTGCCTCCGGCAGCACCACGATCGCGTGGCCGTACTCCGAGCCCTGGCTCTTGTGGATCGTGACCGCATGCACTGTCTCCACATCCTCGAGCCGCACGACCGGCAGCCGGAGCAGGCTACCGGGTTGCCCGAAGATGGCCTCGAGCCGGTTGCTGTCGGTCCGCGTCACAATGCCGACATCGCCGTTGAACAGGCCTAGGGCCCGATTGTTGCGGGTGGCCATCACCGGCCTTCCGGCATACCACTCGTCGCCGGGGCGAATGCCCAGCCGTCGCTCCACGGTCGCGTTCCAGCCGGCTACTCCGGTTGGACCCGCGCGATGGGCGCACAAAACCTGAAGCGACTTGTGGGTCGCGAGCAGCGTCTCGGCGTCGCCGGCAGACAGTTCCCGGATCCGCCGCGCGTGCGCGACGACGTCGGCGGTCAGCGCTTCGATTGCTGTCGATCCGGGAATGACCCAGCGAACCGCGGCCGAGCCTGCGGTGAGCGCTGCCATGACGCCGGGCACGTCGCCCGCGAGGATCGCGTCGGCCAGGCCACCGATCTCCGGACCGAAGCGGTGGCGAACCTTGAGGACGGTCGTGCGGCTGGCCAGCGGCGTGCCCGGCCGCGAGGCGCTGGTGGCGATGTCGCCCAGCACGGTGCCGGCATCCACACTCGCGAGCTGGTCGGGATCGCCGACAAGCATCAGCTGCGCGTCGTCGTCCAGCGCTGCCAAGAGGCGGAACATCAACGAACTGGAAAGCATCGACGCTTCGTCTACCACGACGAGGTCGTAGGGCAAGGGATTGCCTGCCCCAAAGACATGACGCGGTGTGCGGTGGGGTTGAAATCCAAGCAGCTTGTGGATGGTGATGGCGGGCGCTGCCTCGATCGCCGCCAAGACGGCTGGAGGAGCCTGCTCGTCAACACACCGCTTCTTGATCGCTTCGGTCATGCGGGCGGCCGCTTTGCCGGTTGGGGCGGCGAGGGCGATGCGTGCCGCTCCTGGCCCGCCTTCCTGAAAACGGCCGATCAGTTCCTTGGCCACCTGCGTGGTCTTGCCCGTCCCAGGACCGCCGAGCAACACCCGCACCCGGCCGCCGCCGTCGGCCAGGAGCATCTCGGCGATGCGCTGCTCCTCGTCGAGTGAGCGGGCAAGGTAGAGCCGTGAGCCGTCGAGGATAAAAGGCTTTCGATCGCCGGGCGTTCCGACGAGCGGCGTGGCAGTCGCGAGCGCGTCGATCCAGGCAGTGGCAGCGTCTGGCCAGGCGGCGGCCGACCGATCCAGTCGGCCCGCCCAGGGTGTGATGTCGGCAAAGTCGACGCAGGTGTGGCCGTCTCGCGGCGTGCGGATCGCAAGGCACATGGCAACCCAGGCGAGCGGGGCGGGCGCACACGGTGCCTCCAGTGCGGCGAGCTCCACGAGCATTTGCACCGCGGCGATATCTCCGGCTGTAATCACAGCCGCGGCGAGGTACGGCTCGAGTTCGACGGGCGTCTTCATCGGCGGCCTCCGGGGTCGTCGCCAGCGAGCAGGCCGCTCAGGGCTGACCAGAGACCGCGGGGTGGCTGCCAGGTAAACATGCCGTACCGGCGGCCGGCCTCGTCGGTAGGGGTGTCCGGCCCTTGGGTGCCGCGAATGAACGCGTAGACGATGCCCGCGATGCAGCCGTCGGCATCGGAATCGGGCAGCCGCCAGCGGATCAGGCGATAGACGGCGATGCCGTAGAGAATCGCCTGGAGGATGTAATGGCTCTGGCCCATGGCTTCCACAAGCCGCGCGGGCTCGTAGGCCGCCAGCGGATTCAGGGCGACGCGGTCGTGGAGCTTGTTCGACTTGTAGTCGGCGATCACAAGCCGAGGGGCCGCCGGCGGAAAGCCGGGCAATCGCAGGACCGCATCGACTGACCCGTTGATCAGGCCCGCCAGCGGAATGTCAAAGGAGCGATCGGCGAGGCTCTCGGCATAGGGGCCAAGTGGGTCGCCGGGCGGCAGCGCCCGGACCAACAGTCGCCCGATGGCGCTCGCCATCAACCCCGATCCGGCCAGCGGCAGTGCCATGTCGAACCGCATCTCCGCCAGCCGGTCCGTGGGACGGATATCGGCGAAGCAGACGTCGCGAAAGACCGTGCCAGACGGCCCGCCAAACGGGGTCCGCAGGGCAGCGGCGACCATGGCCCGGAGCGACTTGTGGTGGGCGGCGAGCTGGCCCGTCGCGGCGACTCTCGCGACCACGCTGCGGACCTCGTCTTCCAGGGAAATGCCGCGATCGACGCACGACGTGTCGATCGCCTCGAAGATCTCATGCATGACGGTGCCCACCGCGGTGCCCGCCGGCAGCTCGATGACTCCGCCGCCGTCGTCATCAACCCCAATCGCCGGTCGATCAAAACCATCCTCGTCAGTGCCGCCGCCGGGGCGCTCGAACGGGTCGAATGCGGTCCGCTTCCAACGGTCGATCACACCACTGAAGGAGGTCCGCGCATAGCTCTGGCCCACCGGCACCAGGGGGGCTAGCCCGGCGGCGGCCGATGCTGGTGCCGCCGGCGCGCAGCCTGCGGGCAACGGCGGCAGGGTCGCAGCCTGACGCATGGCCGGCCCTTCGGCGAGCAGCGGCGTGAGCAGGCTCTTGCCGTTTTTGTTGGTCGTGGAGACCAGCACACAGAGATGATGCTTGGCCCGAGTCAACGCGACGTACAGCAGCCTCTCGAGCTCCTCGTTCTGCGCGTCGAGGGCGGCAGACGCGGCGACCACGGATGGGCTCAGATCAGGATCGACGCAGGTGATGTCGAGCCGCCGCTCATCGCCGTCGTAGAACACGGCCCCGCGGTCGACGCGGTCCTTCGGCTTCCACGTGTCGGCGATCACGACGCAGGGAAACTCCAGCCCCTTGGCGGCGTGGATCGTCATGATCCGCACGGCATCCTCGTCGCTTTCGATTCGCCGACTGACGAGGTCCGACCTCTCGTCACGGTGTTCGAGCTCCGCAAGCTGCTCGAGTATCTCGGTCGCCGTGGCGGCTCGGCCTCCGCTGGACGCATGCAGCAATTCGGTGAGGTGGCCGAGATCGGTGATGTTTCGCTCGCCCTCTTCACCGGCGGTCACCTGCCGCATGAGCGGGTCGTCGCTGACAAGCTCAGCCAAGCAGGCGGCGATGCCCCGCGTGCGGAGCGTGGCCCCGAGTTGCCCGATCCGCTCCTGGATGGCGAGCTCCTGCGACTCCTCGAGCGTCGCGACAGCCGTGATCTCGTGGCCAAAGAACCGCGTGGCGGCCAGCCGCCGGATGCGACCCGGGCTCGACGGTCGTTCGAGCGCCTCGAGCAGCGCCCGCAAATCCGCCGCCATCCCGCTGTCCATCACGCTGGCCGTACCGGTGCTCACGGCGCGGATACCGACCGCCGCAAGCCGCTTCTCGATCGCGCCGCCGATCGTGTTGGTGCGGACGAGCACGCAGATGTCGTCGGGCTTCACCCGCCGCGCGGTGGGGTCGAGCCGGGCTACGTCGAGCAGTTCCCAGACTTTGCGGGCCGCGGCATCGACGAGCGGCCGGTCGCCGAGGTCGATGAACTCGACTGACGGCATGCCACCGATCCGCGGTGAGACGTTCTCCGGCGCCGGCTGCACCGGGTGGTATGCGATGCCGGCACCGAACGAGGCGTGTGGCAGGATGGTGTTGAGCGTGTCGAGGATCGGCCCGTCGGAGCGGCGGTTGGTGTCGAGCGTGCGGCGGGGCCGCTGCCCGGAGGCAGGCTGCGAGAATCGGAGGTAGGCCTGGACGTCAGCGCCTCGGAATCCATAGATCGCCTGCTTCGGATCGCCGACCGCGATCAGCGGCCGGGTGTCGGCAGGGGGAAAGAGCTCGTGGAAAAACTCCCATTGGAGCCGGCTCGTGTCCTGGGCTTCGTCGATGATTGCCAGCTTGAATCGACGGCGGAGATCGTCCCGCAGTGTGGCATTCGCCGGATCGCGAACCACCTCCCAGGCAATCCGCAGCAGGTCGTCGTAGGACGGCGTGCTCCGCATGGCGGCGCGGACGCCCTCCACGCAACGGGTGAGCAGCGCCTGGGCGGCGACGAGCCGCTCCCGCTCAGGAGGCTCGTTCGTACCATCGTCGAACCAGGGCACGAGGAAAGGATCGCCGAGCAGGGTGTGCACCGCCGCGGTGATGTGACGCTCATCCCATGAGGTGCCGGTGAGCGCCTCGGCAAGTAAGTGGTCGTTGACCACCTCGGCGACAATGCGCCGGCGGAGGTCGTCGTCTCCCGCCTCGCCCACCGGCACCCCCGCGGCCTTGAGCACCTTGGAGCAAACGCCGTGGATCGTGGAGACCGTTGCCGTGTCAAATTCCGCTACGGCTCGCTCCAGTCTCCGGGCCCGCGCGAGCCGGTCGGCATCTGTGCCTGCAAGCAGGTGCAGGTCGAGGTCGTCGTTCGTCGCTGAGGCTCCCTCGCGGAGCAAGTGGGCCGTGGCCAGCATCCGCGCCCGAACGCGGTCGCGGAGCTCGGCGGCAGCATTTCGGGTGAACGTGGTGATCAGGATCTCGCCGATCCGTAGGTCCTCGACGCTGGCGATCGCCAGCGTCACGTGCACGGCGACCGAGAACGTCTTGCCCGTCCCCGCACTCGCTTCCACGACCGTGCCATTCGGCAGCGGGTATTCAGTGAGGCTGAACTTCATGACAACACGTAGCCTTGCTTCGAACCCTTGTAGGCCGGATTAAGCAGCCGCTCGAAGGACTCGATGAACACGGCCTCGGCCGAGCCCGGTGGGATCACGGCCTCGTACCGGGGCGTGGGGCCGTACACGAGGCACTCGCTCGAACGGTGGTAGGAGTCATTCGCGATGAACTGATTGAAGGCCGACTCGTCGTCGGCCCCGTTGAAGAGCGGCCGGGGCGTCGCGAGGGCCTCGGCAGCCAATTCACAGAGGTTGCCCAGACGGGCCGCCGCCTGCGCGGGATCACGGAGGTCGTCGGCCAACCGCACGACGCGGACCTGCGCCGGCTTCTTCTTGGGATCATTGATCCCGGGCCGCCAGCCAGCTCCCCGTGACACGATCGCCACGCGGCTCACGGCTAGGCCGGCAGCCGTGGCGGCAAGAAGGTGTAGGGCTGCCCTGTGAAGCGGCCGGCCAAACGATTGTCGCTCGGCTTCGCCCGGCGTGGCGGTCACGAGTAGTTCCGAAGCCACATGGACTCCCGGCAGGTGTCCGACTAGGCGGGTCGTGCCGACTTCAACCTGCAGGTCGTGCGTGGCAGCGCCGGTCAGCGGCACGCCCTCCTCGGCGGCCTTCGCCAGGATGCCGTGAACCACGCCGCGGATTTCGGCGAGCGCGAGCTGGCCGTAGTCGCCGAACGGCAGCCGGCCGGCGGCGAGGATCGCAGCGCACCAGTCCATCTCGGCACGCACGGCCGCCACCGCGTCTGCCTGGGAGGCCAGCAGCTCGAGCAGTTCATTTGCCAGCCGCCGCACCTTCCATGCTTCGAGCGTCAGTGGAAGCGTGGCCGGCGTGGCTGCATCGTCGCCACGCCAGGTGTTGATGCCCAGCGTGGTCTCGAGAAAAAGCCTGAGCGGGTCGCGGACGAGCATCTCAAGCACAGACAGCTCGACGACGGCGGCCACCGTCGTTGACGGGCTCGTGTGGGCGACGACAGTTCGCGGGAGGCCGAGGCCCGCGGACGCTGCCTTCGCTGCGGCATCGTGGCTCCAGATGATCCTGGGGAGCACGCCGTGGGCTGTGAAGTTGCGGCGGCCGATCGCGTGGCGTGGGTGAGAAATCTCGACGCCACTTGGCCTGGACAAATCAGTGCGGGCGACGCCGTGCCGTACGGCAAAGTCTGCGAACTCCGCCAGTGGCGTGACCAAGGGCAGAGGCAGGTTGGTCTTGATGCTCGTGCCCGTGCAGGTGATCACGAGCCGGTCGCGGGCCGCGAGCATGGCATCGAGCAGCGACCGCCGCAGCTCGATCCGTGGGTCTCCATCGCCGGCGAGCTGTTGGCGGGCGACAAGGTCGTTGCCCTCGGCCTCGAACCCGCCCAGCGCGTCGTCGTCATAACCGATGACTGCGATCACGCGGAGGGGCACGCCGCGCAGGGGCACCATCGATGTCGCCGTGATGGCGCCGGTGAACAACGGCTGGCGCCCCGAGACAGCCTCGCACTGCTCCGCGAGCAGCGTGCGGACGTCGTGAAACGGCACGGCAACGGCGGTCGCGGCGTCGTGGAGACGGCGAATCTCGACGGTCGCGTCGGCGAGCGACGGGTTGTCTGGGCCGGTGAGATCGGTGAGGGCGTCGTCGATCAGCCGGCACCATTCGGCCACGGATCGCGGAGCCGCCGCGGCTGACTCAAGGTTGCCGATCACCGCCAGGATTCTCACCAGCGCGGCGATGCGATCGATGTCGGCGAGGTCCACGTCGGACAGCGGCACGACGCTCGCGACCTCGGGCCGCTCGGGACCATCCGGCAATGTCGCACCCAGCAGCATCCGCCGCAGGCCGTGCACCCAGGTGTGGGTGTCGGGAATGCCCGCAGGAAATCCTCGGCGGCCGCGGTGGGCAGTGTCGATCCCCCAGCGAATCTGTGTCCGCTCGATCGCCAGGCTCCAGTATTCGAGGTCGTCGGCATCGATCCTGAAATGCGTAGTCACCAGCGGGTGCGATGCGACCGAGAGCACGTCGTCTACTCCGCACCGCGAGTCGACCGCTGCGAGCAGGCGGGCCAGGAGATCGATGGCTACGCTCGTGTCGCGGATGCTCCGATCGGCCACCACGAGCGGCAGTCGAGTGTCGGCTCTAGCGCCACTCGCATCGATGCCTGAGACCCCGCGGTCGAAGACGGCCCGCAGGTGGGGCGCGGCCTCCGCAATACAGGGGCTGACGATCGCCACCTCGTGGGGTTGCAGGTCGGGAAGCTCGCGGAACGCATGCAGCAGCGCGTCGTGCAGCACTTCGGCCTGCCGCGCGAGGCCGTGGCAGCGATGGATCGTGAGCGAGTGGTCGGCGGCGATGTCGTGCGATAGGAGCCGGGGCTTCGCGGTCGAGCGGGCCGACGCCTGCATCCGCGCGAGGAGGGATAGCGGGGCGCTGCCTGGGATCGCGATCTCGGTCGGCATCGTCGGGAGAATGCCCTGCGATGCCAGCAGGTGCTGCGTTTCGCGGCTGCCATGCAGCCACGTGGCCACCAACGGATCGAGATCTTCCGGCAACTCGGGGGCCTCCTGCCGGGGCGGCACGCCCGGCGTGGCCGTGGGCAGCGACGCCGCCCAGCGATGGGCCAAGGGAGGCGACGGATGCACGAGGCAGACGCGAACGTCGGACACCGTACCGATCCGGCTAAGGGATGCCAGCTCATCCAGCGAGAGCGATTGGAGCCCCGCCACGAAGAGCTGGGTGTCGGCGGGCACGGTGGCCGCGAGGGCTCGCGCGGGCGGGCTCGGGCTGCCGATCCGCTCGCGCACTGCCCGCCACACCTCAAACTGCCAGCGGTCACCGGGGTCGAGGGCCGTGGCCGCGTGATCGCCATCGTAGGAGCGGCCTTCCGCGAAGGGGCTGAGCACGGGAGCCCCCTCCTCCCAGCGAAGGATCATTGCCGGCCGGCGAACATGGTAGCGGTCGAACCGCGCCGCAATCTGTCGAGCCGACAGGAGTGGCTCGCGGGCGACGTCGAATGGAATGCCGAAGTCGCGGCCCTGCGCGAGGACTTCCAGCACGTGAAACGTAAGCGGCTCGACTCCCCACGTGTCGGTAGATCGCGCCGGGCCGCGAAGCAGGGCGGCGATCGCGGCGGGGAAGGCGATGTCTATGTTGGCGAGAATGCCGTCTCCGCGGCCGGTCGTGCCAAGCCGCCGCGCGAGCGCGTCCTGAAGCCACGCCTTGGCACCCGCCGTTGGCACGACGATCCGCTGCCGCGCGAAGAGGTCGATCGGCTGCGTGAGAAATTCGACGGCGGGCTCGACGACATCGTCGAGCCGCTTGACATGGGAAACGGTGAGCGGCATCGCCCGGTACTGTATCAGCCGAGAGTCTGGGTCGCGGACGGTGTTCGGTGAGGTTTCGTAGAATCGCGGCTATGCGTTTCCTGCATACGGCCGACTGGCATCTGGGGCGGGTGTTCGCGGGCTTCGACCTGCTCGATGACCAGCGGCACGCGCTCGAAGGACTCGCGGCGATCGCTGCGGACGCGCGGCTTGATGCGATTGTCGTGGCGGGTGACCTTTACGACCGGGCGCTGCCGCCCGAGGATGCGGTCCGGCTGCTCGACGGGATGCTGTTGCGCCTGAGCGACATCGCGCCGGTGCTCGCCATCGCCGGCAACCACGACAGCGGAGGCCGCCTCGATTTTGGACGGGCCTTGTTTCGGCAGGTTGGCCTCCATATTGCCGGCACATCGCGGGACGGCATCGAGCGGGTTGATCTGGCCGACCGCCATGGTCGCGTGGCCTTCCACCTCATGCCCTATGCCACGCCGGAAGAGGTGCGGTTTGAGACGGGCCGCGACGACATCCGCACGCATGACGAGGCCACGCGAGCCCGTGTCGCAGCCATCGACACCGCCGACGGGGCCCGGCACGTGCTGGTCGGCCATCTATTCGCGCAGGGTGGACTTGAGACGAGGGATTCAGAGCGAGACATCTCGGTGGGAGGGATCGCCACTGTCGATCCGGCAGCCTTCGCGGCGTTTCAATACACGGCGCTCGGCCATCTGCATCGCCCACACGGACTGGGCGACGGCCGCGTGCGGTACAGCGGTTCGCTCGGGCGCTATTCCTTCGCCGAGGAGACGCACCGCAAGACCGTGAGCATGGTAGAGATCGACGCCGCAGGCAACGTGTCGATCGAGGAGATCGATCTGCCGCAACGGCATGGCATGCGGACTCTTCGCGGATCCTTTGACCAACTCCTGCGGGCAGCGGCCACGGATGAGGCACGAGGGAGCGACCTCGTGCGGGTGGTGCTGACCGATCCGATCGTGGTACCCGGCGCGCGGGAACGGCTGCGGGAGGCTTATTCGCATTTGCTGGAATTCGCGCTCGAGCCGCCGGCCGCGGTCGAATCAACCTCGGCACACGCGGCGATGCCCGATCTCCGGACCCAGTCGCCCCACGACTTCGTGGCTCGGTTTCTCGAAGACCGGTATCCCGGGATCGCCGGCGATGCCGTGCGGACGCTGGCCCGCGAGTTAATGGAGCGGGCCGTGGACCGCAAGGAGACGGCATGAGATTTCATACTGTCACGATCAGCGGATTCGGACCGTTCGCCGGCTCGGAGCGGATCGATTTCGAGCGGCTCGGCACCGCCGGGCTGTTTCTTCTGACCGGGCCGACGGGCGCGGGCAAGACGACCCTCCTCGACGCCATCTGCTACGCGCTCTTCAACGAGACCACGGCCGAGGGGCAGGCAACCGCCAGCGTGGATGGCCGGTCGGGCGCGGAGTTGCGGTGCGCGAAGGCCACGCCGGAGCAGCCGACTGCCGTGGAACTGGAGTTCACGGTCGGCGGCCGGCTCTACAAGGTCGAGCGCAATCCCGCCTACGAGCGGGCCAAGCGTGGCGGCGGGGTCACGAAGGAGGGGGCCAATGCCACGCTCGCGCGGTGGACAGGAGCGTCTCGCGGGACCGCCGGCCAGTGGGAACCGATTGCCGCAAAGGTCCGCGAGGTGACCGACCGCATCGTGGAGATCACAGGCTTCACGGCCGATCAGTTTCGCCGCGTGATCGTGATCCCGCAGGGACGGTTTCGTGACGTGCTGATCAGTACCGCCGACGCCCGCGAGGATCTTCTCAAGCGGATCTTCGGCACGTACGTGTTCGAGCAGTTCGAGGGCCGCGTGGCCGACCTCAGCCGCGAGGCGCAGCACGCGCGAAGCCTCGCGCAGGGCGAGCGGCAACGGCTGCTCGCGCCGCTCGACTGGGCCCCGGGGCTCGACGATGCCTCTGTGGCAACGCGACTCGCGGCCGAACTTGATTCCGCCCGCGAGGTCGCGACCGTGGCAGCCCACACGCTGGCTGCGGCGGCGGCCGCGCATGAGGAGGCGGCGAAGCAGGTGGGCGCCGCAAGCGAGATGGCCCGGCTCGTGACATCGCTCGCCGAGGCCACGGCGCGACGCGGCCGGGCGGAGGCGGAACTCGGTCGGATCGAACCCGACCGAGGTGTGCTCGTGGCCGCGAGGGCCGCGGCGGAGCCGGCGCGGCTGCAGGATGAGTATCGCGTGGCCGAGGGGCAGCGGGCGGTGGCGGCGGCAGAGCTCGTCACCATCCAACAGGCCGCGAACACGGCGGCACATGATGAAAAGGCGAAAGCTGGGGCGTGTGCGGCAGCGAAGTTGAAACTGGCCGAGGCTGCCGTTGGCGATCGGCGGCTGGCTGAGATCGGGGTGCGTCTGGCCGATGCCGATGCCGCCACGCTGCGGCACGAATCGGCGGAGAAGCAGGTGGCGTCCACCACTGCCGCCGAGCAGGCGGCCCGCGAGGCGGTCATGCGTGCGCGGGGAGCAGCGGTTGAGGCCAACGACGATGTGGCGGTCGCGGAACGCGAACTTGCCGACGCGCGACGGCTGCGCGAGAACGGCACGGCGGCGGTGCTTGCTGCGACGCTGGGCACCGGCTGCCCATGCCCAGTGTGCGGCAGCACGAGCCATCCTGCGCCCGCTAAGGCTTCGGGGGACATACCGAGCGATGCCGCCATCCAGCAGCGGGAAAGGCGATCGCGGGCCGCGCGGGAGGCGGTCGATGCGGCGGTTGCCAAGGCCGCGAAGGCGGCGGCCGATCTTCAGGGAGCCACGGCTCAGGCGGAGGCCGCCCGCAGCCTGCTTGTCGCCAACCCGCCCCCGCTCGACGTCGCCGTGCTGCAGTCGGAGCAAGCTGCGATCATCCAGGGCCAGCGCATGCTCAAGGATTCGGTCGCGACAGCAAAGCAGGAAATGGAAGCGGCGACGGCGGCCGCCAGCGCGATTCGCGAAAAACTCAACGCGGCGCAGGGGGTGCTCGTGCTGCTGAACTCAAAAGCGACGCAGGCGGCCGGGGCCTTGACCGCCGCGCTTGCGGCCTCGCCGTTTTCCACGGCGGAAGCACTCGACGCCGCAGCACGCGAACCGGCCGTGATCGAGGTGTTGGCTGCTGGGATCGCGGCCGCCGACCAGGAGGCGAACACCGCCCGCGAGCTCGAGGAGGCGGCACGGCGGGATCTGGCGGGGCGCACTGCGCCAAACATCGAGGCGCTCGAGGCTGCCGGTCGAGCAGCCCACGAGACGCGAAAGGGGGCACAGGATGCCGACGAGGCCGCGCGGCAACGCGTCGAATCGTTGCGGAACCTGTTCGGCTCGCATGCCACTCGAGCCAACGAGTGCGCTGCGGCGGACAGCCGCTTCGAGACAGCCAGCCACCTCCAGCAGATGGTGACGGGCGCGGCCCATCCCGATGAGAAAATCTCGCTGCATCGCTGGGTGCTCGGCGCGGTGCTGGAGCAGGTGGTGGCCCACGCGACGACGCTCTTACGGCAGATGACCCGGGGCCGCTACGAGCTCGTGCGGTCCACGTCCCTGGGGGACCGCAAGACGCTTGCGGGACTCGAGATCGACGTGCACGACGTCTGGAGTGGCACCCGCCGCGGTGCCCGCACGCTCTCGGGTGGCGAGACATTTCTCGCATCGCTGGCCCTGTCGCTGGCCCTGGCGAAGACGGCCGAGGAACACCAGGGGGGGCGGCGGCTGGAGACCGTGTTCATCGATGAGGGTTTTGGCACGCTCGATTCCGAGACGCTCGACTACGCGATGGCTGCGCTCCAGGCGCTTCGTGCCGAGGGCCGTGTGGTGGGCGTCATCTCGCACGTCGAGGAGATGCAGCGGACGATACCTGCCCAGCTGCGGCTCATTCGCCGCGGCGAAACCACCACGACCGAGATTGTGGGCATTCCCGAGTAATCGCCGCCCGCTGCTGGCTGGATCCCGCTAGGGCGCATCCGGGTTCGTTGTGGAGACTGAGCATACAACCCTCTCGCGCAAGCGTGGGGACGGTAGGCTGTTGGGCGAGCCTGCTTGTGATTGCAAACGAGACGGCGTGGTACCCGCTGGCTCGCGCCGGGCTTTTACGACTGCGTGGATATCCACCAAGGCTGGGCGCTCTAGCCGAGAACGTTCTCGAGCACTTCCTCCGACACGTCGATCGGAAGATTTGGCTCGCAGGTGACGAAGCGGGGTCAGGCATCGAGGCCTTAGAGAATCCCTGGGGATTCTCGTGGTTTGGCCGGTGACGGCCTCCGCGCTCGCTTTACCAGTAGGGGACACAGGCGTGGCCCCACGGGAATGCGAGCGCGACCGCGGTCGCGATCTACCACCCCTCGGCACTGTATTTCAGTGCGGCGCAGCCCTGCACGCCGCACCGACAGCCCGAGCAGTACGCCCGCCGACGCCCGGAGAAGACACCGCTCTACAAGATCATCGCCCGCCACCTCGAGACCTGGCTTGCCGAGCGCAGCCTTGGGGACGCGCCCGTGGCGACACACGTCGAAGACGAATTGCGGGCGGTGGGAAAGTCGATGTGCGCATCACACACGAATGCGGCGGCAGCACTGCCCGCCGGCTCGTCCGCCACTGAGACGCAGAAGCGTTCTCACGACACCTCCCGCCTCGTGTGGGCCAAGCTCCTCGCCCACGTCGGGGAGCCGTTGGAGCCACCTCCGGTGTCGCCTGCCAGAGGGCCACCTACTGACTGGTCCGAGCTCGTCCAGGCCCATGACGACCGAGATGGCGTCCAGACTTCTTCCGACGAGTTCCC
>JANNSZ010000023.1:0-3821 GCA_031403195.1 Planctomycetota bacterium | reverse complement strand
CCCTCACCTCGTGCTTTGCCAATCGGAGTGGTCACTTGGTCTACTGATCTCCTTCAGGCTCCCAATCTCGCACAGGGGACTTGCACCCCATACAATCACGCCCATGACGGGCGTACACAAAGCCTTGCAGCAGAATCGCGGTATCGTCTTTTCTCATAGCAGTGTCTCCTGGCTGCGATCTGCTGAAGGCCGCCGTTCTGCCACGGGATACCAGAGCCAAAGCCAGAGCCGTGTTGGCGCGTCGCCAATCCTGTTGGTAACGTGGCGGACAGCCGTTTGGCTGCGGGCTGCCCAACCTTTTCGCTCTTTGTTGTGTCCGGTCTTCGGCTAGGAACAGGAGACCTTCATGCCCCGTCTGCCTTTTGCCGTGTCAATCGTTGTCCTGGCAACTGCAATTGGCTGGCAGTTATCTGGCTCTGAGGCCGAAGGCGAGCCGAGGTTGATCCCGGCATCCCAGCTAGTGAAAACATGGTGGCAGGACGATCTCTACGGTGACTCTGGACGCGCAGCCCTGGCCCTATATTCCATCTACGATGAGTTGGCCTTGGTGCTGCCAGCCGCGGTCAACGTTGAGCTGACCAATAAAAAAGATGCAGTGAAAATTGGTTCCGCCCTGCGGCTGGCCGAGCGTTTTCGCGTGCCGGAGGCTATTCCGGCAATGTTGTCGCGACTACGAGTTCAGCCCCCTATGAACATAGCATTGGGGTCGGGCAGCGAAGTGGAAACGTATCCGTATGCAATGTGTCTCGCTACCATTGGGCGAGATTCGGTTCCGCACATAATCCATCATCTGGCTCACTCGCGCAGGAGCGTCGAGGCGGTCGATGAAGATGAGATCCGCCTTTTGGCCGAGGTGTTTCGCGTGATCTATGGGGCGAACCATCGTCGCGAAGGCACCGCGATTCTCAGGGAATACTCCGCGGCGCCGAACGTCCAACGATTGCTCGATGCCTACAAGCGACTAGACCGTCGAGAAAAGTCTTCTCCTTAAAGGTACCTCTGCTACGAAGCAAAGTGAGCGGAGGCAGAATCGGGTAGGCAGGCGGCTTTCGCCGCCCGCCCCCCACACCACGTAGCATGCGGGTCCGCACTACGCGGTTCGACGAAGCGGAGCGAGCTTCGCCCAGAGTGATTTCAGTGAGACCAGTCCTTGGTCTTGCAGCCAAGCGTTCGTCATCCCAACCCCGCTGGCAATGGTTTTGGCCATGTGCCATGGGCCCTTGCGACTCTTCGCGTGACGGAAGGCTTGCCGGCGCGGAACGCCGAGCGCCAAGAGATTCCGAACCCGCGTGCGGACGAACCGCCAGCGTTTCCAGAAGCACATCCGCAAGCGACGCCGTATCCACTGGTCGAGCGTGTCGAACAGCTTCAACTGTGCCGCCAGCGAGAAGTAGCCCGCCCATCCCTGCAAGTATCGACGGAGTTCGCCAAGCTGCTGCGTCATCGAGATGCCTCGACTCCGCCCGGTCAGTTCACGTAGCCGCCGCTTGAATTTCTGGACGTTCTTCTCCGACACCTGAATCGTCGCCCGCATGCCGCGAAAGACGAAGCCGAGGAACTCGACTCCATCACTCGGCACGATCCGGCTCTTCTCCTGGTTCACCACCAATCGAAGAACCTTCGTCAGGTAACGATTCACCCCGTTGAACACCCGCTCCGCCGCACGCTGCGACCGCGTGAAGATCACGAAGTCGTCGGCGTACCGCACGAACGGCAGACGCCGCTTCTCCAGTTCCTTGTCCAAGTCATCCAGCAGGATGTTGGCCAGGAGCGGGGAGAGCGGCCCACCTTGCGGCGTGCCCTCCGGGCTGGACTGCAAAACACCTTCAACCATCACGCCCGCCCGCAGATAGCGGCCGATCAGCTTCAGCAATCGCTTGTCACGCACCTTGCGGGCGACGCGACTCATCAAGACGTCGTGTTGGACTTTGTCGAAGAACTTCGACAGGTCCATGTCCACGACAAAGCGGCGACCTCGGCGGATCGTCCGTTGCACCTGCTTGGCTGCTCCATGGGCGGAGCGACGGGGTCGAAAGCCGTGGCTCGAATCCGAGAATCCCGGATCGAACACCGGCGTCAGGACTTGCTGGATGGCTTGTTGAATCACACGGTCGAGCACGTTTGGAATGCCGAGCTGCCGCTGACCGCCATCCGGTTTGTCGATGATCTGCCTGCGAACCGCGGACGGCTCGTAGGTGCCATCGAGAAGCTGTTGCCGAATCGCATCCCATTGCGGGGTAAGCCATGCAGGGAACTTCGCCAGCGTGATGCCGTCAGGGCCAGGGGCCCCACGGTTCGCACGGACTTGTTTCCAGGCTTGCCGCATGTTCGCGGGATCGACAACCGCTTCCATCATCATCTCTGGGAACAGGCTCGAGGATGGTTTCTCACTCGGCGCCGCCGCGGCTTGGCCCGATCGGGACAGTCGTCGCGTCGAGTCGTGCGATGGCTCCTCCTCGTTCTTCATCGTTCGGCCCTTCCCGTCCGCATTGGTAGTGCGGGCTCGGTACTACGACCTCTGCTGACTTCTGCCTCGCCAACCACGGCTTGCACCGCGGTGTTCCAGGCTTTCGGGCAAGCCCTACTCCCTGGAGCGGGGCAGATCTCCCCGGATAAGAGCGTGATCTGTCGTCGCGCAAGCTCGTGCTTTACCTGCGAGGCTGTCTGGGAACGGCTTCGTGGTGTTGTGCCCACTCGCCTCGCCTCGCCGGCCTTGTAGCACGTTTCTGTTCGTAACCTCGCGACGCTGGTGAAGATGCGACTGACGACGCATGAGTTTGTCAGCTTGACGACGCATCCGCAGGCTTCCTTCCCACCCTGGGTCGCCCCAGAGCAGTTGCCCTCACCTCGTGCTTTGCCAATCGGAGTGGTCACTTGGTCTACTGATCTCCTTCAGGCTCCCAATCTCGCACAGGGGACTTGCACCCCATACAATCACGCCCATGACGGGCGTACACAAAGCCTTGCAGCAGAATCGCGACCACGTCCTGCGGTATTGAGAATCGATTGGCTGCGATCTGCTGAAGGCGGCCGTTCTCGCATGGAGATGCCAGCCAAACGTGTAGGTCCCATCGGGGCAATGATGGCCACGTCGCCATGATCGCATCTAAGCACAGGCCGCTGCTGGACTTCTTCGGGTTTGTCGCGATCCAGCTGTTGATGGCCGCAATGCTCGCTCCAGGCGACGGCGGACATTGGCTCCGCTTTACTGCGGTCAACCTCGTCATCTTGGACATCGTCCTGTACTTTGCGTTCGTGTCGGGCGGGCGTTCTCTACCTCGCCTTTTGTCGCTTGGCGGCTTGTGCTTTGTCGTGGGGTCGTTCGCGGTAGCCAGTATTGGCATGTTTTGGTTATAGAGCGTCCTCGCTCATGCGACGTCCTGAGCCACCAGGCCAACACTCCATTCATCGACATCGAGGGTCCGATCCGCGCCGCTGGGTTCCGCAACGCCTGCTCGTCGCAAACATACGTGCTCCCGAGAGTGCCCGTGAGCCGAGCCCGACGTCGCATCGCGTTATGCGCAAAGCGTGCGGACCGCTGCCTAGTTCCGTAGCCCGTTTCACAGATCAACGTCGAAGTGCTTCGTCGCTCTGCGGAAGGGGCATGATTCAACCCGTGTCACGTCGGCCACCCGGCTTGGCGCTCCAAGCCGAATCGAGAACAATCAACCCAGCAGCGAGAATCGGGTAGGCGGGCGGATTGCTCCGCCCGCCCCCCACACCACCTGGCATGCGGGTCCGCACCAGGCGGTTCGACAAAGGCTTCTCGTCAGGTGCCGTAGCGCAGGCGGCTGAGGCGGGCTCGATGTTGGACTCATCAG
>JANNSZ010000022.1:0-10247 GCA_031403195.1 Planctomycetota bacterium | reverse complement strand
CCGCGTTAGGTTGGAATCGGCGGCTTGCTCTCAGTTATTGATTGGTCGCGTCGTTTTTGCGGAAAACCGGTATCCACTTTTCCGCACGACGCTCTAGCGCAAATCTACGACATAGCTCAGTATCACACCGCGCCGCTTGATATCGGCGATCAGTCGCCCGCGTTCTCGCGAGGACCAATCGCAGGCGCTGCCATTGATGGCGATGTAGAAATCGGCCTGATCAATCTCCCATGTGATCTCGAAATTTTTGGGCAGGAAATACTGCGCCGACCACGGCCGGCCGCACACCAGAACTTTATAATGAGGTAGCGTACCATCGACATGGGATTTTTGCTCCACACTGCCTTCTAAGCGGCGGCTGGCTTCAGCCAGTGAGGTTCCCCAATAATCCAAATCGAATTTGCTTTGGGCACCCACCAAGTCTCCGGCAATCGCGTTGTAGTAAACATATTGATTGGGATGCAGGTCGACCGAGATCCACGCTTGCCGCCCAATCGCCGCAACCACAAGCGCCACGCCAACCATCGCCCAAGATCGGTGCTGTTGGCCAAGCCAGCTGATGACGTGAACCAAACCCATACCAGCGAAGATGCCCAACAGCGGTACGACGAACAAAAAATGCCGCATGCCGTTGTAAAGCGTTGGCCGGATGATGGCGCAGGCGAGAATGGGCAGCACAGCAATGACGGCCACGAAGACGATGGCGGCGACGTGCGGGTCGACATACGAAAACAGGAGATTCATGGCCACGCCGGCCGCCTTCTTCTCGCAGTGGGCGTGGTCGATGAGCACCAGGTCGAGGTGGGTATCGACCTGGACGAGCCAGCGGGCAGTAGACGCAGACTGGAGGCTGAGCATGGGCGTGAAACTGCGGCACGGGGACGCGTTTGCGGGTCGGACGGACCTGCAGTCATGATATCCCGATGGCGGTACGTGCCGCTCGACCTACCGAGACGGCGGCCCGCCGCACCCCATGATTGCATTCGATCGACCTCATGAGCCACGGCCTCCAGAGCGAAACGTGCTCGGCGGGCTGCTCCTCACGTGCTCCCGAGAGCCGCTCACCGGGTTTTTTCGCGATGGCTGCTGCCGCACTGGCTCCGACGATGCCGGCGTGCATACGGTGTGCGCCGTGATGACCGAGGCATTTCTCGAGTTCACGGTGCAGGTGGGGAACGATCTGGTTACGCCGCAGCCGCAGTGGGGTTTTGCGGGGCTCGTGCCAGGCGACAACTGGTGCCTCTGTGCGGCGAGGTGGCTCGAGGCCGCCCAGGCCGGCAAGGCCCCGCTGGTCGTCTTGGAGGCGACGCACGAGCGCACGCTCGCGATCGTGCCTCTCGACTTGCTGCGTCAGCACGCGGTTCCTGTGAAATGACGTCCTGCGTGGCTCGGGGTGGCCCGTGTCATGTCGCCGGACGTTTGCGACGGGCATCCAGGCCCGTCGCTGCACTCGGAGAAAACCTCGCTTCGCCCTCCAGGCTACGCTCAGTTTCCTACGCCGACTCCATGACACGGGCAGCCCCGAGCAGATGACGCCCTGCGAGGGCCAGGATTTCGATATTCTCGTTTTCCGTTCAGAGATGACCCACACGAGGAACATGAGCCATGGCAAAGAAGAAGCGCGAATCGAAGGCGAATCGAAAAAGCGTCGCTGGTGGACGGATCGTGATGCGGACGGGCGAGGCGCTCGTCGAGGCTGATGAAGCGTGGAGCGCGGCGGAGCCCGAGGTTGTGATTGGTGAGCTGGATGGCCCAGTGGGCTATGCGATCGCAAATCTTCTGGGCGACCAGACGAAGGGCCATTCTCGCGTCTTTGCGATCCTCAATTCCGATGTGCAGGTGCGCCCCGCGACGCTCATGGTGAGCAAGGTCACTGTCAGCAACTCGAAGTACACGAACATCCTCATGGGTACCGTGCAGGCGGCGATCGCCCACGGCGTGCTCGACGCGGTGCGGGCGGGCGATATCCCGAAGAAGAAGGCCAACGATCTGGGGATCATCGTCGCGGTCTGGCTCGACCCATCGATTGTGGACGTGGCCTACGACCCGGAAGTGCTCTTCCGAACCAACCGTGAGGCCACGGCCAAAGCCATCGGCAAAGCGATGCGGCATGAGCCCTCGATCGATTGGCTCTTGGCCAACCAGGCGAAGGTGCCCCACTACTTTCATCAGCTCGCCGTCGATGGCCAGCTCGAGTGACGGGCGTCAGTCGCGAAGCCCGAGGCCCAGCGTGTCGCGACAGAAGCTGATACTGCGGGCGAGCTCCGCGAGTTGATACTCGCGATCGGCAGCGACCTTCCCCTCGCCGGCCGGAGAACTGAAGGGCTCGATCGGTCGGCCGCGCTTGGCCATCGCGAGAAACGCGGCCAGTTCGTCGGCACGACCGTCTGGAAAGAGCTTCCAGAATTCGCGGTCATAGATGGGAAACGACCTCGGAAAGCCCGAGATCGTTTCCACATGGACCGTCACCCCGGGGCAGGCCCTCTCAAAGAGGTCCAAGAAGGCGACCAGATCGGTGCAGCCCTCCCCCATCGCCGTCCACTGTGCCGTGACGCCGTCGGGCGTTTCCCAGAGCATTGTGTCGCGCAGGCTCGTCGTGGCGACATGACCTGCGAGGTGCTCGAGCGCCCGCACCGGATCTTCGAGCGTCCAGCAGGCGTTGCCCGAGTCGAAGTTGGCACCCACCCAATCCTTGCCCGCCTCGACGATGAGCCGAGCCAATTCCTGCGAGGTCATGTCGCCGGCATGGTTCTCGACTGCGATGCGAACACCGGCGTCGAGGGCCAGGGCCCGGCAGTTTTTCAAGACGGCCACCATGTCGGCGATCCGTGCCGCGATGCCCCCCTTGGTCAGGCGGTCTTCGCGGCTTCCGAGGATCACGCGAAACGCTGGTGACCCGAGCGCCCTGGCCATCCGGATCCCGGTGGCGAGATGCTCTTTCGCCGTGCCGTGATCCTTCTTAAACGACACGCTTGTGGGGCAAATGCTCCACGAGCCCAGCACGAGCGCGACGCCGCGTTCATCGGCATAGCGGCGGACCTCGCCGAGCGAAGCATCGTCGAGCTTGCCTTCCAAGGGGCCAAAGTCGGTGATGAAGAGGGAGTCGCAGCGGAGTGTTTCGGCGTGATCAATGAGCTGCCGGGCGTTCCAGGCACATGCTCGGACAGAGAAGTTGTCAAAGCCCAGTGGGATGCCACGGCGGCGGGGTGTGGCTCGGGCAGGTCCTGCCGTCGCGATGGCACCGACGATGCCCGCCGCCAGCAGGCCGCGGCGGGAGACAGGCGGGCCAAGGGGTGTCGGGACGGCGTGCATCAGAAACCCGAGCGTGACGGTGCCGATGCGGCCAGGCTGGACGCCCTGCCCCGCCCGGTGGGAAGAGTCTTCGCGGACGAGGCCGGCTTTTCGAGTCGGTAGAGGGCGTTTTCGGTGCGAATGTACAGGGCCCGGCCGATGGCGGCGGGTGTCGCAAAGATCCCACCGTCGAGATGATTGGTCGCGAGCAGTTTGAAATCCCTTCCAGGCTCGATCACAAAGGTATCACCGTCGCGGTTGCCGATATAAATCCGGCCATCGGCAAACAGCGGCGATGACGAAAAATTGCCGCCAAGCCGCTGCGACCAGACAAGCTCACCCGTCTTTGCGTCGAGGCAGGTGCCCACCCCCTTGTCGCTGACCATGTAGACCAGATCGTCGATCACGAGCGGTGACGACATCGTGGGTGCCCCCTTCTTTTCCTTCCAGGCGATCACGGGAGCGGTTGTCGGACCAGCAAGACGGATCGCCAGAAGCTCCGGCTGATTAAAACTCGTGCTCATGAAAAGGAGATCACCGGATACGACTGGCCGCGGCACGATCGAAAAACCAAGAAAGCCGTAGCTCACCTTCCAAAGCTCTCGGCCGGTGGCCGGGTCGTAGGCATAGAGCCAGTCGGCAGCCGGTGAGATCACGACGTCGCGGCCATCACATTCGACGATAATCGGCGTTGCATAGGCCTTCTTGAGATCGGGGTCTTCTCGAAGCGCGCCCGAGCGAGCGGTCTGCCACGCGACCTTGCCGGTGGCCGTGTCGTAGGCCGCGATCGACTGCACGTCACTGCCGTCGAGATGGACGATGAGTTTGTCCTGCCAGAGCACGGGCGTGCTGCCAGGGCCGTTTTCGTGGTTGAGCCGCAGCTCGCGGTTTTTCCAGAGCACCTTTCCGGTCGAGGTGTCGACACAGGCGGCACCAAAATCGCCGCAGTGCACATAGAGGCGGCCGGCGGCGAGTACCGGCGAGGGAGACGCAAATGAGTTGAGCTTGTGGATCGGCTGCGGGTTCGTGACCGTGAGCAGCTCCACATCGTGCACGATGGTGCCGGTCGACGCCTCGACACCGATTGCACGAATCGTCAACTCGCCCGACACCGCAAGCTGGGCGGCCATCTTCTTGCCATCGGTGGCGCTGGCCCGTTCTTCGGGACTGGCCTCGCGCTCGATCGCCGTCGTCATCCAGATGCGACCGTCAGCGATCACAGGGCTTGACCAGCCGCGGCCGGGGATCGCGGTTCGCCAGGCAACGTTCTCCGTCTCGCTCCAGGTGACGGGAAGGTCGTGAGCCGCCGGGGCGTGACCGTCTCCTCGTGGGCCTCGCCACTGGGGCCATTCGGGCCCGACGGCAACGGCCGACACGGCCAGGCCGGCAATCGCGATGGCGGCCAGTACGCGACCGGTGCAGGCATGGGGAGAACGGGCCATGCGGGGCTCCCAAGAGAGAATGTTCGACCGCATGCAGCCTAGCCTTGGGGCCCTGGGACGTGCCACTGCCGACGCGAGTTTCCGTGCGCGGAATGATCTTTCCTGGGAAGCGCAGCTCCGCTAGCCTCCCACCCGCTCCCCGGAGGTTGTCTCGTATGCGCGGTGTGTCGAATCAATGGCTGGCCGTCACGACGCTGGCACTGGTGGCTGGCCATGTCAGTGCGGCCGAGCCTGGGGAACCGAGTCCGTTTCCAGAACCCCTGGCCATGCGGGTCGAAAGCACGCTCTTTGCCGCTGGGGACGAGCCGGTAGCGAAGGCCCTCACGATCTTTCACAACGGTGTGGCCTGGGATTTTCTCGAGCTGCCACGGGCGAAACAGCCCGGCAAGGACGACGCGCCGGTCATGACGCTCGTCGAGATCGTGCTGCATGACCCTGCCCGCGAGCGGGTGGTGGTCATCGACCCTGAGCGACGTGTGAAGACCGAGATTGCCAACGTGCAACTCGAACGCCTCGGCGCGTCCCTGGCCACATGGGCGCGCGAGAGTGAAGACCGTCTGGTTCGCTGGGCAGGTGGCCCAGATTTCACCGAAGGTTTCCGCGAGGACGACGACACCATTGAATTGGCCGGGCCGCGGACCCGGTACGCCGTCAAGCATGTGGCCGCCACATCGCCCGACGAGGCGCGAAGCTACCGACGGTTTGCCGATACGGCGATCATGCTCAAGGCGCTCCTTCAGCCCGGTGGCATGCCACCGTTTCCGAGGCTTGCGATCAACCGCAGGCTCGAGGAGGCCGGCGCGATCCCGACAGAGGTGACGCTCGAAATCGAAGCGAGAGGCGTTTCCTTTGGAGGCCCGACACGCTTCCGCGGCGAGCATCACACCCATCCGCGGGTGCTCGCCGAGGATCTGGATCGTATCGCAGAGGCCGAGGCCATGATGGCTGCCGCCGAGCAGGTCGAGCTCGCCGAGTTTGCCCGCTAGCCGGCGTTGGGTACCGGCAGCTAGCGCTTTCGTCACAACGTGTCCGGTCGGCGTAATTTCTTACCGACCCAAGAAAAGCTGCGCCGTCGGACGATGTTTCCTGCGGCTCACATCTTTCCCAACCCGCCGCGTCGCGACATCAGTCGCCCCGCAGCCGGCGGTCAGGAGGACCGGACGCTCGGGGGGCGTCCTCAGGAGGGCCGCTGTCGGGCTCGCGGAAAAATGCCGCGGCACGGACATTGACATTTGTACACATCCTCCGCATATTCATTCCATTCATACCACGGACCCACAAAGGGAGGCTCTTCATGCTCGTACTTTCCCGCAAGCAAAACGAACGGATTCGTGTTGGCGATTCGGTGGTCGTGACGGTGGTCCGCGTGAGTGGCGACAAGGTGCGGATCGGCATCGAGGCCCCACCAAACGTCCGTGTGCTCCGTGACGAGCTCGAGGTCGAGAGCGTTGGCGAAGTGACGCTCGACCCCTCCGCAGAACTGCCGATCTCACGGTTTCTGAGGTACGTGGGCTAGCCCCGAGCGGCCCAGCCCCGCGACAATCCAGACGTGGTTACCGAAACGCCCAGCACGACCTCGACTGACACACTCGAACCGTCGCAGCCACCGCATCGTCGGCGGCTGCGACGGTTTTTTCTTGGGCTCCTTGGTGTGGCAGTTGTCTGTGGCGGCGGAGCGGTGTTTGTGGGGCCCGAGTTTCACCGGGCTCGAGTGCCGGTGGGTGGCCCGCTCGACGGCCGTGATCCATCCGTTGCTGCAGCCGTTGCCGAGCAGGACTCGCGGCGGCTCTTTACCGAGCTTTCGGCGCTCCATGCGGCGAGCAGGCAAGAGGGCCGTTGGGCAGCCGTGCTCACGGAGCGTGAGATCAACGCCTGGCTCGCCATCGATCTGCCGCGCAACCACGCCGCGGTGGCCGGTGGGTGGGGGACCGACGCCCGCGTCGAGCTGCTTTCCGGTCGTGTCCGAGCGGGCTGTCGAGTGGGTGCAGGACCGCTGTCGACTGTGGCCTGGATGGAGGCAGAGGTACGGCTGCGGGCGGTCAACCAGCTCGGCATTGTGATCAGAGATGCCCGACTTGGAAGCCTGCCGGTACCACGGGGACCGATCCTCAAGGCGATCAGCCGTCGCCTGGAGACCATCGGCGTGGTGACCGAAATCCGCAGGTTCGACGACCACGCCGCGCTCCTGGTGTACATTCCGTCGACGAGCGATGGACGGGGGTCGAGTCACTGGCTCGAGTCACTCCTGCTAGCGGAAGGTGAGCTGGCGCTCTCGGGCGAAACACGGCCTAGTGTGTCGCCACGGTGAGGCCGGCTGGTTGTCCTATCTGAGGTATCACGAGAAGGAACAAGGGCCGCGATGGCACATCTGACGTTTCTCGGAGCAGCCGGCGTGGTGTCGGGGTCTCGGCATCTCCTAGAGGCCGGGGGCTCGCGGGTGCTATTTGACTGTGGCCTCTTTCAAGGTGAGAAGGAGCTTCGCAAGCGGAATTGGCAGCCGCTGGGTGTGCCGCCAGCATCCATCACGGCGGTGGTGCTCACCCATGCCCACATCGACCATTCCGGCTGGCTCCCACGGCTCGTGCGGGAGGGTTTTCGGGGATCAATTTTCACGACCCCGGCCACCGCCGATCTCCTGCCCCTCATGCTCTACGACTCGGCTAAGTGCCAGGCGGAAGATGCGGCCTTTGCCAACCGAGATGGCTATTCCAAACACAAGCCCGCCCTGCCTCTGTATGAAGAGTCGCATGTTTCGGCGACGCTGCGGCTTGTGAAGCCGGGCCCGCGGGGCATCTGGTTCGAGCCGGCCGCTGGTGTCCGCTGTCGGTTCTTCGACGCCGGGCACATGCTCGGCAGTGGGTTTGTCGAAGTAGAAGTGACGGAAGCCGGCGCGTCGCCGGTGCGGATCGTGTTCTCGGGAGACGTCGGTCGCTACGACGCGCCGCTCTACAACGACCCGGCGTCGCCACCCTCCTGCGACTATCTGGTCTGCGAGAGCACCTACGGCGATCGCGACCACACGCCGACCCGGCCGCTCGAAGAGCTCGAACGGGTCACGCTCGAGGCGATTGACCGCGGGGGCCTGATGCTTGTGGCCTCGTTTGCCGTCGGACGAGCCCAGCAGTTGGTCTATCTGCTGCGCACGCTCATGGCCTCGGGGCGGATTCCCGAAGTGCCCGTGTGGGTCGACTCCCCGATGGCGGTCGATGCCCTTGAAGTCTTCAAGCGGCACAAGGGCGAGCACGACTTCAGCGAGGCGAAGCTTGCGGGCGTTGCGGAGGCGTTGGCCAGTCCGTTCGTGCGAACGGCCAGAACACCCGAAGAATCCAAAGGGATCAATGCCCATCACGGCCCAGGCATCGTCATCGCCGCCAGCGGCATGATGAACGGTGGCCGCATCCTCCATCACCTCGTCCGCCGGCTACCCGACGAGAACACGACCGTGCTGGTGGCTGGCTTTCAGGCCAAGGGCACACGCGGCCGCACGCTGCTCGAAGGGGCCCAGACGCTCCGAATCCACGGCCGCGACATCCCGGTGCGGGCGGCCATCCGCCAAGTAGACGCCTTTTCGGGCCATGCTGATCGGCCGGAGCTCGGTCGCTGGCTGGCTGGCATGCCCGATCCCAAGACGACGTTCCTCGTGCATGGCGAGCCACCAGCCGCCCGGGGCATGGCCGAGTTTCTCCAGAAGTCCCGCGGCTGGAAGACGGTCATCCCCGCGATCGGCCAATCATTCGAGCTGACCTGACGCATGAACTCCTGGTGCCGACGACCCCAAAGAGGCGCGCATGACTGATCCTAAAGAACCTCGTGCATCCGATAGTCCGCGGCCGGCGAAGGTCTGCGACATTCTTCCCGACTACGACCTGGGCGATGATGTCTCCCTCGTGGCCGAGAACATGGAGCGAATCCTCTTATCGCCCAGCTATCTCCTCGCCAACGAAGACCATCCGCTGTTGGCGCGGGAAGAAATGCGGGGCGTGCGGATGCTCTTGGAACTGGGCAAGCCAGAGCTTGCGCTCCAGGCCGACAAGATCCATTCCACGGTGATCGTCTTTGGCGGCACGCAGATCATCGAACGCTCTGCCGCCGAACGCCGGCTGGCGGAGGCCCGACGGCTCGCGGCGGCCAATCCGGGCGACACGAAGGCAGCCCGCGGCGTCGAGCGGGCCGAACGGCTTCTCGTGAGCGCCCACTACTACGATTCGGCGCGGCAGTTCGCCAAGCTCGTCTCGATCGACAACCAGTGCGATGACAAGCGGGACTACGTTGTCATCACTGGCGGCGGCCCCGGAATCATGGAAGCCGCCAATCGCGGTGCGTTTGATGTGGGCTGTAAATCGATCGGCCTCAATATCAAGCTCCCCGGCGAGCAGCAGCCCAATCCATTCATCACCCCCGAGCTCTGCTTTCAGTTCAAGTATTTCGCGCTGCGAAAATTTCATTTCATCCTGCGGGCTGCGGCGGTCGTGCTCTTCCCGGGCGGCTTTGGGACGCTCGACGAGATGTTTGAGACGCTCACACTTCGCCAAACCCAGCGGATGCAGCCCGTGCCAATCATCCTCTTTGGCCGTGACTACTGGTCGCGGGTGATCGACTTTCAGTTCCTGGCGGATTCGGGCGTGATCGGCGACCACCACCTCGATCTGTTCACCTACGCCGAGACCCCCGAGGAAGCCTGGCAGCAGATCCTCGATTTTCATGCCAAGAAGCATGACAAGGCGTGAGGAACTGTGGCGGCACCTACGACTTCATCCGTGGCGCTCGTGCTTGGTGGCGGTCGCGGGATCGGTGCGGGCGTCGTGCGGGGCCTTGCCACACGCGGCTACGCCGTCGCGATCCACTGTCATGCGTCGCTGCGCGAGGCCCGCGGCCTTGCAGCCGAGATTGAGTCGGCCGGCGGCCGCTCACTGGCCGTGACGGCGAACCTCCGCGAAGAAGGCGCCGTGCGGGCGATGATGCACCGTGTCGCGGATCACTTTGGCCGCCTCGATGTCGTGGCGGCGTGCGCGAGGCTCAGGCGGCCCGTGTCGGTTGCCGAAATGACGACCGGCGACCTCCTGGCCCATGAGGCGGTCAACGTGACCGGCACCTTCATCGTGGCCCAGGAGGCTCTTTCCGTGATGACGGGTCAGCCCGAGGGTGGCATCCTGGTAGCGCTCGCCACACTCGGCGAGCCCCAGCCCAGCCACCTCGCCTTTGCGACGAGTCAGGCCGCCATTCCCGCCCTCATGCAGTCGCTCGCCATCGAATGCGCCGCCCACCACCCGCAGATTCAAGCGGCGTGTGTCACCGTCACACCCAGTCAGTCACCCGCGGCCGCCGCCTCGACTCTGCTCGGAAAGATCGATGCAATGACGCACCGCTCGTAAAGCGTCGTTGCGACGACCGCAGTGAGCGTCCGGCGACATGGCATGGGCAACCTCAAGCCAGTGTCGACGGAGTCTTATCCACCTGCCGGGAGACGAACCGTAAAGGTGCTGCCGACTGCGGGACTGCTTTCGACTGACACTG
>JANNSZ010000021.1:0-10524 GCA_031403195.1 Planctomycetota bacterium | reverse complement strand
ATCCGCGAATACATCGAGCACCATAACGCAAACCCGAAGTCATTCATCTGGACCAAGAAGGCCGAGCACATCCTTGAAAAAATCGCCCGCGCGAGGAAGGCCCTCGATAAGGTCCCATCTGAGTGAGACACTACACTAGCTGTCCGTGGAAAAAGCCATCTATGGCCATTTTTCACTTGGCCGACTGATAGAAAAGCTGAGGTTTTCCATGGTCGGCGACCGCCGCTTCCTGCGGCGGCAGACTTGTTCCACAGTCTGCTAGCCGTTTCCCTCCGGCTACACTCAGGACTTCGCAGTTCCTGGGCGGAGTCTTCATGCGGTCGGAATCAGATTTCGTGGGCGAGCTCCTGGCCGGCCTCCCTTCCGATCCGCGGCTCGAGGTGGCGCCGGGCGACGACGCGGCGGTCTTGCGGCCACCGGCTGGTCGTCGCACGGTCGTCACGGTCGACATGCTCATGGAGGGTGTTGATTTCGTGGTGGGCCCGGAGTGCCTGCCGCGGGCTGTGGGGCACAAGGCGCTCGGTGTGAGCCTCAGTGACTTGGCGGCCATGGGAAGTCGGCCCGAGGCCGCGGTCGTCGCCGTCGCGCTCCCACGCCGTGACGGCGAAGCTTTGGGTCGCGGCATTCAGGAAGGCATTGCGGCGCTCGCCCGGGAGCATGGTGTGGCGCTCGCTGGCGGCGACACGAATACCTGGGACGGACCCCTCGTGGTCAGCGTGACAGCGATCGGCAGCGTGCTGCCAGGGGGCGGCTGGCGACGCGATGGGGCAAGGCCGGGTGACCTCCTCGTGGCTACCGGTCGGTTCGGAGGCAGCATCCTTGGCAGGCACTTGGCCGTCGAACCGCGGTGTCGTGAGGCGGCGGCGATGGCCGGGGCCTACAAGATTCATGCCGCCATGGACATCAGCGACGGGCTCGCGCTCGATCTGTCGCGGATGATGAAGGCCAGTGATGCCGGGGCGGTTCTCGACCTGGACGCCGTCCCGATTCACCCCGACGCCCATCGCCTCGCTGCTCGTGATGGCCGCTCCGCAATCGACCATGCGCTCGGCGATGGCGAAGACTTTGAGTTGGTCCTCGCCCTCGCCCCCGACGAAGCCAAGCGGCTCGTTCGGGACATGGCTGCATTGTCGTTCACCGCGCCCTTGACGATCATCGGTGAGGTCGTCGAGGGTAGTGGGCTCTTTGCTCGCTCCCGCGATGGCGCAGCACAGCCGCTTTCAGCCCGCGGCTATGAGCATGGTTTTTCAGAGTGAGGACCGATACGGTGCGAGTGGGTGATGATGCCACGGTGACGCTTCCGATTGCTGATGAAGTCGCGCTAGGCGACTTCGCGAGACGACTCATGGCAGTGCTTCCACCCGCGGCGTTCATCGCCCTGTATGGAGACCTGGGCGCCGGCAAGACGACACTCGTCAAGTGCGCTGCTGCGGTTGTCGGAATTGATCCCACGGAGGTCGTGAGCCCTACCTTCGGCCTCATCCATCACCATACCGCTGGCCAGGGGATTGATTCGGGCGCCACGACGAGAATTGTCCACGCCGACATGTATCGGCTCTCCGGCATCGATGACCTGGCCGAGACGGGCTGGGACGATGCTGTCGTGGGTGCCAGTCACGTCTTTGTCGAGTGGCCGGAGCGGATCGCAGATGCCCTGCCAGCCGATCGGATCGATCTGGCGATCGCCATTGACTCGCCCACCGCCCGGACGCTCACGCTGATCGGCCGTGGCCCCAGGCACGCTGAGGCCGTTGCCGCCCTGGCGAATCAATGAGTAGCCGAGCATGGTCGAAGTGTCGCTTGACCAGCGCCGTCGCGGTGGACGGTAGCTGCGTCGCGGTGCGCCGGGCGCGTCGTGCCGTGGCCCGCCCCGGGCGATCCGCCACTCCACCCGCTATGCTGGGACCATGCGTCTCACTCCCGAATCGTCGCTGGTCTGCATCATTGATGTCCAGGAGCGGCTTCTTCCCGCCGTTCCCCATGCCGACCGCGTTGTGGCTCGGTGCCACCGGCTGGCGGTGGCGGCCGGGCTGCTCGGCGTGAAGACTGTCCTGACCGAACAGTATCCGCGTGGCCTCGGACCGACGCATGCGTCACTGGCCGACGTGCTTCCGCCTGCCACGGAAAAGTTGGCCTTTAGCGCTGCCGGGTGCGCGGCCGTCGAGGCTGCCGTGGCCGGAGGCATTTCGTCGGTCGTGCTGGCAGGCCTCGAGACCCACGTCTGCATTGCGCAGACGGCCCTTGATCTGCTCGCTCAGGGGATGAACGTCTTCCTCGCAGTCGATGCCGTCGCGTCCCGGCATGCGATCGACCACGAGGCGGCGATGCGACGAATGGAATCCGCAGGGGTTATTCCCACGACGACCGAGGCCATTCTGTTCGAGTGGTGCCGCTCGGCCGAACACCCCCAGTTTCAAGCGATTCGACGATTGGTGCTCTAGCTGTCCTTTGGAAAATACCATCCCCGGCTATGGAGTCGGTGGCACGGGCGACTCAGATGGTGGTGACAAGGTGAGGTCGATCGTGCCGGTCGGCTGCTCGCCGTTCGCCAGGGCTCGCAGCCTCGCGACCTTGAGGGCGGCAGTCGGTTCGTCGGGCTGTTCGTGGCCCGGCGCCGAACCGAAGCGAATCACCAACTCGTCGTCCCCCATGAAGTCCCAGGCATGCCCCTCCTTAACGCCGGGCACCGGGCGACAGGAGACGAGGCGGAGTCGCTGCCACTCCGGGCCGATGACCGAGGCGACGGCCGCGGCTTCCTCAACGAGCGGATCACCCCAGGTGAACCCGACAGCGCCCCGAGGCCCCGAGGCAATCCCAGTGATCTTGGGGTAGCGGGCCGCTGACTCGGCTGAAAAATCGTCGCTTGGCAGGAGGATGCCCTCGGCATCGATCGGCAACAGGCCGCCGGGCACCGCCACCATCGCGACTGGCTCGCGGCAGCGGATCTCGACAGTTGCAGCAGCTGGATGCCGCAGCCTCACCGTGACGACCTCACGCACCCACGGATGGATATCAAAGGCCCGGGCAAGCCGACGGGCAAGCTCAGGGTCGTCGAGCGGCAGGCCGTTGTCGAGGCTTGCGTCGCGCAGCGCCTCCGCCTTGAGATCGGCCCGAATCCAAGGGCCGACTCCTACGACCTCGACATCCTCGGGCAGAAGAATGTTGGCCCGCGACGCCCGAACCCCCGGGGCGTAGCGATCCCAAGCCATCCACCCGCCGAAGGCCGCCAGGAGTACCACGGCGATGGCGCCAAGCCCGGCTCGATGGTCTGCCAGGAGCGTTCGCAGGCCCTTTTTTTTCGACGGTGGTGTCGGAGCCGGGTCAGCGGGGCGACGGCGTGGCGGCGTGGTGTTCATACAGAGACCGTCGCGGGATTCTCACCAGACCTGGATGAGAGGCACGAGCTCGACGCCGAGCCGTTGCCGAACGCGTTCACGGACAAGCTCGACGAGGGCTCGGATGTCATCACTCGTCGCCCGTGGCCCCGCCACGACGTAGTTGGCATGGGGCGGATAGACGGTGGCCGCGCCACTCGAGAGATCGCGGCCGCCAGCCTGCACGATGAGGGATTCGGCGGTCATGCCGAGGGGATCCTTGAACATCATGGCCACGCTGCGGGTGCCACCCGGCTGCGTTCCACGGCCGAGGATCCATTGCTTCTGCATCCGCTTCGTCAGCACTGCAGCATCTTCTTCATCGAGCTCGAAGCGGCAGCCCACGACGATGACGTCGTCGAGATTGCTCCAGCGAGATTCGAAGGCGAGTCGACCGCGATCGCGTGTCTCAATCGTTCCATCGGGCAGCATGACGGTCACGTCCCGCACGCGCTGGCCGATGTCGCCTCCGTGACCACCTGCGTTTCCAACGATCGCACCGCCGACGGTGCCGGGGATGTCAACGAGCATCTCGAGGCCGGCAAGTCCTGCCTGGACCGCAGCCGACACGACATGGACGAGCTTCGCCCCCGCACCTGCCCGGAGGAACGGTGGCTCGACGGCAATCTCGCTAAACGCGGGGGCAGAGAGTCGGACCACCATGCCCGAAAATCCTGCGGCGGGGACGAGAACGTTGGAGCCGCCACCGATCACACGCAGGGGCATCGACTGGTCATGGCACCGGTGTACGACACGGGCCAGCGTCTCGATGTCAACCGGCTCGCAGAACCAGGTGGCCGCTCCACCAAGCCCGAGCCAGGTGTGCGGTGCCAGTGACTCGGCCCGTGAGACGGCCACCGCTAGGTCGTCGAAGGGGGTGCCCGCTGCCATGTCGGTCGCAGGCTCGCTGCCTTCAGATCGCTTCGTCATCGCCCCTCCATCTCGCTCCGCGGAACTGCCGCCCAGGCGGAAACACGCTGCCGCCGACAGGCCACAGGATTGTGACGCACCGTTGGGGGCAGCGTCCATGCCGGCAGTCACGCGGCCTCGCGGGCCACCATCGCAGGCAATCCGTGGGTGAGCTGCAGCCAGCCATCTACGAGCGACGCCAGGGGGAATCTTCGCGTTTCCGCAGCTTCGTGAGGCTGACCGCCTGGCATCGTCGCACCCACCACCAGCACGCAGTCCTCGGCACCGAGCGATCCGAGGAGGCGATCGATCCGCGCGTACGCGGCCAACTCCCGGTCGCCCGCAGCATCGGCAAGCACCGCCGGAGGCACCACCACGCAGTCATCACAGTGGCGGGCGACAAGGGGGCCGAATTCGTCTTCCCCAAGTCGAGCCACGAGTGATTCATCCGCAAGCACAGCGAGGCGACCGCGAGTGAGCCGGCGGAGGCTCGCGAGGGTGGCCGAGAATGCGTGGCCGCTCGACGGCGTGTCCAGAAACACGGCCACATCTTGGCCTCTGACGATCCGCTCGACACGGCCAGGAACGCTGCCGGCTGCTTCGAGCCCGCGGACAGCAACCTCGAGCGGAACTCCATACCGAGCCCCGACAGCCGTGGCGAGCAGGCAGTCGCGAACAAACGACACGACGGGCGGATCGAGCGTGAGCGGCACGATCTGGCCAGCACACGATGCCAGCACCATCCGGCCGAAGAGTCCTGCCTCGACTGGTGTCGCGGTCACATCGCATGCTCCCGTCAGTCCGGCGGTAAGGCATGTCGCGCCGACTGGGAGTCGGCGACGCAGCTTTGCGACACGTCGGGGCGACACGCTCGCGACGAGGCAGCCTCCCGGCGAAAGCGTGGCGAGCGCTGCCGTGGTCGCGCGGGCAGGCGAGGCTTGTGATGGCCCATCGAGAGCAGCGTCGTGCGGCACGATCGCCGGCCGGGCCATGCTCGTCACGACAACGGTGTCGGACCGGATGCCAGCGAGACAGCCCGCCTCAATCGCGTGGCTCGAAAGCTCAATGACCGCATGGGAGCAGCCACTGTCGGCGAGTCGCTCGAGCCAGGTGGAGAGCCGGCCCTTGCGAGCGTAGTCGCCAGGAGCAACGACCTCATCATCGAGACCGACGCAGCCCAGGTCCGACAGCACTCCCACCCGGAGGCCCGCCTCGGCCAGGACGGCCGCGGATAGCCAGGCGGTCGTCGTCTTTCCACTCGTGCCGGTGACCGTGATCACCCGCATGCGACCCGACGGATGGCCGTCACGCGCCACCGAGAGGCGTGGCCTCCGAGACGCTTTGGCCCGATTTCCGGCCGGCGAGCCCGCCGAGTTGTCTTCTGATCGACCGATAGACTTCCTGCGCACGATAGTGGCCTCCTGCCTGAGCACGTGATCCTGGACGGGCTCATCCTTGAGCACCGCTGGACTGCGATTCTCAATCCGCCGGGAAGTCGGTCAATCCCAACTCCCCGGGCGCGCCCTGATCGCGAGACCGCCACTTGCCTTGCCTGCCCGGCTTGCCAGTGTTCCATGTCTGGGTTGCCTGTCGCTGCGACGAACCGATACTCTCAGTTGCATGTCCACCAACGCACCTTCTGCTCCCGCCGTGATTCCAGGGCGGCATCGTGTGCTCTGGGTGGGCGCCGACGAGACGGCCGATCTTCGCCTGGCGAGGGCCGGGGCGGAGCGGCTTGCGGAGGTGCATGGAGCCGAGTCACCGCGGGCGGTGGTGTCAGCCCCTCCCAAGGCCTTCTGCGAAAGCTCGCCAGAGGTGATTTTTCTCGCATCGTCGAGCCCGGGGCGGTGGTCGCTGTCGGATGCAGTGACGTTGTCGATCCGCTGGCCGTTGGCTCCTATCGTGAGCGTGGCCGCCACGATCGTGGACGGCCGGCGTCGCAGTGGGCCGCCGCTCCTCGGAGTCGAAGAGGTTCCCTGGCATGAACTGCCCGGCAGGCTCGTGGCTTGGCTTGACGATCGCGACGCGGGACGTCCTGGCACGCTCGGGCTCCCCGCGACCGCGCGGCGGGAGGAGGGGATCCTCGAATCTGTGCGTCCCAGGGTGACCAGGGTTCCCGTGTCGGTCGCGGCCATGCGGGCAGCAGACCTCGATGGTCTGGCCGACCTCGCTGCGGCAACAGGCGCCCACGTGGCCGCACGGAGCCTCGGCAGGCCGCCACTCGACGATGCGACGGAAATCCTTATGTGGGATGTCGGTATCGCAGAAGCGTCGGCGCTGGCGTGGCTCCGGATGCTGGGAGCCAATCGGCCTGGGCGGAAGATCATCCTGCTCGAGTCGTTTCCGCGGGCCGAGTCCACCAAGGCCGCGATCGAGGCCGGGGCCATGGCTGTTCTGGGCCGGCCCTGCGGCGTTGAAACGCTCGCTGGAACCTTGCTCGCTCTATCGCCTCGACCTTAAATGGGCTGGTCCACCTGTCGGAGGAAAAAGCCATTCATGGCCCATCCGTGGCCTTTTTTCACATAGGCCGACCGCCGCTTGCTGCAACGGGACGCTTCTTTCACAGTTGGCTCGAGGGCCTCACGCCCGGGCCAGCCGGTCTTGGAAGTCCGCGGACCAGACGCTAGCATCCCGGCCCCCGCGGAGGCCATCGTGGCCCGTTTCGCCATCTTGCTTGTGGCCGTTCCTCTTCTCGCGGTGGGCTGCGCCCACATGCTGGTGTCTCCGGGCTGGCATACGGCCACACTGCCTGTCGGTACGATGCCATCCGGGCCCTGGACGAAGCCGGCCGGGCTTCCTGATCGCACGGAAGTGCTCGCTGGGCAGCTTGTCATTCACACCGACTTTCCCCTTGCAGACCAGCACCGCCTGGTGCGCGAACTCGAGTCGCTGCGGACCGACGTGAGCCAGCGACTCGGACTCCCGATTTCCGACGAACCCATCCACCTGTACCTCTTCGAGACACCAGAGCGATTCGAGGCCTTTGTGGCCAAGCAGTTCCCGACGTTCCCCTCACGCCGCGCGTTCTTTGTGGTGACCGACACGAGTCTCTCGGTTTTTGCCGCATGGCAAGACCGCGTTGCCGAGGATCTACGCCACGAGACGACGCATGGCTATGTCCACGCAGTGGTGCCGGCGATTCCGTTGTGGCTTGACGAAGGAATCGCCGAATACTTTGAGTTGCCTCGGTCGGACCAAGGGCTCCATGCAGCCCATGTCGCCCACCTGGCAGGCAGGCTTATCGAAGGGACGTGGCAGCCAAATATGGCCAAGCTCGAGGCGCTCGCATCGGCTGGCGAGCTCTCACAGGATCACTACGCCGAGGCTTGGGCCTGGGTGCATTGGATGCTCGCTACCACGCCGGAGCGACGGACGATCCTTGAGGAGTACCTCGCCGATGTGCGTCGCGATCCAGCCACGCCTCCGCTCTCACTCCGTCTCCGACAGATTTCGGGCGACGCCTCCGCCGAAGTGAAGGCCCACGTGGAATCGCTCGCCGCGGCTGCCAGTCGACAGTGATGGCCGCGACGGGCTCCATCAGTCGTGGCGAAACACCGTGCCGTGGTCGGTCACCCGGAAGCCGAGTTTTTCGAAGAGCATGCGGGCCGGCGAGTTGCTCTCGTCAACATGCGCTTCCGCGGCGGTCACGCCTTCGGCAGCCAGGTCATGGAGCGCCTCGGCAACGAGATAGCTCGCGAGCCCTTGGCGTCTCCGGCCCCCCTCGATGTCGATGCGGAGGAGGCCGGCGATGAGGACGCCCCAGGACGAGGCGAGCGGCTGTATATCCCACACCGACGCACTGCCCAGGAGGGCGTCGGCGTCTCCCAGTAGTTCATACCGCCGCAGCGCTACGCCGGTCGTCGTGGCAGCTTCCCACCATGTGTGGCGGACGGGCTCGTCGATGACCCGAAGCCTGGTGGCGCGCCGGATCGCAAGCTGCAGGCGGTTTACCGGCGGGCGGAACCCGGCGAGCGGCCGGCGGAGAACGGCGATTCGCGTTTCCTCCACATACCCGTTGCGGCGAAACACCTCCCGCATCGCGGGCGAACTGTCGAGGATGCCAGGGACGTTGCTGCCGCCATACAAGCCGAGATAAAAGCCGCCGAGGTCGGGCGTGCCACCGCCCATGATCGAACGAGCGCCCCGTGCACGAAGATACTGCTCGCACCGGGCCACAAGCGTGTCCTCAATCTCGGTCTGACGATCGTGGGCGGGCACGACCACCAGCATGGTGGTGCCCATAGACGTGTCCACGACTGCCCGAGTCGCATCGGGGCCAAAGCCCGCATGGGCAAAGCCCACGACCCGGTCACCTTCACGGGCAATCACCAGCCCGTGCCGATCAAAATAGGGCTTTGAGAACACGGCGTCTTCGAGCGCCGCGGATGTCATCGGCTGAAGGGCGGCCTGCCCCAGATCGGCTGCTCGCCAGGCATCAGCCAGTCGCGGCGGATCGTCGTTCCGGAAACAGTCGAAGGTGATCATCCGCGTCCGCCGCCGGCGGCCCTTCCTGTGGCTGCTACGGCGCGGCCGGGTGGTCCGTCAGGCGCACTTCGACGAGGCCATCTCGTTCGCGCACATCGAAGCCCTCCTGCCGAACGGTCGGCGAGACCTGATGCTGGCCCGTCACCACGTCAAACTGCCAGCCGTGCCACGGGCACGTCAGCACGGCTCCGCACAAGGCGCCCGTACCGAGTGGCCCTCCTTGATGCGGACAAAGGCCATCGATGGCATGAAAACGGCCGCCCACATTGGCCAGCGCTACCATCCGGCCGCCAGCGACCAGCTCGATGGCCATCCCGGGAGGACATTCATCGGCCCGGGCGATCGCGATCCAGTCGGGCATCGTGCAAGAGCGTGGGGGCGGGGAGGTTGGGGAGCAGCAGACGGGGCTACTTTGCTACGCAGCCTTGCGGACCACTCTAGCTTTTCGTGGCCGGTTCCGCCATCGGCGATGCACCCACCAGTACTGAGCCGGCTTTCGGCGGATCGCGTTCTCGAGAAGCGTGGTGTACCACTGGGAGAGCGATTGAAGGTCGCCCGTCTCAGGGCTGCCGGTGGCAGGGTCTGCCGTCCCTTCCAGCCGCAGGTCGAAGTCGAAGAGGCCACCGCGGCGTGTGGCCGAGCAGACGAGTACAGGTGCCTGCGATGAGAGCGAGAACACTCCGATCGCCTTGTGGACGCTCGCCGGCCTGCCAAAGAAGTTGACCCAGCAGCCCTTGGGGCCGGCCGCCTGGTCACCGAGGAGGCCGATCGCGCCATTCTCTTCGAGAACAACGGCCACATCCGGCGCACTGCCCTTCTTGGGCAGGATCTTTTGCCCACGGGATTCCCGAAAATCGGTTACGAATCGGTCCAGCAACGGATTGTCGAGCTCGCGTGCCACCGAGTAAATCCGGAAGCCGAAGAGACCAAACAGGTAGGCCGCCAACTCGAAGTTTCCGAAGTGACCGGAGAGGATGACTTTCGGTCGATCGAGCCAGAGGAGTCGAACGAACTCCTCGATGCCCTCGATGCGGAGGTGTCGACGCCAGGTCGTCTTGTGAATCACCCGATTGGCATGGGCAATCTCCACGACCATCAAGAGCAGATGCTCCCACATTCCGCGGGCCACATCCCGCCGCTGGGCAGGCGTCATGTCGGGAAAGGCCTTGCGGAGATTGTCGCGGACCACGTCGCGCCGGATTCGGGCGCGGTTGGCAAGCAGATCGGCCAGTCCGCGGGCCCATCGTTCGCACGCGGGTCTCGGGAGCGCCTGGATGACACAGATCACCACCCGCACGGCGGCGTAGGTGCCGAGGTCGATGCAGCGAGTGGCAAACGAGCGGGTGGGAGGCAAGGCGTCGAATCCATGACGGCAGGCAGGCCACTTCTTGCGGCCACGCAATTGTGGCCCAGGCAGCCCCTCGACTTCCAGATCGGTTTTTCGGCCGGCGGCGCATCTATTCCACGCCGGCGAGGAGGAGGGCCACGCTCACCGCGTTGAAGAGTGAATGCAGCAGAATGCTCGGCACAATTGAGCCTGTTCGGCTTGCGAGAAGCCCCAGGACAACACCCAGCGGGAAGAGGGGCACATACGCGAGCCCTTGGCCGTAGTGGGCTGCGGCAAACACGGCGGCGGCGAGCCCAGCCGCCAGAAATCCGTCTGTCGGCAGCCGCTTTTCAAGCCAGCCCTGGAGGATTCGTCGAAAGAAGAACTCCTCCGCGACGGGCGCGGCGACGCAGGCCGCGACGACAACGA
>JANNSZ010000020.1:0-88639 GCA_031403195.1 Planctomycetota bacterium | reverse complement strand
CGGAGCGACTCGGTCGAACAGTTCTGGATCTTGACGAAGACGGGCTGGATGCCCCGCCTCGCGAGATCGACGCCGAAGAGGCGACGGCTCTCGCCCGCTGTGGGCACCGCCACGGTGACTCGGGCTCGGGGATCCTCCTGCGTGAGCGCACGCGCCAGAAAATCGTCGACCTGCGGATCAGGTTCGTAGGGCGTGACCACCAGATGCCAGATCCGACGGAGGAGCCTCTTGATCACAGCCGATCTTCCTCAGGTCGTTCGCGTGGAAAAACGGCGGCCCGGGAACTTCTTTCCCGGGCCGCCTCAATGATTCGCATCGATCGTCATGCCCGCCTGTCGACGGGCTGGAGATCGCCTCACTCAGCCTCGACAAGTGCGCACGAGTCCTCGACAATCGCGTCGATCGTCTCGCAGCAGAGGGCGTCCTTGGCGAGGGCATGGTTGGCCTTCACCGTTCCCGCCTTGTAGCAGATGACCGTCACATCGGCCTCGGGCGTGATCTTGAACTCGGGCGGACCGTTCTCTGCATCCTCGGGCACAACGAGGGCGACCCCCTTGATCTTGTGCTTCGTGGCAAACTCAGCGGCCTCCTTCTTCAATGCCTCGGCATCGGGCCCGATCATGTTCACGAACGCCGTGAGCTTGTCGTCGGAATGCTCGGCCACCTCTTCCTCGAGTTTCTCGATGAGCTTGGCAAGCCCCGCGTCAGCCGTGCGAGCGAAGATCATCACCACGGGCCGCTGACCCATCTTGCAGCGATAGCAGAGGGTTTTGCCGTCATCCACGCCATCGTCGGGATTACCGGTCACCTTGGTCACGGTGAAGGCGCCCACCGTGTCGCCGATCTGTGGGCCACTGGTGATCGCGGCCGAGGCCGTCGTCGCCAGGCCAAAAACAATTGCCGCCACAAAACCTGTTGCATGCAACATGCGCATCACGCAAAACTCCTGGAGAATGCCGCCGGAAGAAGAGGGGCACGGCCACGCTGGCACGTACACCACAGCAAGTTTCCTTGCAGTCAGAAGACTACCGCCGATACGATACCTTAAGCAATCATCCGGGGATCGAGGATTCTCATATCTCGCAACCCCGAGCCAAACCGTTCACCAGGAGCGCTCCCATGGCCACTGTCACCGCCCCACGCCGGGCCGCCCGGCCCAACATCCGTCAGACACAGCTCTTCATCGACGGCCAGTGGACACCTGCCCGAAGTGGAAAAACCTTCGAGACGATCGACCCAGCCACCGAAGAGGTGATCGCGCAGGTGGCCGAGGGCGATGCCGCCGACGTGGAGCTGGCCGTGCGGGCTGCGCGCAAAGCCTTTGACGAAGGCCCGTGGCCGCGGATGAATGCCCGCGAGCGTGGGAAGATCATGCTGCGGCTGGCCGACCTCATCGAGTCTGAGATCGACGAACTGGCCGCGCTCGAATCGCTCGACAACGGCAAGCCAGTGAGCGATGCCCGTCTGGGAGACATTCCGCTGGCGATCGAGGTGCTCCGGTACTACGCCGGCTGGGCCGACAAGATTCAGGGGCAGACGATCCCCATCAACGGCAACTACTTCTGCTACACGCGGCGGGAGCCGGTGGGCGTGGCCGGCCAGGTCATACCGTGGAATTTTCCAATTCTGATGGTGTCCTGGAAGTGGGGGCCGGCGCTCGCAGCCGGCTGCACGATCGTGATGAAGCCAGCCGAGCAGACACCGCTGACGGCGCTGCGGCTCGCGCGGCTGGCTCAGGAGGCCGGTGTGCCCGACGGCGTGATCAATGTCGTGCCGGGCTTCGGACCCACTGCCGGCGCGGCGATCGTGAAGCATCCGGGTGTCGACAAGGTGGCGTTCACGGGTTCGGGAGAGACTGCCCAGATCATCATGCGGCAGGCCGCTGACCAGCTCAAACGGCTCACCTTTGAGCTCGGAGGCAAGAGCCCCAATATTGTCTTTGCCGATGCTGACCTTGATGCCGCCGCCGCAGGAGCCCATGTCGGCATCTTCTTGAACCAAGGGCAGTGCTGCTGTGCCGGCTCGCGGCTCTTTGTGGAAGACAAAATCCATGGTGAGTTCGTCGAGCGGGTCGTGGAGCAGAGCCGGAATCGTCGCGTGGGCGATCCGTTCGATCCCGCCACGCAGCAAGGGCCCCAGGTCGACAAGGCGCAGTTCGACAAGATCATGGGCTACATCGACGTGGGCACTCGTGAGGGGGCCACGCTCGCAACGGGTGGCAACCGCGTGGGCGACCGGGGCTTCTTTATCGAGCCGACGGTCTTCACGAATGTCAAAGACGAAATGGCGATCGCCCGGGAGGAGATTTTTGGACCGGTCCTCTCGGTGCTGAAATTCTCCGACGTCGATGAGTTAGTCACGCGAGCCAATGCCACGAACTTTGGTTTGGCCGCAGCGGTCTGGACCCGCGATATCGCGCGGGCTCATACCGTCGCCAAGCGGCTCCGGGCCGGCACCGTATGGGTCAATTGCTACGACGTCTTTGATGCGGCGGCACCATTCGGCGGCTTCAAACAGTCGGGCTTTGGCCGCGAACTGGGTGAGAAGGGGCTCGACCCCTACCTCGAACACAAGACCGTCACCGTGAGCCTCGGGTAAGCGACCATGGGACGCGTGCGAACCGGTGGCGGCTGGCGGGCTGTGCTCTACACCTTCAAGAAGGCTCGAGAGGCGGGCGGCCTCTGGGCACTTTGGAAGGCGATGCGGTCGAAGAACGCCTGCAAGACCTGTGCGCTGGGCATGGGTGGGCAGGCCGGCGGCATGGTCAACGAAGCAGGCCACTTTCCCGAGGTCTGCAAAAAGTCGTTTCAGGCGATGGTCGCCGATATGCAGGGGGCCGTGAAGCCGACGTTCTTCGAGACGTACTCGGTTCCGCAGCTCCGGCAATTCTCGCCCCGCGAGATGGAGCATTCCGGGCGGCTTGTGCAGCCGGTGATTCTCGAAAAAGGCTCACAGCACTACCGGCCGATTGAATGGTCGGAAGCGATGGAGCGGATCGCGGCCAAGCTCCGTAGGACGACGCCCGACGAGAGCTTCTTCTATTTCAGCGGTCGGTCCAGCAATGAGGCAGGTTTTTTGCTGCAGGTCTTCGCGAGGCTCTACGGCACGAACCACGTCAATAACTGCTCCTACTACTGTCACCAGGCCAGTGGCGTGGGGCTCGCCAGCGTGATCGGCACCGGGGCCGGCACAATCCGCCTCGACGATATGGAGAAGTCCGACCTCGTCATGCTCATCGGGGGTAACCCAGCGAGCAACCACCCTCGCATGATGCGAACGCTGATGACTGTTCGCCGCAGCGGTGGGAAGGTGGTCGTGGTCAATCCGATCATCGAGACGGGTCTTGTCAATTTTTCGGTGCCGAGCGATCCCTGGGCGCTCTTCTTCGGAGCGAAGATCGCGAGTACCTATGTGCAGCCGTATGTTGGTGGTGATCTCGCGCTTGTCTACGGCCTCATGAAGCGGCTGCGAGAGCTTGCGGGGGCGAATCCGCGGAATGCCGCCGGTGAACTGATCGTTGACGAAGCCTTTCTCGAGGAGCACTGCACGGGATGGCCAGAGTTGGCCGCGAAACTCGACGAACTCACCTGGAATGAGATCGTGGCCAAGAGTGGTGTGGCAAAGGCTCAGATTGACGACATCGCTACCGAGTATGCGGAAAGCAAGCGGACTGTCTTCGCCTGGACGATGGGGGTCACCCATCACCTCCACGGCGCGGCGACCGTGCAGGCAATCGCGGCGCTGGCGATCATGCGTCGGATGGTGGGACGCCCCGGCGCAGGCCTGCAGCCGATCCGTGGCCACTCCAACATCCAGGGCATGGGCACGGTCGGTGTCACGCCGACGCTCAAGGCGGCGATCTTCGAGCGATTGCAGAGTCACTACGACGTGACGCTTCCAACGACCAAGGGATATGACACGCTCGAATGCCTCGATGCGGCCGACCGCGGGGCGATGCGATTTGCCCTGTGCCTGGGCGGCAATCTCTGGGGGGCCAGCCCCGATGCCACGTATGCCGAGCGGGCCATGGCCAAAATCGACACGGTCGTCTATCTCAATACCTCGCTCAACATAGGCCACGCCGGTGGTCTCGGCGCCGAAGAGACGATCATTCTTCCCGTGCTCGCCCGCGACGAAGAGCCCGAGCCCTCCACGCAGGAGAGCATGTTCAGCTACATCCGGCTCTCGGATGGCGGTCCGCCGCGGCATGTGGGGCCGCGGGCCGAAGTAGACATCATCGCCGATTGTGCCCGTCGTGTGCTGGGTGAGCAGGGGCCGGTGAACTGGCGCGACATGGCCCACACGAGCACGATCCGCCAGGCCATCGCCGCGATCGTGCCCGGGCTCGAATCAATCGCCGACATCGACCAGACCAAGAAGGAATTTTCGATTGCCGGCAGGACGCTCGACACATCAACCTTCCCGACGGCTGATGGCAAAGCGCACCTCGCGATTCATGAGATCCCGCCCGCTCCAGAAGGGCTTGTCTTGATGACGATCCGCAGCGAGGGCCAGTTCAACACGGTCGTCTATGAGGAAGAGGATCTCTACCGCAACCAGACGCGGCGAGACATTGTGTTGATTCATCCCGACGACATCCGTCGGTTTGGCCTCACGGCCGGCGGCCGCTGCCGGATCGCGAGCGCAGCGGGCGAGATGCGAGGCCAGATCGTGTCGCCATTCGAGGAGATCCGCCCAGGCTGTGTGGCGATGTATTACCCCGAAAGTAACGTGCTGGTGCCCAAGGCTGCCGACCCGCTGTCGCGCACGCCTGCCTATAAGAGCATTCCAGTGTCGCTCGCTCCCGACAATGGTGTGTCAGGGTCACGACTTCAGCCGAAAGTGGTCGCCGCCGGCACCCCGCGCGACAAGATGAATCAGTGCGGATGACGGCGGCGGCACGGCAGTTCGTGCCGCTCACAAGTTCCTCATATATTGCTCATGGTTCCCTTATGCGGGACCGCTCAGATAGGATACGGCCTCGGTACCACAGTGGGGCTAGGGAGGATGCCAGCGATGCAGTGCGACCTCGTGACGACCGGCGATGCAAGCTCCGAGGTTCGGCTTTCGGGCCGCATCACGTCGGATGCCGTGGCCGAGAAGGCCGATCGCCTCCGCCAACTTCTTGGCGATCGTGCCCATGCCGGGATGCTCCTGGTGGACCTCTCCGGAACCAGCTTCCTTGATTCATCGGGCATCGGCTGGCTGCTCGACCAGCATCGGAAATGCACGAAGGCCGGTGGCCTCCTGATCCTGCACTCGATACCGCCGATGGTGTCGCGGGTGTTGCAACTCATGAACCTTCAGCAGGTCTTCCGCATCGCGGCCGACGCAGGGTCGGCCCGCGCGATGACCGGGGCCGCCTGATGAGCGGCGACGTCATCGACTTCATGGAAGAGGTGCCAGCCGACGTTGCGTGTACGCGGCTGATCGAGCGAGCGTTGTCGATGGGGGCGAGCGATCTGTTCATCCTCTCGGGCGAGCATCGCGTGACCGCTTCGGTCCGGCACCTCGGCATGCAGACCCAGATCGCGACCTATCCGGTCGACGTGGGGCAGCGGATGATCCGGCACGTGAAGGTCGAGGCCGGCATGGACCTGGCTGAGCGTCGTCGCCCCCTCGACGGTCGCTGGCTGATACCCCGCGGACGTGGCCGACGCATCGACTTTCGTATCAACTCGCTGCCCACGCTGTACGGGGAGGATCTTTGCCTCCGCATACTCGACAGCTCGGTGCAGGCCAAGGATCTGAGCCAGCTCGGCTTCTCGCGGGGGCAGATGCAGCGGTTAAGTCCGATGCTCGAGAGCCCCAGCGGACTCATCCTCGTCACCGGGCCGACCGGTTCCGGCAAGACCACGACGCTCTACAGCTTCATCGGCCTGCTCAACAACGGGCGGCGAAAAATCAACACGATCGAGGATCCGATCGAGTACGAGATGCAGGGGGTGCGTCAGTCGCAGGTCAGTCCCGTCCTCCATCTCGGGTTTGCGGACATCCTCGTGTCCGTACTCCGCCAGGCTCCCGACGTGATCATGATCGGCGAAATCCGCGACCCGGAGACCGCGTCGACCGCGGTACGGGCAGCCAACAGCGGCCACCTGGTCTTTGCCACACTGCACGCGCCAATCGCCGCCGCCGCGATCCAAAGCCTGTTTGCACTCGGTGTCTTGCCGCATTTCCTGGCGACCTCGTTGCTCGGGATCGTGTCGCAGCGACTCGTGAGGGCCCTCTGCCCGGCGTGCCGTCTGCCGATCGACCTCGATGGAGTGCCGCAGGCGTTCGGGGATGCCCGTCTGCTCCTCGAGCCTGGTGAGCCGGCGACGATGTTCGGGGCGCAGGGCTGCGACCGGTGTCATCACCAAGGGTATGCGTCGCGGGAGGGAGTGTTTGAGGTGATGTCGATGTCACCACAGATCCGTCAGATGATCGCCGCAGACGCCGCCGCGCGGGAAATCCATCAGCGGGCTGTCGAAGAAGGCATGGTCGAACTCCGACAAGCGGCACTCCTTCATGTGGCACGCGGCGTGACGACCATCGAGGAAATCTTCCGCGCCGTGCCGACTGAGTACCTCGGGCTCGAGGGGTAGGCGGCTGCCCTCAGTCGAACAGTGAAAGCTGGTCTGTCGGGGCCTTCCGGCGACGCGGCCGTTCGGCAGCAGTCGATTCTGCTTCGAGGACGAGTAAGAGATCGCGGGCCCGCTCGATCACTTTCAGGGGCACGCCCGCAAGCCTCGCCACATGCACCCCCCAGCTCTTGTCGGCCGCGCCGGCCGCAACCTGGTGCAAGAACACAAGCTCATCGCGATGCTGCTTGACGAGCACCTGGGCATTGCCGACGCCGGGGAGCCGGGAGAGTTCGGCGAGCTGAAGATAGTGCGTTGCAAAAAGCGTTCGGCAGCCGATCGCGCCGTGGAGATGTTCGACGACGGCCTGAGCAATGGCCAGGCCGTCGAACGTGCTTGTGCCGCGGCCCACCTCGTCGAGGATGACGAGGCTCTGCGGCGTCGCGCGGTTGAGGATCCTCGCGGTCTGCGCCATTTCAACGAGAAACGTACTCGCGCCCCGGGCCAGGTCGTCGCCAGCGCCAATCCTCGCAAAGAGACGATCCACAATGCCGATACGACACCGTTTTGCAGGAACAAAACTCCCTGCCTGGGCGAGGATCGCGACGAGCGCCGCCTGGCGGATGAACGTGCTCTTGCCCCCCATGTTCGGCCCGGTCACGAGGAGGATCGCAGGGGAGTCGCCGGCTGGCGGCAGATCGTCCGGTGGGCGTGCAGCAAGAAAAAGATCGTTTGCAACAAGTGTTCCGGGGGGCAGGAGTTCCTCGAGGATGGGGTGACGACCGGCCTCGATCGCGAGATCCCCTCCGGTCGTGATTTCAGGCCGAACCCAGCTGCGTCGGCGAGCGATGTCGGCGAGCGCCACGAGCACGTCGAGCACGGCCACGATCGTTGCCGCGCGGTCCAGGCGGGACCGCTCAGCGCCCACCTCACTGCGAAGCTCGTCCAACAACAGGATCTCGCGACGAACGGCCTCTTCCTCGGCGCCGAGCACCTGCCGCTGCCGCTCGTCGAGGTCCGCGGTCGTATACCGCTCGGCGTTTTTTACCGTTTGTTTTCGAACGTAGTCGGAGGGAACTCGGTCGGCCTGCGAACGGCTCACCTCGAGAAAGTATCCGAAGACGCGGTTGTAGCCGACCTTGAGTGAAGGAATCCCGGTGCGCTCGATCTCCTGGGCCTGGTACCGCGTGATCCAGGCCTTGCCACCGCTGGCCAGCTCAGCAAGCTCGTCGAGTTGCGGGTCGAAGCCCAGCTTGATGAATCCGCCATCCCGTGCGAACACGGGGCAGCCGGTCCGCAGCATCGCGGCAATACGACGCGTGACGTTGTCACACGGATCGAGCCCCGCATGAAGCTCTTCGAGGAGGCCCGCACGGCCCGCGAGGAGTGCGCGTAGTTCCGGCAGCACGGCAGTGGCCTGGCCAATGCGTTCGAGGTCGCGTGGACCGGCGCGGCCCGTGACCACGCGGCCCGTCAGTCGTTCGAGATCTCCGATTCCGGAGAGTTTTTCGGCGAGTCGACTCGCAAGCGTCGCGTCCTTTACGAGCACGTCCACCGCATCCAGCCGGTCGTCGATCGCGACCTTGTCGACGAGTGGGCTCGTGAGCCATTCACCGAGGAGCCGCCCGCCCATGGGGGTCTGCGTGCGATTGAGGACGCCTGCCAGCGAACCGTCACGGCGACCGGTGGCGGTGCCCCGCACAAGCTCGAGGCTGCGGCGCGAGGCCTCGTCGATCTCCATTCGCAGGCCGGGACGCCAGGGCGCGAGTGAGTCGATGCGGCCCACGGCCGCCGGCTCATTCTCCTCGAGGTAGGCGACGATCCCACCAGCAGCAGCCAGACCAAGCGCGTCGTCATCTGGTTCGAAGCCAAGCCCCTCGAGGCGTCTGCCGCTGAGGGCTCGGCTGAGCGCAGACTCGGCCGCGGCGGACTCAAACCACCAGTCGGGCCGGCTCGTGGCGATGCAATTGCTCCCCGTTGCGCGCAGGAAGTCGTCCACATCGCTGCGGTCGCGTTCTGCGCAGAGACACTCGGCGGGATCGAGCCTCTGAAGGTGGTCCGTCACATCGTCATGGGTGACCACGGCTGCCTCGAAACGGCCAGCGGCCACGTCGATCCAGGCGAGGCCGACGGTGCCCGTGGCATCATCGCTACGGCGGCGCCCTGGCAGGATCGCGACGAGAAAATTACGGCGGTCGGGATCGAGCAGTGACTCGTCGGCCGCGATGCCGGGCGTGACGATCCGCGTCACCTCGCGTCGCAGGAGGCCCTTCGTGGTCTTCGGATCGTCGATCTGTTCGCAGATCGCCACCCGCCGCCCGGCGGCTACGAGCTTCACGAGCTGCGGGTCGAGCTGATGATGGGGGAAGCCCGCCATCGGCACCGCGTCTGGCCCCTTGTCTCGGCTGGTGAGCGTGAGGTCGAGGAGCGTCGCAGCTTCTCGCGCATCGTCGCCAAAGAGCTCGTAGAAGTCGCCCATCCGGAAGAGCACAATCGCGCCCGGGCAGCGGGCCTTCGCTGCCTCGAACTGCTGCATCATCGAACTCTTGGCGGCTGCCATGGGCGGAAATGTAGCAGGACTTGGCCGCTGCGGCGGTGGGGCGTACAAATGGTTTGCGCGTCGCAAGCGCGGGCTCCGATGAGAGGCCCCTGCGATGGGGATCTGTGAATCTGGTCAGGGCCTAACCGCAGCAGCCATAAGCAGTCGTCCCTTTGTGCGGTGGGCCTCTCATCGGCTCTCGAGCTTTCAGCGGAGCGAGCCATCCATGGCCTCGCTCCGCTTGGCCGACCGATGGCAAAGCCGAGGTTTGCCATGGTCGGCGACCGCCGCTTGCTGCGGCGGCGTGGTTTTCAGTATCTGCGGTCCTGCGTATGGCAAGCCACGAGCAATCAGCGAGTCAGCTACAGTCCGGTCAGGCGGCCGGCTATCAGGTGGTGGCCCGTCGGTATCGCCCTCAGCGATTCGCCGATCTCGTCGGCCAGGAGCACGTGGCACGTGGCCTCTCGGGGGCGATCGAGAGTGGACGCATCGGCCACGCCTATCTGTTCACCGGCGCCCGCGGCGTTGGCAAGACGAGTGCGGCGCGGATCTATGCCAAGGCTCTCAACTGTGAGGTGGGACCGGCCAGCGAGCCGTGCAACGCCTGTGATGCCTGCCGCGCCATCACCGCCGGCCAGGATGTGGACGTGGTCGAGATCGACGCCGCGAGCAACCGTGGCATCGACGAGATTCGGCAGCTTCGACAGAACGTGGCCGTCCGACCCGCGCGGGGTCGGTTCAAGGTGTACATCCTCGACGAAGTCCACATGCTCTCGAAGGACGCCTTCAATGCGTTGCTCAAGACACTCGAAGAGCCGCCGGGGCACGTGAAGTTTGTCTTCTGCACGACAGAGCCGGAAAAGCTCCCGATCACAATTCTTTCCCGTTGCCAACGCTTTGACTTTGTGACCGTGGAAGCACCCGCGATCGCACAGCGGCTCGCACAGATCGTGGAAACCGAGGGGGCCGATGTCTCTGCCGAGGCGCTCCACCTGATCGCCCGGCGTGCGGCTGGCAGCATGCGCGACAGTCAGTCGCTGCTCGAGCAGCTCTTGGGTTCGTCGAGTGGCCCGATCACGGTCGACGACGTGCATGCCGTGATTGGCACCGGCAGCGACGAACGGATTGGCGAACTGCTCGCCGCCCTCGCTGCGCGTGACGCGGCGCGCGGAATAGCAGCCCTCGATGCTGCCCTGGCCGGAGGGGCCGACCCAGGCGGGGTGCTCGAGCAATTGCTCGCGGCGCTTCGCGATTGCCTCTTGGCGAGTGTCGGTTGCGGCTCCGAGTTGCTGGCACATGCCACGAGCCTGGGCGTCGATGGGGCTGCCATCGGCCGGGAGCTTGGCACGGGCACGCTCCTGGCCATGCTTCAGATCGTCGACCAGTCACTCGGCAGAATGCGGACCAGCGGCCATGCAGCCGTGCTTGCCGAGATGGCCATCGTGCGGCTTGCCACGCTCGAAGATCTCGAAAACCTGTCGGCTGCCGTCGAGCGGGTTGCCGCCGCCGGTGGGAGTGGGACTTCATCGGTAAGCAGTGGCGGGGGGCCAGCGGTGCCTCCGCGCGAAAAAATAACGACTCCCCTAACCAGCGTCGCTAGGCCAGTGGATGTCGCCGCCCCCTCGACCCCAACCAACGACCGACTTGTTTCGCCGAATGATTCCGGTGGGCATTCGGTTGCCGTGGCCCACCCCGACCGCGCTCAGCCATCTGAGCCTCCGCCTCTCCCTGCCGACGCCGCGGCCGTGTGGCAGGCGATTGCGGCATCGCTCGAAGGCCTCATCGGCGACTTTGCAGCCGTGGCCGTCACCGCCCGGTGGCAGGCCGATGTGCTCGAAGTGTCGCTTCCTGCCGAGGCGGCGACCGCGGCCACGATTCTCGGACGGTCTGACTCGCAGGCGGGGATTGCCGCGGCGCTCGAGAGTCATCTCGGTCGCCCCGTGCGGCATACCCTTGTGCTTGCTCCACCCGTGACGCGGACCTCTGCACGGCCCTCGAACTCGCCCGCTCAGTCGCAGGCCGCGCTACTCAAGGCGGCGGTCGATCATCCTCTTGTGGCCCATGCCCGCACGCTCTTCGATGCGGCGGTTCGAAAAGTCGAGCCGCTCCGTGCGATCGAGCGACGGGTTGCGGCTGCCTTGCCCGCAGTTCCCGTCGAGGCAGCGGACGATCGAAGTAACTCGGAGGATTCCGATGCCTGAGGATACCTCCGAGCAGGGGGCGGTCGCCCGCCTCGTTTCAGCCTTCGCAGACCTTCCGGGCATCGGACGCAAGTCAGCTGAACGGCTGGCCTACCACGTCCTCATGATGCCCAAGGCTGAGGCCCTGGAATTTGCGGCGGCAATTCGCGCTGTGAAAGAAAATCTTCGGCCTTGTCGGGTGTGCGGAAACCTCGCCGAAGCAGACGAGTGTGATATCTGTCGCGATCCGAAGCGGGATCCAACGATCCTGTGTGTCGTTGAGCAGGTTCGCGATCTTCTCGCCCTCGAGCAGGCAGGCGCCTACCGCGGCGTGTATCATGTGCTCCAGGGAAGGCTCGCGCCGCTCGAGGGCAAAGGGCCGGAGCGGCTCTCACTCGACGCGCTGGCCGCCCGTGTGCGGCAGGGGGCATTTCGCGAAGTGATTCTCGGTACGACTCCGAACGTCGAGGGGGACGCGACTGCGATCCTGGTCGCCGAGCGTCTGGCCGGGCTGCCTGTCGAGATCACGCGTCTGGCTCGCGGGCTCACCGTTGGCGCGTCGCTCGAGCAGGCCAATCGCGATATGCTCGCCGACGCGATCGCTGGCCGCCGCCGCTGGAACGACTGACGCGTGGAGTGGCTTGGGGTTGCCCATCTTGGTGAACAAGGGCAATGGCGTCCCTACTTCACACAATCCTCACTGGCGTGCCGCTGCCTAGTGCATGTGGTGTATCCTGGTGGTAGACGCTTCTCCGAATTCCGGTGGAGCCTCGAGGAGCGAGACGATCATGCGGATGTCGTTCGGCCAGGAAATGCGGTTGGCGCAAAAGCAGGTGCTTGCGCCCCGCATGATCCAGTCGATGGAGATCCTGCAAATGGCGGTCCTCGCGCTCGAAGAGAGGATCGAGCACGAGATCCAGAACAACGAGACGCTCGAGGTCGACGAGCCCGAGCATGACACGGCCTCCGAAGCTCCGGGGTCAGCCGAGGCCGAGCAGCCTCCATCGAGCAAGACCGTCGACGAAATGCCCCTCGTCGTGGACCAGGACCATGCCAACCAGGCCGATTTCGAGCGGTCCTACGACTGGTCCAAGGAGTATCCAGACAGCGACGACGATCGCAGCCGGCCGTCGGCCGCTCAGATCGACCAGGCCGGAGACCGTTATCTCGACCTGATGGCCAACATGCAGCAGCGGCCGGAAACGCTCTGCGATCACCTCCATGCCCAACTCGCGAGCGAGGAGCTCACCGATGCCGAACGGGCTTCGGCCGACCGGATCATCTACAACCTCGACGCCAATGGTTACCTGCCGATGCCGCTCGACGAGCTTATCGAGCCGGACGGCGCGTCGAATCAGCGAGAGATGCTGTGCAAGGCGCTGCGGGTGGTGCAGGGAATGGATCCGCCAGGCGTGGCGGCCCGAGACTTGAGAGAGTGTCTGCTCCTTCAGATTCGCCACGACACGCCGGATGCCCGCCAGATCAGACGGCTCATTACCGACCACCTCGAAGACCTCGCCGCCAACCGTCTGCCGCTCATTGAGAAGAAGATGGGGCTCCCCATCGAAGAGATCGAACGGCTTCGTAACGCGCTGCATGACCTGCGGCCAAAGCCCGGCGCGGTCTTCTCGGCACCGGTTGTCGTGCCGGTGAAGCCCGATGTCTATGTCGATCTGCAACCCGACGGTGCCTGGAAGTGTCGCCTCGAAGACGTCGACCTCCCGAATCTGAGGATCAGTCCGACATACCGAGAGATGCTCCTGTCTCCCCAGACCGCTCCGGAGACTCGCGACTACATCCGGCGAAAGATTAACTCCGCCCAGTGGCTGATCGATGCGATCGAGCAGCGTCGCAGCACGCTTCTGAAGACAGCCCAGGCGATCGTCGATTACCAGTCGCGGTTTCTGACCGATGGGCCCGAGGCGCTCGAGCCGCTCAAGATGCAGCAGATCGCCGACGTGATTGGAATGCATGTCACCACAGTCAGCCGGGCCGTGGACGAGAAGTGGCTTCAGACGCCTCGCGGGATCCACCCGCTTCGAAAGTTTTTTGTGGGAGGCACCACGAGCGCTGATGGCGACGAGGTGGCCTGGGACACGGTCCGGATTAAGCTCCAAGAGATCGTCGATGCCGAGCCGAAGGACGCCCCATACAGCGACGACGACCTTGTGGAAGGGCTTGCAAAGCAGGGCATTACCGTGGCCCGGCGTACGGTCACGAAGTATCGCAAGGCGATGAACATTCCGAGTTCCCGCCAGCGCCGCGACTGGAAGCTCACGCGGCCAGCCGCCAATGGCCGCGCGGGCGAGGCATCAAGCGACACTCTCGCGGCGATCCCTGATGACGGCGACGCCCTCACCTGAATCTCCCTCGCGGATTCGTCACAGTTGCCGATTTTCCACGCCAGGCGCTAGGATGCCGACCCACGAATCTGGTGTTTCATGCGTTGCCCATTCTGCCGAGCCGACAACGACCGCGTGATCGACTCGCGGGCGGGTGACGATGGCGGCTCGATCCGCCGCCGCCGCGAGTGCCTTGGCTGCCGTCGACGGTTCACGACGTATGAGCGGATCGAGCGGCAGCCGTTGACCGTCGTCAAGAAGGAGGGCATTCGCGATCCCTTTGACCGCGACAAGATCAAGCGAGGGCTCGCGAAGGCCTGCTGGAAACGGCCAGTTTCGGAAGAGGACATCGAGGGCGTCGTGGCGGCCCTCGAAGCCGAGCTCTACGGCACCTACGAGAGCGATGTGCCCAGCCGCGTCATTGGCGAACGGCTGATGGAGCTTTTGCGCGGGCTTGACCAGGTGGCCTACGTTCGGTTCGCAAGCGTGTACCGTGAGTTCAAGGACGCCCGTGACTTTGTCGACGAGCTCGAGCCGATGATCCTCGCCCAAGACCGGGCCGGCGGCTAATTGGCGGGCCGGTTGAAATCCTTACCTACGCCTCCGGTCTTCTCGTCGAGGCGAACGCGCTCGATCGTCATGGCGGGGTCAATCGCCTTGGCCATGTCGTAGATCGCAAGTGCCGCAGCCATCACGGCCACGAGTGCTTCCATTTCGACGCCGGTGCGGGCCGTCGCCCGAACCGTTGCTTCAATGGCAACGTGATCTACAGGCGACGCATCAATCGCGAGGCTTACGGAATCGAGTGGGAGTGGGTGGCAGAGGGGCACAATCTCACTCGTTCGCTTGGCCGCCATGATCCCGGCTAGGCGAGCCGCCGCAATGGCGTCACCTTTTTCGAGCGTGCCCGCGAGGATACGGGCGACGGTCTCCGGTCGAGCGATGAGTCGACCGCTGGCCCGGGCGGTCCGCAGCGACACCGGCTTCCCGCCGACATCGATCATCTGAATGGCGTGGACAGGAGAGTCGCTCATGCCGGCGAGTGTAGCAGCCTGCACGCCGCACGATGCGGCGATCGCTGACGATGGCAAACCTTGGCTTTGCCATCGGTCGGCCAAGCAGGAAAAGGCCATGGATGGCTTTTTCTGCGTACAGCTAGAAAACACGCCGGCCCGACGCGCTCAGTGGAGTGCGTCGGGCCGTAGTCATGGAGTCGCGTGTGTCAGCCTGGAAGCGGTGGTCGGGGCGTCACACCAGTTCCTTCTTCGCGCCAATGAGCGTCCGGAGCCGCTCGGCGAGAAGGGCCACATCGAAGGGCTTCTTGAAGCTCTCATTGACGTGCGCCCGGTCGACCGTGATCTGCGAGCCGTCATCGGGCAGCAAGGCGATCACGATCGTGTCCGCATACTCGGGATTCCTTCGCAGGTTCTGGCAGATCTGCTGCGCGTCGATCCGACCGATTGAGTAGTCCACCACGATGCAGTCGGGATGGAAACTCTCGGCCTGGATGCCGGCCTCGAAGCCACTGGCGGCGACCTGAATCTTGAATGACTTTTCAATGGGAAGGTGCCGCTTGAGATTCTCGATCAGGACTTGGTCCTGGCCGACGAGCAGCACCTTTGCCAACGCCTCGTCTTCGAGGTCGCCCAGCGGCATGCCGTGCTCTTTGAGGAACTTAATCAAGTATTCGCGTGGAATGCGGCGGTCTTGGCTGCCCGGAATACGGTAGCCCTTGAGCCTGCCGGAATCGAACCATTTGCTCACCGTGCGGGGAGCAACTTTACAGATCTTGGCGACCTGGCCTGTCGTGAAAACCTTCATCGCGTGGACTCCATGTGGATCATTCGTGTCCGGAATCGACATGGCCAGTCCGCGGTCTTTCGACACGCGAGACACAGCCCCCCTGGTGGTGCGAAGTGTCTCACCGGGGTCGCCGCACCGACGTGCCCCGAGAGGGACGGCCCGAGGCCGCACGGGGGGCTGAAGAACGGTCATGGAGTGTCGACGCCCGAAGGCGACGGCATTCATCCATAACCGGATTCGCAGGATTCCCCCCCTGCAGCACACCGAGAACGGGCTCTGCCCTTACGGGCACGGACACGTTCACGGCATGACCATCCGAACGTGTAAATCGAAAGATCGTGTCGTGCGACTTGAGCCGTTCTTCACGACGGCAGCGGTGGCACCGCTCAAACCCGGGCCTTGGGGAAAGCTGGGAAGACCGTGACGGCTGTTTGCCGATGCCGCTGGACTCGGGCAGAGTCAGGCCGCCCGATTTCGGGTTGCCTGGACGGCGCCTACGGATGCTGCTTCGAACCGCACGGCAATCCGCTTTGAAACACCGGGCTCCTCCATCGTGACGCCATAGAGCGTGCCCGCTGCGGCCATGGTCTTCTTGGAATGGGTGACCACGATGAACTGCGTCGCCGAAAGAAAATCTCGGAGAACGCCGACGAATCGATCGACGTTGGCCTCGTCGAGGGCGGCATCTACCTCGTCGAGCACACAGAAGGGGCTCGGACTGGAGCGGAAGATTGCAAGCAGAAGCGCCACACACGTCATGGTCTTTTCGCCCCCCGATAGGAGCGAGATGTTCCGCGGCTCCTTCCCGGGAGGACGGGCCACGATCTCGACCGACGTTTCGAGAAGGTCCACGCCCGGCTCAAGCACGAGGTCAGCTTGACCCCCGCCAAAGACTCGCTCGAAGAGCTCGCGAAAGTGGCCGCGGACGGTTTCAAGAGTCTCGCCAAGGAGCCGGCGGCTCTCGCCGTCGATTCGGGCGATGAGATCCTCGATCGATTCACGGGCCTGCGTCACGTCGGCGAGCTGATTCTCGAGCGTTGCCAGCCGTGTGGCGAGCTCCTCGGCCTCGGCGAGCGCCTCGAGATTGACATTGCCCATGTTGGTGACCTTGCGACGGAGCAGGTCAATGAGCCCCTCGAGGTCGGCTCGGTCGTCGGGCACGGGCTCGACATCGTCGTCGGCCGAGGGCTCCGTCGGAGCCTGGGCCGTGACTGCGTCGATGTCCAGGTCGTATTCGTCGCGGATCCGCTCCACGATTCGGGTCCGATGGTGGCGTGCCTCGCCCGCCTCAAGTTCACGCGAGTGAATCTTCTCGGCAAGAGTAATCGCAGCGTCCCGGGCACTATCCCTCGCCCGCTCACACCGCTGGCGGGCTGCGTCGACCGCAGCAGCCTCCTGCTCCTCCTTGGTCAGCACGGCCTCGGATCGTTCGGCATCCCATGCCGCAAGGCTCCTGCGGGCTCCGGCCGTGAGCCATTCAAGCTCCCAGGCTTGTGTGCGGTCCGTCGCAGCGGTCTGTGAAGCATGAGCCGCCTCGACGAGCTCGCGGCAGCGCTGAATCGCATCGTGGGCAGCCAGCACCGCCTCCCGCAGACGCTCGAGGCGCTCGGTCGCCGTGGCCCGCTCAAGCTGGAGACGGTGAACCTCATCAATGACCTCGCCACGGCTCTGCTCGATTGTGTCGATCACGGCGCGGCATGCCTGCGCATGGCTTTCGGCAACGGCGAGCGTGTTGGATGCGTTCTCGAGGTCAAGCCGTGCCCCTCGCGCAGCAGCCTCGGCAGCCACGGCTCGCCGCTCGGTCGCGCGAAGTCGCTGTTCGGCCGCTGCGATGGCCGCATCGGCAGCGCGTTCATCGCGGCCCGTGCGATCGAGTTCGGCGCGGGCGGTCGTGAGCGCATCGCTGGCTTCCTGTCCCCGGCCCCGGGCAGCGGTCACCGTGTCGGAGGCCTGTACGACGTCTGCCTCCCCGGTGGTGACCGCAGCGGTTGCCTCCGCGACCGTGATGGCCCATTCAGTTGCGCGGCGGCTGACCTCTCGCAGCTCACTCCGACGGGCGACGAGGCCGGCGGTTGAGCCACTCCCCCCCGTCTCAAAGCCGTCGCTCGCGGAGAGACTGTCGCCCTTGCGAGTCATGAACACGGTGCCACTCGGCGTCTGAGAGACGAGTGGCACCGCAACGCCGATCGCGTCGACGATCCAGACATGGCCGAGCAAACGGCGAGCGAATGCCGCGTCATCGGCCGTGGAGGCCGGAGCTGCCTCGGCGATGAGGCGATCGAGCCGACCGATGACGCCGGTATGGCCCGCGAGGTCAAAGGAGGTGTCGGGCTCGGGGAGCGATGCGGCATCCAGAAAGCCGATCCGTCCACCCGCATCGGGCTTCCCGTCACCGGCGTCGCGCGACATCCGCTCCGCATGCCAGCGGATGATGTCGGTCAGCGATGACACCAGTAGCCCTGGGCCACGACGTCCGAGAGCGGCATCGACGACCTCTGCCCACTCCATCGGCGCCATGATTCGATCGGCCACCATCCCGGAAAGCCCGGGCACCGAGTCGGCTTCGTCGAGCAGGATCTGGCGAGCTAAATCACTGATCCCGTCCTGACGCTCGATCATCTCGTGGAGGAGATCGCGTCGCTCACGGCATGCTTCGGAAGCGGCCCGGCCATCGACGAGAGTTTTCCAAGCAGCCTGGAGTCGCTGCGTGGCGTGGCGATGGCCTTGCTCCGCAGCGAGGGCATCGCGGCTGGCGGCTGCCAGCCGGGCTTCAAGCGAGCGTTGATGCCCCTCACCCGCCGCGCGAGCTTCGGTGAGCGCCGCGCGATGGTTGCGGGCGGCATCGACGGCATCGCGTGCTTCCGCGACCGCGGCATTCGCCTCGGTAAGTCGGGCTACTGCAGCCTCCTCCGACGCCTCGAGCCGGAGCTTGTGGTCCCGGATCGCGTCCCGCGCGGAGGTCGCATGGACGAGCGCTTCGCGGGCGGCGGTGGCGTCGTCGTGCGAACCCGCAGCGACCTGTCGGCATTCTGAAAGCCGACGGTCGAGCGCAGTGACGGTGTCGATGGCAGCCTGGACGGCGGCTTCGGCGACAGCCAGACCATCCGCGGCTGCGCGAGCGTCGTGCATCGCCTGAGCGACCATCTCGCGCGCCCGTCGCTGCTCAGCCTCGACCTCATTTCGACGATGCCCACAGGAATCGAGCGTTGCGGCTGCAGCGGCTTCCTTCAGGCGTGTGGCACTGGCCTCGATCCGCAGGGTCGCCACCCGCGGCTGAAGGGTGGTGACGGCGTCGGCAAGCTTCGCGAGCTCCATTGCCGCAGCCGAGGCGCAGGTTTCGGTTTCGAGGAGAGTCGCTCGGTCTGTGGTGAGGGCCAGTTCGACTGAGGCAACCTGGGCGTCAACGCCAGCCAGATCACGGGTGGCGGCGGCAATGCGTAGATTTCTGAGCCTGTCCGTGAGGCTCCGCCATCGGCGGGCCCGCGTGGCCTGATTCCGCACGGTCTCGAGCCGTCCCGACACCTCGCCGACGATGTCGGCCAGACGCTGCCGGTTCTGCTCGGCACGTTCCAGACGCCGCAGGGCCTCGGCTCGGCGAACGCGAAACCGCGTGATGCCGGCAGCCTCTTCAAAGACGATGCGGCGGTCTTTTCCCGATGCCACCAGCAGCGCGTCCACGCGGCCCTGTTCGATGACGCTATAGGCCTCGGTCGCGGCTCCCGTGCCCGAAAATAGCTCGCGGATATCTTTGAGCCGCGCGATTTCACCATTGACGAGATACTCGCTCTCGCCGTTGCGGTAGACCCGTCGCATGATCTGCACGTCATCCATTGGGAGCGGCAGTTCACGGGAGGCGTTGTCGAAGACGAGTGCCACCTCGGCCATGTTAAGGGGCTTGCGGGAAGCCGTGCCAGCAAAGATGACGTCGGTCATCTCCTTGCCGCGAAGGCTACGGGCCGACTGTTCGCCGAGAACCCACTTGATCGCGTCGACCACGTTCGACTTCCCCGAGCCGTTGGGGCCGACGACTGCCGTGACGCCTCGGGGGAACTCAAAGCGAGTTCGGTCGGCAAAACTCTTGAAGCCAAAGAGCTCGAGAGCCTTGAGGCAAATCATGAGGGGTTGCCTCGATTCCGGTCCTCCGTGGCTGCCGCGGTTGCGTCGTCACCGTCCGTTGCAGCCTCCTCGCGGATCGCTGGCCGGCCATCGAATGCGTTCGGAAGGGCATCGAAGGCCAGGCGACTTGCCAGATGGCGGCTCGCGGCCGCCTGCTGGAGGAATTGAATCACGTCGGGATAACCGCCCCCGAGGTCCACGATCGCGCGAACGACCGAGGCAACGTCTGCTGGCACTTCTGCCTGCCGGTCGGATGCACCGGGCAGGAATCGGCTCACGATCGCGGTTGGCCCATCGACCACGACGACGATCGTTCGACCAGCCTCCGCGCGGAGCCCACGACCCAGTGGATGGTCGGTGCCAAAGAGCACGATCTCGGGGCGGAAGCTGCGGGAGGCGTGGACGAGCGAGGGGCCTGACACGTCGACCACATGGAGGGAGCATGCCTCACCGAGACGTTCACCCCGGATCAATGGCATCGAGGGATCCATCCGACGCAACGCGCGGAAGGCGCCATAGCGGGTTTCCGCGCTGCGGTTCGAAAGGAGTCCCTGGAGGGCATCGATGCCGTTGGCATCGTCGAGCACACCGAGTGCGGCCAGGGCGTCTGGCCGGGCGCTGCGGAGGTTGGCGGCAGCTTCGGCCAACTGTGCCGCGGCCACAGACTCGCCGAGGTATGCGAGCGCCTCAGCTGCAGCAAATCGGATCTCGGCATCCTTGGCCTCGAGCCCCTTGCGGAGAACTGGTATCGCGTCTTTTCCAATGGCTTCGAGGCGGATCGCCGCAGCCGGCGCGGTCACTGGATCCGCGAGCTGGCGGGCGAGAAGTTGGAGCCTCGCGTGGCGTCCTTCCGGAGGTTCGATCACGGCAACGCATTGCACGACCTGCACATAGCGGGCGAGGTTATGGTGGTAGGCCGGAGGAATCTCGAGATGAATGTAGCGGTCTGTCTTGGGGGTTGCCACGCCCCGCTTGGCTCCACGAACGACGGCGTGGAACCGCCTGTTGATCCAGTCACCAAGCCGCTTTGACATCGCGAAGGAGCGATGTTCAGGTGCGATCATGAGCCCCAGTTCGCGGTCCGTTAGCGAGACGCCGCCTCCAGGCAGCCGAGCCCGCAGCTTCGCCTTCGAATCGAGGGTGCCGGTCGAGACGGGGTCCACAAGCAGCGGTCCTTGGGCAACGCCGAGCTCGTGACCGTCACGGATCACATTGCCGATAACGGCCATCTCGGCGAGCCTTGTCTCCATCAGCCAGCCATCGGCGAGGCTCGTGGTGTCGTTGTTGGGTGGCACCTCGACAAAGACATCAAATCGATCTCCCTTTCGGCAGCCAGGTGGGAGATAGGCGTGGATCCATGCTAGGGATGTGGCAGGCGACGCGAGGAGGCGGTTGGGCTCCACGACGCCGCGAGACTGCATGTCGGCCAGGAGTGCGGCGCGCTGCGGTCCCGGCGGCGGATCGCTGCCGGTATCGGCAAGGCCCGTGATGAGCGCCGCCCGTTCGATCCGTTTGGCGTTCAGGCCCCACGGGGTCGTGTAGTCGCCAACGAGCTTGGTGCCTTCCTCGAGGTTGCCAAGCGCCTCGAGCTCAGGGCTTTGACTTCGGATCGCTGGGCCAGCACAGCCCACGGCAACCACGAGTGTGGCCAGCGCGAGTGACAGGCATCGTGCAAGAAGGCAGCAATGATTCGTGCGATCGAGTTGGGATCGGCGCATGGCGTGACTCGTTCCGCAAGGAACCCCGTGACCTGCCCGGCGAAGGAGATCGCCGCAGTCCGGAAGGGGCGGGAGAGTAGGAGCGGTGGCAATGGGGGGTCAAGGGTGACTTGGGGGTGCGTTGCCGCATGGATGTTCTCCAGATTCATGCCCGAGAAACGCCTTGGAGAAGTGCCGAACGCGTGCTACGGTCCGCCCCGGCCGCCGTGGCATCCCGCCAACGTGCGCCGCTTTGTCGAGACGGAGAGCGACTACGTGACGGCGTTTCAGGGAAGTTCGCTGGGGGTGCATGTCCGCTGGATGATCCGACGGGACATGCCGGAGGTGGTCGCGATCGAGCGAGAGTCGTTCGAGTTTTCGTGGTCCGAAGAGGACTTTACCCACTGCCTCCGGCAGCGGAACTGCATCGGCATGGTGGCCGAGATGGCCGACTCGGTCGTCGCCTTCATGATCTATGAGCTCCATCGCACAAAGCTCCACATGCTGAACTTCGCTGTCCTCCGTTCCCATCGCCGACTCGGGATAGGCACGCGAATGATGGACAAGATCGTCGCGAAACTCACGCCGGATCGTCGTGGCCGGATCGTTCTGGAAGTGCGTGAGACGAACCTCGCGGCACAGCTCTTTTTTCGGAGGCTCGGTTTTCGTGCGACGACGGTCCTCAAGGACTTCTATCAGGACTCCACTGAGGACGCGTACATGATGCAGTTCGCGGCCGACGCAGTGCCGGCCGAACGCCGCATGGCAGGGTAGAAATCACGCGGCGAGCATGCTTTCGATTGCCGCGACGCGGTGCCGCAGCAGCACTAGTGCCGCCCGCGGCGAGCCCGCGTGGGCGAACACGGTGCATACTGGCGCCCCTTTGGGAATCGGGCAGGTTGGCTCCGGGATATCGGCCAACGCAGGCCAGCCATCGGCAAGCGTCCAGGCCTCGGAGCCCGCCCGAACGGCCTCGAGCGACAGGCTGTCGAAGTTGATGTCTCTTGCCGCAAAGAGAACCGCCTTGGCCCACGTTCCTGACCGGCGCCACAGAATTGTCGGGACTGGGCTGCCGATGCCGCTGGCGGCGAGGTGTGAGGCCGCCAGCGAGAAGCCTGTCGCTCGTTCTGCGAGCTCGAGTGACGCAGTCGGCCGTGGATTGATCTCGATGACGTACACCCGCCCGCTGGGATCCAGAATGATATCGGCGCCCACGAGGCCAACGAGACGAAATCTTTCGGCCAGGGCGGTTCCCAAGAGCATGATCAGATGCCGCAGCGACGTGCCGAACGCGTCGGGGTCGAGGTCGATCGAGCCGCAGTAGGCAAACGGTCCAGATCGGCACCAGCGCCGCCCCACAAGCTGATGGCTGGCAGCCACGAGGCGGCATAATCCCGCCGTCATCACATAGCCCAGGGAGAGTCGGTGGCCTGCGATCCGCTGTTGCCAGATCGGTCTCTGTGGCACAGCACCGACGTCGTCGCCATCCCACAGGCGAATGCTGCGACCACCTGCGGAGTCGGTTGGTTTGACGAGCCACGTGCCGTCGGTGGGTAGGCCGGTGGGGTCTCGTCGCGTGTCGGGATACCAGAGGCCCGCAGCGCAGACTCCGTGCGCCAGAACCTCGGGATTGCGAACCCGTGCGACCGCCTCAGGGGAAGAGCCAGTGAGCGGTCGGCATGCTGCGAGGTCCGAAAGCAGGGTTGGATGATTTTCGAGGGCTCCTGTGCAGAGCAACGGGGCGTATGGGAAGCGGGCAATGGCCTCGGGGATGCCCTCGGGATACGGCCGAATCGTTGCCACGTCGTCTGCGATTCCCCGGAGATCGTGGTCGCCAAAAAGATCGGCGGCGAAGACCCGAAATCCTGCTCGAACCGCCGAAGCTGCCATCGCTCGCACACTTGCTCCGACGACGATCAGGGAGCAGGCATCAGCAGGCATCATTGCGGCCACCCACGTTTGACAGGCCGCCAGATCCTCAACGGTTGAGGGACGGCTGCGACATGGTATCCTCTCGGCTCGTTTTCTGGATTCACACGACCCTCGAGGTATCACTCATGTCGATGTTTATTGGCGAGGCACTGGTAGGCGACGGCAACGAAATCGCTCATATCGATCTGCTTGTCGGAAGCAAGGACGGTCCCGTCGGCGTGGCATTTGCCAATGCCCTTGCCCGGCAGAGTGAGGGGCATTCGAACCTTCTCGCGGTCCTCGCGCCGAACCTCGCGGTCAAGCCTGCCACCGTGATGATCACGAAGGTGACGATCAAGGGTGCCAAGCAGGCCGTGCAGATGTTTGGCCCCGCGCAGGCGGCTGTCGCCAAGGCTGTGGCCGACAGCGTCGCTGCGGGTGTGATCCCAAAGAGCGAGTGCGAAAACCTCGTGATCGTCTGTGGCGTCTTCATCCACTGGCAGGCGGCCGACGACAAGAAAATCTACGAGTACAACTACCAAGCCACAATGGACGCCATCGCCAGTGCCATGAAGGGCAAGCCGACGGCTGACGAAATGATCGCTGGCAAGGACAAGGCCGCGCATCCGTTCAAGGGCTTCTAGTTGTACGGCTGCGGGGCCATCCATGGCCCCCGCAGCCTTGGGCGGTCGCGGGGCAAGCCGAGGTTGCCCCGGACCACCGGGCGCCGGGCCTCCAGCCCGGCGGGCGTCGTTCTTGGTTGGTGTGTCTGGCGGCCGCGGTTTGCGAGGCCCGCCGGACTGTGGCGTGCCATCGGCTCGACGTTTCAGGTAATCACGGAGGTTTGGTGATGCCGAGACGGGTCTTGATTCAGCTTGATGGTGATTCTCAGCCCAGCACGTTTGACGCTGTTGTGGCGGTGGACGCCGGAGTTGACGTGCTGCTGCGGCATGGCGGTGTCACGCCCGAGTCGGTGGTTCCGCTCGTGCACGGAGCCATGTTTACCCGTGGCGGCCCGGACCTGGCGCATACCGCGATTTTTGTAGGAGGCTCCGATGTGTCGGCGGCCGAAGCCATTGCCGCGAGCGTTCGCCGCACGTTCTTTGGGCCGATTCGGGTGGGCGTCCTCGTCGATCCGTCCGGAGCCAACACAACAGCGGCAGCGGCGGTGATTTCTGCATTCAGGCACCTCACCGCTTCGATCGCGATTCAGGCCGTCGTGCTAGGGGGCACAGGCCCGGTCGGCCAGCGGGTGGCTCGGCTGCTCGCTCGGAAAGGACTTCGCGTCACGATCGCGTCGCGGTCGCTCGACCGCGCTGAAGCCGTGGCAACACGAATCCGCGAGCAGGTGCTAGGCGCTCATGTGGCTGCCGTGGAGTCGCACGGCACACTGCTTCCCGGATCGCCGCTCGCCGGTGTGCTCGCCGGGGCCGATGTCGTCATTGCGGCAGGGGCGGCGCGGGCAAGCCTGCTGGATGAAGCCGGCCGAGCCTTGCTCACCAATGCCCGCGTCCTCATTGATCTCAACGCTGTACCACCCGCGGGCATCCACGGGATCATGGCTGGCGACAAGGCGCGAGTGGACGGACAAACCGTCTGTTACGGAGCCCTGGGTGTGGGCGGCACGAAGATGAAGATCCACAAGGCGGCCATCGAACGGATCTTTACCGATCCGCAGACTCACCTTGATGCGGAAGAACTGCTCTCACTCGGTGAGTTGATCGGCTGAGGGCGCCGGCGTTCGCGAGGGCTTCTCGGGCATGCCGAAGGTCACGACGATCGCCAGAAGAATCGAGACGCCGATCACGACCATCATGACGTTCCGTCGGAATCGACGGGCCTGTCGCTCCTCCGGAGTGAGCCGCCGGAGTTCGATAACCGTGTCGCCCTGACGGATCGTACGCACCGGCTCACGCAGATCGAGGTCTTTCTCTTCCGGCGTGAGCATCGCCGGGCCAAGATGCGGAAAATCTGCGGGCGTGTTCGGCAGTTCAACGCCCTCGGGGGCTTCTTTCGACTCGAGTACCACGTCGATCCAGGCGGTGGGAGAATCCGCCGGCGCAGCAGGTGCCGCCGGCGTCGCTTCGACCGGCATCGGTTCGATCACGGCCGTGGAAGCATGGGGCGGTGGTGCCGCCGGCTCCTGGCTTCCTTCCGATGCTGGCTCGGGAGCCAATTCCACCGTGAGCTTGAAGTCCGAAGGGGCTGCGGGTGGGGGAGGAGGAGGCTCGTTTTTTGCTGCCGATGGCGTGAGCGTGTCAATTACTTGGCCCCAGTCCTCGGCAAGCGCCGGCGGCGTCGGCGCGGCGGCCACGCCGACGCCGATCGGGAGCACCGGCACACGCAGAAGATTCGCGCACAGCGGGCAGCAGGCATCGCGGCCACCCAGGCTCACGGTCGCAGCGATGTTCCCACGGCAGACTGGGCAGGCAATCACGAACAGTGCGTCGGCGGGAAGCGTCGGGACGGTGCCGGTCTCAATCATCATGCGGTCTCGTGGTGTGTGGTGGGGCCTACGTCCCTCGCCTGTGACAAGTTTCTCGCCGCCGCTCGATCGATCAAGCCGGGTGCGAAGCGGGCCAGGAAAGCGTAGGCCTGAGCCCGCCAGCCCGGGATGATCTCGGCTCGACGTCGCTCGAGACCGGAGAGTATCGCTGCCGCTGCCTGGTCGGCTGACATGGGATGGCCGCGTGACCACGTCGGACGCTGGCCCGCGACGAGTGAGCCCCAGAACTCCGAGTCGATCGGTCCAAGCGTGGCGAGCATAACATCGATCTTATCGGCAGTGAGCTCGAGCCGGAGGCTGCCGGCAAGTGACCGCAGCGCTGCCTTGGCTGCGGCATATTCACTATGCAGCGGAAGAGGATGAAGACCGAGGATCGATCCGACGAACACGATCGCCGAGTCGTTGCCCGCAGTCAGATGGGGCAGACAGTCCCGGATCAGCTCAGCGTGGGCGTTGAAGTCGAGGTCGATAATGCGTGCAAACGTGTGCGCGGTTGTGTCTCGAAAAGGGCCGATCGCGCCAGCACCTGCAGCTGAAATGACGAGGTCGATGCCACCGAGTTGCCGCGCCGCGGCGATCACCATCGCGCTTCGGAAATTCGGATCGCAGAGGTCGCCTGCGGCGTAGCCGATCGGCACCGTCGCCCGGGACGCGGCCGCCAGTTCCTCGAGTCGGTCGGCGCGGCGGGCTGTCGCCAGCACGTGGCATCCACGACCGGCGAGTGCGAGCGCCACCGCGCGCCCCAAGCCCGATGACGCTCCCGTGACGATCGCCCGCTTCCCGGTGAGATCCCGGCGGCGTCTACGCCAGTTGCCGGAGTGGGGTGCGGAGACGGCCATGCGGTCACCCGGAGGCTGGGGTCGGGCCGCACGGCGCCGGGACCGTGGCGTCGGACTCCGACTCCTGCGGGCCGCCGCGTGGCGGTTCTGCGTGGGCGATCACGGTCGCCTCGGCCGGATCGATCCGGCCGACGAGTGCGGCCGGGATGCGACAATGCACACGGACACGGTCGGCCGTGAAGTTCCGCGAGAGCACCTCGCCATGGCGGCCGAGCCAGGCCAGCAATCGCCCGTTGCCTGGGTCGGTCTCCACGTCCACGTTACGAAACGCGCTGCCCAGGCAATCGCTGGCCGCTCGCGCGACTGCCTGGAGTCCATCACCGGACCGAGCTGAGATCGCAATCGCGTGTGGGTACCGGGCAGTGACTCGCTCGCGAGCCGCCTGGTCGGGGAGTCGATCGATCTTGTTGAGAACCAGGAGCGTGTCCTTGTCTTCTACACCCAGCTCTGCCAGGACGCCGCGGACGGCCGCAATCTGCGTATCGACGAGCGGACTCGACGCATCGGCAACGTGCAGGAGAAGGTCGGCCCGCAGTGTCTCTTCGAGGGTCGCTTTGAAGCTGGCGATGAGACGGTGGGGAAGATGACGGATAAAGCCGACCGTGTCGGAGAGGAGGACGGGACCCCATCCGGGCAGCCGCCAGCGGCGGGTGCGTGTGTCGAGCGTGGCGAAAAGCTGGTTCGCTGCCAGGACATCGGCACCGGTGAGAGCGTTGAGAAGCGTGCTCTTTCCCGTGTTCGTATACCCCACGAGCGACACCGTCATATGATCGCGACGGGCTGCGACCTCCCGCTCGCGGCGGCCATGCACCGTCGCCAGTTCTGTCTTGAGATCATGGATTCGTTTCTCGACCAGCCGGCGGTCCACCTCGAGCTGCTTTTCGCCAGGGCCGCGCATGCCGACACCCATCTTGAGCCGCGACAGATGGGTCCACATCCTCTTCAGACGTGGAAGCGCGTATTCGAGCTGGGCGAGCTCAACAGCCAGGCGGGCCTCGTAGGTGCGGGCCCGAGCGGCAAAGATGTCGAGAATCACCTCGGAGCGGTCGAGCACCTTGCATTTGAGCGACTGCTCGAGGTTCCGGGTCTGAGCCGGCGAGAGGTCGTTGTCGAAGATGACCACATCGGCCTCGTGATGCGCCACGAGGAGGCCTAGTTCTTCCAGTTTGCCCTTGCCAAGGTAGGTCGTTTGGTCTGGTCGCTCACGACGCTGGATGATTTCGGCCATGACCCTCGCGCCGGCGGTGGCCGCCAGTCCGGCGAGCTCATCGAGCGGATGCTCGGGGTCGACCGGCGGCTCGAGAAACACGCCAACGAGGATCGCTCGCTCGGGCTCGTCGCGGGTCGGTATCGGGCGTTCTCTCACTCGTCTTCTCCCTCGGAGTGGCCGCTTCGTTCACCGGCTGCGAGCTGCAGGCAACTCGACCAGCGGCGGGTATCAAGCAGGCCGTCGGCCACAGCGTCCTTCACGGCGCAGCCCGTCTCATGATCATGGGTGCAATCAGGATAGCGGCAGAGGTTGGCCAGCGGTCGCAGGTCACGAAAGGCAGCCGGCACCTCGGCGGGCACGATGGCCCACGGCTGGAACTGCCGAACACCGGGCGTGTCGACGAAGCAGCCGCCGAAGCGGTGGGGCAGCAGCCTAGCCGTAGTCGTGGTGTGGCGGCCTTTTTCGTTGTCGCGACTTACCTCCCCAACGGCGAGGTCGAGCGACGGATCGAGGACGTTCAGGAGCGATGACTTGCCGACACCGCTTTGCCCAACGATCGCCGTCACCTTCCCGGGAAGTTCGGCCACCAAGCGATCGAGGCCAAGTCCGCTGGCGGCGGAACACATGATGACCGGATAGCCCATGCGGGCGTACACCCCTGCCAATGGCACCAAAGATGCGGCTGGGACAAGGTCGGCTTTGTTGATGACGACCACTGGACGGATGCCAGCCAGTTCAGCGGCCACAAGGAGTCGGTCAATCAGGCCCGGCTTGAGGTCCGGCATGGCCGCGCTACCGACGAGCAGGAGCTGGTCGATATTTGCCACGATGACATGCCGCCGACCGCGGCTGTCTCGCGAGAGCGACCGCGTACGGGGTTCGATTGCCTGGATTGTGGCACCATCGACGGTGTCCCGTACCCGCACCCAGTCGCCGGCCGCGAGTGGGTGCCGCTGGTTGGTGGCGAGCGTGCGGAGCACCCGCGTGAGCGTACACCGCGAAACCCGGCCGTCGGCCTGACGAACTAGGCTTTCGAGGCCGTGGATGTTGAGCACCTGCCCACGCCAGCAATCGGTGGCTGTGGGCGCCACCGCGAATCCGTCTACGGCATCGATGGCGGCGTTGCCCACGACTGTCCGTTTTCGGGTCAACTCTCCCTTGCCTGAGATCCGCTCGCCGGTCGCGCGGTCGGCCACCGCGTCAGGGTCGTTCTCATGGGCTCTGGTCAGATCGCCGTCGCGTCGCCGCCCCGTCCGATTTTTGCGGAATTCGATTCGAATCTTGCGAGGGCGCGGCATCCCAGCATTGTATGCCGAGCGGGCGCGGGCCGCTGTCAGGGCTAACCCGATTGACGCTGCCGCCCGCCGGACGAACGTAATGAACCTCGGCCTTCGAGCCCGGCTTCTTCGAGGAGGGATTTCCCGAACACGCGCTGCGTTCGCGAGTCCTCCTGCGGCGCCGACGCACCGCCCAGCCGCATCGGGTCAAAGGAAATCTCAAAATCGTGCTTGGCAATTGACAGCTTGTCGCCGGGCTTCAGTGTCTGCTCGCTCACTCGGACGCCGTTGACCGTTGTGCCGTTGCTACTGCGCAAATCCTTGATCGTCCAGTAGCCGCCGGTAACGGTGAGCTCGCAGTGGTGGCCCGAAACGTTGGCAAACCGCAGGACAATGTCGGCGGTCTCACGCCGGCCCACGAGGAGCGACATTTTGAGAAGCGGGATCGGATCCCCGCCGCCAATGGGAAGAAGTTCGCCGTACATCACCGGACCTGGCTGCAAAAAGCCATGCTCATCAAACCCTCACGTTTTGCCTTCCGCCGAATCTCCAGACCCGTGCTGGCCGACGTAGTGGAGCACTGTACCGCCCTGACCCGTAGGGTATGCAGACAATGGGGCGATGGTCAAGTCGCGTGTGCCTGACAACCCGAGGTATGTGGAGGGGGGTATACTCGTGGCACACGCAGACTGGAGCGGACCGGGTGATCGCTGGCCGCTGGCTCAAGGCCAACGGCGGGAGGAAAGTCCGGGCTCCGAAGGGCATGGTGGTGGGTAACGCCCACCGGCCGTGAGGTCAGGGATAGTGCAACAGAAAGCAAACCGCCGCCGGGGTCACTCCCGGCGGTAAGGGTGAAACGGTGAGGTAAGAGCTCACCAGCGGGCCGGGGAACCGGCCTGCTCGGCAAACCCCACCCGGAGCAAGGCCAAGCAGGAAGGAGAACGTTCCCCTCGGGGGACGGCGCGGGGCGGCCCGTTCCGCACCACCTTCCGGGTAGGCTGCTCGAGGCCCGGGGCAACTCGGGTCCTAGAGAAATGATCACCGCCCGCCGTGAGGCGGGGACAGAACCCGGCTTATAGGTCCGCTCCAGGCTGCGTGAGCCGGGCCGCTAAGACATCGATGCCACCGGCGGCACCGCGGACTCGCTCCGCGGCAAACTCACGTCGCTCCGCCTCGTCGAGCAGTTTCATGAGCTTCGACACACACAGCGTGTTGACGCTCACCTGGAGGAGGCCCGCCTCATTTTTGAGAGTCTCATGAAGTGAGCGGGGCATGCGAATCGTCAGCACCCGCTGAGGCTTTTCTGCGTTAGGCTGAGCTTGGTGCCGGCTCCGCAGGGTGTCGAGCATCTCTCGGATCCTCGCGTACTGCGGGGAGCATTCAAACCGAGAGAGTTCGTCTGGATCTCGGAAGGTCCGCCGCACAACCCCCTCCATGCCGAGCACCTCCCGAAAATAGACAACCCACTCGGGCTCCATCGAATAGAGCCGCTCCGCTACTTGGAGCACGGTGGCGGCTTGGGTGTCGTATGGCATAGTTGCGAGGAGCGTTGGCGCGGCCATAAATGCGATTCTCTGGTGTGCATGGAAGTCGCCGGCATCGGTTGCGGTCACATCGCCGCTCGCCCGGCATGAAAAGATTGGGAGAGCGTCAAGCTTGATGGGCAAGTGCTTGTACTGTCAGTACTTGCGCCAGCACAAAGAGTCTTGGCTCAAAGGCAGGCAGGCGTGCCACAGTTGCAGGCAGCCACCTCTGTGCGCAAGAACTGGGCAGTGGGGTCGTTTCGCATTTGCCAATTGTCCGGCTCGCAACGCCGCAGGAAAACGTGCACTGGCGAAGGCCCTTGCCCAGCTTCACACGCGGGCCAGCGACGCAATGTGGTCGGCCACAGCATGTCCGACCGACTCGCCCACCACCCCTTCGATGCCGCGCCACCCTGGCACCGCATTGACCTCGAGGACGAGCATCCGGCCGTCGGTCGCCGGAAGAAGGTCAACGCCGGCGAGCGACGCGCCCACCGCAGCGGCCGCGCGGTGGGCCAGGATCACCTGATCCGCCGGAAGCTCGTGGGGCCGGGCGATACCTCCACACGAGAGATTCGTCACCCACTGTCCGGGAGCGGCATCGCGCCGCATGCCGAAGGCGCGATTGCCCACCACGAGTACCCGCACATCCCAGCCTCCGTGCGGCACGTATTCCTGGAGGTAGGCCACGCCGCTTCCAGAAGAAACGGCCGTGGCAACCGCCTCGTCGGATCGACATCTCACGATCCCGCGGCCTCGCGAGCCAAAGAGAGGCTTCGCGATACAGTCGCGGCCGAAGGCCTCCCATGCCCGCACCGCTTCAGCGGCATCCTGAACAACGATCGTCCGCGGCACGGGAAGGCCTGCTGCCGCCATGAGTGCCAGCGACAAATACTTGTCGATGGCGACTTCCAGAGCCCTGGGAGGGTTGACAACCGAGATGCCCCTGGACGCGAGACGAGCCAGCATGTCCATCCGCACGATCACTTCTTCCAGTCGCGCGTCGGTTGGCGACGTGCCCGGCATCCCCCGGACCGCCACGACATCCGCCATGGAGAATTCCCGTGGGCCGAACTGCTCGCCGTTCGTGGTGACCTCCGCGGTGAGGCTCCGCCAGCTGACGATCGCCGCTTCCAGGCCGCGGTGGGCGAGAAGATGGCTCAGGCGCTTGGCATGCCATCCCGTCGGCTCACCGAGGATGCAGGCCCGGCGGGTCATTGCCCTGCCACGGAAGGGTTTCCGGAGCCGACAAATGAGCTGGCCACAAGGTCGGGCTCGAGCCGGCCAAAGGCGTGCCGCTGTCCGCTATCAACGTTCACCAGCTCGAGTCGGGCTGGCGCAAAGAGGGCGGGGTCGAGCGCATAGAAGTCGCGCCCAGCCGCCTCGAAGAGTGCCAGGAACGGCTGGCCAAACGCCGGCGAACTGCGGCTCACGGTGCGCGGGCCGATGGCCTCGAGGCTGGCGTCGTCCCCGGTCACTTCCAGCACGACACTCCCACCATACAAAATGGCGTCGTTGGTCCTCCCGATGGCGACGAGGTCATCCTCGGGCACGGGAGGGAGCGGTGCCATTCCGGAGCCTCGGCAAATCCGCCCGAGATCGAAGCCGAGTTCGTGAAGCTTGTGGAGCGCTGTTTCGAGCGAGCGGGCGACGACCTGCAGCGTGCCCGCCGCGCTTGCCGTGCGGGCAACGAGGAGGATGAGCCTCTCGGCAGGCACCCCCGCGGCGGCGGCCAGATCGCGACACACGCCTTCTGGTGGAAGGCGACTGGCTTCGAGCAGGCCTACCGCGACAGCGGGGCGTTCGCGGAGACCGATGGTTTCGAAGAGATGCTCGCGGCCGATGGCAGCGCGGATCGGGCCGCTGGCCATCGCGAAGAATTTTCCGACCGCGACTCGGTGCCCAGCGTACTGCGCGGCCAAGCAGGCCGCGACCGGCCGCTCGCTCGTGACAGTCACCGTGGGCCACGGGCAGCCGGGCCACGCGACCACGTGGCCAGTTCCACTGTCGGCAGGCCATACCGCGACCTCGCCCAAGCCTCCTAGCGCAACTCGGGCCATGCCGAGGCCAGCCTCATCACTCCCGGCGGCAGCGACACCGCAGTCGACCAGTCGCACCCCGCCCGTGTCGATCGTGGCAATCCCGAGCGACGCGCAGCGTCCCACGAGCGTCTCGGCAATCGCGTATCCAGCTTCGTTGAGGCTCATGCAACATCCTTGGAGACGCGTCATAATGAATGGTCTCCGCGGCGTCGGCAACGCCCGGCGTTTTTACAGCCGCTGCTCGATTGTGCCCATTTGGTGACTGCCCATGGCCAGCCTGACCGTCGAGAACTACGCCAAGACCATCTACCAGATCACGGCCTCCCAGGATGGCAAGCCGGCGAGCACCGGCCAGATAGCGACGGCCCTGGGTGTCTCGCCCGGGACTGTCACGAGCATGCTCAAAACACTCGATGCTGCCCGGCTCGCCACTCACCGCCGGTATGAGGGCGTCGCGCTCACGCGGGCCGGTCGGATGCTTGCCCTCCGTGTGATCCGTCGGCATCGCCTCATCGAGCTTTTCTTGATTCGGACGCTCGACATGACGTGGGACGAGGTCCATGACGAGGCAGAGCACATGGAACATGCCGTGAGCGACCTGCTCGTCGAACGGATGGACGCGTTTCTCGGTCGGCCGGTGGTCGACCCGCACGGCGATCCGATCCCACCGGCCGACGCCCACAGCTTGGCCGACGGTGACGAGCCTGCGGCACTCGTCCTGGCCGAGTGCGGGCCCGGCACGAAGTTTCGGCTGGCACGCGTCCTTGACCAGTCTTCCGAGTTCCTGCGGTACCTCACCGAATGTGGACTCTCGCTCGGCTCAATCGGTGACGTGGAGAGAAATCCCGATGGGGCCGGCTTGATGCGGATCCGGCTCGAACGCGGCGGGCTCTCACTCTCGCTCGATGCCGCGGGAAAACTGGTCGTTGCCGAGGCGTGAGCGGCCGCGGCGCTACGGCGATCGCTCCCACACGCCCAACTGCCCGAGGCACTCGTCCACCTCGACCCAGATCCTTTCAGGTGGTCGTTCGCCGACAGCGGCCAGGGATGCCAGAAGCTGCTCGCCGATCCATCCGGCAATCCACTCGGCGGTCGTGTTGGAAACCGGCAAGAGAACGCACTCATGTGCCGGAAATATCCATCGACGGTCGGCAAACGTCACCGTGACTTCCTCGCCTCCGAGAGGGCCAGTCGCGGTCGCAACCTCGAGGAATCGATTCGCTGTCGGAAGGAGCATTTTGTGATCGAGCCCGGCAACGATGGCTGTGATCGCATCCCGCAGCGCGATGAAGTCGATGACCATTCCGTGCGGTCCCACGCCACCCTCGACATCGACGCCGACCGTCCAGTTGTGGCCATGCACCGGCTCACAGAGGTCGTCGCGAAGCGTGATGAAGTGTCCGGCTGAGAAAACGTGGATGGCCTTGCGGAGTTTGACGTGGTGGCGGTCAGGCATCGTGGGTTACCCGGAAAGGAAGGGGAGGCGGAGGCGTCCGTCCCGCAGGAGAATATAAATGGCCGCAGCGACAAGGTCGGCTGTGGTGCCTGGGTTCAGTCGTCGCGGGCTTCGCAGGGAGGAGTCGAAGCTGACTACGGCCTGCGGCCAGCCGTCAGTGCCTTCGCAGGCCACGACCGCGGCCGCGCGAGCCGATACGTCTTCGGCGACCTGCTCTCCATGCCGCCTGGCGATGAGCGTATCGGGTCTCCGGGCAAGCTGCCTCAGGTGGGTTCGGATGATCGCGGTTTCGAGTGGCACGTTCGTCGCGACGTCGGCCGCAAGGTCGGCCACCGGCCCTGAAAAGAGTGGCTCAAATCCGTGAGCCCACAAGGAGGCAATGGTGTCGCGGTCGGCCGCGACCAGCATGGCCTCGCGGATGGTATCCGGTGGGGGCCCGGCGAGGTCGTGGCGGTTTGACGTGCCCAAGCCTCCAGGACGGGCGAGCTGAATTGCCTGCCAGATGGCGGCGGCGTCTGTGGCATCGAGCCTGGCAAGCTCCGCATCGACGGCCGCGGCAGTCAGAGGCTTGCTGGTCGATGGCACGGACGCGAGCGGCGCGACAAGCAGAATGATCCCGAGATTCGCATTCGACGACGTGGCGTCAGCCGCCGCTCGTGCGGCGCCGAGGATGGTCGCTCCCAGGGGCCGGTAGGCCGCAGCATCCATCGAGCTCGCGATGGCGATCCCGGCAGCCACAAAGTCGTCAAACTCAAGATCGTCAAAGGACGCGGCGGGGTGGACGTTTCCCGGCTTGGCAGCCGCCGCCTCGATAATGCTCGCCGCTGCGGCGCACCAGCCGCAGCTCCAGGGCGAAATGGTCGAGGGAATCCGAGGAATAGCTTCTGCGACGGCGTCACTGAAGCGATCGTGAAAGGCCGTCACGGAGGGGTTCTCTCGCTGGCTCGGCGGCCCGCACCAGCGTTCCGCCCGCATGAAGTTACACTGACCAGGCGAGGCCGGCACGCGGTCTCCAGGAGAAACGTACAGCATGGCGTCGGCGACGAGAGAGACTCCCGCGGTGAGTTTGGGGCCCGAGTGTTTCAACAACCGGGAACTGAGCTGGCTGCAATTCAACCTCCGCGTCTTGGAGGAGGCAGAGAATCCCGAGAACCCGCTCATGGAGCGGCTCAAGTTCCTGGCCATTTTTAGCTCGAACCTTGACGAGTTTTTCATGGTCCGTGTGGCGGGGCTCCGCGAGCAGGCGTTCGGCGAGAGCGCCCCCCAGGATGAAGCCCCCGACGGGATGACGGCCCTCGCCCAGCTCAAGGCCATTGCCAAGCGGACGCAGGAACTTGTGGTTCGGCAATACCGCTGCCTGCGGGAAAGCATTGGCCCGGCGATGGAGGCCGAGGGCTTTCAGCTTCTGCGATACGCCAATCTCGAAGGCGCCTGGCGCGAACAGGTTGACCGCTTTTTTCACGATCGCGCGCAGCCAATCCTCACGCCGATGGCGGTCGACCCCGCGCATCCCTCGCCGCGTTACCACAACCGAGGCCTGTACCTCGGTGTGATGCTGCATCGTATCGAAGGCCTGGGGCCGAAGCGGCTCTTTGCGGTCGTCCAGGTGCCGCAGGTGCTGCCACGGGTCGTGTTGCTGGCGGGGGGCGAGCCTGGCCGCATCCCGTTCGTGCTCCTCGAGGACATCATCTCCGCCAAGCTGCCCGGCCTGTTCGGCGGGTTTGAGGTCGATTCGTGGACGGCCTTTCGCGTCACTCGCGACAGCGATCTCGAGCTTCTCGAGCAAGAATCGGACGACATGCTCAAGCTCATCGAGGATCGCCTCAAGGCGCGCCAGCGAGGTCAGGCGGTGCGGATCGAGATCGCGTCGAAGGCCGACGAGCGGCTCGCCGGGATGATCATCGATGAGGAAGGCCTCCAGGCAGTCGACGGTGGTCTTGACGGCTATAGCGAGGTCTATCGTATCGATGGGCCACTCGATCTGACGGCCCTCTGGGAGGTGTACCGGCTGCCAGGCTTCGAGCGGCTTCATGACAGGCCGTTCACGCCTCGGCCTCCGCGAGGCCTCGAACGGCACGGCGACGACATTTTTGCAGCGATCGCCCAGCGGGACATTCTCCTCCATCACCCGTATGACTCATTTGATCCGGTGATCGATTTTGTCTCTCGGGCGGCGAATGATCCGCGCGTCTTGGCCATCAAGCAGACGCTCTACCGTACCAGCGGCGATTCGCCGATCTCGCGAGCCCTCATCGCGGCTGCCGAGGCAGGCAAGCATGTGACGGCGCTGGTTGAGCTCAAAGCACGATTCGATGAAGCAAACAACGTAAGCTGGGCGCGGCAAATGGAGCGGGCCGGTGTGCACGTCGTCTTCGGATTCCTCGATCTGAAGACGCACTGCAAGGTGTCGCTCGTGGTGCGGCAGGAGGGAAATGGTCTGAAGCGGTATGTCCACCTCGGCACCGGCAACTACAACCCTACGACGGCGCTGCTCTACACTGACCTAGGCCTCTTCACCGCCGACGAGGCGACGGCCGAAGATGCCTCGGCACTCTTCAATCTCCTCACGGGCTACTCGCAGGGCCATCCCTGGCGGCGGCTCATCGTGGCACCCGACGACCTCCACCGGCGAACTGTCGAGCTGATCGATCAGCAGACTCTCCGAGCGGAAGCAGGCAGGCCATCACGAGTTTTTGCGAAGCTGAATGCCCTCGTGGATCATCAGGTGATTGAGGCGCTCTACCGCGCCAGCCAGGCCGGCGTGCCGATCGACATTGTGTCGCGTGGCATTTGCGCGCTCCGACCGGGCGTGCCGGGGTTGAGTGAGACGATCCGCGTGCGGAGTATCGTGGATCGGTTTCTCGAACACAGCCGTGTCTATGTCTTCGGGCCCGATGACGAGGCCGAGGTCTATCTGTCGAGTGCCGACTGGATGCCCCGGAACTTCTTCCGCCGTGTGGAGGTGATGTTTCCGGTGCGGGATTCTGCTCTTGCCGGCCGCGTGCTCCGGGAGATGATTCCCGTCTACCTTGCCGACAACACGCGGGCCCGGGTGCTCGACTCGCAAGGGCAGTATCACCTGCTCACGCCTGCCGCAGGGGAGCCTGCCCATCGGAGCCAGCAGGAGTTTCTCGCGCAGCGGCCTGAGCCAGGCCCGGCGGAGCCGCGGGAGCTGGCCTCGTAGGCTGGCCACTTCCGCCACCGTCACCGTCGTCGGTAGACTCGATGGTTTCTCGCGAGGAAGCGTTTGCTGGATTGAACCATGGCGGAGGACTACTACCAGACGCTCGGGGTGTCTCGCACGGCATCGGCCGAAGACATTCGCAAGGCCTACCGGGAGCTTGCCCGCAAGTATCACCCCGACCTGCATCCCGACGACAACGCGGCGAAGGAAAAGTTCAAGCAGGTCCAGAACGCATTCGACGTTCTGAGTGATCCAAGCAAGCGGGAGATGTACGACCGCTACGGCAGCTCCTTTGAGGGTGTCGGTGCCGGAGGGCCACGCGGCGGCTGGGGCGGCGGACCCTTTCCCGGTGGCGGAGGCAGTGGATTCCCAGGAGGCGGTGACATCGACCTCGAAAGCCTCTTGGGTGGCGCGGGAGGCTTCGAGCAGATTTTCGGTCGTTCGGCCGGTGGCGCAAAAGCCGGTCGGGGGCGCCGGCGGACCGCGCAGATGCCGGGCGAGGATGTCGAGGCCCGGATCGATATTCCTTTTCGCCTCGCAATCGATGGTGGCAAGACCGACGTACGGGTGGATCGCGGCAGCAAGGCCGAGACGATCAGTGTCACAATCCCGCAGGGCGTGCCTGACCGCGCGCGGATGCGACTCCGTGGCCAGGGGCTTCCGGGCAGCAACGGCGGTCCAGCAGGCGATCTGCTCCTCGAGGTGCAGACTGAGCCTCATCCGGTGTTTCGCCGCGAGGGAGACACGCTCGAGGTGACGCTTCCAGTGACGCTCGCTGAGGCGATCGAGGGCGCGAAGGTGGATGTGCCGACGCCGTGGGGCACGATTGCGCTTCGGATCCCACCACGCACATCGAGCGGTCGCAAGCTCCGCGCGGGTGGCATGGGGGTACGGCATGCCAACGGCTCGAAGGGTGACTTGATCGCCGAGGTGCAGATCATGTTGCCGGAGGGAGGAGATGCGGCCGGTTGCCAGCGGCTGCTCGACGCAGCGAAGGATCTCGAATCGGGCGCGGCGAATCCGCGGGCAGGCCTGCGGTGGTGACGCCGCGAGACGAGCGGCTGCCGCGGGCCAGGCGCATCCTTCGACCAGCCGATTTTGCCCGGGTGTACCGACGGCGCTGGAGCGATTCGGATGGGCCGCTCGTGCTCTACGCCGTACCACGGGAAACGCCCGTGGGCCAACCATCGGACGCCCGCATCGGACTCTCGGTATCGCGACGGATTGGAAATGCGGTCGTCCGCAATCGCTGGAAGCGCCGGCTCCGGGAGGCGTTTCGAGTCGTGAGGCCCAGGCTTCCTGCGGCGACTGACTACGTGCTCGTCGTGCGGTCGGGTCTGCCGCCCATGGGCGCCGAGGGGGCGGCGCAGATCACGGAGTCGATTGTGCAACTCGCTGCACGGGTGACCGGTCGGCCGACCTATGGCCGGTTGCCGCGCAGCGGTGGGCCTGCTCAAAAATCACCGCGGCGACGAGGTCGGACGCCGTGAACGCGATGACGAGAGCGTGGCTCGCCGTCTGTCGCGGCTGCGATCACGTGGCATCCGCCCTGCTCGTGGGGCTCGTGATCGTCTACAAGCTCACGCTCAGTCCGCTGCTTGGCCGCCACTGCCGGTACACGCCGACATGCAGCGCCTACTTTCGCCAGGCTGTCGAGAAGTACGGTGCGGTTCGGGGCGCGCTCAAAGGCCTCGCCCGCATCGCCCGCTGTCATCCATGGCATCCTGGTGGGTGCGATCCACCGTGACGCTGCTACTCCGGCTTCTGCACGAGGTTGAGGAGGCGACCGGGTGAGCCCATGATGTTGTAGCCCGCGTCGACGTGGAGGGTCTCGCCGGTGATCCCGAGCGATTCTCGTGACAGGAGCCAGGCACCGGCCTTCCCGACCTCTTCATGGGTGACGTTGCGGCCGAGCGGCGACATATGCTGGTAGAGGCCCAGCATGTCATCAACGCCCGCACCGCGACCGGCGAGCGTCCGCAGGGGGCCGGCGCTGACGGAGTTGACGCGGACTCCAGCAGGGCCGAGGTCGTAGGCCATGTACTTCACACAGGCATCAAGCGTGGCTTTGCAGACACCCATGATGTTGTAGCCGGGCACGACTTTTTCACCGCCGAAGTAGGTCAGCGTGAGAATCGACGCGTCTTTGGCGAGGATACCCCGGGCGATCCGGCCCAGAGCGAGGAGGCTGTAGGCACTGGTTTCCATCGCCACTCGAAAACCTTCGCGGCTGCAGTCGGTCGTGTCGCCTTTGAGATCGTCGAGCGGTGCAAACGCGATCGAGTGGACGATGAAGTCGAGCGTGCCGAATTCTTGCTTGCCGCGTTCCACGACGGCTGCGATCTGGGCGTCGTTCGACACATCCATCGGCAGGAGAAACGTGGCGTGGGGTTCGGGGTCGGTGAGCAGGGCGACGCGACGGCGGTTCCGCTGCCGCTCGTCGTCGGCGCGGTCGGGCAGGTGGGTAAAGCCGATCTGGCCACCCTCAGCCATGACCTCTTTCGCAATCGCCCAGGCGATTGAGTGGTCGTTGGCGACGCCGAGCACGAGCCCTTTGAGTCCGTCGAACCGTCCCATGAATGCGTTTTCCTGCGGGGTGATGTCGTGTGGGCCGCTCTCGCGCCGAATCGCGAAATGTACCGGCTTTGCAACAAACCCTCAACGCGGCTCCATTGAAGCGTGCTCATCTGTAGTTCGGGGTTGCCAGTGCCCCATCGCCGGACGCTCGCTGCGGGCATCCGGCCCTCCGCTCACTCGAAGGAAACTTAGCTTCGTCATCCTGGCTTCGCTCAGTTTCCCACGCCGGCTCCGTGGCACGGGCAACCCCTCGCGGGCCGTCCCTTGCCGGACTTCGCCATCGCGGGTAAAACGATTTGCTCAGCCCCGTTAGCTCAATTGGTCAGAGCATCTGACTCTTAATCAGAGGGTTCCTGGTTCGAGTCCAGGACGGGGCACTTCTTGCGAGTCGTCGTTGACCACGGCTCGGCGTGAGCCGTCCTGGGACGCCGGGCGACGTGGCACCTGAATGAACTACCGATTTTTTGCCGTGGCCTGGGCGGCGGGGATGCCCGGCATGGTCGCCGTGGCGGTCCTGGTGCTTCCCGGCATCGTGGCGAATCGCCCGATGGCCATGCCGCTCTGGGCGGCGCAAATCGCAAGCGTCGCACAGGGCGGGCTGCTCCTCGCGCTGGCTGTCCTCGCCGGCATGATGTTCGCCCCTGAAGTACGGCTCACGGCGCCGGTCTTCGCAGCGATCGCTCAATGGAAGCCGCTTGGACCTGCGCTGTGCCCGCAACTCCTGCCGGGGCTAGCCGGTGCATGTGTCGGGGCGGTGATTCTGTGGGGGTTTGCTCACTACGCTCCGTCGCGCCTGGCTGACGTGCTCCAGAGCGGCGCGGTGCCGGCCAGCGTCCGACTGCTGTACGGCGGGATCACCGAAGAGCTCCTCGTGCGATGGGGCGCGATGACCGTACTCGTCTGGGGAGCGTGGCGAACCGTGCAAGGGGGCGAGGGCCAGCCTTCGTGGCTGGTGATGGGGCTCGGGATCGCGGCAAGTGCCGTCGTGTTTGGGATCGTGCACCTTCCAGCGGCCCTGGAAATCGTGGGTGAAATGCCGCCGCTCCTCGCCGCCAGTGTCGTTGCTGCGAATTCAGCCTTCGGTGTGGTCACGGGCTGGCTCTATTGGCGGTTCGGACTCGAGACCGCCATGATCGCTCACACGGGGGCGCACGCTCTTGTCCTCCTCGCTCCCGCGTGACACGCGGCACCACGAGCCCGTCAGACTTCCGCAAGGGGCTCGGGATCTGCGACGTGCCGCATCCTGCCGTCGAGGCTCCACGGTCCGGAACCGTTGGCCATGATGAAGACCATCACTCCCATGAGGGCGACGTTCTTCATGAAATTGATCTGCTCACCCATCTGGGCCGAACCTGGCGGAAGCTTCCAAAAGGCATGGAAGTAGTACGTCGCGGCGGCCAGGAAGACGAGCAGCAGGAGCGCCCCGAACCGGGCAAAGTAGCCAAACAGCAGCGACACCGACCCCAGGATCAAAAACGCAATCGCTCCACCCAGCATGATCTGGGGCTGCTGGATCCCCACGTCTCCCATCTTTTTCGCCACATCGGTGAATTGCGGAATCTTGTTCATAACGGCACTGGCCAGGAAGATCGCGACGATCATGAACCGCGCGACGACCGAGAGAAAGCCTTGAATCGCATGCATGGCGAGGCTCCAAAGGTGGGAGCCGGGATGCCCCGGCGGCGAGCAGGGTACCACGGATGCCAGGGGGCTCGGGAAGGCCAGTTCACTGGTTCCGGCGGGGCTGCAGTACATTCCTGCGTGTAGAGTGTGGCATCTCCGTCTGCGTGGACGGAAGCTCATCCCAAGGGCGAAACTCACGAGGCCGCGATGACTGCCGATGCGATCGAGGTCGATGTTCATGCCGTGAAGGCCTTGCAGGCCGAAGGCGAATCATTCCTGCTGCTCGACTGCCGGGAGCCCGACGAGCATGCGATCGCCAGGATTCCGGGCGCGGTACTCATTCCGATGCAGGAGATCCCTGAGCGTCTTGGCGAGATCGAGTCGCACCGCGAGAGCCGCATCGTGGTCCATTGCCACCACGGCGGCCGCAGCCTCCGCGTCACACGGTTCCTTCGCGAGCGGGGGTTTTCCCGCGTCCAGAACATGACCGGGGGAATCGACGCGTGGTCACTCGAGGTCGATCCGGCCACGCCCCGCTACTGACCTGCTCCGAATCGCGGTCAGGCAATGCCGTGGCGAATCGCCCACACGGCGGCTTGTGTGCGATCTCGGAGCGCGAGCTTGCGGAGGAGGTTTTGCACATGCTCCTTCACGGTCTCCACGCTGATCTCCAGCGAGTCGGCAATCTCTTGGTTCGAGAGCCCCATCGAGATCACCCGGAGAACTTGCGTCTCGCGCGGCGTCAGCGGATTGCTCGCGTCCTTTGATCGTTCACGCCGGCTCATCTGACCGGCCATGCGACGGATTTTTCCTGTGGCCACGGGGGGTGTCCCAGCCGCCGCACCAGTGATTGCGGCGATAATCTCCTCCCACGAGTCGGTCTTGAGAAGGTAATCGTGGGCGCCAATCGCAACGGCTCGTGCGACGTACGTCGGATTGTCAAAGCCCGAGAACATCACCACACGGCACCCGGGGGCGGCGGCGCGGATCGGCTTGATCGCGTCGAGGCCATCGGCGTCGCCCATGCGGACATCGAGAAGCACGACGTCGGGCTTCAGTTTGCGGGCCAGGCGGATCGCCTCATTGACGGTGGCAGCTTCCCCGCAGACCCGCACCGGCGAGCCGGCCAACAGGCTCGCCAAGCCCTTCCGGACGACCTCGTGGTCGTCGGCAATGAGGACGCTTATTCCAGCCATGGTTCCAGCATCGTCGCCCGCCAGTCAAGCGATGTCAAACGCATCAGGGGGTAGAACCCGGGCCAGGCAGCAGATCCGGTTTCGACCTGCTAGCCTTGAAGGGCGCGGACGGGAGGCGATCCTGATCCTGAAACGCCTCCTCCGACACTCGCGGTAGGCCATGACCCGTCTGGTTTCGTTCGCGATCCTGCTTGGACTGGTGGTGCTTTTTGGCCTCCTGTCCCTCCAGGTCATGGCAGCGTTTTTGCTGCCACTGCTAATGGCGGCCATGCTCGTCGTCATCTTCGGTCCACTGCACCGAGCAATCCGGCAGCGCATCGGTGGGCCGCAGTGGGTCGCCGCCGCCCTGACGACGATCGCCGTGCTGGTGATCGTCCTCGTGCCACTCGGGTTTTTGGTGGTACGAGCCGGAAGTGATGCCATGACGCTGCTCCGTACGCCAGAAGGACTCCGCCTTGATCCGAAGGTGCTCGAAGGGCTTGTGGCGACGTTCAACGACACGACCGGGCTCACGCTCACGCCCGACGATGTCAATCAGGAACTCCGCAAGATCGCCGAGGAATGGATCGGACCTGTGGTCACTCGCGCGCCGGTCAAAGCAGTGAGATTGCTTGTCGGTCTCGTCGTTACGATTGTCGCCTTTTTTTACTTCCTCGCAGACGGCCCCCGGATGCTCGCGGCCGTGACCCGACTCGTTCCACTCGACGTTCGCCACCAGTGGCAGCTTCTGCAGGAGTTTGAAGAAGTGAGCCGCGCGGTGGTCACCGCCACGCTCCTCGCCGCGGCCGTGCAGGCGATTCTGGGTGGCATCGGATATGCGGTTGCGGGCCTCGACAACATCTTTCTGCTGACGCTGCTCACATTCGTGCTCTCGATGGTGCCCCTGCTGGGAGCCGCCGCAGTCTGGCTCCCAGCCTGCCTCTACCTGCTGTTTTTTGTCCAGAACCCATGGGCCGCGACAGGGCTGGCAGCATGGGGGCTGCTCGTCGTCTCGACCATCGATAACGTCATCAAGCCGCTCGTCCTCCAAGGGCAGTCGAAGCTCCATCCGCTGTTGGCGCTCTTGAGCGTGCTCGGGGGCGTCGCGGCACTCGGGCCGATTGGGATTTTTGTGGGCCCCATTGCCGTCGCCTTTCTTCAGGCGGCCCTCACGATGCTGGCCGCAGAAATCGACAGTTTTGAGCGGTCCGAGCCCGCTTTCATGGCGGCTCCGACGGGGGGCAGTCAGGCCGGCGACGCGGCGGGCGGGGGTAGCGAACTGCCGGCCGGTGTTGCATGACGGGGTGCCTCGAGGTTGAAATCTGTCCATTCCGCGGCCCATTGGCTGCGGACCGCGACCCCGGTGGTCGCCCGGTGACCTGCTCGAAGGGACGACGTGATGATCCTTGACTGTGTGCTGACGCTGGCAGCTTTCCTGGCGACTGGTATTGAAGCGGCCTATCTTCCGAGCGACGAAGGAGGAGGCGACTACGTCGTCCGCGTTGAGCCAGACCTCGTGCGGAATGAGACGCCGTACCAGTTCACAAGCGATGTTCCCGCCGATTCACGAGATATCCGTCGCGTGCGGATTTATGTTGGCGATGCGTGGCCACCCGCGGTGGAGCGGTCGGTGATCGAAGCTGCCAAGCGGCCCCAACGGATGGCGCAGGTTGCAGTGGCGTCGGGCCGCACACCTGAGCCTTTCGCAGGCACGTCTTCCGCGACCACCACAGCGACTGCCGACCGCCCGTGGAGTCTGCTCATCGGGAGCCTCATCGCGCTCTTTCTTTCGCTCGGAGCCAACGCCTATCTCGGCATGCTGCTCGGCGGAATGCGGCAGCGGTACCTCCGCGCCGTGCAGGACGGCATGGTTCGGGTGTAGCGGCGCTACAGTCGTTGCCGACGCTGGCGACCCGGATGACATCGCTGGCGACCCGCGTGGCGTCGCTGTGTCTTTCCGGCCAACGCTGGCCGCTCGTGGCGAAGATTCGAAGCGGTGCCTCCGCGCCCAAAGAAATATGCTTCCGCTGGCCAGAGGTCGCCTGAGGGCGGTTCAGCCACTGGCGGGACGGGTGGAGCTGTCGGCGCGGGGGGCGGCGGTGGCGTAGGCGTGGCGACGATGCGCGGAGGCGGCACGGGTGTGCGTCTCCAGGTGGCATCAGGATCACTGAGCGAGCGGACATGAGCCCCCGCGTCGTGGAAAATTTCTGCGACGTGGGCGTGGCAGGTCAGCACCAGCATTTGACGATCAGGCCCCTGCTCGGCCAGGAAGTCAACGAGGACGCGGGCCGCGGATCGGGCGCGGGTGTCGTCAAAGTTGACGAGGGCGTCGTCCATCACCACTGGCAGCGTGACATCGTGGCGGCCGAGGTCGCGGACGAGCGCGAGGCGCAGCGCTAAAAATACCTGCTCCCGCGTGCCTCGGCTGAGCCGCTCGGGTTTCCAGGTGCCGCCGTCCCGCTCGTGCACATCGAGTCGCGCCTCGTCTACAGCCGTGGTGATCGAGTGATACCGACCATCGGTCAGTCTGGCGAGCCATCGTGAAGCCTCGCGGAGGACCGGCGGCTGGTGATCACGCGCCACTGCGGCACGCGTCTCTTCGAGCATCGCACGAGCCCTCTCGAGGACACGGCGGCGGTTCTGCTGCTCGGCAATCTTGAGGTCGAGGGCTGCAAGCTCGGCCTGGATCGTTTCATTACCGCGGTCGGACGACGCAGCTTCGACACGGATAGCGGTGCTCGCGCGACGGTCTCGTGCCTCGGCGAGAGCAGAGCGATGCCGGCCCGTGACAGACACTGCTTCTGCGAGCCTCCCTGCCAGAGGAACTGCCAGAGCATCCGCGAGCCATTGGTCGGCATCAGGGGGTTCATGAGTTCGGCGGCGGGCATCCTGCCAGGCCACCTCGGCAGCCTCGGCTTCGCGCCGTGCCTCTTCGTGTTCAGCTCGTCGGTCCACCTTGGCGAGGAATGCCTCTTGGGTCTTCACACCCCAGCGAACATAGAACTCCGCAACCGCCCGTTCGGCCACGTTCACCTGCCGCACCAGCGAGCGGTGGTGGCGGCGGGCCGATTCGAGGCGCCGCGTGAGAGAAGCACGGCGGCGGACAATCCCGCGGTCGGCGTCGAGTCGTTCTTTCAAGAGCCGGAGGTGATCCAGCGGCGTCGACTCGGGCACCATCTCGCATTCCACAAGGAGCTCGTCGATCCTCCGGCCAACCGCGGCCAGTTCCTCCCGCTTGTGGCGAGCCTCTTCCGAGAGCCGGCGGCGATCGTCGTCGAGCGTGAGGAGAGAGTGTCGGTGTGAAGCGATCTGCCGCACCTCGCGGGGCGAGAGATTGTCTGGCAGCCCACGATGGGCGAGGGCTTTTCGCCATCGCCCGCGGGCCGCCATGCGGTCTTCAATTGCCTGCTTCACCTCCAGCTCGGCAGCCGCAACCCGTTCCACCAAGGCATGCATGGAGCTCGCTCGGCTGGCCAACTCCTCGAGACGATCCACCTCCGCCTGCGCGGCCGCCAAACGCCGCTCGAGGCTCGAGGCCGCGTCGCTTCCAAGACGGCCATCCAGCAGCGTGATCTGGGCCGCGAGGTCATCCCGCTGCTTCGTGGCCATCTCGTACTGCCGCCTCGCTGCCTCGAGACGGGCGGTGGCGTTTCGGTCGAGCGACCATGTCGTAATCGAGGCCACGCCCGCGCCCGCAGCACCGAGTGCTGCGATCGCGTAGGCGAGCGTGCCCATCACTTCCTTTGGAAGGAGCGAGCCTGAGAGGAGCATGCCGGTACCTACCACGAACAGCGCACCGAGCGCCACCAGCCACGGCACCGGAATGAGTTGGGCCTCCATGCTCTCGGTCACGTCACGGCGAAGTCGCGTGACGGACCCATCGAGGTCGGCAATCTGTTCCCCCGCAGCGATTCGCTTCCGGATCGTGGCGGTGCGCTCGGCCGCTTTGTCGATCGCTTCCTGAACCGATGAGCCCGCGAGGGCACGGCCTGCCCCTTCGACGCCGTTTTTCGCGTCGATGAGGGCTCGCTTGGCCACCGCAAGAGTCTTCTTGGCACCGGCAACGCTCCGAGACGCCTTCGTCCAGGCGCGGGCGCGGCTTCGAAGGGGCCCAAACGAGAGGGCAAACCCCTCGGGCAGAAGAACATCCGGCAGCGCATCGATATCTGCCTCGGTTGGCAGCGTGACAGACACCAGCCGCGACAGCCCTGCGATCCCGACCTGTTCACCAAAGCGGCGGGCGGCCAGGCGGGCGTGGCTCTCCGCGCGGCCCACGTCGGCTGCGAGCCGCTCGAGCCTGGGCTCTTCTTCGGCAAGCGTCGCCACGGATCCTCGCTTTGACCACACAACCGACTCCGGGGCCAGGTCGCGGAGTTGGCGGGCGAGCTTCGACCGCACCCGCTTGCGGCCTTTGGCACGTTTTTCCGCGCGATGGAGCTTCCGGGCGGCATACCGCCAGGCGTCGCGGTCGGCATGGACGAGCGGTGCGCTTTCGAGCACCGCGAGCCGCTCGGCCGTGTGCTTCCAGCCGGCAAAGAACGGTTCGAGGGCGATGACGCCGCGGATGACGTTCTCCGCGCGTTCGGCCCGCTCAATGCGGGCCGCAATTGCGGCAATCTCCGCATCGAGATGGGCCAACTCGGCCCAGAGTCCGCCCGCCACGAGGGCCGGTGATCCGGTGGCAGCAAGCCTAGCGAGGAGATCGCTCCGGCGGGCCTTGAGGGCCGTCAGGGGTGAGACGTCGGGGTCGGTCGAGTCGAGCCGGGCAGTAGCAGCACGCAGATGTTCCAGCACACGCGCGACCTTTGAACGATCGAGGCCGCTGGCCAGTTCGTAGAGACGGCTTCCACAGCCTTCGGGCTCGAGCGTCCGCAACTCATGAAGCTCGTCCAGCCCGAATGCCATGACGTTGGTGAAGGTGGTCTCGTCGATGCCGCCGACAATGTCCTGAAGGTAGAAGCGGTGCTGAGGGCCGTCGCTCGTGGACCGTGGAGCGATATCACCGATCGTGATGAGGTCGCCGTGGTCACCACCGAGACCGATCACCCCGTCGGCGTAGGACTGCTGGGTCAGCCCGGCGATGTGTGGGCCCTCGTGCCGCCGCTCGATCGACAGGAGTGTTCGCTCCGGCGGAACGCGGACAAAGAGCCGCCCGGCGCAGGCCAGCGAGGGATCGAGCACGCCGCGACGAAACTGCCCCTCAAAACCGAAGAAGATCGCACGAATGAATTCGAGCATCGTGGTCTTGCCAGTCTCGTTCGTGCCGTGGAGCACTTGCACGCCCGGGCCCAGCCGATCCACCACCACGCGGTCGAGGGCGCCAAATCGCTCGGCTTCAATGCGTTCAATAAACATGCGACAACTCTTCGCAAAAGGCTTGGGATATAGGGTGACCGGTCTGCTGTCAGGTTGACTCAATGAGCTCAAGGGCGACCCAGCCGGCCTGACGCGCTGCGGCAGGGCCGATCGGTGGAGCGGGATCAAGCTCGATTGCCTGCACGATGTCGGCCAGTGCAGACGTGAATGAGGTCGTGGCGCCAGGCCGGCCGCCGGAGCGGGCGTGGCCCAGCGGAGCAAGCGATTCGCCAGGATCGGCCAGCACCTCGACGCACCAGGCGCGAAACGCCTTGGGATCAAAGAGGTCGCGGAGCCGTGTGACGGTCTCGCCGGCAATCTCGCCGACGCGAACCCGGTGGCCCACACTCGTGCCACACTCCACGATGCACCGCACGAGTTCAAGGGGCGCCTGCTCTCCCGGCGCTACCTGTTCGATCGCCTGCCAGAGCGCCGTCGCAAGCTCCTCCTCGCCACCGGTCGACGACTCGACCTTCACGGTCCTCCAGCCGATCCGTTGCGTGGGGATATCACGCCAGCTCGCTCGCCAGTCGGCAGGCACGCCGAGGTCGTCCACCGCCGCGGCGCGGTCCACGAGGGTGAGGGTGCAGCAGCTGCCTTCGACCCGCTCGTGGGGCGATCGCGGCTGGAGGGGCGGTAGGGAGGCGATGCCCGACGGAAGCGCCGGCCGCCGGCGGGATGCCCAGATCCAAAATGACCCCGGGAGCGTCCAGGCCGGCGAAGCCGCGGCGGCAGCCACAAACGTCGCAGCCGGGTCATGGTCGCCTGGCCAGCCCGTGTCGTCGACGGCTGAGGTCGGGACGGCCGTGTCCCACCCGACGACGATGCGCCGATGCGCCCCCGCGCGGACCGGTGGATCGAGTGGGACCGCCGCCACGCCCGTGCCGCCTTCCGCCGCAAAAAACTCGACCGTAACCCCGTGGATCTCGAGCTCGAGTGGTGCGGTTGGGGTCGCGAAGAAGAGCCCCTGCGGCTCGCCAAGCATCCGAGCTATGTCGTGGCAGGCCGTCGTATCGCTCGTCATAAAAACCGTGCGGCAGCCGGCAGCGGACAGGTTACGGACGGCCGATCGCACTGCGGCCGCTTGGGCGGGGCTGGCCCGCATCGGGTCGAGCCAGCGGCCACAGACAACGAACACCGACGCCTCGCCGCGCTGGGCCACGGCGACTGCCTCGGCAAAGGATTCCGATGCCGCCCGGTTGATGATGGCAGCCACCGAGGCGTGCGCGGCCTCGGAGACGGCCAGTGGGCGGTCGATCGCTGGGTCGAACGCAAAGACAATGTCGGCCACGCGAATCACCCTCCGTGGTGAGCCCCGGCGGCAAACCGGGGAGCTTAGGCATACTGTAGCGGCCCTCGCCCCGAGGCCGCCACGGCAAAATCCTCCGCGGCTCGGGGTGGCCCGTGCCATGTCGCCGGACGTTCGCTCCGGCCCTCCAGGCCTTCGCTCACTCGGAGGAGTCTGCGCTTCGCCATCCTGGCTGCGCTCAGACTCCTACGCCGGCTCCATGGCACGGGCCACCCTCGCTGATGATTCATCGCGGGGCAGTCATTTTTTCGCAGGCTTCTTGTCCTTCACCGGAACGAGAGTCACCGAAAAGAACGACGGGTGCCGACCGGGCTTGGCCATGACCTGGTCGAGCCATCGAACGGCGAGCTGGTCAGACTGTGCGGCAAAGTCGGACCGCATCGATACGAGGCGAGCTTTCATGGCGGCCTGCGACTCAGCGTCACCGTAGGCGTGAACCATGTTCCACATGGCCCGCAAGAATCGCATCTCGGCGTACAACCACCCTCGATCATGGGGCAGCGCGCGGTTGACGGAGTTGTCGCACCGGGGCAGATACGCATCGAACAATCGCTTGAACTTGGCAGGCTCACGGCGAAACTCCAGGATCTTCTGGGCGTCGAAGGAGCTGGTGGCATACTCCTCATTCTCGTAGAGCTTGTCGGTGTGAGCCCGGATCGCGAGGGCCGCTTCGCGAAGCGAGGCTCGCGCCGGGTCTTTGAGAAACAAGACGATCTTGGTTTCGCCGTCACGGGCAGGAGCAACGTCTTTTCTCAGCGGGGTCTCGCTTTGAAGGGCGCTGATCTCGAGGCGATAGCCCGTCGGCACCGCACAGAGCACTTCAAGAAAAATTGCGTGCCGCGGCTCGGCATGAGCCCAGTTGTCTCCCATGCTATCGGCCCTGTCCCACACGCTCCGGACGATTTTCGGAATCAGGGTGGGATTCGGATCGCTCCAGTCAGTGCCCTCGGAGTCGCGGCATTCAAAGAGCCCGGCCTGCCACTCGCGTAGGGCCACGACGTCCGCTGCCGTAAGGCGATGCGTGTCGAGGTAGTCGAAGAGCCTCGCGAGTCCCTCATAGAAGGCATTCGCTTGATTGCCTGGAGGCTGCATCTCGTCGTAAAACGGCTCGCATGCAAGAAGCATCTCCTTGACGGCGTCGACATCAACGGGCTCTTCGCCTTCCTGGAATAACTCCGCGACTTCGTCAAAGACGGCCGCAAAGAGATCAGCCTTGGCAGGGACGGCTTCCCCCGGGGCCGTCGATGCCGCGCAGGCGAACCACCCCACGAGGCTCAGCCCGCGAATGGTTCGTGCGAAGGCGACGGACCAAGGGCGTGCGAGCAGCGTTTCGATTCCACCGCACGTGCGTTTTGGTGGAGATTCAGGCATGGTGACAAGCAACTTGTTCACTCCGTGAGCCCATACTTCAACGATTGTTCGCTCGGCGGTTCGGCGTGGCCGTCCGGGCCAGGCCAGGTGTCGACAAAGAGGCCGCTGAGCATCGTGTTGAAGGTGTGGTTGCGATTGACTTCGATCGCCAGTTGCACAGGGCCGCGCACAAGCACACGCTTGTAGACGCCGCTGAAGAACTCGACGGCGCGGGTCTCGTGGAGCAGAGGAAGCCTGGCGGTGTCGCCGATCTCACCCAACCGACGAGCCTTGTGGTGGTAGATGCGAATGCGGTGGTCTCGCACGCGATTGGCCCCGGAGTTACCGTCGTAATTGAGCATGTAGAGACTCACCTGCAATACGCCCTCCGGCACATCGAGAGCGAGATGGAGGTGGGGACCGTCGAAGGCGAGCGGGTAGTCTTGGGCGTTGTCGACAATGCCGCTCGGTCGCCGGTGCCAGGCAGGTTTTCCTTCGATCGTCTCGAACCTGGGAAACTTCTTCTCGATCCACTCCTGCACATAACCCGGTGGAATCTTGAGCGCCCGGCGGTCGGCGGCGAAGCTGTCCCAGATCCAGTAGCGCATGCTGTCGGGATAGGCGTAATACGTGGCGTGTTTCGATCTGTTCTCCTCCTGCACGAAAGACTTGCAGTGAGGCCCGAGCATCGGGTCGTAGCGAACGCGAGGCTTGAAGTCGCCCACCCGGATGCTGTTGGGACTCTGCATGGCGCAGAGAATGCCGAATTGCCGACCGTAGGGCCCGATCCAGTCTCCTTGGGTGTGCCAGTCATCAGGTAATCCCACGACGGCAGGCTCATGGGCGGGGATCAAATCGAGCTGCTCCTTGGCCCACACAAGCTCGGTTCGCAGAGCGTCGTCGGCGACCGTCGTGTCTTTGTGTGGCGCGGGCACTGAACCATTTGGCGACGCGGCTTCGTGGGCCGCCGCGATCGGAGCGTTGTCGAGAAGATATCCGCCGTGGGCCAGGCCGAGGGCGAGCGTCGGCTGGCCTGAGCGCGGCAGAATCGCCCGCACACAAAACGCTTCGCGACAGACCAGATAACTTCGCGTGAGGACGAGCGAACTCGGCTCAAAGAGCGGTGCTGGCTTGTCGCCCTGGGGGCCGGGCAGGCTGTGGTGAGCGATGGTCGTCGAGCCTGGTTCAAGGGCCATCACGCCCCCGCGCATGAAGCCGAGCCAGACGCGACCGTCACGATCCTCGGCAAGCGTCGTGACGTAGTCCTCGGGCAGCCACGCACTTTGCTTCTCCGAGCCTCGACCTGGAAACTCAGGTCTCGCCAGGCCGTCGAGTTTGACGCCCCAGTCCTTGCCCCGGTGGAAGGTAAACGTCTCGCCGTGGTCTTCGCTGATCGCCAGGCCACGGTCGGTGGCGATGAACCAGCGGCCGGCAGTGTCGACGAGGACATCGTTGATCAAACTGCTGGGAAGACCTTCGCCCGTCGGGCGAACAGTGAGGTGCTTGGCCCCCTTGATCGTCGCAAACTTCGAATACGTTCCGCCTTCACGCTTGGCGACAAGCAAGCCCTCATGCTGTGTCCCCACAATGAGCGTGCCTTGGGCATCAAACGTGAGGCACCGAACCTGCCAGGTCGGAAACCCTCGTGACGGCGTGAAATGGTTCCATGTGCCTTCGGCTGACGACAAGCGACTGAGGCCGAGGTCATGGGCAATCCAGATGTCCTCGTCCGTCGGACACTGCACGATGTCCCACACTCGCCCCCCGAGTGGTCCTTTGCCAGCCGGGTAAGTCTGCCACGTTTCCTCGGTGCGAACGCTCACGCCCGCGCTTCGGTGCCCCGCCCAGATTCGGCCGGCCTTGTCGAAATGCAAGGCGGTGATTTCATCCTGGCCGAGACCATTCTTCTCCTGAACCTGTTGCCAGTCCGGCGTCGTTCCGTTGCCATCGACGACAAAGACGCCGCCGCTCAGCGTGCCGACCACGACCTTCCCGTCGGCGAGGACCGCGCCGCACGTGACTTCGCGGGCAGCTTCAGGCCAGCTCCACGCGGGCGGAATCGCCGCCTTCTCGTCAGCGAAGGCCGCCTGCATGAAGGCGGTCACGACAAGGCCCGCCAAAGCAGCGGGGCGCAGAGCGATCATGGTCGTTTGTCCACGGTGGAAATCGGTTGCCCCCGAACACGGTCAGTGTAGTCGGCTATAAGTATGGTTCGGAATCGGGGGTGAGAGCAGCCTCGGTTTATGTCGTGAGCGGCGCGGGGGATGTGGCGAGGCGGGTGATGAGGGCGTCGGCCCATGCCGTGGTGTCGGATGGACCGACGGCCGCGAGTATTCGACCACGGTGCAAGACGCCTTTTTCAATCGCGGCTGAAAAGAGCCAGCAGGTGATCCGCAGACGGCCTGCGTCGCTCGTGACAACGATGCGTCGCGCGTCGGCAGGTTGGGCCGCCATAAGAATGGAGTCGCCCTCGCGACGAACCAGAAGAGTGGTCGCATCGGGGGAGCACGACTCTGGGGTATCGAGTGGCGACCACGTGATCCGGTCGTCGATCATGTGGCCAATCGAGATGGCGCCCGGGAGAATGTCGCACGTCACAGCGAGCGCCCCATCGCTCTCCACGAGTGCAGTCTGCGCCGACAGCACGAGCTCCCAGGCGATGGGCACACCAGTTCGTGCTCGCCACATGGCGGTGGCTTCGAGCCGCCGGGGATCGGATGGTCGGTAGACGGCCACCACGTCGTCGCCGCGAACCCAGTGATCGACCAGCGATGCTCCACGGTCGGCCGAACCCAGCAGGTCGAGTCCCAGCAGGCGATCGGTGCCGCAGGCTCCCGCCAGGGTGATTCCTAACGCGGGCGATTCCAGGTCGAGGCGGGCGGATCGATCGTGGGCTACGAGACCATCGAGCGTCCAGGCGGGCGAAGGAGCGGTCTGGGGGGCGGCCATAGGCATGTGAACAGGGGAGTGGCGACGGCCGGGTTCACGCGGAGAACCCACGGCCTCTACGATACTCGATACCGGCGACATCGCTGGCTCCATCCACTCCGAGCGACTGTGTGCCGTGAACCTCCTCGATTCTCACAAGGCCCTGGCCGTCTCTGAAACGGCGGCCCGCGCGGGTGGCCGCCTCCTGCTTGACTGGATCGGTCGTTTTCGCGCGACAAACAAAGGGCCGCGCGATCTCGTCACCGAAGCCGACTACGCATCGCAAAAGGAAATCCGACGCATCATCGCGGAGGCCTTTCCCGATCATGGCTTCGTGGGCGAGGAAGCTGACGCGGGCGCGGGGCAGCCGCCGTCCGGCACGGCCGGCCACTCGGGCACGGGCACTCGCTGGATCGTCGATCCGCTCGACGGCACCACCAACTACGTCCATGGGTTCCCAGCGTGGTGCGTGTCGATCGCGCTGGCGTGTGGCGACGACATCATCGCCGCCACCATCTTCGATCCGCTCCGCGACGAATGTTTTTCAGCCCGGGCAGGTGGCGGTGCCACGCTCAATGGGGCGCCGCTGCAGACGCCGCGGGTCACGGACGTTGCTGAAGCGATCGCAGCCCTGAGCTTTCCGCCGCACGTCACTGCGGACTCGCCTGCCGTCGCCGACTTTCTCGCGGTTGTGCCGCATGTCCACTCGGTCCGCCGAACCGGGTCGACGGCGCTCAATCTCGCCTGGCTGGCATGCGGTCGGCTGCACACGTTCTGGGCGCGGCAGATCGCCTGCTGGGACGGTGCAGCGGGTTTTCTCATCGTGCGTGAAGCCGGAGGGAGCCTGGTCCCATTCCTGGGGAAAGGGGAAGGTGTGCCACTCGACGACCCGGCGTTTATCGCTGCCGCCACGCCCGAGTTGCTAGCCACCATGCAACGGCTCCTGGAGGGTGGCCCGGCAGTTGGATGACTGCAGCCCAGGTTCCGGTCGTGCCGATCATGCCGGTCAGGTGGGGTGGGGAATCAAAAGGTTTTGGGCAGGATTGCGGGGTAGGCTAGAGATGGTGGGACACCTCTTCTGGGTCACGCCCTCGTTCCTCATGCGCCGCCCCACTTTCACGCTCGTTGCCTCGCTGCTCCTGTCACTCGTCGCCGCTGCCGCGGTGCGCGGCCAGGAGGCGGATGCCCCTGCGCGTCCCGGCGTTCGGGAGGTGATGCCCGAACTCTATTACATGCAGGACGAAGCAGGACGGCTCGTGCCTGTGCCGGGCTTTCAGTACCGCGACTTCGTAGAGCTTTTCCGAATGAAGGAAGGCCTCGCCGGACCAGTGCTCCCACCGGCTACCGTGCTCGAGCGGGTGACGGTGAAGGTCGACGCAAGAAGCCTTGCCGTCGGTGCCACTTCGTGCCCAGCCGAAGTTGAATGTGTGGTGCGGCAGTCGCGGAGCGGATGGGCAGCCGTTTCCCTCGATCTCCGCGGGCTCCTCCTTGCTGAACCTCCGAAGCACAACGGCCCCGGCCGCATGCTCGTTGACGCGGCGCCGGACGGTGCTGGCTACCGTGCCTGGTTTGATCCACCCGCTGATGGCGGCGGCGATGTGCGGCACACCGTGACGCTCGAGGGACGTCTTCCGATGGAAGTGTCGCCCACGCATGATGCGTTCGAGCTTCGACTGCCCGTTGCGATTGCGTCCCTTGTCCAGATTCGTTCTGGCCGCCGCGATGCGGTGGTGGTCGTTCGCCCAGATGCTACCGGCCGCATGGAAGCCGTCGCCGAGGGGGAAGGCACCGTCGTGACGGTCACGGGTGTGGCTGGCAACGTCCGCTTCCGGATCACGACCGCAGACTCTGCGCCGCTCGCCACAGCCACCGTACCCGAAGCTGAATGCACGAGCACCGTGCGGATCAACGGTCGTACGGCCGCAATATCGGCGGTCCTCCGGCTTACCGATTTGCCTGCCGGCACCAATCGCCTGAAGGTCGCGCTGCCACCACGCACAACGCTCACACGGGTGGGGGGCGACGCGACGCTCATCGAACGCTCGGGCCCTGCGGACCAGCCAGCCGCGGAGCTGGCGGTCGAGCGATTGGCCGATGCCTCAGCCGTCATCGAACTCGACTGTGAGGAGCCGGTCGATCCCACGGGGGCCACGCCGCTCGAACCGCTCGGTTTTGCGGTGAACAGCATCGAGAAGTGGCGGCAGTCGGGCCGTGTGAGCCTTGTCGTCGACGGCGATTGGCAGGCGTCCTGGCAGGACAGCCCCGGCATCCGTCGCGTCGATCCTCCTGTCGGCGAACGGCCCACGGGCTTTGTGGCCACGTTTGCCTATGACATTCAGCCAGCCACGATGCCCATCAGTATCCGCCCTCGCCCGAGCCGTGTGCTCGTGGAACCGGAGTATCGCTATGATGTCTCGGTTGCGCGGATCGAACTTTTAGCGCGGCTCCGCGTGGCGGCCCGCGGTGCGCCGGTCAGCAGCATTCTCCTGGTGCTCGATCCCGATTGGGTGTTGGAGGACGTCGGGCCTGCGAGTCTCGTCGACGCCGGCGCGGTGCGGACCGAGGACAATCGAATCACGCTTCCCTTTCTCCAGCCGCTCGCTGGCGATGCGGTGATCGAGTTCCGGGCCATCAAGGCCGTCGATCCGACGGCCGATCGCGTGGCCTGGACGATACCCGCGCCCCAGGCGGACCTCGTGGGCCCTGCCGTGGTCGTCGTTTCGGCCGATGCCGACATTGAGCTGGTGCCAGATGCGTCGGCAACGGTCGGGCTCGTCCGGCAAACGGCCTCGACGGTCGAGCCAGGCGATGTTGAACGGATTGCACTGTCGTACCGGCTCGACACGCCTGAAGGAGCTTTCGCGGCGGCGCGAAAGTTTCTGCCGAGGCGAGTCGAGTCCAGCATCGTCGCCCGCGTGGGCGTGGATGATCGCGAGATCACGGTCGAGGAGACCGTGCAACTGAGCGTCCTCCATGTGCCGCTCGAAATCGTTGAACTCTCAGTTCCCGAGTCTCTCGTCACGGGCGGATTGCTCGAGGTGCGAGACGGGGACCAGGTGCTGGAGGCAACCGAAGTCGTCACTGCAGCAGACATTGACGCCAATGGCGAACCACTCCGGCTGGTACGGGTCTTTTTACCGCAGCCGCTTCTCGGGAGTGGGATGCTCACCGTGCGGTATCGTGTGGCCGTTCCAAAGCTACCGCGACAGGCGACTGTCGCCATCGATGTGCCGATACCGCTTCCCGTGGTGACGGCCAGTGGCCGCCAGGCAGCCGTGATCGATGAGGCGACCTCAGTCAACGTTACCGTGCGAGGCGATACCTGGAGGCGCGAGATTTCCGGCGCGACATCGGTGTCGAGTCGCAGTTTCACAGCACCGAAACCGCAGCATTTCCTGCCGCTCGCCGTCTCGGCTCGAACCGGTGAGGCGGCTCGCGTTACCGTCATCGAGGCTGCGTGGCTCCAGACGCGGCTCTTTCCGGAGACCCGTGAGGACATCGCGACCTATGTGGTGTCTGGTCCCGGTGGACCGATCGAAATCCGTCTACCGCAGGCCGCGGTCAACGCGACGACGTTCGAAGTGCGGCTCGGCAGGCAGCCACTCGACGGGGCCGTCCGCCAAGACGACACGCTCTCGATCACGCTCCCCGATGGGCCAGCGGCGAGTCGGATCATCGAAGTTCGTTCGTCGCGTCCGTGGGGTGGCACTGCGGCTGGACTCGGTCTCCCTTGGCCGCTGCCGCTCGACGCCCCGGCGTTTGCCGATGACGTTCTTCAGCGTCGGTTTTACTGGGAGGTGCTCGTATCGTCCGACGACTACCTCGTCGGTGCGCCGGTCCGCTGGACGAGCCAGCAGGAATGGGCGTGGGATGGCAGCGGGTGGTGGCAGAATGCGACCACATCGTCGAATGATCTCGTCGACTGGATCGCGACCGGGGAAGGGCAAACTTTCTCGAACAGCCTCCTGGCGAGTGAACCGTCGCTGCGGCACAACCGCTTCGTCTTTGCGGGCATAGGGCCGCCGGGGCGGGCTGTTGTGTGGGTCATGCCCACGTGGTTCATCGTGCTCGTGGCATCGGGAGTCACGCTCGCGATCGGGCTCGTTCTCGTCTACCGTCCGTTGTTGTGCCGATCATGGGTCATCCTGACCCTCACGGCCGTGATGGCCCTCGGGGCGGCGGCGATGCCCGAAACGGCGGCGCTTGTTGGCCAGGCGGCACTGCCCGGAGTTGTTATGGCCCTGTTTGCCGCTGGACTCCGCGTCTTGATCGATCCACCGACCGCGCGATCTCGGATCGCGGTCGCGCAAGCCGCGAGCTCGATGACGCGGCTATCTTCGCCTACGATATCACTCATTGTCGCTTCGCATGCAGGCACGGGCTCTGGGGAGGGGTCGACTACCACGGCGGCAGTGGGGAGGGATTCATGATGTCGCGCATGAGACGGCCCCGGTGTCGAGCTGTCTGTGGAAAAGGCCATCCCCGGCCTTTTCTTCCTGGGCTGACCGATGGCAAAGCCGAAGATTGCCATGGCCGGCGACCGCCGCATCGTGCGGTGGCAGCCTTTTTCCACAGCCTGCTAGCCAGCGTGCATATGCTCCGCAGGCTATGCGTTGCCGCGGGACTCGCTGCTGCGAGCGTGGGTGCTGCTGAGAGGGATGACCTGCCGTTCGTGCGCGTGATTATTCCGGCGAACTCGGTACCAGACGTGCCACGAGGCGAAGGGCGATTCATCCCGCTTCGATTGACTGATTTTGACGAAGCCGTGGCCAGGCTCGGTGGCAGTTCCACCCTCCGCCGGCCCGCCGCATCGTCCGCAACGTACACGCTCACCGCTCGCGACGATGGCGGACTTTCTGGCACGGTCGAGTTCACGATCGAGGCATCAGCGGCCAGCCTGCCGTGGGAGTTTCCGCTCGGCCGCATGGCGGTCGAGCGATGCACGATCCGCACGGCTGACGGATCAGGTGAGGCGGTCGTGTATGGGTTGGCCGACGGCCGCGTCGCCGTGCGCACGGCCAGCCCCGGAACGTACTTGGCAACGGTTCATCTGCCGGCGTCGGTGCCCAGCCAGCGGTTCACGCTGCCGCTCGTGCCAGCGCTCGTGACGAGCGTCGAACTGACGCTTCCTGAGTCGATGCGGCCCTTTGTCGTCGGCTCCATCGCATCAAGCATTGCGGTCGAGGGGGCAGGAGCAGGCCGCTGGCGGTTCGTGACGGGGCCACTCGACGCGCTGCCGCTGGTCTTCCGACGCGAGAACGCACCACGTCCGCCCCTGACCGCTTGGAGTGCCGTATCGGTACGGGGGCGACAGGCATTGATCGCATGCCGAGTCGAGCCAGTGGGCGCATGGGGCCCGGATGCGCTTGGCCTTGTGGTCGATCCCACGGTGCGGATCACGCGTGTCTCTTCCGACGATGTGGGTGAGCTGTCCTGGCGGGTCGCCGACGGGACGCTGGCGATTGACATGCCCGCTTCGCTTGTCGGTGCCGATCGTGGCGTGGTGGTGAGCGGCGTGGCCCCTCTGCCAGGCTCGGGGACGTGGACAGTTGCCACGGTGCGTCCGCGTGCCGAAGAGTGGGCAGCTTCCGGGGTGCAGGTTATCGTCGATCCTGCCATTGCTCTCGGTGGAATCGAGCTCGACCAATGCCTAGTCATCTCACGGGCTGATGCCTCAGGCTGGCCGCTGCCGCAGGATGCGGCCAACCTCGAGCCGCAGGATATCGATGCCGGGCCACGGCCGGCGTGGCTTTCCCTCGAAGACCAATCCGCTGCTGCCGTTGCCCGCGTGGCGATCGGCCCACGGCAGCCGGTGTTCGATACCGCGCGGGTCACGACGGTGAACATTTCGCCTGGTACGGTGCTCGGGCGGGCCAATTGCGATATCCGCGTCGTCTCAGGCGAGGCTTTCGAGATCGTCGCCGACATCGCGCCAGGCTGGATCATTGACGCGGTGGAGGCCGTTGATTTCAACGCTCGCGAGACGGGCGACGCTGCCGACATCGAGGCGGGATCACTCGACTGGCGCGTGGTGCGGTTGCCACGGGCCAGTGAGCTCCGAATCGGCCTGGCCCGAGCCGCCACGCCCCGTCGGAATCTGGGTCTGCGAATCTCGGGCCACCGCGTTGGCCTTCCTCTGGGTGCCGAATTCACGACGGCAGAAATGGACATGATCCGGCTCGTCGGCGAAGCCGTTGACATGACGCTACTCGAGTTTCGGGTTGGCCCGACGGCCGTTGTTGAGGTGGCCGGAACGGCCATGGGGCTTGAGCCTGCGGATGGTCGCCTTGCGCCGCTCACCGGTGATTCACCTCCCCGCGCCCGCATTCACGCCGGTGAGCGATCGCCGCCGGTGCGAGCGCGGCTCGTGCGTCGTAGACCTCCCGTCACGGCCGACATTCAGCTGGCCCTCACTGCTCGTGAAGACCGACTTGCTGAGTCGTTCACGTTCACCTGCCGGCCCGTTGTGGGCGAGCTCGACGCGCTGGTGATTCATTTTTCAGAGCCCCTTGGTCAAGGACTCGAATGGTCGCTCGTCGATCCGCGGGGCAGCACCCTCGTGGCACGTCCCCTGGCGACAGGGGGCACGAGCCATGGTTCGGTCGAGGAGGCGGCTGCGCTCGGGCTCTCGGCCACGGAGCTCGCTTCCGGTTCTCCGATCGCTGAGTCATGGCTCGTCGAGCTTCGCCCAGCCACAACGTCGGCTGTCACGATCCGCGCCGACCGCACGGTTCGGCTCGAAACAGCAGTCCCTGTGCCGCTGGCCTGGGTGGAGGCGGCCGAAAGACCGGGGGGCGTCGTGTCGGTGCGTGGTGGACGGGGGCGCCGGCCAGAGATCGTCAACCGCCGGCTGCGAGAGTTGCCACCCGCCGCCGACGGGGACGACACGGCGCTCGTCGAGTTGGCGTATGGCGGTCCCGAGACGGTCGTGGCCGCCGACGGCTCGCCCCCAGCGGATCTTCTGCCACCGACGCTGGCCTCAGGCGCCCGCGCGTGGGCATGGCTTGAGGTCTCGCATGTCTGGTGCCACGAGTCGGGCGAGCTCGAGTGGCAAACGACAATCGACCTAGAGAATCAAGGCCGCGACGAGATTACCCTCTCGGTACCTGCCGGTCTTGCACTCGACAGGATCACAATCGCCGGCGAGCGGATTGCGGCCGAGCCCGTGGAAGGTCGTGACGCGGCCAGTGTGCCTTTGCCGCTTCCGTCCCAACGTGGCCGGGTGACGATTGAGCTTGGGGGCTCTGCTGCTCGCGACGCCCGCCTAGGCTGGTGGTCGGTGGGTGTGATCACATGCGGCCTCGACGCTCCCGTGCTCGATCGAGAGGTCAAGCTGTTTCTTCCGCCAGCGATCGAGCTCGCCGGAACCTCGGACGCCCGCGAGGCCGAGCCTGGCTGGTCTGAGCGGCTGTTCCTGGCAGCACGGTCCACACGGTCGGTGGTCAGCGATTCGCGTGCGGGCTTCCGAGCGATCCCGATTACGGCGGCCATCCGTGGCGGAATCGCAGACGTGGTGGTCGTGCGGAGCGACCTTGTCGCCTCGCTCGCGGTCCTCGCGGCCACGTTCGTGACCGTCATGACGTTCCTGGTCGCAGGACGCAGTGGCGTTGCCGCAGTTGCCTGCTGCGTCGTTGCGGCAGGCTCGGCCCTGTGGTGTGAACCACCCTGGCATGTCATCGCGAGGGCCGCGTGGTGGGGTGGGCTGTTCGGCACATGGCTCGCCGGTTGTCGCCTCCGCCCACGACCAGCGGCGACGCTCCTGCTCATGTCCATCGCGATCGGCTTCGGGGCATCACCGTCCCACGGCCAAGAGACGTTTGCCCCGCCACGACCGCAGGCAGCGGAGATGCCGCGGGGCGATGCGATGCCGTTGCGTGTCTTTGTGACGCCCGGCGCTGACGGTGGCATGGCGCTCGTTCCCGAGGAGCTCTTTCGGAGACTGGCAGCCGTCGGAAACGGGCCGCCGCCGGTTCGGGTGATGACCGCCAATGTCACGGTCGATACCGCCCGAGGCCTGTGGTGGATCGGGCTTGAGATTGACACCGATCGCGGTGGCTCGCTCGTCCTCAACCAGAGGCCTGCCGGTGCGGCCTGGGTTTCTGATCTCCACGAAACCTCCCCTGGCGTGACGATCGTGTCATCGGACGATGCGGCCGAAGCGAGGCTCGTCGCTGTGCTCGCCGGTCGGCACCGCGTGAAGCTTGCGTGCCGTCCGGGCACGGCGACGCAAGGCCACGTCGAACTGGCCACCGCATGCCTGCCCGCTGCCGCTACCGCGACGATCCGGATTGGCGGTAGCGATCACCCGGCAGAGGCCACTACGGTCTGGCAGTGTGATCAGTCGGCATCCGACGGAAACTGGTCGCCAGCGAGGCGAACGGGGACCTCTGCTTTCGATGTCTCAGCCGCATCGAGTGTGCGGATGGTTCGGCCGCTCGACCCACGGGATCGACTGGTCTCGGAGTTTCGTATGGCGGTGAGCGCGAACGACATCGATTGGCTGGCGGATGAGTGTCGCGTGACAGCGACGTTTGAAGTTGGCGGCGAGCGAGAGCTTGTTCGGTCGCTCATCATGCAGGCCGACGCCAATCTCGAACCGGTCGTCGTCGCAGGCGAAGAGCAGCCGACAGCCCTTGGTGGTGGGAGGTGGCTTCTCCAGCGGCCACAGGCCCCCGCCGGCGTGACGCGTTGCACGATCACGTTTCGCCGATCGCTGCCGGATGCCGTGGGGGTCTTTGAGCCGCCTGCGGTCTGGCTCGAGGGAGTTGCGAGCGACGGGCGAACGGTCCGTCTACGGCCTGCATCAACGTTCGACGCCGTGGTCGAACTACCCCTCGGAATGGCGCTCGTTCGGCCTCGCACGGAAGACGGCCCAACGACCACCACCGTCTGGCGGGCCGACACGACAGGCACGGCCGCGGAATCGATCACCGCAGAGGGGCTCTCTACGGCGAGGATCACGGTACGTCGCAGGGAACCCAAGCTCCGTGGGAGCCAGGAGCTTGCGGTTCAATTCGAGGAGGAGGCTGTCGGCCTCGGGCTGCGGTGCCAGGTCGAGGCGACAACCCTGCCCTTGGTCGAGATTCCAGTGGAGCTCCCACCCGCGGCGATCATCGATCGTGTGGCCCTCGCCCGCGAGGATTCTCTTCTCGGCATGGCGATGCCGCCAGAGGGTATCGACATAGCCTGGTCGCGGGTGGCGGCCGACCGGATCGTTGTGATGGTTCAGCGGCCGCGAGCTGGCCGATTTCGGTTTGAGCTCGATGCAAGGGTGCCGATTCCGCCGGCGAAGCAAGGAAAGGTGCCACTGGCGCGGGTCGTTTTAGCGGGGGAGCTTCCTCTTGCCGTGGCATGCAAAGCCACGCCACCCCTGTCGGCAATCCTGCTCGGTCCTCAAGGGGCCGTGGTGCCGTTCTTGGCGGATCGCATTGATGTGGGTCCTGGTGATCCGGTGCCCACCTACGAGCTCACCCGTGAGCCCCAACCGCCGGAGTGGTCACCTCCACCGGCCACAGACGCGGAGGCGAAACCCAACCAAGCGGCGGTGGACCTCACGATGGTGGATCTGGCAATCGATCGTCGGGGCCGCTGTCGCGGGCTCGTGCGATTCGACCTCGTGGCATCCGAGCCGGTAATCAGGGTTCGCCTTCCGCCGGCGATGCGGCTGTTCGAGGTGCGTGTCGATGGCCGCGAGGTGACGGCAACTCCTCGCGAGGGGGACGCGTGGGACGTGCGCCTGCACGATGTGGGCTGGCCGCGAACCGTGGTGGCCGTCATCTCCGGCTCGGTAGCCGGGCGACTTGTCGATGGTGAGCCGATCAGGCTCGATCCTCCGAGAATCGACGGGCTCGATGCGGGACGGGTTCTGTGGACGCTCGAAACCCCAGCCGGGTTTCGTGTGCGCGTGTCGGAACCGAGTCAGGTGCTCGACGGCTCGCAGTGGCGAGCGATCCTCGGTGGGCAGCGGGCTCGGCAGGAAGCAGTGTTTGCCGCCGCCATGGGATCGGTAGCCGAGGGGGATCTCGACCGGCTGCGGGCATTCGCGGCTGCCCGTCGTGACGGCACGATGCCCGCTGGAGAACGCGATTGGTATGCCGCTTGGCGACGTCCGCGAGGGGCCGAGTCGGTCCGCACGCGGCTGCTGGCAACCGAAGCTGGGAGCGTGACGGTGCGGACGGTGCCAGACGTCGCGCTGTCAGTCGCAAGCCGTGGGATCGTGACCGCCATCCTCGTTGCGGTGGCGCTCCTCGGCTGGCAAGTGGCAAGACGGATGCCCGAGACCGGGCGACTCTTCGCACGAAGGCTTCATCAGTGGTGGTGGGTGGCGTGCGGAATTGCTTGGATTCTTTTTCTCGAGCCCGCGCTCCCCGGCTGGTGCCTGCTGGCGTTTGGCGGATGGGTCGGGTGGCCTGGGAGCTGGCGGTGGAAGCCGGCGCCTGCCACTCGAAACGAGTATCCGGCGAATGCCAGCACCCGCACCGCGTTGCCCACCTGACGCGGCCGCCATTGGCTGATTCTCGCCTGCAAAAGCGGTCTGGCTCCCTCCCGAGGGCCCCGCTACCGTCCGTCCTCCAGTTTGGAAATCGGCTCCGATGACCAGGTGTCGCCTGGCATCGTCGCGGCCGGACGAACGCACGGAGGCTTGGCAGCGATATGACGGTTCGACCCTATCGATTGTGTCAGTGGGCGGCGGCTTGGTGTGTTTCGGTGGCCTCCGGCATCGGACTGGCTTCCCCGGCGTTGGCTGCCGGCTATCGGACCGCGAACTTCGTGGTCGAAGCCCCCACCGAGCCGTTGGCTCGCAAGATCGGCGAGGCCGCCGAGCAGTACCGTCACACCCTCGCGGTCGAATGGACGGGCGATCCGCTCCCACGGTGGAGCCGTCCGTGCCCGATCACGGCCCAGGTAGCCCCGCACCTAGGCGCCGGCGGCGCCACGAGTTTTGTGTTCGACAAGGGAGAGGTCTTCAACTGGACGATGACGATCCAGGGGAGCGAGGAGCGAATTCTCGACTCGGTACTTCCGCACGAGATCACGCACACGATCTTCGCGAGTTACTTCCGTCAGCCGCTGCCCCGGTGGGCCGACGAGGGCGCCTGCACGACGGTCGAGCACCCCGTCGAGCGAGCACGTCAGCATCGGATGCTCATCGAATTTCTGACGACCGGCCGCGGTATTGCGTTCCCCGACATGTTTGCGATGCGGGAGTATCCGCAGGATGTCCTGCCGCTCTATTCGCAGGGGTATTCGCTGGCCCGCTATCTCATCGAGCGCGGCGGTCGCCATAAATACGTCGCCTTCGTGGGGGATGGCTTGGCGACGGATGACTGGCCGAGTGCCCTTCGGAAGCACTATGGGCATGGCGACCTTGCCCAGTTGCAAAATACGTGGCTCGACTGGGTGCGGCAGGGCTGCCCGGCGCCGCCGGCGTCGCTGGCTGCGACCTCGCAGGTGGCTGGAAACACGTGGACTCCGACGGCCCGCGGCCAGAGTCCTGATCCGCGTCCAGCCGCACGGGCTCCGATCGATGGCGGCCCCGTCACCACGAGTGCCGCCCGCACGTCGGTCTACGCCCGTCAAGCCACCGTTCCGGCGTCATCGTCGGCCACCTCACCGCGCTGACTACGGCTTGATGCCCGTCACGAGCAGTGTGATGTGGTAGAAAACCGGCGCGGCGAAACACATCGAGTCGATGCGGTCGAGCACGCCGCCGTGACCGACGACAAGTGTGCCGTAGTCTTTCACGCCGCGGTCCCGCTTGATGGCCGACATCGTCATGCCACCGGCAAAGCCCATCGCCGCCACGACGAAGCCGGCGAGCGTCGCCTGCCAGAGCTGAAACGGCGGAGCTGCCCACCAGAGCGCACCTGCCAAGAGCGCGGTACTCGTCGCACTCCCCAAGAGGCCTTCCCACGTGCGATTCGAGCTGACCGTGGGTGCCACGAGACGGTGGCCCAGCATCCGGCTCCACACATACTGCATGCAGTCGGCAAACTGCACGAGCAGGATCAGAAAGAAAAGCAGTCGGAAATTGCTTCCCGGCCCCTCTGAGCCTGGAATCTCGAGCTGGAGCAGCGCGGGCGCAAAGGAAAGGCAATACACGCAGACCACGAGGCCCGCCTGGATCTTGGCCGTTCGCTCGAGAAAACGCTTGTAGTCGCCAGCGAATGCCACGCGAGCCAGGATAAAGAGCGTGGCATAGACCGGGAGGAACACACTGAAGATGTCGTAGCGGTTGAGTCCCACGAGGACATAGTGGGCTGGGGTGAACGCCACGAACACCCAAAATAGGGCGCGGTGGTCGCCCTTGCGTGTGGGCGTGAGCGTGATGAATTCACGCAAGGCCCAAAACGAAACAAGGCCGAAGAGCACCACCGTGGCCGTCGTGCCGAGCCAGAAGGCGGCGGCGAGCACCGTACAGAGGATCCACCAGCCCCGCAGCCGACCATTGAAGGTGCGAATGGCAGCGAGATCGAGGCCGCGGTCGGGGTGGCGGCGGAGGAATTGCCCCACGGCCGTGGCGGCAGTGAGCAGCGCCAAGACGCCAGCGACGAGGGCGATGGTACGGTTGTCGGTCATGGCCGCGGCATGGATCACATGCCAGCGTCACAGGGGCGTGTCTATTCTTTCAGGGCCATCACGGCACGACGTGCCCGGGCGAGGAACTCGAGTTTGGCCTCGCCCCGCTCGAGCCACAAGGGAGGCCCGAAACTGATGCACGACAGGAGCGGCACGGGGAGGAATTCACCGCGGGGTAGAACGCGGTTGAGGTTGTCGATGTGCACCGGCACAAGCTCGATCTCCGGCCGTTTTTTGGCTAGGTAGTAGAGCCCGCTCTTGAACTCCCCGACTTCACCAGTGACGCTCCGGCTTCCCTCGGGAAACACAATGAGTGAATGGGTGGTGCCGGCTTCGCGGAGCATGATATCCACCGGGCTCTGGTGCACCTTGATATCGGTGCGGTCGATGAGAATCGCGTCAAACACCTCCTGGGCCAGCCACCGACGAACCATGCCACGCGACCAGTAGTCCTTGGCTGCCACGGGCCGAGTCAGGTCACGGATAGACCGGGGCAGTGATGCCCAGATGACGAGGGCATCCAAGTGGCTCGTGTGGTTTGCAAAGTAGACCCGCTGGCAGGTATCTGGCTGGCTGGCTATCCAGCGGATACTCGCGCCGGCGAGCAATCGGGCCAGCGCTGCGAGGCCGAGACCAACAGCCTGACAAAACGGCGAACGTGACCGGCCCACGGAGTGCGGCTCGGGCGGAAGGGCGCGGAGGTCAGCCGGGGAGAGCATGCGATCATCATCGAGGGGCGGGGCCGGCGCGGTCAATGCGGTACTCGACCGGGGACGAGCGGATTGTGCGTCCGCTCGTGGCCGATCGTCGTTGGCGCGCCGTGGCCGGGTAAAACGATTGTCTCAGAAGGGAGCGAATAGAGGTGGCGGCGAATGCCGGCAGCCAACGCTTCAAAGTCGCCGTCGGGAAAATCGGTCCGGCCAATCCCCTCGCGGAAGAGGACATCTCCCCCGACCACCACCGGCGGCGACTCCGTCCCTAAGACAAACACCACATGGCCGCGAGAGTGGCCTGGGATCTCGTGGACCGTCATGTCGAGGCCGGCAACCGAAAGCGTCTCGCCATCGTCGAGCAGGCGGTCGGCGGGCGGGCTCGTGAGCGGAAGTCCGAACGGGGCCGACAGGTTTGCCTGCGAGTCCACCAGTTTTGTCGCGTCGTGACGGCCAATGAGAATGGGAAGATCAGGCCAACGCCGTTTCAGAAAACCGTTGCCCGCAATATGGTCCGAATGACCGTGCGTCAGGAGAATGGCCTCAGGATCGAGGCCCTGTTCCTCGATCCACCTAGTGATCCCTTCGGGCTCAAACCCCGGGTCGACGATCAGGCACGCCCGTGACCCCGGCCGACGGATCACATACGAGTGCTGGCCAAACGGCATCGACTCGATGCGGGCGATCTCGAGGGAGTCGGCCGCGCGGACAAGGCTGGTAGTTGACATTGCGAGCGCGCGATGGGGGTGGGCCAGGGCAGCATGGTTGCTGAAATCGTCGCCCACAAGGGCCCGTGTCCAGGGGCGGCGGGGGCCTGTTTTCAGCTTGTTTTTGACGGTCAATTGGGGTGGTGGCGGTCTCGTGGCACCGCTAGACTTCTGCCGCCTGAGCCGTGGACACGTTCGTCTGCGGCCGGTCGTTCGGGATCTGCGGGCTACGCCGGGTACACCGGTGGGTCTCACGGACCAGAGCCGCCGACGGCGATAACGGGTCTCGTGTGGACCCTTGGCCCGCATCGACTCACTGCAAGACGCATTCACCACAAGATCCATGGAGGGATCGATGGCCGGTTCGGCACCCTGTTTGTTCGCTTGTTTCGCTCGCCGGATGCGGCCTGCGGCCCTCATTGCCCTCGCGGCGACGTTGACCTTCGCCGGGCAGAGTGATGCCCAGCAGCCACAGGGCCCTGGGCTCATGCCCGCGGGCGATGTCGCCACCGGCAACATTGGGGCCGGTGATGCCACCGCCGCCACGGTCGGTGCCCACCCGCTCGAACCGGCGCTGGCGCTTGCCAACCGCGGCCTCGCCCAACTCAAGAGCACGATCAAGGACTACTCCTGCACGATCGTCAAGCGGGAGCGGATCGACGGCAAGCTCAATGAGCACGAGTACATGTTCGCGAAGGTCCGCCACGAGCCGTTCAGCGTGTACCTCTACTTCCTCGCGCCCGACGCGGTGAAGGGGCAGGAAGTGATCTACGTTGAAGGTCGCAATGACGGCAACATGCTCGCCCACGCGGGCAGCGGCGTGCGGGCCATGGTGGGGACGGTATCGCTCAAGCCGAACGGCGCTCTCGCGATGCAGGGCAATCGCTACGCCATCACCGAGATCGGCGTCGAAAACCTTGCCAAGCGGCTGGTTGAAGTCGCCGAGCATGACAAGCAGTTCGGTGAGTGCGACGTGCAGTTCTTCCCAAACGCCAAAGTGAACGGTCGCGTGTGCACCTGCGTGCAGGTGGTTCACCCCGTGCCGCGCCGGAATTTCCGGTTTCACCTCGCTCGCGTCTTTATCGACGACGAGCTGCTGATTCCGATTCGCTACGAGGCCTACGACTGGCCCCACGAAGAGGGCGGCCAGCCGGTGCTCATGGAGGAGTACACCTACATGAACGTGAAGATCAACAACGGCTTCACCGACGCCGACTTCGACCCGAAGAACACGGCGTATAAATTCGGCGTGAAGTAGTCGCGAGCACGGTGGTGGCTCTCGCTGCTCTCTCGGGCTCTTGTGAAGGCAGGTCCTGCGCGGCTCGGGGCTGCCCGTGCCATGTCGCCGGACGTTCGCTGCGGGCATCCTGCCCTTTGCTCACTCGATGTAGCCTTCGCTTCGCCATCCTGGCTGCACTCAGCCTACAACGCCGGCTCCATGGCACGGGCAACCCCGAAGCGGATGCGACTCCAGCCGCCAGGCGACGCGAGGAGATCGCGAGAACTCGCGGTACGGCGTCTTCGGTCGGTGCCCCGCCTGTCGAGTCGGCCTCCGCGCACTTGAACTATGATCCAACCCCGAGCCGGCGCCCGGCCTGTGCGTCACAACACATCGAGTCACATGTGAAAGGAACTACTGATGTCACGTTCACCACTGATGTTCGCATTTATGATTTGTGCGATGGCCACCGTTGCCTTCGCCAACGAAGCGTTGGGGGTAGCTGTCACGGTCTACAACCAAAACTTTGCCGTCGTGCGAGACCGGTTATCGCTCGACCTCAAAAAGGGTGTGAATGCCGTGAGCTTCAGCGATACCACCGCTCACGTCGAGCCGGATTCAGTCATCCTGCGCGACCCTCGCGGCAATCATCCGATGCTCGTCCTCGAGCAAAATTACCGTGCTGATCCGATCTCACAAGGCCTGCTTCTGAATCTGAATGAGGGCAAGATCGTCGACTTTGTGGTTCGCTCGGAGGACGGCGATGAGCGTGTCGTGAAAGGCAAGATCATTCGCAGCGGTTACGAATCGCCCCAGTCCAGCGCCATGCGGCGGCACATGGGCTACTCCGGCTATGACTCCTACGCGGACGGCGCCGGCCAGCCCATCATCGAGGTGGACGGCCAACTTCGTTTCGGGCTGCCGGGCGAGCCACTGTTCCCGTCGCTCGGCGACGACACGATTCTCAAGCCGACGCTGCAGTGGGTCATCGAGACCGACCGCTCCGGAAAGTGTGACGCGGAGCTGGCGTACATCACTGGTGGGATGCGCTGGGAGGCCGACTACAACGTCATCACGGCTGAGACCGGTGATAAGATCGACCTCACCGGCTGGGTCACGATCGACAATCAGTGCGGCAAGACGTTCGACAATGCACGGATCCGGCTCATGGCTGGTGATGTGAGTAAGCTCCGTGAGCAGGAAGACGACAGAGGCCGCATGGGCGGGCTCGGTGGGCTCAGCGGCGGTGCGGAGCCGGCCGTTACCGAAAAGTCGTTTGACGAGTACCACCTGTACACGCTGGAGCGGCCCACCACGCTCCGTGACCAGCAAACCAAGCAGGTCGAGTTCGTCCGCGCCGCCGGTGTGCAGTCAAAACGCTTGTATGTGTACGACGGCGCGCAGCTCGAATCGCAGCGCTCCGGCGGCTGGAATGACTACGAAATCCGCGAGAGGCGTGACTACGGCAGCGAGTCCAACCCCAAAGTCTGGGTCATGCGCGAGTTCGAGAACTCGAATAAGAACAACCTGGGCATTCCACTGCCGCGCGGAGTTGTCCGGTTCTACCGCCGCGACGATGGCGACCGACTCGAATTCGTCGGCGAGAACCTCATCGACCACACGCCCAAGGATGAGACCGTTCGCGTCTACACCGGCAACGCGTTCGACATCGTCGGCGAGCGTACGCAGACCGATTTCAAGGTCGATGATGACGACAGATGGCTCGACGAGTCGTTCCGCATCAAGGTTCGCAATCACAAGAAGGAGCCGGTCGATGTCCGTATCGTCGAGCATCTGTATCGCGGGCCCAACTCGGAAATCCGGGCCAACTCGCATGACTTCACCAAGTCTGACGCCCGCACGATCGAGTTTCCCGTGACGGTTGAGCCCGATGGCGAAGTCACGCTCACCTACACGGCGCACTACTCATGGTAAGAGTTTCTTCTCGCTATGGCAGCTCTTCGAATCGCATGTGCTTGATTGAGGTGCCTGAGTCGCGGAGTTCGAGGAGAGCGTCGATGCCGATGTCGAGGTGCTTTCGCACGAACTGACGGCTTACCGCGCGGTCGCTCGACGCGGTCTTCACCCCCTCAGGATTCATCGGGTTGTCGGACACGAGAAGCAGCGCGCCCTTCGGAATGTGGTTTGCAAAGCCCACGACAAAGAGCGTGGCGGTCTCCATGTCGATGCCAATGGCGCGGGTCTTCACGAGATAGTCCCGGAACGTTTCATCGTGTTCCCAGACGCGGCGGTTGGTGGTGTAGACGGTGCCCGTCCAATAATCGTGGTCGTGGCGAGCGATCGCGGCTGAGACCGCAGCCTGAAGCCGAAAGGAGGGCAGCGCGGGGATCTCGGCAGGAAGGTATTCATTGCTCGTGCCCTCACCGCGGATGGCCGCGATGGGCAGGATGAAATCGCCCACGCGCGTCTTTTTGAGGCCACCACACTTTCCCAGGAAAAGAATGGCTCGTGGCTCGATGGCGGACAGCAGATCCATCACCGTGGCGGCCATCGCGCTGCCCATCCCAAAATTGAGAATCGTGAGGTCAGCGTGCGTCGCTGACTGAATCGGAAAGCCTTCACCCAAGACAGGCACGCCGAACCGTTCAGCAAAGGCGTTCACATACTCCGAAAAATTGACGAGCAGCACGTAGTGGCCAAAGTCGGACAGGCTGCGGCCGGTGTATCGCGGGAGCCAGTCGCGAACGATCTCGTGCTTGTCCTTCATTGCCGCAGGCGCCGGGGGACAGACTCAGTCGGTCGGCAGGAGCGTGGACCAGGCCGCACCAAGCTTGACGACGGGAGGAATGTCGAGCCGAGTGCCGGGTACGAGTGACACGCGGTTGTCAAGGCTCCGGTTCCACGCATAGAGCGCCCGGTAAAGACGGCCGTCGCCATAGGCGTGCTCCGCGAGTGACCACCAGGAATCGCCGGCGCGGGTCACGTAGGTATCGCCCGGGGCCGGACCGCTTCGTGTCACGGCAGGCGGAGCAGTGACGGGGAGAAGCGGCCGCTGGTCGTAGCGCTCGTCAGCCGGTGGGGGAGCTGGCGGCTCAGCGAAGGATCGCTCGGACGCGGCGGGCGGCTCAGGATCGATTGCCTCAATGGCAGCGGGAGGCACAAGGTCGGGAAGGTCGTGTGTAGGCGTCGCTGCACCTGTGGCAGCACCATCGGCCGTCACCACGTGCTCATACGCGACAGGCACGGTGGCCAGGGTCTCGGGCGGTAGTTCCGACCGACCTGGAGAACCAAATCGGCTCGAGCGGCCGGCGTATGCGTCGTCTGGGGCGACAGCCGGTGGGTCGATGGGCGGCGAATCGAGCGACGGCGGATCAACGAGTGGCAATGGCTCGCTGGCGACGTGCACATCGGGCCCGGTGCCGACGGGGGGCCGTGGCACAAAGAGCTTGAGCGAGACAACGCCCATGAATACGCCCGCCAGAAGGCCGAGTATCGTCAGGAGGATCTTGGTCTCGCGTCCCATGAAACCTGGCTGACAAAGGGGCGGTCGGGGGGCCGGATTCTGGAGATATTCAGCGACCGCGGCCAGAGCGACTCGCGCGAGCTTTGAAAAATGCGTTCGCGGTGGCCTGTCGCTCTGCGACGGGGGTTTTGCCAGCGAGATACGTCGAGCGGAACACTCGAACACCACCCGGAGCCAGCCCCACTTGCCTACGTTGCCTGGATCGTGCGGGCGACGCGGAGCTTGGCCGAGCGACTGCGGGGATTGCGGCTGATCTCATCCTCAGTTGCTTCGATCGGGCCCTTTGTGAGTGGTTCCCAAACCTGCCGATTGCGGAAGGCCTCTTTGGCGAGACGGTCTTCGAGCGAGTGAAACGCGATGACTGCCAGTCGGCCGCCGGTGGTCAGCCGGGTGGGGATTCGCTCGAGGGCTATCCGGAGGCTTTTGAGCTCTTCGTTCACGGCGATGCGGAGTGCCTGAAAGGTGCGTGTCGCGGGATGGATGCGTGGCGGTGGATACTGGCGCGGGATCGCGGCCGTGACGACCCTCGCAAAATCGCGGGCGGAACGGATCGGCTCTTTTTCACGGACGGTCGCAATGCGACGGGCAATCCGTCGCGCAAACCGCTCTTCGCCAAACTCCTTGATCACGTCGGCGAGGGTCTCGGGCCGGAGGCGATTCACAAGTCGCCAGGCAGGTTCCCCTTCGGTGGGATCAAATCGCAGGTCGAGCGGGCCATCAGACTCAAATGAAAAACCACGCGAGTGATCGGCAAGCTGGTCGCTCGACAGGCCCACATCGAGCAGCACGCGATCCACACGGTCGATCGAGAGCGCATCGAGGACCTCGGGGAGGTCCCGAAAATTTGCCTGGGCGAAACGAACCGATCGCCCAGCAAGCTCCTCCGCTCCCCGGGCAATCGCCACGGGGTCACGATCGATCGCGATCACGAGGCCTTCGGGGCCCACGACTTCGGCAAAGAGCCGCGTATGACCGCCGCCACCGAGGGTTCCGTCCACGACCCGCATGCCAGGCTGGATGTCGAGGAGGTCCATCACCTCGGCGGAGAGGACAGGCGTGTGAATACTGGAACTGGTAGGCATCCTCTTACTGTAGCCACTTTTGATCGTACGATCCCGAGCATGGCCGACGCGGACCTCTACGACTACGAACTCCCGCGGGAACTGATCGCCCAGCAGCCTTTGGCTGACCGGGCCGCCGCGCGACTCTTGGTCGTCCGGCGCGTGGATGGTTCGCTCACGCACTGCCAGGTCCGCGACCTGCCCCACCTGCTCGCGCCGGATGATCTCGTCGTCGTGAATGACACGCGGGTGGTGCCTGCGAGGCTCGTCGGCCGACGGGCCGCGACCGGTGGGGCGTGGGAGGGGCTTTTTCTTGAAGTCGAGCGGCATGGTGACTCTGCAGGGGCCTGGCGGCTGCTGGCCCAGACGCGAGGCCGCCCGACCATCGGCGAACGGATCGTGCTCGTCGATCGCGACGGGCGTGATGCGGCAGAGCTCGCGCTCGCGGGCCGGGCCGGCGGTGGAGCGTGGCTGGCAAAGCCGCTTGAAGATACGCCCGCTGAGGAAGTGCTCGCCCGCGTGGGCCGCGTACCGTTGCCGGGCTACATCCGAGGCGGCGCCGAGGAGCCCGGTGATGTCGATCGGTACCAGACCGTCTTTGCCCGTGCGAGTGGCTCGGCCGCGGCGCCGACCGCTGGCCTGCACTTCACCGACGAGCTGATTGCTGCGCTCGATGCACGCGGCATCCGTCGCGCGACGGTGACGCTCCACGTGGGGCTCGATACGTTCCGGCCGATCATGGCTGATCGCCTCGATGATCACCCAATGCATACAGAGTGGTGCGCCTGCCCTCGCGAGACGGTCACGGCTGTCCAGGAAACACGAGCTGGAGGCGGCCGCGTGGTCGCGGTCGGCACCACGGCCGTACGGACGCTCGAGACCGCAGCACGGGCGGCTTCGGCGGGCGCGGGGATCACCCCCTGGAGCGGACCGACCGATCTCTTCATTCGGCCCGGTCATGCGTTTCGGGCCGTCGACTGTCTGCTCACGAATTTTCATATGCCGCGGACGACGCTCATGGTGCTGGTGAGCACGCTCGCCGGCCGTGACCTCGTGGCCCGTGCCTACGCCGAGGCGATTCGCGAGCGGTACCGGTTCCTCAGCTACGGCGACGCCATGCTGTTTCTGTAGGCCACCTCCGCACACGTGGTCTGTTTCTGCTACCTTTTCGGCCATGTCATTCCCCGATGAACACGTGCTCGTGGTGCCACGGTCGCTGTTTGAACGCGCCGGTGCTTTTCAGGGGTTTTGCGGTGACACCGCCGCGTACCTCCCGCTCCTGCTCGATCCGGCCCACACATCGTGGCGTCCGCGGGCGAGCGTGGAACACGATCCGTCATTCAAGCAACTGATTCCCTACTGCGTGCTCGCCTGGCGAGATGCCAACGGCAGTCCGCACTACTTCGCTTACACCCGTGGTGGCGGCCAGAGCGAGGCGAGGCTGCGAGCCAAGCGATCCGTCGGAATCGGTGGGCATATCTCGAGCACCGACGGTGAGCATGGCGACGACACGAGCTACGAGGCTGGCATGCGCCGGGAGCTTGCCGAAGAGATTGCCATCGCAAGCGACTGGACGACCCGCTGCGTGGGGCTCATCAACGACGACTCAAACTCGGTCGGCCAGGTGCACCTCGGGATCGTGCACGTCCTCGATCTCAACGAGCCAGCCGTGACGCCGCGCGAGCGCGAAATCATCGGCTGCAGTTTTGCACCGATCGAAGCGCTGCTCGCCGACCGTGAGCAGTTCGAAACCTGGTCGCAAATTACGCTCGACGCACTCGCGGCGGGCATGGCCGAGTAGCGTCGCCCGCGGACAAAGCCTCCCATGTCCGGCACGATCTATCTCGACAACCACGCCACCACACGCCTCGACCCACGGGTGCTCGAGGCGATGCTGCCTTGGCTCACGAGCCAGTACGCCAATGCTGGGAGCACCACGCACGAGGCGGGCCGTGAGGCACGCGCCGCAGTCGAATCGGCCCGCGAGTCTTTTGGAGCGGCAATTGGCGCGACATCCCGTGAGATCGTCTTCACGAGCGGCGCGACCGAGAGCGCGAATCTCGCCATCCTCGGCCTTGCGGCCAGAGCCCAGCACGCCCCGATCGGCACGTCGCGACGACACCTAGTCGTTGGAGTGACGGACCATGTGGCCACGCTCGACCCCGTCGAACACCTCGAGCGAGAGGGTTTTGACGTGACACGGCTGCCGGTGGTGCCGCAGCACGACGCCGGCGGCGTACCGGGCCGAATCCGTTCGGATGACCTGCGAGCGGCCGTGCGATCTGACACGTTCCTTGTGTCATTGCTTTTGGCCAACAACGAAATCGGTGTTGTGCAGACGATGGCCGAGCTGGCGGAGATTGTTCATGACGCCGGGGCGGTGCTCCATGTCGACTGCGCCCAGGCGATAGGTCGAATGCCTGTGAATGTCGACGCGATTGGAGCCGACCTGGCCAGCTTCTCGGCGCACAAGTTCCACGGCCCGAAGGGGTGCGGGGCCCTGTTCGTTCGCCGCCGTGAGCGGCCGGTTCGCATCGAGCCACTCGTGTTCGGTGGCGGCCAAGAGCGGGGCATGCGAAGTGGCACGCTTGATGTTCCTGGGATCATTGGGCTCGCCGAGGCGGCAAGACTCGCCGTTGAAGAGCTTCCCACCGAGGTCCCGCGGCTGCGGATGCTGAGGGACCGTCTCTGGGGCCACCTCGCTGCGGGCATACCAGGCCTCGAGCTCAACGGCCCGCGGCTTGACCTCACTCACCCCGACGGCTCACCCGCACGACTCGTCAACAATCTCAATGTGCATGTGCCAGGTGTCGACGGGCAAACGCTCCTCGCCACGCTCGCTGCGGATGGGCTCGCAGTGTCTTCCGGGAGTGCCTGTTCGTCTGAGAACCCGCGACCGAGCCATGTGCTGATGGCCCTCGGCCGCGACCCTGATCAGGCCCGAGCGAGCCTGCGATTTGGCTTGTCGCGGTTCACCACCGAGTGCGAAATCGACCGCGCAGCTGAATGCATTATCCAAGGCGTTTCCAGCCTTCGGGCGATCTGAGGTGGGGGGCCTACCACCTCGCCCTTTGCCTTTTCAGGGCTGATTGCTAGACTTTTCACATAGTGGGCTGCGAATTGTCGGTCGCACCTGCGTCTTCGCCTGCATTCAGTTCTCCAGGAGGAATCTCGCCATGTCGGTCGTGCTTACTGAAAAGGCTGCCAGTGAGGTCAAGAAGATCATCACGGAGCAGCAGATGGCCCCTGAAACCGTCCTCCGCGTGGGCGTTGCTGGCGGTGGCTGCAGCGGCTTTTCGTATTCGTTGGGATTCGACACAGCGTTCGATCCCAAGGCCGATAGCGTCAAGGAGCAGCACGGTGTGAAGGTTGTCGTCGACAAGAAGAGCGATCTTTTTCTCGATGGCACGACACTCGATTTCCACGACGCGATCGACAAGCGTGGATTCACGTTCAACAATCCGAACGCCAAGAAGAGCTGCGGCTGCGGCAGTTCGTTTCAGGCCTGAACGGTCCAGACGGGCCCTCGGGCACAGCGGAGGGCCGGGTGACCGGCGAACGTGTGGTGGAATCGGCCGGCAAGGTGCATATCGTCGGCATCGGTGACGACGGCGTCGAGGGCATGACCGCCCAGGCCCGCCGACTCATCGAAGATGCCCATGTGCTTCTCGGGCCCGATTCCTGCGTGTCGTTGCTGCCAACTGCGCTGCGCGACCGTCTGCAATCGGCGGGTAACCTCGAAGAGCTTGTCGAACGGATCGAGGCCGCCCGGGGCCAACGCACAGTCGTTTTGGCATCCGGCGATCCGCTGTTCTACGGCACCGCCCGCTACGTCTGCACGAAGCTCGGCAAGGATCGTTTTGAAGTTGTGCCGCACGTCAGCAGCATGCAGTTGGCCTTCGCTCGCGTGAAGGAGTCTTGGGAGGAAGCCTTTCTCGCCAATCTTGCAGGGCAATCGATCGAGCGGGTCATCGATCGGATCCGTACGAGCGAAACGGCCGGTCTGTTCACGAGCGACCAGTGGTCCCCCGCTGCCGTTGCCCGTACGCTCATCGACCACGGCATGGATTCGTTTCAGGCGTACGTCTGTGAAAACCTGGGCTCGCCAGACGAGAGGGTCACGCAGGGAACGCTGGCCGAGATTGCGAAGGAGTCGTTCGGGCCGCTCAACGTGATGATCCTCGTCCGCAAGGCGAAGGCGCCCGAAGCGGCAGGGCAGGTGGGCACGCGGCTGTTCGGCAATGCCGACGAATGTTTCCTCCAGTCGCGGCCCAAGCGAGGCCTGCTGACGCCCGCCGAGGTGCGGTCACTCGCGCTCGCCGAGCTGAGTCTAGGCACCACGAGCATCGTCTGGGACGTCGGCGCCGGGTCGGGCTCGGTGGGCCTTGAAGCGGCCCACATCGCGCGTGACGGCAAAGTCTTTGCGATCGAGATGGACCCCGACGACCACACGCTCATCCTCGAGAATGCCCAGCGATTTGGCGTCACGAATCTCGAGGCCGTCCTTGGTCGAGCCCCCGAGGCCTGGGCCGCGCTGCCGAGTCCTAGTGCAATCTATGTCGGCGGGAGCGGCCGCGACGTGGCCATGCTCGTCGAAGGGGCCTGGGATCGGCTCGCCGCCGGCGGGCGTCTCGTGACCGCGTGCAACTCGATCGAGAACCTCGCCGCGGTGCATGCGTTCTTGCGAGCCCGCTCAGCCGACGCGGCCTATTGGATGATCAACATTGCCCGTGGCTACGAACAGCTCGATCGCATTCGATTCGAGTCGATCAACCCGGTCTTTCTCATCGCTGCGACCAAGCCGGTGAAGTAATCGAGCCACGACCACGACATGCACGCACTCCCTGAGCCCCTCGATGTCATTGCTGTCGGCGCCCATCCCGACGATGTCGAGATCGGCTGCGGCGGCACACTTGCCCTGCTCGCGTCGCAGGGGCATCGCGTCGGAATCGTCGATCTCACGGATGGTGAGCCGACGCCCCGATCAAGCGGTCCAGCCGAACGGCTCGCCGAAGCAGCCGCCGCCGCAAAGGTTCTTGGCGTCGCGCACCGCGAGACGCTCCCGTTTCCCAACCGTCGACTGTTTGATGCGTTCGATGTGCGGGTCGAGCTCGCAAAAATCTTTCGTCGCTGGCGGCCGCGGGTCGTGCTGGGCATCGCTGACAAGACTCCGCTGGCGTCCCCCGATCACGCCCAGGCGGTGGCCATCACCGAGGCGGCAGTGTTCTACTCGCGGCTCACGAAGTGGGATGACACCTTCGCGGGCCTGCCGGTTCACACCGTGCCACAGTTCCTCACGTATTTCTTGTTTGCCGGCGTGCCGCAGGTGCCGCCTGGCCACTACCCGCTGGTCGTGGATATCGCCGGGCATCTCGAAACAAAGCTCGAGGCGATCGCCTGCTACAAGAGCCAGTTCCCACCGGAGAAGGCGCATGTGTTTCCGCGGGTGCGGGCGATGGCCGAGACAGTGGGGCTCATGGCCGGATGTGCGGCTGGTGAGGTGCTCACCGGCACCCGCATCCCGCTGACGACCGAGCCGATGCGCTCGTTGTTTCCGCCACCGTCCGGCTGAAATGCACCCTGGCATCAGGGAGCGTCGGGATCGTCTTGGAGGTGAGGGCGGCCGCGGTAGGTAATGGCGATCGGCACGAAGGCGACCGCAGCGGCGAACATGCACCCGGTCCAAAACCAGTAGTAGGCGGCGCCCTCAAGCGTCACGAGACCGCCCACGGTGGTTTCGCCGTTCACCGTCGTTGCTGGGGCCTTGCCGCGGTCAGCGTCCACCTCGATTCGTCCCGCGTCACCCTTGAGCTTGATGAGTCGCTGTTCGCGCCAGGTGAGGGGTTTGTCCTTCAGTCGAGCGGCCTCAGCAGGGTCGGCCCGCGTGACGGTGGCCACGAGGACGACGTCGTCTGGGGTGGCGGGCTTCCAATCGGGGCCTTCGGAGACGAGCCGGTAGCGATCTCGAGTGATCCGTCGATACCGAATCGGGCGGTTCGAAGAGTCGATCAAGGCGGCAATGAGGGCTGTCCCGTCGGCGTCAGACGGGATCTCTTTGGCAGCATCGTCTGCGGCTGATTCCATGAACGCTGCATCGATTTTGTCCTTGGCCCAACGGAGGGGATCGTCCTCCGGGGTCGTGATGCCGCGGAGGCCCACAAACTTGTTGAACGAGAGGACAATGTCGTCGTCAGTATCAAATTCCCCATCGGCGCCGGTGAGCCGGATCTCGCGGACGCAGGTGTTGTCTGGCTCGTCTTTCCAGTCGCTGCGTGGCACGAGATCATCGACGCGAACCTTCCATCCAGCGACCATCCGCTCGCCGCCCTCAGGCGTGGCCTCGAGGTCGGCTGCGCGGGCGACGATGTGGGAGACACCCGGCACTTGGATCCAGTGGTTCACGGCAGCCGTGACATAGTTGCCAAGCGACACTGACAGCAGCCAGACCGCCATGATCACCGACTTCATCGCCTTGGGTGCCTGGGCGTAGGAAAACTCGAGGCCCGTGATTGACACCATGACTTCCGCCGCCGTCACGATGCAATACGCCGCGAATTGCCAGGCGATGCTTGGTCTCGCCCCGTCGTCGATCCAGCCCTGCACGATGGCCGAGAGTCCAAACCCAACCGTGATAACAAACAGACCGATACCGATTTTCCGCAGCGGCGTGAGCCGGAAGACGAGGTTGACCGCCGGATAGAGAACGAACTGAAACAGGGGAATGAGCACCATCACGAGGATCGGATTGAGCACCTGGATTTGCGACGGGAGCCAGTCCATGCCCAGCCAGCGGAGGTTCATGTCTTCGGCCTGCAGCACCCAGGCGGAGCTTGTCTGGTCGAAAAGCGCCCAGAACACGGCAATGCAGAGATAGACGAGGGCCAGCCTGAGGATCGTGAGAACTCCATCGCGGCTGAAGACTTCCCGCAGGAACGTCATTCCACCAGGTGGCACATGGATGTAGGTATTGCGGCCGAGCCAGAAGGCGAGGGTCGCGATCGCCATCAGCACACCCGGTACGCCGAAGGCGATATGCGGCCCATACCACTCGAGCAGCCACGGGGTCATGACCGTCGAGAGCGTCGAACCAAAATTGATCGAGAAATAAAACCACTGATAGACCTTCTCCATCAGGTGTTCATTCCGCTTTCCAAACTGATCGCCGACATGCGCCGAGACGCACGGCTTGATTCCCCCGGAGCCGATCGCGATGAGAAAGAGGCCGGTCCACAGCCACTGCTCGGCTGAAAGCCCGCCGCCACCCATGCAGGCCAGAGCGAGGTGCCCCAGGCAATACAGGACGGACACGCCGATAATGATCCGGTACTTTCCGGTGAAGGCATCGGACACAATTGCCCCGATGATCGGGAAGAAATAGACCCACGAGGAGAACGTGTGGTAGTGCTCCTGGGCCTCGGCGTTACTCATGCCCGGCGTGACCGTGTCGGACATGAGCGACAGGTAGCGGACCATGAAGATCGTGAGGATCGTCCGCATCCCGTAGTAGCTAAACCGCTCCGCCGCCTCATTGGCGATGATGTAGGGGATGCCGGGGGGCATCCCGTCGGTGTCGGTGGGTGTCGTGCGGTAGGCAGCCATGAGGCGGCATCGTAGCACGGCCGGGCCGCTATGCTGATGGCCGCCGGAACGCGAACGGAGGGCGCATGAGCGACATCGACTGCATTGTGGTGGGCGCCGGTCTCGCCGGGCTGGCGTGTGCACGGGAGCTGCACCGTGCGGGACGCCGCGTGGTCGTGCTCGAGGCGTCGGACCGCGTCGGTGGCCGCGTGGCGACGGACTCCGTCGATGGCTTTCGGATCGATCGTGGCTTCCAGGTCTACAACGACGCCTATCCCGAGGGGCTGCGGCAGCTCGACCTCGAGGGGCTGCGACTCGGTCGATTCGAGGCGGGGGCGATCATCGCCGAGGGGGGCCGGCTGCGGCGCCTAGCGGATCCCTGGCGGAACCCGGCGGTAGCCCTGGGCGCGGTGCTTGCCCGGACGGTCGGTATCGCCGATGGCCTGCGAATGGCGAGGCTGCGGTGCGATGTCCTTGCGAGACTGCGAGCGGGTGGCCTCGATCCAGACACGCCCGTGGCGCACGCCGAGCGAACCACCGCCGAGGAGCTGGCAGCCCGCGGCTTTTCGCCCGCCTTCGTCCGAAGATTCTTCGTGCCCTTCTTCGGCGGCGTGTTCCTCGAGCGATCGCTCGAAACGGCGGCGCCGGTGTTCCTGTTCGACTTCGCAATGTTCGCGATCGGGCGGGCTTCCCTGCCGGCGGGAGGCATGGAGGCTATTCCATTGCAGCTTGCCGCAGGCCTTCCCCCGGGAGCTGTGCAGACAGGCACGGCTCGCGCTATCGAGGCGGGCGTGGTCGAGCTTGCTGATGGCAGGCGGCTCATGGCTCGTGACGTGGTACTCGCTGTCGACCGAGCGGCAGCCGCAGCGATCCTTCCAGAGGCCGCACGGGGCGGCTGGGGCAATCGCCAAGACAAGTCGACGCGGCTGATCGCCTTTGCGGCCGACCGCTCGCCGCTGGGGTCCCCGACGCTTGTCGTGGGTGCTGACGCGGCAGGGCCAATCGACAACCTCAGCGTGCCGTCGGATGTTGCCGCTGGATATGCACCGGCCGGCGGGGCCGTCGTGACGGTGTCGGTGCGGCATGGCTATGACGCGGAAGGGGAGTCTCTCACAACAGCCGTCCGCGATCAGGCTGCCGGATGGTTCGGAAGCCAGGCTAGGTCGTGGCGAGAGCTGGCGACCGTGCATGTTCGGAACGCTCTGCCAGATGAGTCGCCGACTGCCCGGCGGCTGCGGCCAAAGGGACCGCGGATCGGCGAGGGCCTGTGGATCTGCGGCGACCACTGCGGGTCGGCCTCCATCAACGGGGCTCTGGCCAGCGGCCGCCGGGCCGCCGAGGCGGTCTTGGCGTCGTAGCCGGTTAATTTCTCATCGCTGAAATCGGTCGTTGCAGAGGATGCCGATGCCGGCGAGGGCCTTTGCACCAGCCGCTATCGGCGTGCGATCACACCAGCCAGTGGCAGATGTCGCCGTCTTGCATGACGTATTCCTTCCCCTCGACTCGCAGCTTGCCGTGGGCACGAATTTCCTTCTCGGTCTTGAAGGTCTCGAGGTCTTGGAGGGAGTAGATTTCCCCGCGGATGAATTTCTTCTCGAAATCGGTGTGAATCACGCCCGCGGCCTGCGGGGCGGTGGCGCCGATGGGGATCGTCCACGCCCGAACTTCCTTTTCGCCAGCTGTGAAATAGCTCTGGAGTCCGAGGGTCCGGTAGGCCGCACGGGCCAGTGACGCGAGCGCCGGCTCGGTGAGCCCGGCACTCGCGAGCATCTCGGCGCGGTCAGTCTCGTCGAGCTCTGCCAGCTCCGCCTCAAACTTCGCGCACACCGGCACGACTTCCGCACCCGACGTGGCCGCCTGCCCGCGGGCGGCTTTCACGAGCGGGCCCTCGCCGCCAACATCTCCTTCATCCACGTTCGCCACATAGAGAATCGGCTTCGCGGTCAGGAGACCAAACTCCTTGACGGCCAACTGTTCTGTGTCGCCGAGCTCGAGTGACCGCAGCGGTTTTTCAGCCCGAAGATGATCCAGGCACTTCTGCATGGTGTCGTACTTCAGCCGAGCTTCCTTGTCGGTGCTCTTGGCGGCTCGCTCGGCCCTCGGCAGCATGTTCTCGAGGTGCTGCATGTCGGCGAGCAACAGCTCAATCTCAATCGTCTCCATGTCGGAGACGGGATCGACTTTCCCCGCGACATGGATCACGTCGGGATCATCGAAACAGCGGACCACTTGGATGATCGCGTCTACCTCGCGAATATGCGACAGGAACTTGTTGCCCAGCCCCTGGCCTTCGCTCGCCCCTTTTACGATCCCCGCGATGTCCACGAGTTTGAGGGCCGCCGGAATGATCTTCTTCGTCGCAATGAGCGCCGTGATTCGCTGGAGGCGATCGTCGGGCACGCTCACCATGCCCTCGTTGGGCTCGATGGTGCAGAACGGGTAGTTCGCACTCTGCGCCGCCTGCGACATCGTGAGGGCGTTGAAGAGCGTGCTCTTACCGACATTGGGCAGACCGACGATTCCTGCTTCCATCTGGGGCTCCATGCGTGCGAGGTGAGGCAGCATCATAATGACTGGCATGACGACGCCAGCACGCCCTCTCCCACGCGGCTTTTTCGACCGCCCCGCCGACCGGGTGGCCCAGGAGCTCCTCGGCGCCTGGCTCGTGGTGAAGGGTTTGGACGGCCGCGTCACCCGGCACGTCGTCTTCGAGACGGAGGCCTATCTGGGTGCCCACGACCTCGCCTGCCACGCAGCCCGCGGCATGACACCCCGCAATGCCGTCATGTTTGGGTCAGCCGGCGTCTGGTACGTCTACCTGTGCTACGGCATGCATTGGATGCTCAATGTCGTCACCGGGCCGGTGGGCACGCCGGCTGCGGTCCTCATCCGAGGCGTCGGGAGACACGTCGGTCCCGGGCGACTCACCAAGGCGTTGGGCATTTCAGCGGACCACAATGGGAGGCGGGCGACCCGGGCGAGTGGCCTCTGGTTTGAGGAGGGGGCTCCTGTCCCGTCACGGCTCAGGATGCGAACTCCGCGGATCGGTGTTGGCTACGCTGGCGAGTGGGCAGCCAAGCCCTTGCGATTCGTCGTCGATCCGGGAACACTGCCTATGATCGAAGGTGTCACAATACCGGCTCGCAGTCGTTCGAGGAGGACCGAGTCATGATATTGAGACAAACTCGGGTCGATGGGATCCTGGTCGCGGTCGCAGTCGTTCTGACGGGAGGCTTCACGATGGCAGATGATGTGGCACCACAACTCGCCAAGGCCACGTTTGGTGGCGGTTGCTTCTGGTGTACCGAGGCAGTTTATGAACAGATCAAGGGTGTCCACCGCGTGACGAGCGGCTACATCGGCGGCGAGGTGCCGAACCCAACCTACAAGGATGTGTGCACCGGCCTCTCGGGGCATGCCGAGGCCGTGGAGATCGAGTATGACCCGAATGTTGTGCCCTATGAAAAGCTTCTCGAAGTCTTTTTTGTGACGCACGACCCGACAACGAAGAATCGGCAGGGAGCCGACACGGGAACCCAATACCGCTCGGGCGTCTTCTGCCACGACGACGAGCAGAAACGGATTGCGGAAGGCGTGATCAAGCGGCTCGATGCCGCGGGCGTGTATCCCGCGAAGATCGTCACAGAAGTGACGGAGGCGACGACGTTCTATCCCGCCGAGGACTACCACCAGGAGTACTTCGCCAACAACGCAGAGCAGCCCTACTGCCAAGCGGTCGTGGTTCCGAAGGTGGAGAAGCTCCGCAAGGTCTTCAAAGAGTTGTTGAAGGAATAGCGTTCTCGGTATGCGTTTGAAGTGCCGCGGCGAGGGGTCACCCATGCCACGTCGCCGGACGTTCGCTACGGGCATCCTGCCCTCCGCTCACTCGATGTAGCCCTCGCTTCGCCCTCCTGGCTTCGCTCGGCCTACAACGCCGGCTCCGTGGCACGGGCGACCCCTCGCGGATGCTTCCTCGATAGCCCCAAAGAAAGCGGCTTTGAATCGGATGGCCGGCAGGAAGCCGGCCAGTGGACGCGGGCGACCTTGGCTTGCCCTCGTCCGCCCCCATGCTGCAATGGCCAGGATGGCATTGCAGCATCGCCGTTACGCGTCAGCGTAACGTGTACGGCCGGCAGGAAGCAGGCCAGCGGACACGGGCAACCTTGGCTTGCCCTGGTCCGCCCCATGCTGCAATGGCCAGGATGGCATTGCAGCATCGCCGTTACGCGTCAGCGTAACGTGCAACCAACTCGCCAGCTTCGACGGGCGTGCCGGGGGAAACGAGGACCTCGGCGAGCGTGCCGTCGCGCTCGGCAAAGAGCGTCGTCTCCATCTTCATCGCTTCGAGGCTGAGGAGTTTCTGCCCTTTCTGCACCTTGTCGCCTGCTCGCACGGCGACTGTGACCACCAGGCCTGGCATCGGCGCGGCGACTTCGCGAGCGTCGCCCGGTGTGGCCTTGGGCCGCTTCTGCACCTTGGCCTCGAGGGAACGGTCTGCAATGGACACACTTCGCGGCTGACCGTTGAGCTCGAAGAAGACGGTTCGCGTGCCGTCGGCATGGGGCTCGCCGACTGTCAGCAGGCGAATCACGAGGGTCTTGCCGGGTTCGATCTCCACGGAAAGTTCCTCGCCTGGCGTGAGCCCCTCGAGGAAGGCCGGCGTGGGGAGGACGCTCATGTCGCCATACGCCGCCCGGTGGCTGGCAAAGTCTTGAAAGACCCGCGGGTAGAGGAGCCACGAGAGCACGTCGCGAGGCGATGCAGCTCGCCCCACGAACTCACCGACCGCCTTGGCCGCGGCGTCAAAGTCGGCGGGGGCGAGCGATTCGCCGGGCCGTCCGGTCACGATCTCGCCATGCTTGACCACGCGCTTCACCACCGCTGGCGGAAAACCACCTGGTGGCTGCCCCATGCGGCCGGCGAGAAGATCGATGGCGGATTCGGGGAACGAAATCTCGCGGGTGTCATCGACGAGGTCGTCAGCCGAAAGGTTATTGGTGACAAGCAGGAGCGCGAGATCGCCGACGGCCTTGCTGGTGGGCGTCACCTTCACAATGTCGCCGAGCACGCGGTTGACGTCGGCGTAGGCGCGGCAGACATCCTCCCAGCGATCCCCCAGGCCGAGGGCCTTGGCCTGCTCGAGGAGGTTGGTGAACTGCCCGCCAGGCATTTCGTGGAGGTAGAGGTCGGCATCGGGGGCCTTCATGCCGCACTCGAAGGCAGTGTAGTGGTCGCGGACAGCGGCCCAGTAGTGGGCCAGGTGCCGCAGGTCATTCGTATCGAGGCCCGTATCGAGTGGCGTATGCCGAACAGCATCCACCAGGGCATTGAGGTTCGGCTGGCTTGTGAGGCCGGCAAATGGTGCGAGGGCACCATCGACAACGCTCGCACCATGCTGGGCCGCTTCGAGGAGCGATGCGAGCTGCGAGCCGGCGGTGTCGTGGGTGTGAAAATGAATTGGGATCCCGATTTCATCACGCAACGCCGCCACGAGCTTGCCTGCCGCAAATGGCTTGCAGAGGCCGGCCATGTCCTTGATGGCGAGCATGTGGGCGCCATGCTTTTCGAGTTCCTTGGCAAGGGCCACGTAGTAGGCGAGCGAATACTTCGTGCGGGCGGGGTCCAGCACATCACCGGTGTAGCAGATGGCTGCCTCGCAGATCGCGCCGCTCTCGCACACAGCATCCATCGCCACCCGCATGTTGGGCACCCAGTTGAGTGGGTCAAACACTCGGAAGAGATCGATGCCGGCTGCGGCCGACTCCTTCACAAAAGCTTGGACGACGTTGTCGGGATAGTTCGTGTAGCCGACGGCGTTGCTGGCCCGCAGCAGCATCTGAAAGAGAACATTTGGAATCCGCTCGCGGAGCTGAACGAGCCGGTCCCACGGGCATTCCTTGAGGAACCTCAGCGACGTGTCGAAGGTCGCCCCACCCCACATTTCGAGTGAAAAGAGTCCCGCCCCGAGTCGCGCGTAGGCCTCGGCCACGGCCAGCATGTCGTAGCTTCGCATCCGTGTGGCGAGCAGCGACTGGTGTGCGTCCCGCATCGTCGTGTCGGTCACCAGGAGACCCTTGTGGTCGCGCACCCACGCAGTGAAAGCCTTGGGGCCAAGCTGCTTTAGGCGATCACGGGAGCCCGCTGGCGCTGGGGCGACGGGGTCGTAGGGAGGGAGCGGCGCTGGCTCGCGCCGCACCGCGGTCGGCCGCCCCTTCACCAGGGCATTGCTGTTGACGATCACGTCACCGAGGTACTCGAGGAGCCGTGTGGCACGGTCCCGCCGAATCGGGAAATCAAACAGGCTCGGCGTCTCGTCGATGAACCGGGTTGTACATCGCCCAGCCAAGAACTCCGGGTGCGTCACGAGGTTGATGAGAAACGGAATGTTCGTCTTCACGCCGCGGACCCGGAACTCCTGAAGGCATCGCTCAACGTGGCCGGCTGCCTCGTCGAGCGTGAGGCCGCGGGCCGTGACCTTCACCAGGAGCGAGTCGAAGTAGGGCGTGACCACCGCGCCTGAGAATGCCGAGCCAGCGTCGAGCCGGATGCCCATGCCGCTGGCCGAGCGGTAGGCCGTGATCCGGCCGTAGTCGGGCAGAAAGCGATTCTCGGGATCCTCGGTCGTGACGCGGCACTGGAGCGCAGCGCCCATCGAGCGGATCGCGGCCTGATCCCCCAGGCCAATCTCAGAATCACCCAACTGAAAACCTTCGGCCACGCGGATCTGGCGGCGAACGATGTCGATGCCGGTGATCTCTTCGGTGACGGTGTGCTCCACCTGAATCCGTGGATTGACCTCGATGAAGTAGAAGCGGCCTGTATCGGCATCAACAAGGAATTCAACCGTGCCGGCATTTTCGTAGCGGGCCGCCCGGCCGATTGAGAGCGCCGCCTCGCAGATCGCGTCCCGCAGGCGTGGCTCGAGGTTTGGAGCGGGCGCGACCTCGACCACCTTCTGGTGTCGCCGTTGCACCGAACAATCCCGCTCGAAGAGGTGCACGAGGTTGCCGTGCAGGTCGCCGAGAAGCTGCACCTCGATGTGCCGGGCTCGCTGAATGAATTTTTCCACGAAGACGCTGGATGATCCAAAAGCCGTCTTGCTTTCCCGCTGGGCGCTCTCGAGCGCGACGGCGAGCTCTTCTTCGCCATGCACGACCCGCATGCCGCGGCCACCACCGCCGTGGGCTGCCTTGAGGATCACGGGGTAGCCGAGGCCGCCTGCAATCTTCTTCGCATCAGCGAGGCTCGAGAGCGGCTGGGCACTGCCGGCGAGGATCGGCACACCGGCGCGGGCGGCCAGGTCGCGAGCGGCCGTCTTATCGCCGAGCGTCCGCAGGAGCTCCACGCGTGGGCCCACGAACGTAATACCTGCTGTCGCGCAAGCCGATGCAAACTCTGGGTTTTCAGAGAGGAAACCGTAGCCCGGATGAATGGCGTCTACACCGCGGTCTTTGGCGATGGCCACGATTGACGCGATGTCGAGATACGACCGAATAGGCTCACCCGGCCGGCCCACGAGATAGGCCTCGTCGGCCTTGAAGCGATGGAGCGCGAAACGGTCTTCGTGGGCATAGATTGCCACGGTACGGATGCCCAGCTCATGGGCCGAGCGGAAGACGCGGATGGCGATCTCGCTGCGGTTGGCAACGAGGAGCTTTTTGATCAGTGGCATGGCCTGCTTTCAGGAGGAACGGAACAGGCCGATCAATGTACCGTCCATCTGGCGACTAGCTCATTTTCTCTCGCACAGCGCAGGGAAGTGTGCCTGTGCCCCCCTCGGCCCAGTGGCCGCGGCT
>JANNSZ010000019.1:0-105551 GCA_031403195.1 Planctomycetota bacterium | reverse complement strand
CGACCACTTCGTCAGCGTCGCTCGCTGTTCAGCCGTCAGGGTAATTGGCTTCGCAACACGCATGATCGAATCCTCCACGAGTTGAGGATTCAACGCCACTGCCGAATATAAGTTGCGTTATTTACGCGACACTACACTAGCAGGTTTTGGAAAGAGTGTTCCACCACAGGAGGAGGTGGTCGCCGACCATGGAAAACCTCGACTTTTCCATCGGTCGGCCTGAGTGGGAAAAGGCCATGGATGGCTTTTTACACGGGCAGCGAGGAGAGCATCAACGCGTCAGGGGTTCGTCTTTCAGCAGTCCCATCATGGCTTTGCCCATGGCTTCGCCGACATCCATATAGACTTCGGCATTGCCGCCATAATGGCCGTTGCCGCTGCCGCCTTGTGCCATGGGGTGGGTGTACACAGTGGCCACATTGCCCTTGAACTCCGGGTACTTGCCGCTGGTGCCGTCCACCGCAAGTTGCCCCTCCAGCACCTTGTCGCCGCTCCCCTTGACGGCTTCTCCCATGGTGCCGAGAACGAACTTCGCGTGCGGCGCGTCGAAGTCCTTTCGCAGCGCTTTGATGAAGTTGACGAGGTTCTGTTCGTACTTGGCGGCATGCACGGGGTTCCCGCCGTCCTTTTCGCCTTGCCAGAAAAAGAAGCCGGCAACGTCGTACTGCGTCGCACCGGGATAGTAGGTGCCGATCTCGGTGAGCGCCTTTTTGGCCGGACCCACATCGTCGTCGTATTGCAGCCCGGCATACCAGTTGATGGGATTTCCGTTCTTGTCGAGCCAGGGTGGTGGCTCCGTCGCCGCGCCTTTGGCCGGGTCTGCATCCCAGGAATCCGGTTTGTCCTTGTAGCCGGCGTACACCTTCCCGTCTTTCACAAATCGCTGGCTACCCGGAGGCAGGAGATCCCATCCCAGGCTCCGGTTCCCAATGCAACTCTTGAGAATCATGACTGGCGCGTCGGTCTCGTTCCCCACGACGTGCCCGATTCCAAACTCGGGCCCGATCGTGGCGCCGGGCCTGATCCCCATCCAGTTGTTTTCCATCAGACCTCTACCCTGCATGAACCGCACGAAGCGGACATCGTGCCGCGTGGCCCAGTTGCCCGCCCCGTCGAGCAGAAACGGGAACTTGCCGTTATGGCAGACCACGGTGTTGAGCGTGCCCGGCACGTCCATGCGGATCATCCATCCCAAGCCGTCGGCATGCTCTGTCAGGTAGGTGACTGAGAACGGGACCTTTTCGCCGCCCGTGAGCGTGACGGCTTTCTTCGCCGCTTGGCCGCCGGGCTCCTGGCGATGCACCTCCACGCCATTCACGACCATGATGTTCTGTTCGGAATCCCCATACCCGGGATTGAATTCATAGAGACCAGTTTCCGCGGGCTGCAGAAAGCCGCGCACGATCTGGGTACCGCCGCCGGGATAGGGAGTTGGCTCCGTACCCCCAAAACTCTTGAGCGCCAGGGTGCTTTCGGGCTTGCGCGCGTCGTAGTCGGCGTAGGGATCGAAGGCACCCGCATAGACCGAGACCACGGGGTCGATGAACTCCTGGCCCCAGCGGGCGCTGCCGCCGGAGAACTTGCCGGCGCCCACCATGTTGGACTGGCCCATCAGGATAAACACCTGGACCGGCTGGCTCATATCGGCAGGTTGATCCCCGTCCGTGGCGACGGGCGGCGCAGCATTGGCCGCCAGGGACAGGCTGGCCATGCTGAGGAAAGCGAGCGCGAGCAGCGCCGGCCTGCGCACCCGGCCAGCGCACCCGCTGCGAGGCGAGATCTCGGACGTTGATCGGCCGCAGGGCAGACTGGTTTTCATGGAGGCGTTTCGGGCTCTGGATGACTGGCGGCGACGTTGAACCGGCAGAATTCTATTTGGGGGAGGGCTCCGACACCAACCGTCAACTCTCTCATCAGCACTGGTCCAGGAACTGGGGTGGGGCCATTCCCAGGGCCGAAAGAGGCCTGAAAGACTCGCCCAAACGGGCTGTTTTTGCAGTTTTCCTGCTGCAGAGCCAAAGCACTGCTGACCTGTTTCCACCTTTCTTGAATTCTGCTTGCCCGATTTTTCTCAGGGCGTTAGACTCACATCTAGGATTTGGGCGAGGCTTTCTGCCTAGTTCGAGACCCGACATTCACTTCAGGGGGCCGGTGAAATGCATCGTTCCACACCGCGACTGGGGTTCACGCTCGTTGAATTGGTCGTGGTGATGGGCATCATCGGCGTCCTCATGCTGCTGGGCCTTCCGGCGATCCACAAGGCCGTCGAGGGGAGCCGCCGCAATGCTTGCGCCGGCAAACAAATGAAGTTTGCCCTCGCGATGGCACGGCACGACGTCTTAAAAAGCCAACTCCCCGGTTGGCGGAACAACCTCCTCATCCACATGGATCGTCCACCCGCCCAGCGGCCGAGTTGTCAGCCAGACCCCCTCGCGCCGGATTACGTGCCCGGCACCAGCCAGGTGTCGTGGTTCGTCACGCTGCTGCCGCTGCTCGAGCGAAATGACGTCTTCCAGCAAGTCATAAATGGAGACGCGTGGAAGATTGAATACAATGAGGTATCGGTGGGGGGGATTTTACCGCAACTCACGTTCTGCCCCTCGACGGACGGCGCTGTCATGTACAGCAAACCAACGTGCCTTGTTTACAAGGCCAACGCGGGCTCCAGTGGGGTGGCTGGGTCCCAACGCGATGACGGAGCGATTTCCGACAACTTCAGCAACCTTGGAACTTCGCTGGGGGACATACGGGATGGAGATGGTCTTGCTTCCACGCTTCTGACTTCTGAATTTCAGGTGGGGTATTGGGCGTCACCGAAATGGGTGCCGCAGACCATGTCGAACCAGAATATGGCTTACACCGCCAACCTCAATGCGACGACCGCCCCGTTAATCCCGGCTCCGGAAGGCCCAGGCTGGTGGGAGAGCTCAGCAAACTGCTACATCAGACGGCGTGCGGCCACGATCACGGATTTGGCGGGTGCGATGACGTTTGGCTTCCGCACTGGCACCATCAACGCATCGACAATCATCATCAACAATGCCGGTCCGGACGCGTCCCACATGTCTTCGTGGCACCCCCTTGGGGCCTACGCCTCATTTGCGGACGGCAGTACCCGATTTATCAGTGAGAAGATCAGGCCCCATGTGTATGGGCATTTGATCACGAAACGGAGCGTCTGGGACGCCTCCACGAATACGTATTCCAACAATTCACCCACGGCGAATGTCTACCTCAAGTGCCCTCCGGCACCGGCGACCACGCCGTATACCGTCCAGCCCGAAGATTACTGACAGCCCTACGCGGAGTTCATGCCATGGTTCAGTCCCGCTTGCTGACAACGCGTCGCGGGTTCACGCTCGTGGAGCTCATGCTCGTGGTCGTGATCATCGCGATTTTGATCGGGCTGTTGGTCCCAACGATCGGAATGGTCCGGGAGTCATCGCGGGCTATGGCGTGCAAGGGAAACCTGCGGCAGGTCAGCCAAGCGTGCCATAACTACAACTCGGCTCATGGCTATCTGCCGTATTCTGGGTCCTCTCGAAGCGTCTTCTACCAACTCCTGCCCTATATAGAGAAGTTGCCGCTCTATGAACGGGGTTTGATCCCCGATGGTACGACCAGTAATTCGGCCGCCATGCAAGCCGTGGCAGGCGTCGTCGTTCCGCTCTATGTCTGTCCGACGCGTGGCTCGCCAATTGTGGTGAACGTCAAGCCGGTGTGCCGACGCGCCCGGTCGGACTATGCCGCAATTTCGGGAGGCCAAGGGCCACTCAGCGGTGTGGGGATGTTGCCAGGACGGCCCATGAGCACCATCGCTGACGGTATTTCGAATGTGATGATGATCAGCGAACGCTACCTCGAGCCCGGCAAATACAGCGAGCAGGTGTTTCGGATGTCCACCGTCGCCGCTCCACCCCCGTTTGATTTTTACAACGGTTACAACGGCACTGGCTGGATCGACGATCTGGAGTGCAGGATCGAGACGGCGGGCAATGACATTTATAGCCCAGTACGGATGGGTTATCTGCAGGCAGAGGCCAACGGTATACCCGCGGGATATGGTCGGGTTTTCCTCAACCCCCAGGTGCCACCCCCCTTCTGGAATCCGCCCCCGTACTCTGCGGTTGCGAGGGTTCCTCCGGAGGAAGCGTGGGGGCGGAGCTGGACTTGGCCGTGGCCACATGGGGATGGGTTTCACACTCGGCTGCTCGGCGGGCCTCATGGAAGCTTGAATGTGGTGATGTGCGACGGCAGCGTGCGTGGCGTGAACTATTTGACCAATCAAGTCCTCTTTACTGATTTCCAGCAAGTCAGCGACGGCAGCGGCTACGCCGATCAACTGAACCTTGATTGAGACAGGTCGCTGACGATGGCGATGAGCCACTTGCCACGGCTTGGCGCACGGCAGGGACCCTTGCTCAACCAGGCGGGCCAGCCGCGCCGGGCACCTGGGCGGCGGCCCAGGCCTTGTAGCCGCCGATGAGGTCGTGCACGCCGCGGCGTCCGAGCTTCTGGAGCAGGCTCGTGGCAATCGCGGAGCGGTAGCCGCCCTCGCAGTGCACGGCGATCGGCCGACCATTGGGAATCTCGCTGGCCCGCTCCTCGAGGTGCGACAGCGGAATGTGCAGGCTGCCCTCGATGTGACCGCCACCCCGTTCCGCCTCGCTGCGGACATCGATCACCGTCGGGGCCGGTCCAAACTCATCCCGCCTGCCGGCGAGCCATTCGGCCAGCGCGCGGGCCGTGATTCTTGCGGTTCGTTCGACGAGATCGTCGCGGGCCGTCAAGGCATGCATGCCACCGGCCAAGTAGCCAGACACGTTATCGAACCCAATCCTGCCGAGCCGCAGCACCGCTTCCTCTTCGCCGCCTTCCTCCGCGATGACGACGATCGGCCGGTCGTGGGCGAGCAACGACCCGGCCCACGTCGCATACTTGCCGGCCAGGGCGATGTTGAGCGCGCCCCGCAGATGCGCTCCCTCGAAGTCGATGCCCTCGCGGACATCGAGCAGCTGGCCGCCCGCCTGCTCGATCGCCAACACCTCATCGAGCGACAGCGGCTTGAGCGTCTGCCGCATCGATTCGTCGAGCGACGCCCGCTCCTTGCGGTTGAGGATCGCGTCATGCACGAAGTAGTCGGGGGCCTCCGGCTGGTCGGCCGTGACGATCGTCTTGAATGCTTCCCGGCTCATCGGCTGCAGGGCGTAATTGAATTGCTTCTGCTCGCCGATCGTCGAGACCGTCTCCTTCGACAGGCTCTTGCCGCACATGCTCCCGGCGCCGTGCGCGGGATACACCAGTGTGGCATCGGGCAGCTTCATGAGCTTGTCGGTGATGCTGTCGTAGAGCATGTCGGCCAACTCGTCGGCCGTGACCCCGATGCTCGCCAGGAGATCCGGCCGGCCCACGTCGCCGATGAACAGCGTGTCGCCGGTGAGGACCGCCAGCGGCTCGGCGCCGCTCTTCTCCAGGTCATAAACCAGAATCGAGATGCCCTCGGGCGTGTGGCCCGGGGTTTCCAGCACCTCGAGCTTCACGTCGCCAAACAGCACGGTGTCGCCATCGTGCATGGCCACATGGGCAAACTCCGCCTGGGCCCGGCTACCGAGATAGATCGTGGCCCCAGCCCGGTCCCGCAGTTCGATGTGGCCCGCCACGAAGTCGGCGTGGAAGTGTGTGAGAAAAACGTGCCGGATGGTGTAGCCACCGGCTTCGGCATCGGCCAGATACTGGTCTACGTCGCGCTGGGGATCAACGATGGCCGCCGTCTTCGTCTGCTCGTCTGCGATCATATAGGACGCGTGCGACAGGCAGGCGAGGTAATACTGTTTGATCTGCATGGCTCTGGTTTCCGGTGAGGGGCGAGGAAGCAGGGACGCCACGGGGCTTCAGCGGCCGACCGCGGTCGGAAATCCGGCCTTCACCAGCTGGGGGTAGCCGGGCTTGAGCGGCCGCACGTCATACCCGAGCGGCGCGAGGATTGCGGCGGCCTCCACGCAGCGACCGCCCATGAGGCAATGGCAGTAGATGATCTTGTCTTGGGGCAGGATACGGGCGAGATCCGCGGCGTTCACGCCTTTCTCCAAGTCGCTCAATGGCAGGAGCCGGGCCCCGACGATGTGCCCTGCCTGCCACTCGTCGGCCTCGCGGACGTCCACGAGCACCGCCTTCTGCTCGGCGATCGCCTGCTTGACGACGTCGAGCGAATCCTTGGTGTGCTCGGCGAACGCGGTGCCGCAGAGCCCGCCGCATGCCAGGGCCAGCACCACCACCGGCGCGGAGGCCTGGGCCGCGCGGCAGGCTTGGTTCCACGGCATCCGCGCGATCAGCATCCCCATCCCGCAGGTGTCGGTGATCCCGGCAAACACGAGGCCGCAGCCCACGAAGCCGGCGAGCCCGGCGCCGATAGCCTGCCAGTTCACCGGCGTATCGGGCCCGAAGCCGGCGAGCGCCGCGCCGCTGGCCACAAGCGCGCCAGCCGCGATTCGCACCTGCCGCTCGAGCGACATCGCCTTCCGGCCGCGAACCACCGACATTCCAACCGCCTCGCAGGCGGCAGTGCCACCCTCGACGCTGATCACGTCGGTAAGGCCGGCGGCGAGCATTTTTTCGCAGGCCTTGTGGCTGCGCCCGCCCGAACGGCAGACGAAGTACACCGGCCCGTCGCCGCCGAGTGCGGCGATCTGCTGCGGCTCGAGCCGGTCGAGCGGCACATTGTGGGCAAAGTCGAGGTGTACCTCGCCAAACTCGGCCGGCGTGCGGACGTCAACGAGCGTCAGCTTCTCACCGCGGCGGCGGAGATCGGCGAGCGTGACTGGGGAAATCGTGGCGACCATGGCAGCATTCTCCAGAAGGCAAGGGATTGAAAATGAGTCGCACAATCATGAACGAGCCATCGGTCGTGCAGGCCCAGCAGGCTTCCGCCCACCAAACCGTGATTCGATGCAAGCCATGATGCTGGCCAGGTGCGGTTCGGCGACGGTGTAGTAGGCACACCGCCCCGCTTTCTCGACATTCAAGAAGCCGCAGCGCTGCATGAGCCGGAGGTGCTCGGAGGCCATGTGACTGGGGATCTCACAGGCCTCGGCAAGCTCGCCGACTGTGTAGCGACCCCGGAGCAGCATCTGCACGATCCGCAGCCGGTGCGGATGGGCGAGCGCTTTCAGGCACTCAGCCGCCTGGCCAAGCGCCTCGAGGCTTGTCAGCTTTCCGAGGGCGGTTGATGTGCGGGGCGTGCTCATGCCGGGGAACTCCAGGCTGCGTTGACCTGAGTATATATCGGAAGCTCACGATATGTCAATGAGTCTTTGTGGCGGATTTCGCATAGCTCGGCCGACCCGGCCGCGCGATGGGTTCGACACGCGGATAAAAAGTCCCCGGGCGGCCTCGTCCACGGCGATTCAGCGACGCTGCTTCGTTTCCGCTTCAGCAGCTCCCGCCGCTAGGATCCGCAGTGCCGCGGCGCGGCTGGCGGGTGTGTCATCGTCAAGAATGCGACCAAGCGCCCGCCAGGCCGTCTCAGACGCCCTCGCCCCCACCGGGTTGGAGAGCGCCACGCTAAATGACTCGTTGGACTCGCGCAGCCGGTCGCCGATCACGGCCACGCGGAGGGTCTGGCGGACCTGCCCAGAGGCAAACGTCACCTTCCCAACGGCCCGCACATAGTCGCGGCCAGCCACTGCCGTGCCGTTTGCCGTGGCCCAGTTGACGGTGACCGGCTGCGCGGTGGCCGCCGAAAGCGTCAGCGTGAACGTCATCCAGCGACGTCCACTGTTGCCTTCCACCACCATCGCCGAGCCGATCGCCACGATTGGAGGGGGCGGTGGCACATCCCGCCAGAGCGACCCATCGGCTCCTGCCACCACGGCGGCATAGCGGTGCGCCGAGGCGAGGGGTTCGTCCATGCGATGAAGCTTGGCAAAGTCGCCCCACGGGGTCGCGCCCGCTTGCCCTGTCAGCTGAAAGTCCATGAAGAGATCCATGCCCGCAGCATCGAGTCCCTTCAGGTAGTCGCGGTAAATCTCGCCCATCCGCGGGTCATTCGAGGCCGCATAAAAGGCCCCTTGGTACGTTCCCCCGCGGCCGTCGAGATGGTGCCCCCCTTCATACGCGACGAGTTGGATCGATCGGCCGAGCCGCGTGCTCCACTCCTGAGCCAGCCGTTCGTGGCGGGCGGTCCAGGCGAGCGTCGTGGCCACATTGGCCCGCGTATCAGCGAGCACCTGATCGACCGTCGTAGACGCCGAGTAGCTTGCCCGCTGTTCATCGGTGGGCGTGATATAGGGGGCGATGGCGATCGCGTCAAACGAGCCCTCCATCGACTTCACGATCTCGCCGGTCACCCAATCGACGGCAGCCCAGCCCGCGGCCACGCGCACCAGCCGATTGTTTTGCCCGGCGAACACGTTTGACCAGACATCCATGTCACGCTTGGCCTCGCGACCGGCGACGATCCACTGCCCGTAGTCGGGATCGAGGCCTGCTGCGGCGGCCCGCTCAGCGACCCACTGCGACGCCTCAAAGCCCCATCCAAAATTCCACACCTCGTTGGCCCACTCCACGAAGACCTTCCGTCCGGGCTCCAGGTGGTCGCGGACGTACGTGGCGAAGTTGTGCACGAACGTGTCGTCGGCCATGTGCGGCATGTTGAACCAGGGATCGGCGTCGAGGTCGTTGGCCAGCTGCACCATGCACTCGACGGACATGCCGTTGACGATCGGTTCGCTCAGAGTGCCCTGGGGCCCGGAACCCTGGCGGACGTCGGAGGCATCGCGGCGGTCGCTCCAGGTGCGGATGTCGGAGGTGTTTGTTTCCTGCATCCCCATGAACCGGATCCCACTGAAGGGCGCGAGCCGCTCGAGGAAGAGCGGATGAAACGGCGAGAACGCTGCACCCGGCTGCCAGCGTTGGCCAGCGAACCGCTGCCCCTGCCAGTCGGGCATCCACACATTGATGCCACGGACGGGGTTGGCCGGGTTGGTGGACTCAATCACCACATAGATGCCGTTGTCAGTCGGCGTGACGCTGATGTCGGCATATGAGCGGCCGGCGGGTGTGCGGCCCGTGGCGGTCGCCCGCGCGTCGAAGCCAAAGGTCACGCTGCCGTCGCCGTCCCATTCAGCGCGGTAGATGCCGCCGGCGTACGCTCCGCCGAGGCCGCGAAACATCAGCGTGCCGGCCCGCTGCTGCATCGCCTGACCGGCGGCGTTTGTCCAGGTGGCGAGCCGTGCCACATTGCCGTTGACATCGAGCGCGAGCGGCGGTGCATCGCGATCATCCCACGACGCGGCCCACGTCGCGGTGTTGAAGGCGTGCGCGATCCAGGGCCGCGACGCCCGGAAGGCATCGGTGAACGTCCAGGCGGGCGACCAGTCCACGATGTTTTCGAGATTCATGCCCACGGCCATGTGGGCATCGGCCGCCATGAGCGCTCGCGGTTCAAGCTGCTCGACAGCTCCCCGAAATGACCACGCCGTCGCCGTCTTCCGCGCCGTGCACGCCCGCCGATGGGTGACCATGAGTCGTCCCTCCCCGCAAGCCCCTCACTGCCATCAGTCTATGGCAGTAAGCCTCAGGTCCGCAAGCCAATCCAGAAGCTCGTGTGGCAACAGTGCGTCAGGAGTTACCGAACGAGGTGTTCGACGCCCTTCGTCGGGGTCAGTGTCGCTAGGCTCGCTCATCCACACGACCCGCACTGCCGCCCGCAGGATGCCTCCATGGCATACGCAGTGGCCGCGAGCAAGAATGGCCCTGGCCAGCAGCCTCGACTGGGGCCAGGATTCTTGGCGGCTCGAGGCATGGATCGATCGGCACACTCGTTCCGCGGAACCGCAGTACGTGACCTACGCCTTGATTGCTTCTGTCGACGCGGAACTCGCCCGCGAGGAGTATCTCAGCCTTCCGCGCACGCAGGTGACCGCCTGCCAGTCACTTGGCGACAAAGCTCGGGCAGGAGCGGCGGCACGCCCCCGTGACCGCGCTCAAGCATGGCTCCGAGACGCGGGGGCGGAGCGATGACCGCAAGCGATTTCCAGACCTGGGTCGCACGTCGGCCAGTCGCGATTCTCGCCCTAGCGGCCCTCGCTGCGGTCGCCGCGTTTCTGCCGAGCATCCGCGGTCCATTCCTGTTCGATGACCTTTCCGAGATCGTGAACAACCCTGCCATTCGCACACTGCTGCCGCCGTGGCGGCCCATGTTCGAAGGGGGCGAACTGCCCCATCGGCCGATCCCGTATCTCTCGTTTGCTGCCAACTACCAGTGGGGAGTGCTCGCTGCGGCTCTCTTCGGAGCCAAGCCGCTCGACCCGCTGCCATTTCATGCCGTCAACATCGCGATCCACCTCGTCAACGGCTGGCTGCTCTACCGGATTGTGCGGCAGCTTCTCATGACACGACCACCTGCCGGAGGCTCGGATCGACCGACGGCGGTCATCGCGGCCGTGGCGGCCGCGGTCTGGCTCGTCCATCCGCTGCAGTCGCAGGCCGTGAGTTACGTGTATCAGAGGATCGAACTGCTCGCCGCCCTGGCGTCGCTGGCCACCTGCGCCGCCTTTCTGATGGCCGCCGCGTCGGTGCGGCCGCTGCCCTGGATCACTACGGCGGTCGTGGCCTGCGGCCTGGGGATGGCCTGCAAGGAATGGGTGATCGTCGTGCCGCCCGTCATCCTCCTCCTCGACCGCGCGTTCCTGGCCAACTCCTGGCGAGAGGTTTTCGCTCGCCGGGGAGTGTGGCACCTCGCACTCTTCGCCACGTGGCCGATTCTCTTCGCCATCGTGGCCACCCAACTGGACCGCTACCCAGAGACCGGCTTTTCCATGTGGCAATCGCTCGTCTACGCGGCGAACCAGCCGGTTGTCATCCTTTGGTATCTGTCCCGACTGGTGCTGCCGGTCGGGCTCTCGATCGACCACGGCGCCGAATTGCGGAAGGAACTCTTCGGTCGCGATGCGTGGCTCCTCGTGCCTGCGGTCGGTGCGGTAGCTACCGCAGCCTGGGCGGCATGGTCACTTCCGCGGCGGCCGGCCACCGCGTTTCTGATCCTCGCGTTCCTGCTGCTTCTCGCGCCCACGTCGAGCATCTTGCCCGTGCATGATGTCTGCGTGGAGCATCGCATGTACCTCGCCTCAGCCATCCCGATCACAGCAGCGGTGGTCGCGATAGCCTGCCACTCGCAACTCCTGCTGCCTGTGGCAGCCACGGCCATCGTGGTCTTCGCTGCCCTGACTGCTGCACGCAACACCGTCTATCAGTCACCGCTTACCGCCTGGCGCGACGCGGTTGAGAAGAGTGCTGGCAGTTCCCGTTCGCTTTCGCGCCTTGGCACAGAACTCTCGAGACTCAACCATCACGAGGAGGCCGTGTCGACCTGCGCGACCGCGGTCAAGCGGGATTCGGCGAACCCGGTGCCCTATGCGGCGCTCGCTGCCGCACTTCTCAACGCCAACCAGCCCGAACAGGCGGCGGCCGTGTCGCAGGCTGGTTTGGCGACGAACGCAAACGTCGAAGCACGGTTTGGGGATCCCGTGATCGATCGGCTGGATATGTACCTTGGCATCTCGCTCCATCGGATCGGAGACCCGCGGGGCGAGGAATTGCTCCGAGCTGCCGTCGAACGGCGGCCCGACTCGCTCGTAGCCAAAGAGCATCTGGCGCGGGCTCTCGTGCAGACCGACCCGCAGGCCGCAGCCGCGCTCTGGTCCAGCATTGCAGCCGCCGCCCCCAACGATCCCTATGCGGTCTTCAATCTTGGGTCTGTGGTTGCCCGGTTCGACGCTGCTTCGGCGATCGATCTCCTCACTCGGGCGATTGAACTTGATCCAACGAATCCCGATGCCCACAACAACCTCGGAAATGCTTTCCTCATACTTGGCCGTCATGATGCCGCGATCGCGGCGTACCGCCGCTGTCTTGACCTGGCCCCGGGGCATCCGCTCGCCACCGCCAACCTTCGGATGCTTGAATCTGGGAAACAGTGAACCCCAACAGGCGGCACGCGCAACGCTGAACCGGCCCTGCCTCACCCGGCGCAGGGCTTGGTACCATTCACCGAGTGATTTTCTTGGCGCGAGGCAATCCAGCAGATGGTGGACTGGTTCCGGGCTGGTCGCAGAAATCCAGCCGCCGTTGGCGGAAGTGCTTCCCGGCGTCGACTCCATCATGTGGCACACGTTCTGGCTCGGCGCCTATCCGGGCCTGTTCGACGCCCGCAGCGATCATGCCATCAAAACGGTGACCGCGTTCGTGCGGGGCTAGCATGAGCACCGTCATCGCCGCTGACATCGCCGGGCTGCTCGCCCGCACGCCATCCCTCTGGGAGCCACTCCGGAATGGGAGCCTCTTCATCAGCGGCGGCACCGGGTTTTTCGGAGTCTGGCTGTTGGAGGCCGTCCTGGCTGCCAACCGCCAGCACGCGCTCGGCTGCCGTGTCACGGTGTTGTCTCGCGATCCGGGGAGCTTTGCCAGGAAGGCCCCGCATCTTGCCGCCGACCAGGCACTCTCCTTGATCGAGGGGGATGTCCGCGGCTTTCGTTTTCCCGAGGGCCCCGTGTCGCACGTGATCCATGCCGCAACGGAATCGAGCACGTCGCTCAACGCCACTGACCCGCAGGCGATGTTTGACGTGTGCGTGGAGGGCACGCGGCGAATGCTCGCGCTCGCCCACGAGAAGCAAAGCCGACGATTTCTGTTGACGAGTTCTGGCGCCGTCTACGGCCGGCAGCCGCCAGACTTGGCACACGTGCCCGAAGAGTTTCTGGGCGGGCCCGATCAACTCGATGCCTGCAATGCGTATGCGGAGGGCAAGCGAGCGGCAGAGCTGCTCTGCACGATCGCGGCGCGGTCTTCGGTCGCAGGCAGCCCAAGCCTGCATGTTTCGATCGCCCGGTGCTTCGCCTTCGTGGGCCCACTCCTGCCGCTGGACGCGCACTTCGCGATCGGCAATTTCATCCGGGATTGCGTCGCCGGCAGGCCGATCAGGATCGGCGGCGACGGCACTCCCTACCGAAGCTATCTCTATGCGGCAGATCTGGCGGAGTGGCTGTTCACGATCCTGCTCCACGGCGGGGCTGGACGGGCATACAACGTCGGCAGCGAGGAGGCGGTGTCGATCCAGCAACTGGCCGACCGCGTGGCGAATGTCGCGGCCATGGTCTGGCCAAACGGAGGCCGGCCGCAGATCGTGATGGCCCAGCAGCCGCAGCCGGGGAAGGCATCGGAACGGTATATTCCCGACTGTCGGCGGGCCCGCATTGAGCTTGGGCTCGTGCCCACCACGTCGCTCGACGAATCGATCCGTCGGACAATGCTGGCTGCTGGTCCGCCCTCATGACAAGCCCGCAGCGCTGAAGGGAATCCCATCATGACTTCAGCCACCACCGCCGACGCACCCGTGATGCCGCCCCTAGCGGCAGCCTGTTTCTGGGCAGGACTGGCGCTCGTGGCGGCGGCCTTCGGCCTGCTCGAGGTGCTTGACCCCTATTTTTTCTGCCAGGATGATGCGCTCTCGCTCGAACTGCCTGCCGTCCTGCTGAGCCTGCGGGGGATCTGGCAGGGGCTCTCTCCCGAATACAACCCGTATATCTTTCTCGGCTCACCGACGCCGACCATCGGCGGCGTCTACCCGCCGCTGTATCTGGCGTATGGGATTGCCCGACATCTCCTGGGCGATGAGCACGCCACGTTTGAGGTGTTCGCCGCGATCCACCTGCTCGCCGGCTATGGCCTCAGCTTTCTGGTGGCCCGACGGCTCGGGATCGGCCCGGTGCTGGCGGCCCTCGCCAGCCTGACGTTTGTGCTGTGCGGGCCGTTGCTCGTGATGGCCCGCTGTTGGCATTCGTTCAGCGTGCTGCCTGTGTTTATTCCGCTCTTCGCCCTGCTGGTCGACCGTCTTCGGACTGGTCCAGTGACATGGCGCTGGCCGGTGATCACCGGAGCCTGCCTCGGGCTCTATTACCACGCCGGATTTCCGCAACTCTTCGTGCTCGGCTGCGGCCTGATGCTCGTCCACACGGCGGCCCTGGCGGCCCTGGGCCTCATCCCCCTGCGACGGCTGATATGGATCATTCCGGCCCTGGCCTTCGGCGCAGCGATCTCAATCCCGGTCTTTTATCAGCAGTGGCTTCTGTCTCGCGAAATCTCATTCAGCGATCCTGGCGACGGCGACGGCGTGGGCGGCAATCTGCTTTCGATGCTGCTTCCCTATCCCTTTGTGCGAGGCAACCTGCCCAATAGCTGGGGCAGCCTCAATCTCCAGTGGGGCGGCCATTTCTACTATTTCGGCACCGTCCTCCTGCTGGCTTTTCTGGCCGCCATTGCCACCCAGGCCTGGCGGTGGTCGGCGGGCCGCGGGCGTCCCATGCCTCTCAGCGATTCCGGGAGACTTCAGCTGGCCCTAGGCATTCCGGCCTTGGTCGCCTTCTTGCTGGCCCTCGGGGAGTATGGTGGTCTGTGGTGGCTGATGGGCCTGCTTCCGGTCGGACTCCGCAACAACGCCTTTCGGGCAATGCCGTGGTTTGTGTTCTTCGCCTGCCTCGTCGGAGCCCGCTTTCTCGAAGACCTCCTTGACGATCCCCGGTTCTACGGCGGCCGACCCACGGCAGAGCGGCGATCGCGGCTTGTTGTCGTCGTCGCGGTCATCTGTGTCGCGCTGGTGACCCTGCATCTCACCCATATGGGTATCGCCTTCTACACCTACACCTTCCGGCCATATCCGTCGCTACCGAAGGACCTTGCTGCAGTGATCGGCCCAGGCGAGGACGGTCACCAGCAGCGGATCATGTCGTTTACCGCGATGCGCTCCACTGACCCGTCATACGCCTGGGCACTGCCGCACAACCTCCCGTGCGAGTATGAGGTGCCGGCTGTCTTCGGCTACGATCCGCTCGTGCAACGGTTCGGTCGCTACACCAACTGCCTCAAACGAATCTTTGCCGGGCCGCAAGACGGGCTGGCGGCATACGGTGTTCGCTGGCTGGTCGTCCACCGGACCGACTGGGGTGGCTGGAAGCCACAGAGTCCAAGCGGGCACGAGCGAATCTTTCCCTTCGTGGAACTGCTCCAAACGACGCTGGGCGGCAACCCGCAGCAGCCGCTCGGTGAGCTGTCGGAGTATGTGAAGGTGATCACGATTCCTGACCCGGCACCGCTGGCCTTTGATCAGGCCCGACCGACTGAAGCACTGCCACTGCGGATGAGTGTGGCAGGCCTGGGCATCGATCTGGAGCCCATGACCGAGCCACGCCAGATCGTCGCGAACTTTCTCTGGTATCCCCACATCGCGGCGACGGCCGATGGCCAGCCAGCTGCGGTGACGGAGGACGAATGGCAACGCATCGTCGTCACGGCCCCAGCCAATACGCGGCAGATCCGCATTCGCTATGCGCCACCGCGAGGTACAGGTATTGTCATCGCCATGGTGCTTGCCCTGTTGGGCGGCGCGGCCACGCTGGCCTGTCAACGGAACTCAGGGTGAGCTGAACATTCCGCACGCCCGGTGAGTGTCGCGGATCTGCTGCTCACGGGGCCGCCCAAACGTTCCCCTGAGCGTCATCGCAGCGGGCGATGAAGATGAAGCCTCCGAGGCCCTCGGCGCCAGACGTGGAGTGGGCCAATCATTCCTCGCCTGGCGTTCGCGAAGGCTGCGCTCGATGGGCTTGTCGCCGCCGGCAGGCCATCATGCCGGCCAGGGCGATGGGAGTGGCCGCCGCCAAGACGGCCAGGGAAACGCCGCGGGCCAACAGGCCGGCGGCAATGCCGTGGGTCGGCTCAACCGCTACCGCGGCACCGACTGCGACGGATACCAATTCGACGAGGCCCAGACCGCCCGGCGTGAGTCCAGTGAGGCCCGTCAGGATGCCAAACGACGTCACAAGCACGACGGCTGCGGCAGACAGCGGCACGCCCACCGCCGCCCACGCTGCCCAGACCATGACCAGTTCGGCCGCAATCTGGAGCATGACGAGCGTGAGCACCTTCAGCAGGAATCGTGGGCAGCGCATGAGCTCGTGCCAGCCCGCCTGGAATCGGAAGAGGGGCTTGAGCAAACGATGCTGCTCCAGTGCGCCGAGTCCCAGCCGACCCAGCCAGGCTGGCCTTACGAGGCACGCTCCAATGGCGGCGAGTGCCAGAGCGCCGGCGATGACGACAAGGCCCTTGAGGCCGGTTGTTGCCGGAGCCGCGGCGTTCAGGCTCGCCAGCGCAGGCTCTGTGTCGCCCCGGGACAGCAGGAGCCAGCCGCCGGCAGTGCAGGCAGCGGCGGCCGCCGCGAAGAGTCGCAGGATGTTGTAGCCGATGAAGGTGGCGGCGAAGGCCGAGAGATCGAGATCGTGCCTGCGTTTCAGATAGACGGCCCGGGCGGCGGCGCCGGCGTGCAGCGGCACGACCGCATTGATGGCGGTGGTCATGACGGCCAGCCAGGTGCTTTCAGCGAGGCCCACGTTCCGGCCGACCCGGTTGGTCATCACCCAAAAGATCGGGCCGGGCGCGAGCAGCGCGGCGAGCGCGGCGACAGCGCACGCGCCGATCATCCCAGGTGACGCCAGCGACACCGTCTTCCACTGGTCGGGGTGCTGGAGCAGATACCAGCCGAGCAGGCCGCAGGCGGCGACAGAGAGCCCCATTGGCAGGGCGAGCCGGCCCAGCAAACGAAGGCGGTTCATGGTGCTGCCATGACTTGGTTAACGACCATGATGCAGATCAAGTGCCTTACGAGCAGGTGATGCGGCTGTTCATGCTTCGCAATTCATGGATCATTTTTCTGGTCTTTATTCGAGTGACCCCCGCCGCAAATCCTGAGCCAGTTCTTGTGAGAGAATCCTCCTCCCCCTGGTGGGGTTTGAAAGGGTTCTCCGATGAAGAAGCGACACAGTGCAGAGCAGATTGTTGGCTTGCTGCGGCAAGCTGACGTGGATCTCGGGAAGGGCATGAATGTTCCGGATGTCTGCCGACGGCTGGGCGTGAGTCAGCAGACGTACTACCGCTGGCGAACGAAGTTCGGCGAGACTGATCCGATGTTGATGGCGGTCGAAAACGACAGCGCTTGGTGGTGTTGATATCCCATCGTTTGCGGGAGTGTCGCGGTCCCTTTGATCCCCTCATCAGGCGAGTGCCCGCCTCCGCCGCTTGGCATCCTGGATGCCGGTAGCTCTCGCCCTTCGTCTCCAGAATAGAATATGGCAGCGGTGGGTGAGCTTGTCGAGCGCGGCCCTCGTGAGCCGTTCGCTGCCGAGAACCTTGGTCAAGTTCTCGAAGGGAAGGTTCGTCGTGACGATCAGGCTGTTGCGTTCGTCACCGGTCGACGCACCGGAACCATGTGTGGAGGTATGACTTCCCGACGGAGCGAGCGGAGGACGGCAGGCAGCTACGGATTCTGGTGGTAATCGACGAGTTCACCATAGAGTCCCTGGCGATCGAGGTGGCTCGGCCGTTCACTGCCCGGGACATGATCAGGACGCTCCAATACCTGTTCGCCGTGCGTGGTGCGCCCGAGTACCTGCGGAGCGACAATGGGCCCGAGTTCGTTGCGAAGGAGATCCAGGAATTGCTGGCGAGGGCGTGCGTTCGCACGCTCTATATCCAGAAGGCGAGCCCATGGGAGCACGGCTATGTAGAGAGCTTCAACGGGAAGCGGCGTGATGAGCTGCTCGACCGGGAGTTGTTCCTGAGCCCTGAGCCTGCCTGAGGCACGTGTGGTCCTTGACCAGTGGCGGGTAGATTACAACCACAGGCGGCCGCATGGCGGCCTGAAGTGCCTGACATGACCCTTGCCGCCCGTCGCCATCGCAAACGACGAACTTAAGGATAAGACGGTCAACGGCACTTCGGCCACGTGGTGACGGTCCTAGGCTCCACGTCGTTCTTCGTGGACTGCGAAACCGTGACCATGCTTAAACCTCCTGCGGCTATCGAACCTAAGGGGAAGACCGTCCTGATCACCGGCGCCAGCCGTGGAGAATTTTGGGGGCGTCCGAGGCAATCCGTCACGTCGCAAGATAGCCGCAGACCGATTCGGCTACGATCCATCGATGGTTGCCTGCCATCACCCTGTTGCGGAAATGTCGTTGACCGTCCTATCCTTCCACGACTTGTTTTTCGACCATGTTGCAGATCAAGTGCCAAGCGAGCAGGTGGCATTCCTGAATACGGGGCGTGCTTGCTGACTCCGCCACGAAGCAATCGTCGCAGAGCTCTCTCAGTGGTGAGCCGACGCCGCCGGTGAATCCGATCGTAACGGCACCGATTTCCCTCGCCGCCTCCAATGCGAGCAAGACGTTCTTCGACCGGCCGCTCGTTGAAATGCCTGCGACACAGTCGCCAGGCTTGACGAGGGCCCGCACCTGCCTGGAAAAGACTTCTGAATAGTCGTAGTCGTTGCCGATGGCGGTGAGGATCGAGGTGTTTGTCGTCAGCGCCACAGCCGGGAGCGGCCGCCTCTCGAGAAGAAACCGCCCCACGAACTCTGCCGCAATATGCTGGGCATCCGCGGCGCTGCCGCCATTGCCGCAGAAGTAGAGCACGCCGCCGCTACGAAGCGTTGCCGTGAGTCTGTTCGCAATTCGGGCAAGCGTTTCCACGGCGGCAGGAAGTGTGGCGAGTACGGCCAACGCCGATTTGCACTCATCTGCCATCGCTGCCGATGAGGCTGTGTGAGCATCGCTATCCATGGCTCATCCTTTGGGTGCGGACTTCTCGACCATCATGCGGCTGTTCTCATTGTGAGGACTGCCGCAACAAGGTAGCATTTTCGGGGGAGAGTTCGACATGAAACAACTGCCGCACGACCGACCGGAGCTCGCGACTTGGGCGGGCGGCCGCCCTATGGAACAGCGCCAAGGCGGGCACGTGGGCCTGGTGCTGCCCTGCTACAATGAGGAGGGCAATGTCGAGGAACTCTACGAGCGCTTGGTGAAGGTGTTCGAGGGCCTGCCTGACTATACGTTCGAGATGCTCTTCATCGACAACGCGTCAACGGACGGAACTGTAGCGAAGCTGAAGAGCCTTTCAGATCGCGATCGTCGGGTAACGGTGATCGTCAACGCCAGAAACTTTGGGCACATTCGTTCGCCGTTTCACGCGCTCCTTGAGTCGGATGGCGCCTGCGTGATTGCCATGTGCACCGACCTTCAAGACCCGCCGGAACTGATCCCGCAATTTCTTGAGCAGTGGGAGCGGGGGGCGAGCATGGTGTTGGGCCAGAAGCGCACCAGTCAGGAATCAGCCGGTTTTTTTGCCCTCCGTGGACTCTACTACAAGCTCGCTCGGGCGATGGCCGAGGTGCCGCTTCTGGAGCACGTGACAGGCTTTGGGCTCTATGACCGCCGGGTGATTGAAATCATACGAGGGTTTGCCGATCCCTATCCCTACGGGCGTGGCCTGATCGCCGAGATCGGCCTGCCCTACACGCTCATCCCGTATGACCAGCCATTGCGAAAGCGTGGCATTACGAAAAACAACATCTACACTCTTGTCGATCTGGCGATTCTTGGCATCACGAGCCACTCGAAGGTGCCGCTTCGGATGGCGACCTTCGTCGGGTTCATTTTGAGCGGCTTATCGCTCCTCGTGGCTGTTGGATTCCTCGTGCTGAAACTGACATTTTGGTATTCGCTTCCAGCGGGATACGCGCCCGCAGTGATCGGGATATTCTTTCTGGGGTCGGCGCAGATCTTTTTGATAGGTTTGCTTGGCGAATATGTCGGAGCGGTACTCACGCAGGTGAGAAAACGGCCGCTCGTTGTGGAAGCGAGCCGTCACGGTAGCCTGCCTTGAGAATCCTGGCCGAGGGAATTTTAAGGCTCGATGCTGCAGCCGATTGAACGCCACGCGCCACTTGGCACATGACGCCAACTCAGTATTATCGCGCTCCGCCGTGCGGAATGAGGCCGATGAGGCGATTGGTCAACCCCATCGTATTGCAAATCTGATTCTCGATTTCCGCTTGAAAAGCCCACGAAGTGATGAGCACGGGTTCCTTCAAACGAGCGAGTTCACTTGGCGCAAGAATCCGCCGATGGTGGAGTTCCATTCCCTGATAGTGAGGATTGGAATCGATGAACGCCACGATGTTGGCATCACGAAACGGTGTCGTTGCAAGCAGCCGCTGACACAGCGTACCCGTGCCCCAGACGAGGATGGGTTCCTGCGACGCCACTAGATCACTGATGATTCGACTTTCGTGCTCAACCCACGATGCGCACTTAGTCAAATACCGCCGCACGCCCTCAACGGACACCGTTTCCTTGCGTGGAGGCCTGGAAACGCCGCCCATCTGAAAGATCATTGTGAGCCCGGCACCGGTAACTCCCGCGCCCGCGTTGCAGACATAGTGCCGCTCGGCCTGCACGCGAAAGCCGTGATTTTCCATCAGATTAGTCAGGGACTCGGCTGAAAAAAAGTTGATGTGCTCGACGCTGAACTCCTGATACGGCGCGTTAAACGCGTCGGCAAAGTGAGCCACATCGGGCACCTCAAGAACCACCTGCCCTTCGGGCCCAACCCACGATGCCATCTGCTCGATGGATGCGTCGAGTTCGGGGATGTGCTCAAGCACCGCACTCAACACGAGCACATCAAACGGCCGCTCATTTTCCGGCCGCTCGACGAGTACGCCACGAATGATGCGCAACCCGAGTTGCTCGCTCCCATAGCGGACACACGCCTCCGACGGGTCGAGGCCCGTCAGGGAGTTGAAACCCAGCCGTCGAAGCTGGACGAGCAGTTCCCCCGTCGCACAGCCCACGTCAATCAGTCGGACACCCCGTGGGCAATGCTCTCCAATCCAACTGGCGAGATCGGCGAGACGGCTGACCTCGTACGAATGCTGTTTCCCGCCTGCATGACTGAATTCGTATTTTGAGGCCTCGGCGTAGTACCGGCGGAAATCCTCGGGTGCAGGAATACCTACGGCAAACACGAACCCGCATTCCTGGCATGAGACGACGTCATAGCCACTCATCAGCGATGCACTACCCAGGGCTTCAAACCGCTGCTGAAACATCATGACCCTCTGTGCGGCACCGCAGAGAGGGCAGCAGGACTCCCGCGATTTGCTTTTACACACAAACGCCTCGACTTCCTTTCAGCGTGCCACCGGTATGGAATAACAGACGGTGTCATCCACTTCTCGCGTGTAATGCCGGAGGAAAAGCCCGGCGAGGGGCGTTCGCTCGGCAATCAGCAGCGGAATCTCCCAGAGGTCCCGAGGGTAATGATACGCGGATACGGCGAGTGTGGGCTGGAGCCTTTCGATCAAGGCACTCGCTCCGGCAATCGCCCGCCGCTCCCCGCCCTCGATATCCATCTTGATGAACGTTGGCGGCGACCGTCCGACGAAGAAGCTATCGAGATCGAGGACGTTTAGGTACTGCACGTTCTCGGAGACATCGCCCGCTTGACATGCTAGAGCCGTATCGGCAGCACCGCTGATCAAAAATGCGATGCTCTCTCGCGTGTCAGACAGACCACACCCCACGCACTCGATCCGGGCGTCTCTCGCAGCCACGGCCGTCAGATCAGCGTAGACAAGCGGATCTGGCTCGAACGCGAAGTATCGGTCGAAGACTCCCTGACATGCTTTCTCATAGGCTTGAAGCGTGTCACCCCGATACGCGCCGCCATCGACAACTACCTCATCCGTCCTGAGCCTCACTACCGTGGCGTCCCAGTACATCGTTTCCTGCGACCGAATGCCGTCCAGGAGTGATTTGTCGTATGTGAGGTAGTACAACATCTTTGACATCAACACCTGCCGCGAATGGTCGTCGGCGAGCAGATCCAACAGCCTTTCGATCGAAGGCATGGTGTCGGGGTGAAATACCGACTCCGTCATGCCAGCATATTCACGCGTGCCGAACATATCAGCATAACAATAGGCCAGACACGGGTATGGCACCACATGCTGAATTCCCCGCGATGCCGCGAATGCACAGATATCGGAGTCGTGAAGCGAACTCGCGACGCACAACGTTCCCTGTGGCCATCTCGCTGCGTACTCGTCATACGACAGAACCGGCACGCCAAAGATTGCCGTGCCCCACAATGCCTCGTTGCGATCGCATAGGGCGACAGGAGCCCGACCGCTTTCAGCGAACTTCCGGACCGCTCTCCGCGCGATGCGGGCAGCGGGAGCGATCGCAAAAGGCTTGCCGTGGGCCAGCACGTCTTCAAGGCCGTTGGCAGCGAGGAGATCACGATCCCAACGCGCAAAGCCGCCCGCGACGATGTCCCGAATCTGCTTCAATACTGTGCTCCACATGAACACACCCGGCTCTCTCTTAAATTACGTTTGCTTTGGGGACTCGTTCGGCGGGAATCGCGTAGCAGACCAGATCGAAGCCCTGTTCGCTGTGATGGCGAAAGTGAAACGCATAGCCATCGATGAGGCTCGCGACTTTCAGAGGCAGCCTCCACAGGTCGTGACTGTTGTGCTCCAAGGCGATGGCAAGAACCGGACGACTCCGCTGCAGCGTGTCGCGTGCGCCGTCCAACACCGCCTCCTCCGCTCCCTCGACGTCAAGCTTGATGAAGGTCGGACAGATGTCGCTGAGGGCGGCATCCAGACTCGTCGCCATTACTTCTGTGCCCTCCATCGCGATTTTGGAAGTCATATCGCTGTGATCTGAGAACCGCAGAACCTCACACCGTGACGATACAGCGAGGGGGAGGACCGCTATCCTGTCGCGGACGTCCAGCGTGCCGACATACCTTTCCAGCTCAGCATAATTCGACGGGTCTGGCTCGAAGGCAATGATGCGTTCGAACCGCGGAGTATGCCGCATGAAGGAGGCGATCGTATCGCCGGTATAGGCTCCACAATCGACGAACACTTCGTGGTCCTGCAGTTGCACCAGATCCTCAGCGAAATATTCCTCTCCCTGGTCCCGATGAAGCCGCCCGTAGTCGAGTTCAAGGCGGAACCGCAAATGATCAAGCCAGATGCGCCTCGAACGATGGTCGGAGATGAGTTCAAACGCGTCGAATATCTGCTGGCGTTCGTCGTAGACACGTTCCGGTGAATCCAGGATCAGGTAGGGCAGAAACGTCTCCGGGTACTTCCAGTAGAGCTCCGCAGCCAAAGCAATTCGGTCACATCGGATTTCGCGCAACTGGGCCACCGTGTGCGACATGCGGTGGAGAGAGTCCCCGCCTTGCCAAATGGTGACGACAAAGTTGGCTCGGGTCGCGAAGTGGGCTGCTGCCTCTTCCGGCGACCACACCCGCACGCCGTCAAGCACGCTGTTCCAGAGCCGATGACTGTTGTCGGCATACGCGGCAATCTCGATGCCAAGAGACCTCAGCCCCTTCAGGGTACGGCGTCCAAGGCTGCCGGCACCAAATAGAACAAGCGGCCGACCGTTCTCTGTCGCAGCATCGAATAGATGATGGCCGCGTGCGGCCACCTCCTCTCGTGATCCGGATAGGAGGAATGTCAGTTCCTCACGATTCGCGTCGACGCCATTCCCCGGAGAGATCATGGTCACCAGCAGCTACGCCCTCCGTCGACTACAAGGTTGGCCCCTGTCATGTAGCTGGACGCATCTGAACACAGGAAGACGACTGCCCCTTGGTATTCATCCACGTGCGCCATCCGCTCGAGTGGAATGAGGTCGGAAAGCCTGCGAACGAAATCGTCGGGCTGCCCTGCGTACACCCCGCCCGGCGATAGCGCATTGCAGCGAACACCGTGCTCAGCCCAGTATGTCGCCACATACCGCGTCAAGCCGAGCAGGGCCGTCTTGACCACGGAATAGGTAACCGGCTTCACAGGCTGCCGGTCAGCGGAAACGCCCTCCCTGCGGTAGATTCGCTGATCCGGAGCAATGACCCCCAGATCCGACGCGATGTTCAGTATCACGCCCTTGCGCCGCTCCGCCATGAACGCCCCGCATTCCCGGCTGCACAGAAACGCTCCCTTGATACCCACCGCCAAGTCCGCCTCCCACTGGCTGAGCGGAAAATGCTCCAGCCTGCTGAACTCGACGGTGGCCCCCGCCTCCATCTTGGGGTTATTGGCGGCATTGTTCACGAGGATGTCGAGTCGCCCAAAACGGTCGATCACCTGCCTTGTCATCGATCGCACAGCCTGCTCGTCGGTGATGTCGCAGCCGATCGCCGTCGCATCGCCATGAAACCGTTTTCGCAGCGTGGCCTCGTCCATGTGCGACTGGTCGACACGGATATCGACGAGCACCGGAATGGCGCCGCACGCGGCGAGCGCCGCGGCATGCTGCTGTCCGAGCAGCCCTCCTCCTCCGGTGATCACCGCTACACGATCCGTTAGGTCAAACAACGGAAAGCTGGTCGCGCTCATGCGACAATCTCCTGCACGTCAACGACACGCTTTTCAGCCAGCGACCGAAGCGAAGCGATCGCCATGCGCAGGCTCTGGGCTCCATCCCGCAGGGACACCAACGGCGTCGCTTCGCCCCGTAGGCACGCGAGCATGTGCCGCATCTGAGCCAGGAACAACTCGTTCCGCTGAAAATCAGGGAGGCTCAGCCGTTCTGCTGCCGCTCCCTCCCGATCAAACCACGTCAGCGTCGTCGCCAGCATATCGACTTCGATCTTTCCCTCGTCACCGATGAACTCGTACGCACGACGCGGTGGACGCTGAATGTAATCCTGGTGAAGGTGCGCTGGAATCGTCCGACCTTCATTCACGAAGGCCATCAGGCTGCTTGCAGTATCCTCGACATCCAACTCGAGTTTCGTGAGATGACCGCCGACGGTATGGATGTTGTCGGCCACCCCCAGCACCGAATAGAGGATATCGAGTTCGTGAATCTGCGACAGGATCACCCCTCCGCCGAGACCACGCCGTGCGGCATACATAGTTCGGTAATCCTCATACTTGTGCCAGCCGGGAAGATACTCACCGACCTGCATCCGCACCGCCACGAGTCGACCGATCGAGCCCGACGCCAGCAATTCCTGGAGTCGCTTCACGCAGGGGTGGAAGCGAAGCTGATACCCCACGAAGCCGACAAGCCGGCGATCGTCCGCCACGGCGAGGAGTTCGGCAACCCTGTCCCACTCATGGGACAGAGGTTTTTCGACAAACACAGGAATCCCCGCGCGGGCGCTCGCGAGCGCATACTCCATGTGCAGGCTGCTGGGATTGCAGATCATCACCACGTCCGGAACCACCTCCAACGCCTGCTGCCAGGTATCGTGGACCGTAATCCCATACTTAGTCTCGATGTTCTCGTCCGGAACGATGTCGAGTTTGTCCGAAACCACCTGCGTCAGACGCCGCGAGCGGAAGGCGTGGACGTCGAGTTGGCTACCGAGCAGTTGACAGAGGTTCCGGAGGTGCCGCTGACCGATTCCGCCAAGGCCGACAAACACAATTTTCATGCAGTTCCCCTGTCCTCAACCAAGTTGATGTTTCGCAAACTGGCCCCTGAGCCAAGCGGCATTCGCGCGTGCCCATTGCGCCTCATTACCATCTCGATCCCGTGCCACCTGCAACACATAGTCGCCCTGATACCCTGTCGCCCGCAGGCACGCAAAGAGCCCGGCGAAATCCGCATCCCCACTCCCAAGCGGAACGGTCCCGCCCCCCTTCACGCGATCCTTGATGTGGACGCTCCCCACCCGGCCGCCGAAGCAGTCGAATTCCTCTGCGGGGAGGTAGCCTAGCGACGCACTGTTGCCAGAGTCATAGTTGACCCTGATCAACGGGTGATCCACCTGCGCGAGAAGCGCGGCAAAACGCCTTGGCGAAAGCGAGGTTTCGAGGTGCAGTTCGACGTTCGACTGCTCCGCCATCGGAATCGCCCGTAGGAGGATCGAGGCGACCTCGGCGGCATCGGCATCGGATTCGATCCGTGACGCATCGACGAACGGCAGCACGATGTAGCGAATCCGCAACGGGCCGCATTGCGTGACGAGTTGGTGGAGCCGATGTTCGAGCCTCTCGCGGTCGTCGCGGTGAGCACGAAGCAACGGCTGGTCGAGGAAGTAATCCGCGCAGACAGAGTCGACGATGACATGATGATCGGCGCAGAGCTGCATCAAAAGCCGACGGCCTTCCGCCGTTTCGATCGGATTCAGCCCCTCGCCAAACGTATCATAGATCCATTCAATGCCATCGAGCCCGGCCTCCTGAGCGGAGGCGATCTCTTCCCGCCATCGCCCTCGCGGAAACGACTGAAACCGCCCTTCCATTGGCGGCACCAATCGGCCTTGCATGATTCGGATTCGCGTCATTGCGCCGGCGCCTTCTCATTCGGGGAGCGGCGGGATGATCATGTTCGCCAAGAATTCATTCCTGTCCAAGAACGGAAACAGGTCTTCAAGCGGCTTTGACACGAATGTGCCGTCTTCCTTCTGCAGCGACGCTACCCGGGGAATGCGGGCCTCATCCGGAATGACCATCACCTCACAGACCACGGGCCCCGGCATCGCCAGAACCTCGCGCAGTTGTTCCTGCAGCGAGTCCTGTGACTCGATCCGGGCCACACCGAGGCCAAAGGCTTCCGCGACCCGAACGATACTGGGCAACGTCAAGCCGCTCGTGGCGTCGGCAGCCACCAGATTATCTTTGAACCAGTATTGCTGGGAGTTTCGTATCGAGGAAAAACCGTCGTTGTTCAAGACAAAAATCTTCACCGGCAGATTGAGCCGGTGAATGGTCTCCAACTCCTGAATGTTAAAGAAAAACCCCCCATCCCCATCGACGGCAATGATTGGCGTACCAGGGCTCGCCGCGCCTGCGCCGACTACTGCGGGCAACGCAAACCCCATCGAACCCAAGGCGGTAGTGTGAAGAACTCGCTGCCGCGGCTTAACCTGCAGCGCGTGCAGGAATATTTCAATGCCGCTGCCCGAACTTCCTGAAACGATGATCTCGCCTCCGGATAATTCCCTGCCGATAGCCTCGGCAAGGGCATAGACGCTGACGCGACCTTGTTGCTCACGATGCTCGGCTAGAACCACCGGGTATTGCTTCTTCCACGCCTTGCAGCGACCCCACCACTCGGTCCGTGGTTGGGCGTCGACAGACGCCTGTTGTGCCAGCACTTCATCGATAAAATCACTAGCATCGGCGACGACGGGCAGATGGATTGGGGTTTTCATTTTCCCGATTTCCGCGGAGTCGATGTCCACCATGACCTTCTTCGCTGCGCGCGCAAAGTGTTCATGAGAAAACGCCGTGATGACGAGGTCGAGCCGTGCTCCGATCGTCAGGAGAAAATCCGCATTCTGCAGCGCGAAGTTGGCACCGCGAGGCGCGACAGCGCCGGGCCGACCAATAAGGAGCGGATGGTCTTCCTGCAGGATGTCGATTGCCAGCCAGGTTGTCAGCACCGGCACATTCAGGCGTTCGAGCATCTCAAACATCGCCGATTCCGCCCCTGCAAGTCGAACACCATTCCCCACCAGCACAATCGGTCTGTCGGCTTGATTGAGCATCTCAATCATGGTGGCGACGGCTGCCGACAAGTCGCCTGCGGCTCCCGCTCGCGGGTTCTCGGGCACATACCCCGGCTGAGAGTCCGGGTCGATCTTGGTCGCCTGCACGTCAAGCGGCACATCGATCCATACTGGCCCCGGACGGCCCGCACGCATGAGATGGAACGCTTTTTCGACGTGGTAGCGCACGGTTGCCGGATCGTTCAGAGTGCACGCGTATTTCGTGCAGTTTGCTACCATGCCGACTATATCGACCTCCTGCACGCCCAGGCACCGTACGCCCAAACCGCGAGAACTGTCGGCACGCTTGACCTGTCCTGACACAAAGAAGACAGGCGTTGAATCCTGCCACGCTCCGACAACACCGGTAAGGGCGTTCGTGGATCCTGGGCCAGTCGTCACAAGGCATGCCCCCGGCCCCTTGACGATCTTGGCGTAGTTTTCGGCTGCAACAGCGCTGGCCTGCTCGTGCAAATTGCAAACGTACCGTAGCGAAGAACAACGGCCGAGCGCATCGTTGAGATGCATAGCCCCGCCCCCAGGGACCATAAAAACGGTGTGGACGCCCGACTCTACGATCTTCTGCATGATGTAGTCCGCAACTCTCATCGTGCAACTCTTGCTATCTTGAGTGAACGGACGGTTGCTAGTGAATGACTCAACGCTCGATAGAGTTGCTGCCAATCGCGCGGACGGCGTTCAACACGATCTGATCGACCAGTTCCCGCACCGCACCATCGCCTCCACGAGCAGCGACTTGAACATCGACAACCGCCAGCACCTCCGGCCGCGCATTCGACGGTGCCGCACTCAGGCCCGCGATCGCCATGGCGTCGAGATCATTCACATCATCACCCATAAACGCCACCTGTGAGAGCTGAAGCCCGTGCCGACCCGCAAACTCCCGCAGCGCCGTAGCCTTGTCTTTGCAGCCTTTGAAGACGTCCTCGATCCCCATCTTCTGGGCAAACCGATCCACCAGCGGGCTCGCTTCACCTGATATCAAAGCAAGAATGAGGCCCGCCTTCTTCCCCAGCGAAATCCCCATCACGTCGGCGAAGCAGAATCGCTTCCACTCCTCGTCGTTGGGGCCCCACCAGAAGCCACCATCCGTGAGCACGCCGTCCACGTCGAGCGCGATCGCCTTGATCCGGCTGAAATCCGGCTCAGCGGTCACGCCAGCCTCCGACGCGCCGCAACTTCTGCATGACCGGCACCTCGCGTTCCATGACCCGCTTCACACCATCGCCCATTGACGTTTCGATTAGCCGGATGTCGCGCACCAGCCGCGTGATGCCGCTCGGCTCCAGCGACGCCGCCTGATCGGAGCCCCAGAGCGACCGATCGGTGGTGATATGCCGTTCGATCACACATGCTCCAAGCGCCACCGCGGCCACGCTCGACGGGATGCCCGTCTCGTGACCGGAGTAGCCAACCGGCACCCCATACTGCTGCTTCAACACGGGAATGACACGGAGGTTGAGCTCCTCGTAATACGCGGGATATGTGCTGCACGAATGCTGGAGGATCAGATCTTCTTTTCCGAGCACTTGCACCGCATGGTGGATCTCGTCGTGGCTGCTCATGCCCGTCGATAGCATGATTGGCTTGCCCTTTGAGCGGGTGTGCTTCAACAGGGCGTCGTCTGTCAGCGAGGCGGAGGCAATCTTGTAGCAGGGGGGATCGTACACGTCGATGAAATCGACCGCGGCCTCGTCCCAGCACGAGGCGAACCAGGGGATTCCCTTCTCGCTGCAATGGGCGTCGATTTGCTCATACTCCTTGGCACCAAACTCGAGGCCTCTTTTGAGGTCGCCGTTGGTGGCTCCGAACGGATTTTCTCGCGGCTTTGCAAGTTCCTCAGCCGTGTAGACGACATCAACCGTCCGCTTCTGGAACTTTACGGCATCGCAGCCGGAATCAAAGGCGATGTCGATAAGCCTCTTGGCAACGTCCACATCGCCATTGTGGTTGATCCCGATTTCCGCAATCACGTAGCAAGGCTGGCCGTCTCCTACAAGTTTGTGTCCGACTTTGACCGCGGCCATGCGAAACGCTCCTTATGGATGGATTCAAAATCTTCGAGTCGTTGGCAGCGGTTGCCGCCCGACGGTTTCTTCAATCTATCAGACGCCGATGGCATGTCGACCCAGTGAGGGCGTGGGAGCTGTGCGCACACTCCACAAGTCCTCGTCACAATCTCACAAATTGTGTGGTTGGAACTTCAGGCATCGACGCGGAATTGTGGCTGACACTCCTGCGAGGCCGCTTTGTGAGACTCGTGTGAAGACGAGGTCACGTTTGCGAAGCCACCAGCGGGGCTACCCGTGGCGTCCCGCGCCTTCCCAAACTGATTGGCATAGTAGCAAGAACGCTGGCCGGACTGGCTGTCCGCGATCGTCGCGGTGTCGCCTGCTTGCGTCGGTCGGGGAGTCGTGCGTGACGAAGCCACCCTGCGGCTCGCCTCCTATCTCACGCCGCATGTGACGGCAGTGGCCAAGTTTTTTGAGCCGGTCTGCACCGAGTACATTCCCGGCTATCGTGGTGGCGCCTATCAGGCCCGTGAACTGAGCTACGCCTGCGACCTAGCCGTTTCATATCTGATTTCAGCCTGCTTCAATCGCGGGCTCCCGCACATGCTGTCGGGTTCGTTCATGGCGTCGCTGGGGCATCGTCATGCCGCAACAGTGTAAGGCCTCTAGGGCCCTCGCGGACCGCTCGGAATGCCCGCAGGTCGAGCCAACGAGCCCACTTCGGACGCCCATCCGGATGAAACAATACGAGCACCTCCCCGCGGTCAAGTACCTGCTGTGCCTCCGCGACCTGCGATCGAAGGAATACCTCGGTCGGGCTCGCGCAGGGAAGGGCGGACCAACTCGACGTATGGACGTGCAAGTACGCGCTCGGCTCGGCCAGAATCACGGCCGGCCGGCCGGCCATCTCCGGCGCGAATGCGGCGGCCAGCCGCGCCGTTTCGGCCGCCTGGCCAGAGCCGGCGAAATCGACCGCATACATCAGGCACATCGGTAGGCTGCGGAGCAGATTCACGATGCCAAACATGCAGAAGAGCCCGGTCGTGGCGGCGACGAAGGCCCGCGAACGCAGCCGGGGAGTGATCCACAGGGCCTGAGTGGGTGGAGGCAGCCGGCGGGTTGCTGCATGCAGCCACAGAAACGCAAGGATCGCAGCGGGCGGGAAGCTCGAAGGAAGAAACGTGTCTATGCTCCGCCCCTGGTAGTAGGAAAACGCCCCGAGGCCGTAGACGGCGATGAACAGCATCCACGCCGCCCGTCGAGTCGCCCGGCCGGTGACGAGCCGCCGCATGGCCCAAGCGACCGTGATCGCATAGATCGCGATGATCGGCTGCCACAGTTCCCATGTCGGCAGCGGAAGCATGAAGAAGCCGGCTGAGTAAAAGATCTCCTGAAAGCGGAAGAGGCCGCCATAGTCGGGAACGGCACCAGACCGAAGCCAGGCACCTGCCGCATAGACGACAAGCGCCATCACCACGGTGGCCACAGCAGCACCGGCATGAGCCGTCGCAGCACCGAGTGCAGCCAACGGCCGCCGACCGGCTGAAGCCAGCGCCAGATAGCCGCACGCGCCAGCGTAGGCGACTAGGCAGAGCAGGCCTGTATCGGCATTCCACAGGAACGCCACTCCGGCGAGCATGTAGCCCAGTGGAATCATCCAACGATGCCTCGCCCCAAGGGCCAGCGGCAGGAACCAGATGAATACCGTCGGCCAGAACGTGCGCAGGGGAAAATATTGATAGTAGACCGGCACGCATGCGAAGGTGTGCGGATCACGCGGCAGGAAGACCGTGTCGGGCAGGTTAAAGAGCGCACCGGCGAGCATCGGTACTGCCAGTCCGCAGTACACGGCGAGGAACCCCGTCCGCCACGCCACGGTCATCGACGACAGTCGCGCAATGGCGACGTACACCAGCACGATCTGCACGAGGCCGAGTGTTGCGAAGAAGGCAGTCAGCGACGCAACGCTGAGCCCGAACGGCGCGGTGAACGCGGCGGCGACGTATGGATAGAGGATGCCGTACTGCGAACTGGTATCGACGAGTACCGTCTTGCCGTGGGCCACCTGGTTCACCGCGCCCAAGAGGATGTCGACATGGTGCCAGATGTTGAAGTCAGCCCAAAACCAGTTTTCGCCGAGAAGTTGATCCCACCATGCAAGCAGCATCAGTCCCGGAACGATGAACCAGCCGGCCGCGCCGAGGGCACGGCCGATCACCGGCCGACCGATCCAACAAGCCGCTCCGCCAACGCCTGCCACGACGATAAGTGCGCTGACATTCGGAATGGTGCTGTTCATTGCCAGCCAGGCCAGCCAGATCACGATCACGGCCACGAGCGATGCATCGCGCCAGGCGAGCACCGCAGGATCACAGGCGAAGGCGCGCATCCGTGCGGCCGCTGCTGGCCCGGCCTCCGACCAAGCCGACCGAAGGCCGAGATAGAGGGCGGTCGGGATTGCTGGAATGCAGAGCAGGCCCGCGAGGTAACGAGCCTTCTCCAGAGGTTCCGGCTGTAGGAACCGGACCACCTCCGGAATGAATCGGGCTGCCTCCACTGTCGGCGGCCCGACGACTTCCGCGAGCCATCGAGCCAGGGCCACATAGATCGCGAATGCCCCAGCGAGCGAAGCCCAGACGAACGGCCAGTCGGAAGGACTCCCTGGAGGCGGAAGCCAATCGCCCCCGCGCCGCACCGCGTCGCCGACTCGATGCATGCTCACAGAAATCTCGCATCGACTTCGATCATCATTTCCATCGGCGTCGCTATGGAGACTGCAAATGACCGTGACTCGCCCATCGTCAACGCTCCTTGCCGCCGCCTAAAGCTTGAAAGCCTACTCGAACTCGTTTGCAGGCGTGTTCGACTTTGATGAGGTGATCGAAGTTGTCGCGAATCCTGCCGCGTGCCATCCATGGCCGCAGAGCGTGCCGCCTCTTGGTGGCATCGACGTGGCCGCCCGACCACGTCCCTTCTCCCCATTCGCCATCGACCACGCCCCGCACGGCAACATGCCGCTCGAGTACTGCGTGAAGAACCTGACAAGGCACCGGCCACGCCGTGCGTACGTCGATCAGTGGGCGGAGAAGGCGTCTCGCTCACATGACACGGGGGTTGCCACATGGAGACTGATCGACGTAGGTTTCCCGAATCACACCGCGCGGGCGGCTTGTGGGTTTTGTGACGTGCGATCGAGTGTCCGTGCTAGTCCGAGGCAAATTGCAGTTCATTCGAATGGACCATCAGCTGCCAGATCACATCGCTGAGCGCACTCATGCGGTCCAGATCGATGCTCTGGCCACGGGCGGCCGGTTTGTCCTGTACTGGATGAACCATGCGCTGCGGGCACACGAGAACCCAGCGCTCGATGCCGCCCTCCTCGCTGCCAAGGGACTCGGCCTGCCGGTGTTCGTGTATCAGGGGTTGTCTGAGCAGTACCCGTTCGCGAGCGATCGGCACCACGCCTTCATCCTTCAAGGCGCGCGGGACGCCCATGCCGAGCTAGCCGCGCGCGGAATCGGTGCAGCATTTCACCTCGAGCTTCCCGGCCACCGCGGGCCGCACCTCCGCACACTTGCCTCCCGCGCTGCGCTGGTCGTGACGGAAGATCTGCCCGTCGAGCCAATCACCGGCTGGGTGCGTCGGCTGCGTGATACGGTCGCCGCGCCGGTGTGGCTCGTGGACACCGCGTGCGTGGTGCCCATGAACCTCGTCGGCCGGGCCTATGATCGGGCGTTTGCATACCGTGAGAAGACCCAGCCACTGCGGGAGAAGCGGCTCAACCTACCGTGGCCGGAGCAGTCAAACCCGCCCGAGCGGTTTGTCCCGTCGGATCTGGGATTCGTTCCGCTGAACCTCGCGGACGCGAACTTTGCGGAGCTGATCGCGGGGTGTGATATCGACCACGGCGTCGGGCCGGTGCCACACACTTGCGGTGGGTCGCGGGCAGGGTACGCCCGGTGGGAATCGTTCAAGGCGCAGGGGTTGCGGCGGTACGCCGATGATCGCAATGACGCCCTCCGCGACGGCGTCAGCCGGATGTCAGCATATCTCCACTACGGCATGGTGTCGCCCCTGCGAGTCGCACGTGAGGCTGCCACGGTCCGCGGACCGGGAGCCGAGAAGTACCTCGACGAGCTGCTCGTCTGGCGCGAGCTTGCCTACGCGTTCTGTCAGCACCGGCCGGATCACAAATCGGTAGCAGCCGTACCGCACTGGGCCACCGAAACCTTGCGACAGCACGAGATCGACCCGCGGCCGGCCCTCCACGACTGGGAAACGCTCGCCCGTGGTCGAACCGGCGATCCGTTGTGGGACGCGGCCCAGCAGTCGCTGCTCGTTCAAGGCGAGCTGCACAACAACGTACGCATGACGTGGGGCAAGGCGTTCCTGAGCTGGACTGCTTCGGCGGCCGACGCCCTGCGGCTCATGGTCGACCTGAACCATCGGTACGCTCTCGACGGTCGCGACCCGGCGTCGTATGGCGGACTGCTGTGGTGCCTCGGCCAATTCGACCGGCCCCACAACCCGCCGCAGCAGGTGTTGGGTACGGTGCGCACAAGACCGACAGAGGGGCACGCCGCCCGCCTCGACCCAGACCGATTTCTGGCAAAGGTTTCTCGCCCCTGGCGCAACCCGATGCCACGAGTGGCGGTGGTCGGCGGTGGGATCAGCGGCCTCACGTGCGGCCGATCACTCGCCGACCACGGGTTCTCGGTTACGGTGTTCGACAAGGGTCGAAGCCCGGCTGGGCGTACCGCGACCCGCCGTGTGGATCCGGACCTGGCATTCGACCACGGCGCGCAGTACTTCACAGCGAGGCATCCAGACTTCATTCGTTTCGTACGCGCCTGGCGCGAGCGAGCAATCGTGGCCGAGTGGGGCGGACGGGTCGTGACACTGAAGGCCGGCGTGGCCACCGACACGAGTCCGCAACTGCGGTATGTCGGTGTACCGGGGATGGATGCGGTCGCGCTTCATCTGGCGGCCGATCTCGTTGTGCGGCGCGAAACACAGATCAGCCGGTTGTTGCAGGCCGCCGGGGGGTGGGAACTGACCGACAAAGCTGGTGAGCGGTATGGACCGTTCGAGTTTGTGGTTGTGACGTTGCCAGCTCCGCAGGCGGCCGAGCTACTCGCCCCGCACCCGTTTGCGATGGATGCAGCGGCGGTTTCAATGGCCCCGTGCTGGGCGGTGATGGTGGCATTTGATCAACGGTTGGCGGTGCCGTGGGATGGGGCGTTTGTGCATGACTCGCCTCTGTCGTGGATGTGCCGCAACAGCTCCAAGCCCAGCCGACCGGCCGAACCAGACTGCTGGGTGTTGCATGCCGGCCCGCAGTGGTCAGCGGCCCACCTTGAAGATTCGCCCGAAGCCGTTGGCCCGAGGCTGCTAGAAGCCGTCGCCGCTGCGGCCGGTGCTCAGACTCCGCGACCCATTTTTTTGCGAGCCCACCGTTGGCGGTTTAGTGCGGGGAGCGAGAAGGCCGAGCCGCGGGCCTGGTTCGATTCGGCGTTGGGGCTCGCACTATGCGGAGACTGGCTCGCCGCCGGCCGCGTGGAGGGGGCTTTTCTGGCGGGGGCCGCGGCGGCGGGCCACATTCTACGCGGGATTGGGATGCCGGATGGTTTTCCGCATCCCTGACGGTTGCGAATTGTGATCGCTCACGGTTTGACTCGTACGGAGTGGGACTACGTGCCCCCCTGTACCCTCGGCACCATTCAATAAATAGGAAAAGGACGACATGAGCGATCACAATCCCGAACACACGACCACCTGGCCGGCGCTGGCGATCAGCCTGTACGACTGCCTGACGGGTCGGAACGCCGAGATTGCCTACGAGTTTCAGGACATGCACGTGAAAATTCCAAGCGGGACCGGACCATCCGCCCAGCATGCCGAATGGGTCTTCTCCGGCATCCTGAAAATCCGCACCCGCGATCTGGGAAAGCTCCCAAACTGATACTGGCCGGCCGTCTCGAGGGATTCGTGAACGGTCGGCCTGTGACAGTTCGTGCGGAGGGTAGTGACATCGTCATCGACACCGGCTCCGTCCGCTCGCTCGTCATGCTTCGAGCGATGTGGCGATCATCCGCGTCTGCACTCGGATCCGTGCAGTCGTTGGCCAACGTCCGGCTTCTGGTTCGGGTCGGTTGGTTGGGGACCGTCGAAGTTTTCCCCAAACCCTCCTTGCTCGTCCGGCTCACGCTTCCGTCACATGGTTGAGAGTTCCTGCGGTGATGCACACGCACGTGAGTCGAACTCTGATCTTTGTCACCGGTGCAACCGGCTACGTTGGTGGCCGTCTCGTCCCTGACCTTCTCGAGGCTGGTTTTAAGGTACGGTGCCTCGCCCGCGAGCCCCGCAAACTCGACGAGCGCCCGTGGCGATCGCACCCCAACGTTCAGGTTGTGGCCGGCGACATGTCAGATGTGGCCGAACTCACCTCGCAATTGCAGGGCTGCCCCACGGCGTACTACCTGGTCCACTCGATGGAGGCAACCGGCGGGGAGTACGTCGCGCGGGATCGTCAGTTGGCGGCCAACTTCGCCCTCGCTGCAGCCCGCGCTGGCGTATCCCGGATCATCTACCTCGGCGGCCTCGGTGAAGTGGGGCCGGACCTCAGTCAGCACTTGCAGTCGCGACGCGAGGTCGAAACCGACCTTGCTACGACCGGTGTGCCAGTCACCACGTTCCGGGCGGCAATGATCATCGGGGCAGGGTCGGCGTCGTTCGAGATTCTCCGATACCTGGTCGAACGATTGCCGGTGATGATCACCCCGTCGTGGGTGCAGACTGAGTGCCAGCCGGTGGCCATTGCCGACGTGCTGTACTGGCTTGTGGAATGCCTGAATGTGCCGGAGACGGTCGGGAAGGCGTTGGAGATCGGCGGACCTGAGGTCATGCCCTACTGCGAGCTCATGCGGATCATGGCGGAGGAGCGACATCTCCCGCCTCGCGTAATCCTGCCTGTCCCCATCCTCACACCTCGGCTCAGTTCGATCTGGATCAGCCTCGTCACTCCGGTTTCATATCGCATCGCCCGGCCGCTCGCCGAGGGGTTGAGGAATCGGGTCGTGGTGACCAACGACGCGACACAGCGTTTCATGCCGCACCGGGCTGCCGGAGTGCGGGAGGCGATCCGGTTGGCGCTCCAGAATGTTGAGGCCAACGATGTCGAGACCAGGTGGTCGGCAGCCGGCTCGGTTCCCGGAGACCCGCACTGGGCGGGTGGAACGGTGTTCACCGACCAGCGGTCGGTCGAGATCGACGCCGACCCGCACTCGGTGTTTGCGGCGGTGTGCCGGATCGGTGGCGGAAACGGGTGGTATGCGGGAGATCTGCTGTGGCGGATTCGCGGGTGGATGGACACGGTCGTCGGTGGGCCGGGGTTGCGGCGCGGGCGGCGACATCCGGAGAACGTGGAATTCGGCGAGGCCCTCGACTTCTGGCGCGTTGTCGGCATCGAGCGCGACCGTGCCCTGGCACTGCGTGCCGAGATGAAGTTGCCGGGAGAGGCCAAACTCAACTTCGACATCGGGCCGGGCGAAGGCGGTCGCACCCACCTGACAATGACCGCACTGTTCCGGCCGCGAGGGCTGCTCGGCATTCTGTACTGGCATGCGGTCTGTCCGCTGCACGGGATCGTGTTCGGCGGAATGCTGCGGGGCATCCGCAAGACTGCCGAGGCGATGCACCGGGCAACGGCCGCCGCGCCTCGCGAAAGCCCGTCACCCGCGGCGAATACATCCACCCCCGGATACGGGCGGACGAGGCTGTGGCTGGGCATCTCCGGCGTGGGAACGATCGTCACGCTTGCTGTGGCAATGCTCGTGCTCGGATTGCCGAAGGCGCTCGCCCCCGTCTTGGATTCGTCTCCGGCATTCCAACTCCTCGGGTTGCTTGGATTCGTTCTGGCGTATGCGGTGGTTCATCTGCCGTTTGACATCCTCGGCGGATACTTGCTGCCGTGGCGATATGGCCGCGCACACCCCACGCCGGGCCGATACCTGCTCGGGCTTGCGCGGGGCGTGGTCGTCCACTCGGCCGTCCTGTTCGTCGTAGCCGTGACCCTGATGGTCGCGGGCCGATACGGCGGTGTGTTCGGAACGGTTGCATCTGGGGCTGCGATGATCCTCGTGCTCCTTCACGGTCGAGTGGTGATGGCCACTGCTGTCGCCCCGATTGAGTTGACCCCCAGCGGGCCTTCATCAGTCCCGAGCGGCCCCGTTCCGGTTGTGATGGCCGATAGCCAGGACGAAGGGTTCACTGGCGCGGTCGTCGGTGTATTTCGTCCGCGAATGCACCTTCTGCCCATGAAGTGGCGGAGGGTTTTGGGAAGCGATGAACTCAGTGTGGCGATTGGGAGGCGGTTCCTGGCCGACCAGACCGGAAGCTGGTGGCGTGGGCGGATATTGGCCGTGGCCATCACCCTTGCGGGCCTCACGGCCTCGGCGCTGCTTGTTGGGCCGCAGGCACTCGGCACGGCGAGTGGCACCATCGAGCTGAGTCTCAGGTTTACGCTCTGGTCGTTCCTGTGCCTGCTCGTGTTACCGACTCTCAGTCGCCACGGAGTCGCCGAGGTGGACGAACGGTTTCTCAGGGAAGGTGGGTCACGCGAAGTCATGGATCGCACGACCCGCGTACTCGACGACCTTCAGGACGGAGAGCGCGAGCGACCGCCGCTGATTGAGACCATCTTTTATCCAGTGCCGAGCGTGAACCAGCGACTCCGAGGGCCGCACATTCATGGCTCATTCGGGTTCTGGGACGCCGCCCGCACGACGGTCTTCCTGAGCGCTGCCGGCCTTGGTCTCCTCGGCCGCGCGGTCCATTGCAACTGTGGACGGCCAGCGCTGTGGGTGTTTCTGCCCGTCGATTGACGGCTCTCTGGCCGCACGGCCCATCACGGCGATCGCTCGCGTGCCGATCTCCGAGCGGGGAACACGACGTTCGTGTCGTTGCACAACAGCCGCAGCCCCGGTTGGGCTACCATCAGAGACCGAAGGGCGTCCACCCCGGATTGGTGCGATACCTCCGCTCATAGTCCGATTCTTGTCGCTTTTGGAGCGATCCGAAATGCAAGCCTTTTGCCATGTCGCACTGCTGTTCGCTCTCACGCCCATGGCCGTGCGTGCCCAGGCCCCCGACGCTACCGCACTCGTGCCGGCGAGGCTCGTGCAGCTTGTCCACGCACCGGAAGTGCAGGCAGAGCTCGAGCTCACGCCGAGGCAACGTGCGGCCCTCGAAGAAGCGCTCGTTGAAGTGGACGCCGTCTGGCTCCGTTCGCGTAACCTGCCGCCTGACAAGCTACGAGCAACGATGGTCGGCCTTGAATCGCAGGTCCGCGATTGGGGTCCAAGGAACCTCTCGCACGCCCAGGTGCGGCGGCTTGATCAGATCGAACGTCAGGCGCAGGGCATTCGCATGATGCTTCGCGATGACCTAGCGACGGAACTCGAGCTCACGCCCGAACAGTTCGAGGGTTTTATCTCTCGTGCCCGCACAACCGAGGCAGCTCGCGAGGCTTCTGCCGGCGAGAAAGCGACCGAAGACCAGCGGGCCCACGCAGCCGCAACCGCCGCGGCAGAGCAGCAGGCGATCACAATGGCGCTGACTGCACAACAGCACGATGCCCTGTGGAAGTCACTTGGCAAACCGTTCGACACAGCGAAGCTCACACGAATCTATCCGCTCGCGCCGGAAATCGTCTCGGCCGATACATGGATCAACTCCCGCCCGCTGACGCTGGCGTCGCTTCGCGGCAAGGTCGTGGTGGTTCACTTCTACGCGTTCCAGTGCAGCAACTGCCACGCGAACTTCGCGACCTATCGCCGCTGGCACGACGGGCTTGCGAAGAGGGGTGTCGTGATCCTCGGTATCCAAACTCCGGAGACCCCGAGCGAACGCGACCCCAATCTCGTCAAGGCGGCGGCCATGGATCGGGAACTCAAGTTCCCAATTCTGCTCGACCTCGACGGGAGGAACTGGGCCGCGTGGGGCAACACGATGTGGCCGTGCGTGTATGTCGTCGACACGAACGGCTACATCCGTTCGTGGTGGGCGGGTGAGCTGAACTGGCAGGGCGCGACGGGAGACAAGACGATTGAGGAAGCGATCGATGTGGCGCTTGCCGAGGCCGAACCAGGCGAGGATTCGTAGTGCGTGCGCAGCTCTCTTGTTCGGAGGGGAATCATGGCCACCTGGCAGGGAATCAGGCGTTCGGCGTACTCGCCACCCGAATGCTTTGCTGGCGACGAATCTCATACAGCACGATTCCGGCGGCAACCGCAGCATTCAGCGACGTCACGTGCCCCAGCATCGGGATGCTCACGTGACAGTCACACAACTCCAGCAGGGGCTTGCGAATTCCGCATGCCTCACTCCCCACCACCAGTGCAACGGCAGAACTCAGATGGGTCTGCCACAGCGGGGCAGGCGATTTTTCCGATGCGGCAACGATCAAGACTCCGGCATCTTTCAGTGATCGAAGAACGTCGGCCAGATCGTCGACTCGAAACACATTCAAATAGTTGACCGCCCCAGCGGACGAACGAGCCACGTGAGGAGTCACGGCCGCCTGCTGCTGCGATTCCACCATGACCGCGGCGGCCGCCGTGCCATCGCAGCAACGCAGAATAGCGCCGAAGTTATGCGCGTCTTGGATATGATCGCAGACCACAAACAGCGGCGGCACTGTGGGTGCCAACAGCTGCTGTGTCAGATACAGACGCCATTCTGCCAGCGTGCCGTACGGAAACTGAGCCATCAGTGCGAGCACGCCCTGATGCTCGGCCGTGCCGCACAGCTGAGTCAAACGCGATCCGGAAACGACGTCGGCCCGTACGTTGCAGGATTCCGCGAGCGAGGTGAGTTCCCGGCGAATGTCGTCCGGTGACTCGGCAGCCACCAGCAGTTCCACCAACGGCCAGCGTCTGGCACGCAGCATTTCCGTGACCGCATGACGCCCCCACAGCCAGCTTCGCTGATGGCTACTGGCGAGCTTCTGCCGGCTCGAAGCCTGAGCAGGCCGACCGAGCGGTGATGGTGCCTGAGACACGTGTTTTGAAACCCGGGCCCAGTGGTGACGCTGCGCGAGCAAACGGAGCAGCAACGCCGCACGCCGGCGAAGCTGACTGTGGAAAAAGCCTGAAGCCGCCGGAAGCGGCGGTTGCCGACCATGGAAACCCTCAGTGCTTTCCAGCGGCCGGCCTGAGGTGGAAAAAGGCCAAGGATGGTTATTCCCACGCACCGTGAGAATAGCAGGGCTCTGCCTGCTCCTGTGTGGCCTGCCAAAACGGCACAGGTCGAATCGGGCCGCGAGGTGGCCGTCACTAATTCCACCAGATTTAGCGATCCATACCCACTTCGAGGCGTCTCGGCACGCGGATTGCATTCCTCTGGGGAAACCCGTCGCGGGCCTGCCAAATGGCGCCGCGTGCGACTGGGTCTCAAGTCCGACCTTCGGAGGAAAATTGTCGTGGCAAAACAGATGGTGTTTGACGATGAGGCCCGCCAGCCGCTGCTCGCCGGCGTTTCCAAGCTCGCCCGCGCGGTGAAAAGCACGCTCGGCCCACGTGGCCGCAACGCCGTGCTCGACAAGGGCTGGGGTTCCCCCAAGGTCACCAAAGACGGCGTCACCGTCGCCGAGGATATCGACCTTGAAGATCCGTATGAAAATCTGGGCGCTCAGCTCGTCAAGGAAGCTGCGAGCAAGACGAACGATGTGGCTGGTGACGGCACCACCACCGCGACCGTCCTCGCTGAGGCCATCTTCCGTGAGGGCCTCAAGATGATTGCCGCGGGTGCCGACCCGATGGCTCTCTCGCGTGGCATCCACAAGGCCGTTGAGGCAGTGTCGAAGTCGGTCCTCGCGATGGCCACGAAGGTGGACGAGAAGAACAAGAAGGAGCTTGTTCAGATTGCCACGATCGCTGGCAACAACGATCCGACGATCGGCAACGTGCTCTCCGAGGCCTTCCTCAAGGTTGGCAAGGACGGAGTGATCACCGTTGAAGAAGGAAAGCAGGCCGAGACGACCGTGGACGTGGTTGAGGGCATGCAGTTCGACCGCGGCTTCCTCTCGCCCCACTTTGTGACCGACGCCGAGAATCAGGTCTGTGAATTCGAAAATCCCTACATCCTCGTCCTCGAGGAGAAGATTTCGAGTGCGAAGAACCTCGTTCCGCTCCTCGAAGCCATCAGCAAGTCGGGTAAGCCCCTCGTGGTCATTGCCGAAGACGTCGAGGGCGAGGCCCTGGCTACGCTCGTGGTGAACAAGCTCCGCGGCATTGTGCAGTCGGTCGCGGTCAAGGCGCCAGGCTACGGCGACCGCCGCAAGGCCATGCTCGGCGACCTCGCCGTGCTGACCGGTGGTCAGGCGATTTTCAAGGACCTCGGCATTGCCCTCGATGCGGTCAAGCTGACCGACCTCGGCCGTGCCAAGAAGGTGATCATCGATGCCGAAAACACGACGATCGTGAGCGGTGCCGGTGCAAAGGCCGCGATCGAAGGCCGCGTTGCTCAGATCAAGAACGAGATTGAGGCGACTACCAGCGACTACGACCGCGAGAAGCTCCAAGAACGGCTTGCAAAGCTCGCCGGTGGCGTGGCCCAAATCAACGTCGGGGCTGCGACCGAGACCGAAATGAAGGAGCGGAAGGCTCTGATTGATGACGCCAAGAGCGCCGTTCAGGCAGCCCTCGCCGAGGGCATCGTCCCTGGCGGCGGCGTGGCCCTGCTGCGAAGCGAAAAGGCCGTTGAGAAGCTCGATCTCGAAGGAGACGAGAAGCTCGGAGCGGCGATAGTGAAGAACGCGCTCAAGTATCCGCTCGAGGCGATTGCCGAGAATGCGGGTGTGGATGGCTCGGTTGTCGTCAACCGCGTTCGCCAGATGAAGGGCAAGAACGACGGCTACGACGCAGACAAGGGAGAGTATGGCGACATGGTGAGCGCGGGTGTCATCGACCCAGCCAAGGTCGTGCGAACCGCTCTCCAGAATGCCGCGAGTGTGGCTGCCCTCCTGCTCACGACCGATACGCTGATCACCGAGATTCCCAAGGAAGACGAAGAAGCGGGCGGCGATGGCCACGACCATCACGGGATGGGCGGAGGCATGGGTGGCATGCCGGGCATGGGAGGCATGGGTGGCATGCCAGGGATGATGTAGGCCCTCGCAAGCCGATCGAATCAGACTACGTTTTCAATCAACACCAAAACCTTTTTCGGAGAACCAACAATCATGGCAGCCAAGAACCTCAAAATTCGTCCCCTTGATGACCGTGTCGTGGTGGAGCCCGTCGAAGCCGAAGAGCGGACCGCCGGTGGCATCGTCCTGCCCGACTCGGCCAAGGAGAAGCCGCAACGGGGTCACGTCGTGGCGCTCGGCCCAGGCAAGCTCCTCGAGAACGGGCAGCGTTCGCCGCTGGCTCTCTCGGTCGGCGACGAAGTGATCTACGGCAAGTACTCGGGCAGTGACATCGAGGTCGATGGCCACGACGTCAAGATCCTTCGCGAGAGCGACATCCTCGCCAAGGTGCTTGCTTGATCGCGTAACGGCCATCGTGGCCCGTTTCACCTGGTCGGCCGCAGGGAACATCAGGGGTTCCCAGGGCCGACGGTCATCGCCTCCAGCGATGCCTCGATAAACGATTGAGTCAATCACTTCCGACCGAAACGACGTTATCCAAGGAGATCGTTCCGTGGCCAAGCAACTGATGTTTGATGACACCGCCCGTGCCAAGCTGCTCAAGGGCGTCGAAAAGCTCGCCGCTGCCGTCGCCGTGACAATGGGGCCCACCGGCCGCAACGTCATCATCGACAAGTCGTTCGGTGGCCCGACCGTCACGAAAGACGGTGTCACGGTCAGCAAGGAAGTGGACCTCGAAGATGCCTTCGAGAACATGGGCGCCAAGCTCGTGAACGAAGTTGCCTCCAAGACCTCCGACCTCGCTGGCGACGGCACGACGACCGCCACCGTGCTTGCGAGGGCCATTTTTCGAGAAGGCGCTCGGAATGTCACGGCTGGCAGCAATCCCACGGCGGTGCGCCGCGGGATTGAGAAGGCAGTGGCGGCAGCGGTGGCACGGCTCGGCGAGCTGGCCCGCAAGGTTGAGAGCGCCGAGGAAATCGCCCAGGTCGGCTCCATCAGCGCCAACAACGACCGTGCGATCGGTGACCTCCTGGCAACGGCCCTCGAGAAGGTCGGCAAGGACGGCGTGATCACCGTCGAGGAAGGCAAGACGACCGAGACGACTGTCCGGTTCGTGGACGGCATGCAGTTTGACAAGGGCTTTGTGTCGCCCTACTTCATCAATAAGCCAGCCGAGATGGAGTGCCAACTCGAGGACGCGGTCATTCTCATCCATGAGAAGAAGATTTCGAATCTTCGCGACCTCCTGCCGCTGCTCGAGAAGGTGGCCCAGTCGGGCAAGCCGCTGCTCATCATTGCGGAGGACGTCGAAGGCGATGCCCTGACGGCACTGGTGGTGAACAAGCTCCAGGGCGTGCTCAAGGTCTGTGCGGTCAAGGCCCCTGGGTTTGGTGACCGTCGCAAGGCCATGCTCAACGACATCGCCACGCTCACCGGCGGCACGCTCATCAGCGAAGACCTCGGCCTCAAGCTCGAAAGCCTCGATCTCTCCCACCTCGGCCGTGCCAAGCGGATCGCGGTGGACAAGGGTGAGACCACGATCGTGCAGGGCGCCGGCAAGACCGACGCCGTGCAGGCCCGCGTACAGCAGATCCGCAGTCAGATCGAGTCGACCGAGAGCGAGTATGACCGCGAGAAGCTCCAGGAGCGTCTCGCCAAGCTCACCGGCGGCGTCGCGATTGTCTCCGTCGGTGCTGGCACCGAGGTCGAGATGAAGCAGAAGAAGGCCCGTGTCGAGGACGCCCTGCACGCGACCCGCGCAGCCGTCGAAGAAGGTATTGTCGCCGGCGGCGGCGTGGCCCTCCTGCGGTGCCGCGAGGCAGTCGAGAAGGCTCGCTCGCAGGCGAAGGGCGACGAGAAAATCGGCGTCGACATCATCCTGCACGCCCTCGAGGCTCCCATCCGTCAGATCGCCGAGAACGGTGGCATCGACGGGGCGGTCGTGGCCGACGAGGTGGTCGGGAAGCCGTTGAACATGGGCTACGACGCCAACAAGGGCGAGTATGTCGACATGTTCAAGGCTGGCATCATCGATCCGGTCAAGGTGGTCCGCGTGGCGCTGACGAATGCCGCAAGCATCGCGGGGCTCCTGCTCACCACCGAGGCCCTTGTGACGAACCTCGACAAGGACGACGCCAAGAAGCGGAAGATCGAGGGCAGCGTACGGTAGGCCGGCGACGAGTCTGCCGACTCGCAAGGTGTCATGGTCGACCAACGCGACTACTACGAGGTTCTCGGGGTCGATCGGCGGGCTACGCCCGCAGAGATCACCGCCGCATACCGAAAGCTAGCGATCCGCTACCACCCCGACAAGAACCCGGGTGATGCGGATGCGGCTACGCGATTCAAGGAGGCGGCGAGAGCGTTTGAGGTTCTCTCCGACGCTGATCTGCGCGGCCGGTATGACCGCTACGGCCACGCCGGTGTCGAGGGCGGCCGTCGCCACGACTTTAACGACATCTCGGATGTCTTCGAGGCGTTTGGTGATCTCTTTGGCGGCTCCATCTTCGGTGAAGCGATTGGTGGTGGCGGCCGATCGAGACAGTCGCGTGCCCGTAAGGGGCGTGATGTGTTCTGCCAGGTGCACCTCTCGCTCCTCGAAGCAGCCCGCGGGGTAGCCAAGACCATCGAGTTCGAGCGACACGAGTCCTGCGCGGAGTGTGATGGCAGCGGAGCGAAGAAGGGGACCAAGCCTCAATCCTGCGACTACTGTGCTGGCCGCGGGCAAGTCATCCAATCAGCTGGTGTGTTTCGGCTCCAATCGACCTGCCCCGCCTGCCGCGGTGCTGGCAGCATTGTTCGCGACCGCTGCACCGCGTGCGGCGGTGAGGGCGTGACCCAGGAGCGAGTCGCCCGCAAGGTGACAATCCCGGCTGGCGTGGACCGCGATGTGCGGGTGCGGCTCGCAGGTGAAGGTGAGCCGGGTGGCAATGGCGGTCCTCCAGGAGATTGCTACTGTGTCGTCGAAATCGAGGATCATCCGTTTCTTGTGCGCGACGGCCGCGACCTCCACTGCGAAGTGCCGGTGAGCTTCACGCAGGCTGCCCTGGGCGCAACCATCGCGGTTCCCACGCTCGACGGCCCCAAGCCGTTTGAGATCGTCCGGGGAACTCAGCCGGGGGATGTGATTCGCGTGCGCGGCCTGGGAATGCCCGAGGTGCGGGGCCGCGGCATCGGCGATCTCCATGTGCATGTCCATGTTGACGTGCCCAAAAAACTCTCCCGCCGCGCCGAAGAGTTGCTGCGAGAGCTGGCCGAGGAGGAGCACGCCGAGGTCAATCCGAAGCGGACCAGTTTCTTTAGCCGCCTGGCCGAGTATTTTCAGGTCAATGGGACGACCGCAGAAGGCCACGAGCCCACCGAGGAAAAGGAGCAGGCATGACGCCGTCAGAGCATGACCAAGGACAGCCGGAAGATGACCTTCCCGAGGCTGGCGCTGCGACGATCGAAGCCGCGGACGCCGGAGACGAAATCTCCGAGCTTCAGGATCGGATTCTCAGGCTCACGGCAGAGCTCGAAAACTTTCGGAAGCGGGCGCGTCGGGAGTATGACGAGGCCCAGCGCTACCGGGAGATCGAGGTGCTTCGCGATCTTCTGCCGGTGTTCGACAATGTCCTGCGGGCGGTCGAAGCCGCCGACAAGACCGATGACATCCAAAGCCTCCGTGAGGGCGTGCGGATGACGGCCCAGCAGATCGAGAAGCTCCTCGGGCATCACGGCTGTGCGGCAATCGATTCCGACGGCGCGGCCTTTGACCCCACCGTGCATGATGCGATTCAGCAGATCGCCGTGCCGGGCAAGGCCGCCGGAACGGTCGTGGCCACCGTGAGCCGCGGTTACAAACTGCATGACCGCGTGGTGCGACCGGCGCAGGTCATCGTGGCCAAGGAGGACTGACCATGCCAACCTACGATTATGTGTGCGACGGCTGCGGGCACGCTTTCGAGCTGTTTCAGTCGATGACCGATTCGGTCAAGAAGACCTGCCCGAAGTGCAAGAAAAAGAAGCTCCGCCGACTCATCGGTGCCGGTGGGGCGCTCGTGTTCAAGGGATCGGGCTTCTACAAGACCGACTACCGGAGCGAATCGTACAAGAAGGGTGCCGCAGCCGATTCGGGTGGCGGCAAGCCTGAGGGTGGATCGAAGCCGGCCGATTCGGGCGGATCGAAATCGAAAAACTCCGGTGAGGGGTGAGGCAATGCCCCGCTGCCCCGTGTGCGACGTGTCGGTAGACTTGGCCACGACGCCAACCGTCCCCTTTTGCAGTGACCGCTGCCGACTGATCGACCTCGGGCGATGGCTCGACGAGGCGTATGGCGTGCCCGCGCCTCCGGTGGACGAAGATGACGAGGCCGGCGAGGCAGCCGCAGACTCCGAAGGCTGACGCTCGGCAGCCAGCCAGCGTATACTCCCGCCGCTAGCCACGCCACCGCTCACCGGCCCGAGGAATTGCTGCATGTCCAGTACCCCAAACCCCTCCGGGGGCATCGTCCACGAGGTCTGCTGGCGCGACGCGCTCCCGTGGTGGATTCTCTTTCGCGCCGCGGGCGCCGCCTTCACTCCCACGGTGATCCTGCTCGCGATCCTCGGGGCGGTCGCGATGCAAGCGGGATGGTCAGCCTGCGACCAGGCAGGGCTCGTCGTGCCCGATGCCCGCGAGGCTGCGATGGCTGCTGCGATGAACCAGGGTGGCCTCGTGCTCCCTTCACCAGACGATGCACTCGTTGTTGCGAGCCCCCTCGCGCCGAGTGCGGAAGCCCTTCCATGGTTTCGGCGAGTCGCGTCGCTGGTGCCCGGTCCCGTGCGTGAGCTCGTGCGACTTGTGACCATTCCATTCCAGCCCACGACAGAGCTCTCCCATGTCGTCGCGGCATCCGCGAGGATCGGCTGGTTCGTGCTGGTGTGGGCCATATTCGGCACTGCTATCACCCGCTGCGTCGCGCTCAAACTCGCCGGAGAGGAGCCGCTCGGGCCACTCGGTGCGATTGGCTATGGCTCGAAGAAATGGCCACCGGCTGTCAACTCGGTGCTCTTCGTGCTTGTGGGCATCGTCGTGATGAGTGTGCCAGGTGCGCTCCTCGGCCTGGCCATGCGGACCGAATGGGGCCTGTTTATCGTCGGCCTGATCTGGCCGCTCGTGCTCGCGGGCGCGGTCGTGCTGGCGATCCTGGCGATCGGCGTCACCATCGGCTGGCCCCTCATGGTGGCCGCGGTGGGCGTCGAGCGGGCCGATTCATTTCAGGCGATCTCCACTGCGTTTTCCTATGTCTACCAGCGTCCCCTGCATTACGCTTTTCATGCCGTCGTGGCACTCATCGTGGCCATTCCAGCCCTCGCTGCCGCGGGCGTCCTCGCCGACACAACATCGACCCTCGCCATGTGGGCGGCAAGCTTCGGGATGGGGCATGACCGCGCAGCCGTGGTGATCGCGGGGCTTGCAGACGGCGGTCCTGCGGCCATGGAGCCACTTCGGTTTTGGATCCGCGGCCTCGTGACGCTCGTGAGCTCGTTCAGCTGGGGCTACTTCTGGGCGATCGCCACGGCGTCGTACCTCGTTCTGCGGCATGAGGTCGATGGCACGGAGCTCGACGAGGTCGTCATCGACGAGCCCGGGACACAGGCCACCTAGGCGCACGAGCCCCGCCAGCGGCGAAGGAGCGCCGGAAAGCCGCCGAGCAGTTCGCCACGGCTCACGACATCGTCTGCACCGGCGTCACGTGCCATGGCCAGTCGCTCCTTGGCGACATGCGGCCCGAACGCGACAATCCGGCACTCGCCCCCAGCGGCTTGCTGACAGACGAGCGTGCGGGCGCGGGCCACAATCACCGCAGGATCATCGACGAGCGACTGGAGATCGAGGAGCACAAGGTCGTGAGGACCACCGTGGGGGGTGTCCGCGAGGCTCCGCAGCGTCTCGAGTTTGGCCCCGGCCTCTCGGCAGAGACTCGCCAATCGACTGGTCGCCATGAGATCAGGCGAAACGAGAAGAACCTTGAGAGATGGCTGATCGACGGCCACGATCGCTCCTTGAACGCGTCGCATCATATCGACTTACCGCGAAATCGCCCACGCGGCTGTCCCGCTGGCTCATACCGCCTCGGGCCCGCGGACATCGCGGTAGAGCTGCACCGCATCCACCATGGGCAGCGTGAAGAGCCTGCCGGAAGCATCGTCGCCAGCCGCCTCGAGCACGGCTACGATGGCCCCGGTGGCTCGGTCAACGAAGTCGTCGTTACAGGCGACCTGGATGACGGCCTCCTGGACCGGACGGCCGTCGCCCTGCGGAAGACAAGCCGGAAACCCCTGCGTGTCGCAGATGGTCATCCGGGTGACCTCCACAGCAGCGAGCGCCTGCCTTGCGGGCTCCACCTGAGCCGGTTTGAGGATGGCAACAACGAGCCGCATTCAGAAGGTCTCCGCGCCCGCCCAGCCAACCATCACGGCCGCGGGAGTGTCAGCCTGGCATCGAGCACCTTTCCGATTCGCTCCCGCAGCTCGGCCAGATGCGCCCGCGACGCGGTGTCCAGCTTCACGCCTTCCTTGGCAAGGACTGCCTCGATGCCTGCGGAGAGTGAGCGAAGCTGGTCGGCGGCTAGGGCCTGAGCATCGGCGTTACTGGCGCCACCACTCATGGCGATGCCAGCGAGCCGGGCCACGAACGCCCGTTGTAGACCGCGGCGCAGGCTGTTGATCAACGGCTTTCGGGCCGTGTACTCACCGGGCCCGGCGGCTGTCACTTCAGCCATCACCGCCTGCGAGAGTTTTTCGAACAGCTCCGCCAGCGCGAGCGCATCGGCGTCGGCAGGCACCTTGAGCTCGTTATCTCGCACCCGATCGAGCACGAGTGGATCAAGCAGCCGCCCGAGCACGCGATCCTGCCACATGAGGATGACATCATGAACTGGGTAGTCCTCGCGATCCACCTCCTCGGTGCCCCAATGCATCCAGCGACTCGCCGCCAAGTGGTTGTAGAGCTCGGGCGAGAAGGAAAAGGGCTTGGTGCCAAACATCTCGGCCGCCAGCAGGTCGAGCGCATCGCGTTGCTGCTTGGCCGTCACGACCGTAAACGGTGGCCTGGCGTTGGCATCACCGCGGTGGCTACGAGAGCCGACGAGGCCTCCCACGAGCCGAGAGGCGTTGTACATCGCCTGCCCGTGCGATGTGAGGAGCACACCGAAGGCCTGACGAACCCGTTCATAGCGGCCCCCGGTGCCGTCTTCATCGGGGCCTGCCAACCGCTCCACAATGCCCGGCATCACCTGGGCGACAAGCTCCGCCCTCGCCTTGGCGAACTCGATGGGATCACTGCCCAGATCAAATCGATTCGAGAGCGGATCGGGGTCGCCCCACTCCGTGTCTTCGTCGGTGGCAAAGGCCAACTCGGGCTCCCCGCTGCGGCCGGCAATCTTCTCGAGATCCTTTCGCTCGGCCTCCGGGCTGCCAGCGGAAAGCGGCTTGTAGCCATACTCGATCGCCCAGCGGTCGTAGGGGCCGAGTTTTGCCGAGTAGTAGTCTCCCTGCGTCTTGCCCTTCGGCATGATGTTCACGGGGATGTAGTCCATCACGCTCGTGCTGCCTCCACTCGCCCGCGTCTTCTCGATATCGTTGAAGTCGGCCATCGACCGGTACGCGCTTCCCTTGAAGTTGTGCCGCAGGCCGAGGGTGTGCCCCACCTCGTGCATCGCCACGAGCGTGAGCCCCTGGGTGACGAGTTTCTCTTTCTCTACATCTGAGAGACCGCCCGGAGCGGCCACGGCGAGCGCCGTTGCGGCGAGCGCCGTTTCGCGGGCATGACCGTCAACGAGACCGCAGGCCGGGCAGCAGCCGGCGCCGGCGTGGCCCACGAGCGACGGGCTTCCTGGACCACCGCCGGTCAGAAACGCGACAGACTGGGGCGTGAACGTCTCATACTGCTGCCGCCAGAACTGGAGGAAGTCGGCGTCGAAGATGATGTCGGCATCGAGAATCTGCCCAGTCCGCGGGTTCACTCGCGATGGCCCCATGGCAAAGCCCTGCCCTGCCGTGATCCAGCGGAAGGTGTTGTAGTTGACGTCTTCTGGATCCCAGTCGGTCACGTCGGGCTGCTGGCGCACCTCGATGGCATTCGCAAAGCCTGCCTTTTCGAAGGCCTCGTTCCAGGACTCAATGCCACGCCGGATCGCCGGCCGGTACCGAAATGGCACGGTCTTTTCGATCCAAAACACGATGGGCTTCTTGGGAGGCGAGAGGGCGGCCTTGGGATCGGCTTTTTCGAGCTGCCAGCGGTTGATGTACCGCACGAAGCGATCCTCATCGACCTGCTGCGAAAAGTCTTTGAGCGCCGTCACGAAGTAGCCCACGCGATCGTCCGCCAGGCGCGGCGTATACGAGCTCTGCGGCAGGAGGCTGATCGAGTACCGAATGCTGATCGTCACGCCCCGCGAATCGGGCACGGTATCGATCGTCGTCGCACCACTCGAGCCGTAGGTGGCCGTGACTTCGAGCTCGACGTTGTCGGGAAAGCCCTTGACCCGGCCCCAGTTCGAGCGGTCGCGAGCAAACGAAAATCCAGGCAGGGCAGACGCCAGCCGCGGGAGGTCCGTCAGAAAAATCGGGGCGAGGTCAATGAGCTGCCCGCCCGTGGGCCCGATGCCCATAATCTTGATGCTGAACAGCACACTGTCGGTATAGGCCAGGTCCACCGCCTTTGATTCCGGGCTGCCCTTGGCGGCGAAAAACCGAACGTTTCGTCGGACGACCTGGATCGTGTCATCGACTTTGCGAAACTGCCAGACCCAGTCGTCGCCAAACCCGACGCTCATGCCACCGAGCAACGAACCCTCGCCGATGCCCCGCGAAATGCTTGTCAGAACGAAGAATTCCTTGCCGAGAAGCCCCTCGGACAGCTCGGCGAAGAGTTTGTCTTCCTTGCGGTACAGAGGAATCAGGCCAGGCAGCCTGGTGGCATCCTTGAGAAGCGTCGCGATCGCGGCCTGTCGCGCCTGCTCCTCGTTCACGGCAGGCTTCGCGTTGCTCGCAGGTGACGCTGAGGCAGATGGCGTAGACTCCGCCTTGGCTGGGGTCGCCTCAGCGGAATCACCCGCGTGGGCGCCGACAAGGGAACCGCACGCCACGAGGGCAGCGAGAAGGGCGAGGCGGATAGGCATGGCGGGCATCGAAAGTCCTCAGGGCTCGAGCGGGAATCCCCTCAGCTGGTCGCAGACTGGGTGGGCCCCGTGGGGAAGGAGCGGTTGACGGGCGTGCCAAGGGTGACGCCGTCACAGCCACAATCCGAGGGTAGCATCACCGCTGGGCTCAGGCCACTGATCGGGTGCGGTCATGCAAAAGATTCCGGATAGATCGACCGCGGATCGCCGTGCGGCAGCCCAACGAGCGCTGGCTGCCCACTGGTTTCCCGGCGGCGCGGAGGTCACGCAGCTTGTCTCTGGGGGCTTTAGCGGAGCTCCTGTCTTCCTCGTGCGGCCCGCCGCCGCCAGGCCGCACGTCCTCAAGGTCTTGGCGGCGAGTACGAGCCCTGAGAGGGCCGGATGGATCCACAGGGCGATCTCGCACATCCGAGGCTGCAGCGGGGGCGAGGTGATTCCTGCGGTCCGCGAAAGCGTGGATGGCCACACCCTGGTCGTCACGGATGACGGCCGTCTCTGCGAGATGCTGGAGTATGTCGACGGCGTCACGACCAGCGATCCTGCCCCTTCGCAGATCGCCTCGGCGATGCGGGCCCTCGCACATGTTCACTCCGCCGCAGCCCTGCTTGCCGAGAACCCGCCGATGCTCGCGGTCTCCCCGGGATGGACCGAGCGGGTCTCGCGGGCTCGCGAGCTCAGCGATCGGCCGTGGCGATCACTCCTGAATGCCCCCCCGCCGGCGTCTGAATGGGCCACCGCGGTGATGCCCCACATCGCTGTTGCCTGCGATCACTTTGAGGCTGGCGGCGGCAGCCAGTGCGTTGCGTGGTTGGCCACGACCGTCCCCGCACCGCTCCGCTGCCAGTTCGTCCTGCGGGATGTGTGGAGTGAACACGTCTTCTTCGATTCCGACGATCGTGATCGGGTCGCAGCCATCATCGATCTGCATGCCGCCGGGATCGATACGCCGGCGACTGACGTGGCGCGGCTCCTCGGCAGCTGGCTGCCGCCGCGCGTCAGCACCTCGTGGTGGGCCACTGCCATCGAGGCGTATGCGAACGTGCTACCCATGGGGCCATGCGAGCGACGGCTCGTGCCACTCCTGGCCGCGACCGGGATCATCTTCGGACTCGACAACTGGTTTCGCTGGACGCTCGTCGAGGGTCGCTCGTTCCCTGAGCATGATCGGGTCGTGTCCCGACTGCATCGGCTGGTCTCAAGCCTCCCAGGGGCCCTGAATGTCTTACACGAAGCACGGTCACCGGCCGGTTTGACGCTTGAAAACTCCAGTCCGTAGACTTTCAAAGACGAAAATCCCCTAGGGATTGTGGCCCGCCGACTTGGCGGTTGCATTGTTTCTCTCTCTGATGGATCGCCATGACGCCATGACCAGCGGGAATGTATTGATTCGTGCCGCGGGCTTCCTGCTGATCGTGCTGGCGGTCGCACGGCTGCCGGCTGATGACGGTGCTGCCGACTTTGACCCTTTTGGAGGCTTTGGCGGCGAGGAAGCCAGTGAAGTCGCGGTCAAAGCGGTCATTGAGCCGGGACAGGACGGCCAGCCCGACGCTCTGGCTGTGACGGCGATCCTGGAAGAGGGCTGGCACCTCTACTCGATCACACAGAAGCCAGGGCCGATCCCCACCACGCTCACGGTCAGCGTCGACTCGCCCAGGAAAATTGCCGGCCCTTTTGCGGCCACCCCTGCGGCCCACATTCGGCGGGTCGCAGACATTCCGGCATGGAAGGGCATCGACATCGAGGAGCACGCGGGCACGGTGACGTGGCGTGCGCCGCTGGCCGCGGGCACGGGCGATGTGCAGGGCACCATCCGATTCCAGCTCTGCCAAGACACTTCCTGCCTGCCACCCCGAACGGTGCCATTTTCGGTCGCTGGCAACGCACCGGCGGCATTGGCCCTCCCCGCGGCGGTCATGAAGCACACCCCCGAGCGGTCCCACGTGACGCTCGAGGCAGAATTTGGCGAGCCAACAGAAGTGGGCGCCGCCGCCACGGTGCCGGTCACGCTCCGGCTCCTGCCGGCCGTCGGATGGCACCTCTACCAGCCCGCCACATCAGCGAAGACCGAGGTCGGCCAAGGTAAGCCAACCCTCGTGAGCCTGCCCGGAGGTGCTGATCGGCTGCTGGGCCTGACCGCTACCGAGGCAGTGCTCGCCGCGGCACCGGAGCTCGCAGCTGCTGGCGCCGTCGAGGGTCCGATTGCGTTCGAATTCATGTTCGCCGACGGAAACACCCCAATTGAAGCCCTCATTGGATTTCAGACGTGCAGCCACACGACCTGCGATCGGCCGACGGGTGTGAAGCTGACGATCACACTTCCCGCGGGCGCGGACAACGGCCGGATCGAGTTTGCGGCTGCGAAGTATGGTGACGCGGCCGAGGCACCGGCAGCGTTTAAGCAGGCTGAATTGCCACCGACAGCCGCCGGCCCAGGCAGTCGTGAGGCACCGCCAGCGACCGTGCTCGAGTCGCCGTCAACTGCCGTAGCCGACGCAGTTGCCGTCTCGCTTCCGATGGCAATTCTCATGGGCCTCGCCGGCGGGCTGATTCTCAACCTCATGCCCTGCGTGCTCCCTGTGCTCGGGCTCAAGCTCATGTCGTTTGCCCAGCAATCAGGCCGGGCACGCCAAGAGGTATTCCAGATGAACCTCTGGTTTTGTGCGGGGCTGTTCGCGGTGTTTTTTGTCTTGGCCACCGCGGCGGTGGCGGCGAACATCGGGCTGGCCCGTACGAATCTCGCGTGGGGGCAGCAGTTTGGGTCGGTGCCCTTCAAGATCGGGATGCTCGGCCTCGTCTTTGCGTTTGCACTCTCGTTCCTCGGGGTCTGGGAACTGCCGATTCCCGGATTCATCGGCGAGAAAGCGGGGCATGTGCAGTCGCAGGAGGGACCGCTGGGCGCCTTCCTCAAGGGCGTGCTCTCGACGATCCTGGCCACCCCCTGCAGCGGACCGTTCCTCGGGCCCGTATTTGCGTACACGCTGACTCAGCCGACCGCCATCACGTACGTGATTTTCGGTTCCATTGCGCTCGGAATGGCTTCGCCCTACATCCTCGTCGGGATCTTTCCTCAGCTCGTGCGATTCATGCCGAAGCCCGGGGCTTGGATGGAGACATTCAAAGAGATCCTGGGCTTTGTGATGCTCGGGACGGTCGCGTTTCTGTTCTTCCAGCTCCAAAAGCAGCCGGCATGCTTCGTGCCGACCTTCGTCATGCTGATTGGCATTTGGATGGGCTGCTGGTGGGTTGGAAGAGTCCAAGAGCGGCAAGGAGTCGCGGGGTTTGGCCACTGGCTCCAGGCTGCCGCGATTGGTGGTGGCATTGGGTTGGCAGCGATCCTGTGGCTCGGGCCTGCTGATTCGCCGATTCGCGAATCACTCCTGCCGACGTTGCGGCCCGTCCGCACGGTACTCAGGAACGCCGGTCCATTGAACTTCCTCGCCAATTTTCTCCCCAGCGAATCCCCGTTCGAGTGGGAGCCGTTTTCACCGGCTCGCGTGCGGGAGTTGCAGACGGACGGGTTTACCGTGATGGTCGACTTCTCGGCCGACTGGTGCCCCACATGCATATTCAATCTTCAGGGCGCCATCGAGACCACCAAGGTGCATGACCTCATCCGCAAGAACCGGGTCGTGCCCGTCTTGGCCGATTGGACAGACGGGGGGGCCGAGATCCAGCAGGCACTCGCGCGGCTCGGGAGTCGCTCGATTCCGCTCCTGGCGATCTACCCGGGTGCCAAACCGGGCGCGGCACTTCGTGATCCGATCGTCCTGCGTGACCTGCTGACCGAGAGTCAGGTGCTTGCGGCGATCGAACAAGCTGGGCCATCGTGCTGCCCGCCGCCAGAGATTCGCGCCGCGTCCGTGGCGCCGCCGGCTGGACGGTAGCGGCTAACGCCGCTTCTTCTTCGATGGTCCGAAACGCCGCGGGCCGCCCGGGCCTCCAGGCCGACGGGGGCCACCTGGGCCTCGATGCTGTCGCTGCGGCCGATCAGGCTCGGGAGGAGCTTGGTCGGCGGCAGAAGGCTCCGCCGGCTTTGGCGCGAAGTGGTGGAGAATCGCTGCCGCTACTTCGGTGGGCGTGTATCCCTGCTCGAGAAGCCGCTCGACGAGGAGCGTGTGCTTGGGAAAACTTCCACCCTCGAGCGTGCCCCGAAGTTTCTCGAAGAGGGCGTCAGACTTGCGGCTCTCGACGGCCTCGAGAGTGGGCACATGCTCCCGACGGATTCTGGCCTTGGTAAATCGCTCGATCGACTGGAGCTTGTAGATGCCGGCGCCCGACACGAGCGTCACCGCCCTGCCCTTCCTGCCAGCACGGCCCGTGCGGCCGATGCGATGCACGTAGTCCTCGGCATCGTACGGAAGGTCGTAGTTGACCACGAGCTCGAGATCGTTCACGTCGATTCCACGGGCAGCCACATCGGTGGCCACAAGGAACTCGAATGCGCTCGCCTTGAATTTGCTCATGACGCGCGTTCGCTGAGCCTGTGGCATGCCGCCATGCAGCCGCTCGGCGGAGCAGCCTCGGGCCACCAGCGAATCGGCAAGCTCCTCGACCATCTGCTGCGTGTTGCAGAAAATCAAGCCGCTGCGGACATCATAAAAGTCGATGATCCGAGCGAGCGCGTCGAACTTCGCGTGGTGACGCACCTCGTAGTAAATCTGCTCGACGAGCGGCGCGCCGGCGACCACCCGCTGCGCGATGCGGACTGTCTTTGGGTCACGGGCATGCCCCCGGACGAGTGCCTGGATCGACGGCGGGATCGTTGCCGAAAAGAAGACCGTCTGCCGGGTCGCCGGGGCGGCCGCGAGTATCTTCTCGATATCCTCACGGAAGCCCATGTCGAGCATCCGGTCGGCCTCGTCGAGAACGAGCATCTTCACACCGGCGAGATCAAGCGTCTTGCGGGTGAGGTGATCGACGAGCCGCCCGGGGGTGCCGACGATGATATGGGCGCCGCGCTTCAGCTCGGCGAACTGCCTCTCGTAGGAGGCGCCACCGTAGATCGGCACCGACCGCAGGCCTCGCTTGAACGCGGCCAGCTTGTGGACCTCGTCGGCAACCTGCGTCGCGAGCTCACGGGTCGGAACGAGGATCATGACCTGCGGTGCGTGGACGTTGACATCGACTCGTTCAATCGCCGGGATACAAAACGCGGCGGTCTTGCCAGATCCGGTCTCCGACTGACCGACGACATCATGCCCCTCCATGATGAGCGGGATCGCCGCCGACTGGATGGGGGCTGTTTCCTCAAATCCGAGCTTTTCAACCGCCCGCAGCAGCTCCGGGGAGAGGCCGAGTGATCCGAAGGGAACGTGCCCAGGACGATCCTGCGAATCGACGGCCTCATGGGCCGGTGGCTTTGGCATGAAGAACTGCTTTCTGGCGAGGGGATGCTAACGCAGGATGACGCGTTCGTCGGCAGGCGTTGAGGAGTGCACGGTACCGATCGGCCAACAGGCGTGGCCGAGATCGACAAGTTGATGACGGATGCTTTCTGCGAAGTGGGGTGAGACCATGAGCACCATGCCGATGCCCATGTTGAAAACGCGTTCCATCTCGTCGACGGCGATCTGCCCGAGCCCCTGAATCCAGGGGAAGACGGCGGGCACATCCCACGAACCGCGCTCGATCACGATTTGCACGCCGTCGGGAACGATGCGCGCCAGGTTTTCGGCAAGACCGCCACCAGTGATGTGGGCGATGCCGTGGACGACATGCTTGACCCGGTAGTGGCGCAGGACCGACTTGACCACGCGGGCATAGAGCCGCGTGGGCTCGAGAAGCGTCTCGCCGACGGTACGACCACCCAGCTCGTCCGGCCGCGCGTCGATGGCCAAGCCGCCCATCTCAAACACGGCCTTGCGGACAAGGCTAAAGCCATTGGAATGGACGCCGCTCGATGCGATACCGATGGCCACATCACCGGGCTCGATGGCCGAGCCATCCACGAGCCGTTTTCGCTCGACAACGCCCACGCAAAATCCAGCGAGGTCATATTCGCCGGGGTGATACATGTCGGGCAGGATCGCCGTTTCGCCACCGACAAGGGCGCATTCGCTCTCGACGCAGCCGTCAGCAATGCCCTTGACGATCTGTTCGATGAGCGGCGGGTCGTCTTTGGAAAGCGCCACGTAGTCGAGAAAGAAGAGCGGTTCGGCCCCGGTGCAGAGCAGGTCGTTGACGCTCATCGCGACCAGATCGATGCCGACCGTGTCGTGGACGCCAGCCATCACCGCCAGCTTGAGCTTCGTCCCCACGCCGTCGGTACACGACACGAGCAGCGGGTCTTCATAGCCTCGGGCAAAGAGCCCCTTGAGGTCGAGCTGAAACAGGGCGGCGAACGAGCCTTCGCGGCCGAGGACTCGCGGGCAGTGCGTCCGCCTCAAATGGGCGGGGAGACGGGCCATCGCATCGGCGTAGGCCACAAGATCGACGCCGGCACTGGAATAGGTCGCTCCGCTCACAGTGCCAATATCGCCGGTCTCGGCGAGGCCGCAAGGCATGGCACCGGACGGGGCATCCGGGGTAGGTTGGCACCCGTCGGAGGCGGATTTCCCCGCGACGAGGAGGTGTCTGTGCGCTGGCCACGAGTGAACACGCGGTGGTGGGGGATGGTAGCCCTCCTGGTCGCTCCCCCAGCAACGGCCGCGGATAAGCCGCCCAACATCATCGTCATCATGGCCGATGATCTCGGCTGGGGAGACGTGTCGTGCTACGGTGCCACGGCCGTGACCACGCCGGCGATCGACCGTCTCGCCCGGGAAGGCCGCCGGTATACGAGCGGCTACGCCTCCGCATCCACCTGCACGCCCACCCGCTTTTCTTTGCTGACCGGTGAATATGCCTTCCGCAATCAGCGGACTGGTATCGCACCCCCCAACGCCCCTGCGATCATCCAGCCGGGCACGCACACGCTCCCGGCAGTCCTCCGCGCCGCCGGCTACACGACAGCGGTGGTAGGGAAATGGCACCTCGGCCTCGGCGGGGAAGGAAGAGGCCCAGACTGGAATGGCCGACTTTCGCCAGGCCCGCTCGACATCGGGTTCGACCATTGTTTCATCTTGCCGACGACGAATGACCGCGTACCGTCGGTGCTGGTGGCCGGCGACCGGGTCAAGAATCTCGATCCCTCCGATCCACTTTGGGTTGGCGAGGCCACACCATCGGCTGACCATGTCAACGGCATCGACCACCGCGATCGGCTGAAGGTGGACTGGTCGCAGGGCCACAATGGCACGATCCACAACGGAGTCGGCCGAATCGGTTTCTTCACGGGTGGCGAAGCAGCCCGATTTCGTGACGAGGATCTCGCAGATATCTGGGTGACAGAAAGCGTCCGCTGGATCGAGGCGCAGAAAGACAAACCATTTTTTCTCTTCTTCGCGTCGCATGACATCCATGTGCCCAGGCTGCCTCACGAGCGGTTTGGCGGAAAGACGGGCATGGGCCCGCGGGGTGATTCGATCGTGGAGCTCGATTGGTGCGTCGGCCAACTGACGGCCTCGCTCGAGCGGCTTGGGGTCTCGCGGAACACGTTCGTGATCTTCTGTAGCGACAACGGCCCGGTCCTCGGCGATGGATACAAAGATGCCGCCGTCGAGAAGCTCGGCGACCATCGGCCGAGCGGGCCGTTCCGCGGCGGAAAGTATGACGTCTTCGAAGGGGGCACTCGCACGCCGTTCATCGCCTGGTGGCCCGGGCGGATCGCACCGGGCGTGTCTGACGAGATTGTCTGCACGCTCGACCTCCCGCGAAGCCTCGCGACACTGGCTGGCGAGCTTCCCGCTGCCGAAGCGTTTCCCGATAGCGTCGACGTGCTCGGTGTATTGCTCGGCGATGCAGGCGCCCATGGCCGACGGTCTTTGGTGCAGCAAGACAACGGCACGTCTGGGGCCTTTGGCTATCGCGATGGAACATGGAAGCTCGTCCGCCGGCGCGGCGGCTGGACGAAGGGCAAGCGAGGGCCGCTGCAGGACGCCCTCTACAACCTCGAGGTCGACCCGGGCGAGACGACGAACGTGAGCAGCCAACACCTCGATATCACCGCGCGGCTCGAGGCCGATCTCGAGGCGCAGATTCGGTTGCGGCCATGACGCCGAACGGGCGGCCTCGCGGAGTCGCCGTCGCGGCCGTGCGGTTGCTATCATGGTGCCTATGACAGCACGCAAGAAGAAGGTCGCCGCCAAGCGAAGGCACGGCCGGAAGCCGCTCCCGCCGCTCCAGTTCAGTCAGGCGCTCCCCTATGGCGCAGTCCTTCATGACAATGGCGTGCAGTTCGTCGTCTACAGCCGCTCGGCGACGGAGATCCGGGTGCTGCTCTATGACTCGGTTGAGGCAGATGAGCCTGCCGAGGTGATCGCCCTCGATCCGGCCAAAGACCGTTGGGGCGACATCTGGAGCATCCTCGTGCCCGGGGTCGGCCCTGGCCAGCTCTACCACTTCCAGGCCGATGGCCCCTTCGATCCAGAACGCGGCCAGCGATTCGACAGTACGGCCCGCCTGATTGACCCGTATGCGAAGGCACTGGCAGGGGACTTTTCCCTTGACTGTGATGGTTTGGTGCTGCCGCCAAAGTGTGTCGTTGTGGACGATGCCTTTGACTGGCAGGGAGACCGGCATCTCCGCCGAGGCCTGGCAGACACCGTCATCTACGAGATGCATGTCCGTGGGTTTACGGCGAGCCCCACCAGCGGCGTGCAGCAGCCCGGCACCTATCTTGGGCTGATCGAAAAAATTCCCTACCTCCAGTCGCTCGGCGTGACGGCGGTCGAGCTCATGCCGATCCACGAGTTCGCGCCGGCGATGCCTTCCGCGGAGGGGACCACGCGAGGCAACTACTGGGGGTACGACCCGCTGGCCTTCTTCGCCCCCCACCGCGGCTACGCTGCGGGCACCGAGCCAGGCAGCCAGGTCCGCGAGTTCAAGGAGATGGTGCGGGCATTCCATGCGGCCGATATTGAGGTCATCCTCGATGTCGTGTTCAACCACACGGCCGAGGGCAATCAGCTGGGGCCCACGCTTTCCTTCAAAGGGCTCGAGAACAGCGTCTACTACATGCTCGGCGACGGCGGGTCGAGCTACAAGAACTATTCGGGCTGCGGCAACACGATCAACGGGAATCACCCGATCGTCCGCGAGCTGATCTTTCTCTGCCTGCGGCACTGGGTCCACAACTACCACGTCGATGGCTTTCGGTTCGACCTGGCGAGCATCCTTTCGCGGGACCGTAACGGCGACATTCTCCCGAACCCGCCAATCATCGAAGTCATCACTGAAGACCCGATGCTTGCCGACACCAAGATCATCGCCGAGGCATGGGACGCTGCCGGCGCCTACCAGGTGGGATCGTTCGCGACGCTCCGCTGGGCCGAGTGGAACGGCCGCTACCGCGACGATGTACGCCGCTTCTGGCGGGGCGATTATGGCCAAACGGGCAATCTCGCCACCCGGCTCGCTGGCTCGAGCGATCTCTATGCCAATGGCCAGCGTCAGCCATTCCACAGCATCAATTTCATCACAAGCCACGACGGCTTCACCCTGAACGATCTCGTCAGCTACCGCGAGAAGCACAACGAAGCCAACGGCGAAGGAAACCGTGACGGCGACAACAACAACTATTCCGACAACTACGGCATCGAGGGGCCAACACGTCGGGCCGATATCCTGGCCCTTCGGTCGCGACAGCTCCGCAACATGCTGGCGACGCTTATCCTGAGCCAGGGGGTGCCGATGATCGTGGCCGGCGACGAATGCCGGCGGACACAGCAGGGCAACAACAACGCCTGGTGCCAAGACAACGCTGTCTCCTGGTTCGATTGGAGGCTTGTCGAAAAAAACGCCGATTTGCTGCGGTTCGTGTCATCGCTCATGCGATTTCGGCTCAGCAACCCAGCGCTGCGCCGACGCACGTTTCTCCGTGGCGGCTCGAACACGCCGGGCGTGGTGCCCGACGTGGAGTGGTTTTCGCCCGATGGCATCCATATCGATTGGCACGCTGGAGACGCGAGCCTGACGGTCTTGTTTGGAGCTCCCGCAACCGTGGAGCTCGCGAGCGGCCCCGATCTTGCCGCCGGTGGAAACGACGGAACGGCGCGGCATGTGCTGGTCTTTGCCCATGCCGGCACGCAGCCACGGTCGTTTCGCTTCCCCCAGTCGGAGACTCTGAGAGCCCTCGACTGGAGGCTGTTCGTCCACACCGGCCATCGGCCACCGGAGGACGTCTATCCGGATGGAAACGGCCCTCCGATTGATTTTGACATGCCGCTCGTGCTGCCGGAGCGGTCGCTCGTGTGCCTCGTGGCCGAACCGGCCCCTCGGGCCGGCAGGGACCCGCTTGCCCCCGAGGCAGGTTGACCGCTAGTATTTGCAAATCATTTGCGTTCCTATGTTCACGAGACGGCCCGCCACGCTGGAGAGATCATGATTCAACTATCACGTCTACTGGTCGGTAGCACGCTGTCGCTGGTGCTTGTCCTCGGACCTGGCTGCGGATCGCCGGTGGAGCCACCTTCAAAGCCTGCGGCGAGCAGCACGCCGGCCCCGGCCCCGGCGCACGACCATGACCATGACCATGACCATGACCATGACCACGATCACGGCGACCACGACCATCCCGAGACGCTTGCCGAAGGGCTTGCCGAGCTCGAGAAAGCCCTCGCGGACGTGGCGACAAAACTCACCGGCGACACGAGGGATGCAGCCGACCATGCCGTGCACGGCATTGGGCACCTTCTCGAGGACCTCGATGCTCTCGTGGGAAAGCAAGACGTTGCTGCCGACGTGAAGGAGGCTGGGCGCAAGGCGATCACCGAGCTCGTGGATTGCTTTGATACGATTGACCAGGCACTGCACGCGGGAGAAGGCGTGGGCGAGACTCCGGCGGCTGTCCACGCATCGGTTGCCGAACGGATCGCGGCCGCTGTGAAGTCGCTCAAAGGCCACATCAAGGACACCAACACCTCTAAGGAGAGTACGCGATGATGCGAGCATGGATGCAGGCGAGCTGGATGGTGGTTGCGGCGTGCGTCTTATCAACGCTGGCCTTGGCTGACATCGACGTGGCCGGGGTCCAGAAGGACTTGGTCCTCACCGAGGAGCCGGCGGGAGCGCTTCCCTTGGCGCAGGCCCGCGGAAAACTTGGGCTCGAGCCCAAGCCAATCGTGATCGCTGGCCGGATTGGCGGAAAGGGAACCGAGCCGTTCCTCGAGGGTAAGGCGTCTTTTTCGCTTCTTGAAATCCCGGCGGATGACCATGCGTCCAAGCCAGGCCACGATGCTGATAGCTGCCCCTTCTGCAAGAAGCGTCAAGCCAACGCGACGATGGCCGCGGTGCAATTCCTGGGGGCCGACGGGAAGCCACTCCCGGTAGATGCCCGAAGGCTCTTCGGTATTGAGAAGGGGCAGGACGTTGTCATCCGAGGCACCGGCGTGTTTGATAAAAAGCTTGGCGTGCCAATCATCCAGGTGAACGCCGACGGTATTTTCGTACGCGGAAAGGCCGAGTGACTCCGCGACTCGATCCGCCGCACACGGCCTTCAAGGAGTGGGCAGCCATCTGCCGCGCGCTTGCGGCCGGTCGCCAAGACGTCATCCTTCGAAAGGGCGGAATCGCCGAGCCCGACGGCGGCTTTCGGGTCGAATGCCGGAGCTTTTTCCTCCTCCCCACGTTTGTGCATCAGGGGCCAGAAGCCCTCATTCCGGAGGCACGTGACCTCCTCGTTGACATCGATGCGGACCGGCCTCCGTCTGGAACAGTCGTGTTTACGCATGCGGCGACCGTACTGGCCGCGACGAGAATCACCTCTGCCTCCGGTCTCGACCGCTTCCGTGGCCGGCATGTCTGGTCGGATGCCGTGGTGGCCGAACGGTTCCACCGCTGGCGGGAAGAGCTCCATGTACTGGAGGTCGCCGTCAGTCGACTTGCCGCTCCGCTCGTGCTTCCGTGGCACGACGACTATGGCGGCTGCAAGTCGTGGGTGACGCTCCGCAGCGACGGTTCGTGACGGGTCAACGCCGACCCGGCGAGACTACCGCACCACCCGGGCCCCGCCGCCGGCGATCTGTTTCTCGACCTCGTGGCGGGTCGCCATCGAGGTGTCGCCGGGCGTCGTCGACGCGAGGGCTCCATGGGCTGCCCCGTATTCGACAGCCTTCTGCGGATCGTTGAACTCGAGGAATCCGAAGGCCAGGCCGCTCGCAAACGAATCGCCTCCACCGACACGGTCGAGGATCTCGAGCTCCGGATACTCCCGGCTGTCGTAGAACGCACCGTCGTGCCAGAGAATCGCGCTCCAGTCATTCTTCGTCGCTGTGATGACGTGGCGGAGTGTGGTGGCTGCGACTTTGAAGTTCGGAAACTGCTTCACGGCCGTGCCGATCATGGCCTTGAATGCGCCCGTGTCGATCGACGAGAGTGCGTGGTCCGTGCCCGCCACTTCAAAACCGAGGGATGCCGTGAAGTCTTCCTCGTTGCCGATCATGACATCGACGTGCTGGGCGATCTCACGGTTGACGGCCCGCGCCTTCTCGAGGCCCCCGATACTCTTCCAGAGGCTCGGCCGGTAATTGAGGTCGTACGACACGATCGTGCCGTGCTTCTTGGCAGCCTTGACAGACTCGATGGCCACGGCCGCGGCCGACTCGGAGAGTGCCGCAAAGATTCCACCGGTGTGGAACCAGCGGACGCCGAGCGTGCCAAACAGATGCTCCCAGTCCACGTCGCCCGGCTTCAATTGGCTTGCCGCCGAATGGCCGCGGTCGGGCACGCCGACTGCGCCGCGGATGCCAAAACCACGCTCCGTGAAGTTGAGGCCGTTGCGGACACTGCGACCGATCCCGTCATCGGCCCGCCAGAGGATGAAATCCGTCGCGACCCCACCCTGCATGATGAAGTCTTCGATCAGGTGGCCGACCTCATTATCGACCAGCGCCGTCACCACCGCCGTCTTCAGTCCAAAACACTTACGCAGCCCACGGGCTACGTTGTATTCGCCGCCGCCTTCCCACACCTGGAAGTGGCGGGCTGTCCTCACGCGGCCCTCACCCGGATCCAGGCGGAGCATGATCTCGCCGAGCGAGACCTCATCAAGGGCACAGGAACCAGCGGGTTTCAGCGGGAGGGCCATGCAGGACTCACACAGTGGGGAGGGTGGCAACATCGAAGGGCGTGACGCCCGCCTCGCGGGCGATTTCGTTGAGGGCTTCAACCTCGGCAGTCGAAAAGAGAAGGCCACCGGCGGCGTCACAGCGTGCCGCCGCATTGGCTTCGAGCTGGCCGGGCAGCATGCACCGATCGTTCCCGTGGCCGAGGATATCGGCGATCACCGCCTTCACATTTGCGGTCTGATCGCGGCCACAGGCGAAAGCACCACCGTTCATCGCCTCGGGGTGGATGACCTGGAAGAAGAAGGCGCAGCCGTGCTTCTCACCGGGCCCACCGGTGTTCCTGCTACGAATGGTCGGGAGCGAGCCCCCAATGAGGGCGGCAACCACCTCGTTGATGAGCGACAGGCCGTAGCCCTTGTGGGCGCCGAAGGGCAATAGCGATTTTGCCTTCGTGGGGTCGGTCGTCGGCCGACCTTCGGCATCGACGGCCGCATCGGCGGGCAACGGCTTCCCCTCGCGGGCGAGCTGCTGGACACGGCCCATCGCGATCACACTCGTCGCCCAGTCGATGACGATCGGAAACCCGACCGCATCGGTCGTCGGAAATCCCCACGAGTGCGGATTGGTGCCGAGCGTTGGGAAGACACCCTGAAACGGTACAACTTCTGCAAGGGATGCGGTGCAGTTGGTGTATGCGATGTAGCCGCGGCGGGCCGCCTCCATCACATAGCCGCCACCCCAGAGGTAGTGAAAGGCGTTGTCGATTGAGACCGTGCCAGAGCCGTACGTGTCGGCTAGGCGGATGCAGGTCTCGATCGCATCCCATGCAACTGCCTGACCAAGCTTGCGGTTCGCGTCCCAGATCTCACAGGCTTCGAAACGGGATGGGATCCTACGAACGGCCGCCTTCGGCACGCACCCGCCGGCCTTCGACCCAAAAAGATCGTCGAGATGAAGCGCCTTGATGGCATTGTGGGTGCGGATGCCGTGTCGCGTCGCGGCAGTGGCCAGCTTGGCCGCCTGCATGGACTCGCCCGTATCAAAGCCACGCTTCTGATAGGCGGTGGCGACGAGCTGTTCGTGGGCCGCGACGGGTACAACGTGAAACGTTTCAGCCATGCGTTTTGTTGAAGGGATTATGTGCGGCTAGACGCATCGGGTGACGGGCACTTCGGGATTGACCTGGGCCAAGGGCTTCTCGCCGTGCATGGCCCTGATGAGGTTCTCGACGGCTGCCATTGCCTGCCGCTGGACGCTTTCGCTTGTGCGACTGCCGATATGCGGGGTGACGATGCAGTTCGGGAGATGCGTGAGGGGATGGTCGGCTGGTGGGGGCTCGATGTCGAGGACGTCGGTGCCGTACCCGCGGACGCGGCCCGACCGGAGCGCCTCCGCCATGTCGGACGTGCTGACGATCTCACCCCGAGCGCAGTTGATGACAATCACGCCCGGCTTCATTTGTGAGATGGTTTCAGCACGAACCAGATCGCGGGTTTCGGCCGTGAGATTCGTGTGGAGTGAGAGGTAGTCACTCACCGCAAAAATCTCGTCGAGTGTGGCGGCCCGTGCAACACCGTGCTCTGCGGCAAAGGCCTCATCCCAATAGACGTCGTAGCCGATTGGGCGCATCCCAAAAGCCTTGGCACGGATTGCCACCTCGCGGCCGATCCGTCCCAGCCCCACGATGCCGATCGTCTTCTCGAGCAGTTCATGCCCCGTCTGCCGCTTCCAGCCACCACTCCGCGTCGAATCGCAGTGAAACAGGAAATTCTTCTCGAGCGCCAACAGCAGCAGGAAGGCGTGCTCGGCCACGGTCGTGTGATTGACCCCGGGCGTAAAGAGCACTGGGATGCCGCGCTCCGTGCAGGACGCCACGTCAATCTTGTCGACGCCGATGCCGTACTTCGAGAGCACCTTGAGCCGCGGACGAGCCTTGTCGAGCACCTGACAGGTGATGGCGTCGTCACCGCAGATGTAGCCGTCGATCTCTCCCATGAGGGCCAGCGTTTCGACCTCGGTCAGTGGCCCGCGGGCGGAGGTGATCTCCCAGCCGGTGGCGGCCAGTTTTTCGTGGTGCGGTCCGGGGGTGTCCTGAAACGAGGTCGTGGTAACGAGGACGCGGATGGGCATGGGTGTTCCGAATCAAAAAGAGAGACCGACGACCGGCAAAACGCTACCGGATGCCAGGTGAAATCGCAATCCGCAGCCGATCTCAGTCGGCCGCAGCATCGCCGAGCCGGCCCACATTCCGCTCCGTCACAAAGGCCTCCAGAAGGACGGCCTGCTGCCCCGTCCATTTCCAGAGGTGGCAGTCGCGGCGATCCGCTGTGCCCGCGCCGGCGATTCCTGCGCGGTGAAGCCAGTAGGCTTCTCCCGAGCGGAGTGGATGACGATCAAACTCCGCGTGCCGTTGCTCGGGCACCTTCAGCTTGATCCAGTTCCAAACATTCACGTGGCGCCGGTGCGTCTCGTCGGGATGGGCAATGCACCAGAGCCGATACTCGCGCTCCGTGATCGCCACAAGCTCACGTGCAAGGCTGCGTGCGAGAAGGCTGCCGGCCTCGGCGAGGCTTTCCGCCACTGCGATGCCCACCGGAGAGGTGGTCACGACGATCGCTGGGTCGCGGTCGCCTGCGGGACTCGCCTGGTCCAGCCATGCCTGTCGCGCGGCGAGGACATCCGTGAAGCCGCTGAGCCAGAGCGAGAGCTGTGCCGCGAGGATCATGCGCTCGGCCGCTGCCTCGGCCGCCGAACGCCCTCCGTCGATCAACGGCTTCTCGAGCCGCGTCGCCGTGGCCTGTTCGCGAAGGCCCTCCAGCCAAGCACAGGTTGCTGCATTCATCACACAGTTCACCAGCGGCAAAGCCAACGGGGGCGGCGAAAGCCTCGGTATGCCGTGACAGGATCCCTGTCGGCATACGTCGGCTTTCCCGCCCCCGGGCTGGCTTGTCGAAGGTGGCTTAGCGGCCCAACTTCTGGCGGAGCCACTCGTTCTTCCGACGCTCGAGCTCGATGAGCTTCGCGACCGGGCCCTGCCGCACTTCAGGACGAGCGGAACGGGCCTGGCTAGCCGAGGCCGAAGCGGCCGAGGCGACAACGAACGAGGCAACGATAGCAGCGAGAATCATGACACGGTGCATGGAGGCACTCCAGGAACAAGAGGAGATGAAACACGACGAGGGCAATCGCTGACGGCCCGAAACTCCGATCAACGACCGCGGGAAGGAATCGGCTACGGACGAGCGCGACCTTCACAGATGCTCTTCGTCGCCGTGCCATCGGCACGCGTCTTGCAAAGCGACATCCAAGGCGCTATTCGGCCCCTGAAATGGCCACCGGCGGCTTGACTCGCCACGATTTGTGAGATCGAGGCCGAGAAACCCTCGAAGCTCAGTCATCCGCCTTGTCGCCATCCTTGATCACGAAGCGTGCATGCAGCCGCGCGACCTCGCTCGCTAACCCGGCGACCTTCACGGAGCGGAGTACCTCGTCAAAATTCTTGTAGGCGTCTGGTGCTTCATCAATCGGGTACTGGCGGCAGTTGGTCAGGATGTCGCACGCCTCAAAGGATTCGTCGATCACTCGCTGGTTGAGCGTCCGCGCAGCCGCCTTGCGGCCGAGCACACGGCCCGCACCGTGGTTCACGCTGTAGCACGAGGCCTCCGCGCCGGAGTCGGCCACCATGACCGCCGACCCAGCCTGCGGGTTGCCCGGCAGCAGGATCGGGTGCCCCGTCTCTGCAAAGATCGTTCCTGCGAGGTCGGGATGGCCCGCCGGGACTGCCCGCGTCGCACCCTTGCGGTGGACCCATTCCAGCCCGCCGTCCACAAGCTCCTGGCGGGCGATGTTGTGGCTGATGAAGTAGACAAGCGATCCTTGCGTACCCGGGATCACCTCCTCAAACGCTTCCAGGACAAGCGCATTGATCAGGAGATGGTTCACCGTCGCAAAATTTCCGCCGAGCGCCATGTCGTCGAGGTACGCATCGGCCTCCGGCGTACCCAGCGGGGCATGCACCATGTGACGGTCGCCGCCAGGCAGAGGGATGCCCCAGGTGGCGAAATGCCTCTCCATGGCCTTGAACTGCCCTGAGGCGAGATCATGACCAAAGCCTCGGGAACCGCAGTGCGAGAGGAACGCGACGCCGCCGTCTCGCAATCCAAAGACCGCGGCTGCACGTCGGGCGCGATCTGTGCTCTCGAGCCGCACGACCTCGCATTCTCCAAAATGGTTCCCGCCACCATAGCTACCAAGCTGCCGAACCGTGTCGGCGAATCGCTTGGCGATACGCCCCTCGTGGCGAAGGAGGTCGAGCCGTGCCACCAGCGCGTCGACCGTCCCGTTGTGTCCTCGATGGCTGCTATCTTCACATCGCTCGGCCCACGCAGGCGGGATCCCCAGGCTCTCGCACACACCGCGGGATGCCCCTTCGGTCACCGCACGAACACCGATCTCTTCGGGCACGATCCGCGACTTCGTGACGCTCCGCTGACCGCGTCCCGCGCCGGTCGGTGTCCGTTCGCAAATCGCGCGAATCAGCGCTCGCCGCGTCTGCCGGTCTGCCACGGCGCCCTCCGGCAAATCGAGGGCCAGCAGGCTCATCGAGCACTTGATGTCGACACCCACGGGGCCGGGGTAGATGTGACTCGGGCTCGCCATGACGCACCCGATCGGCGCACCGTAGCCGATATGGGCGTCTGGGTTGAGCACCACGCGTGACACACCCGGCGCCAGCGCCGCATTGATCGTCTGCGCGATGCAGCCCTCGTCGAAGGTCGCCCGGATCGCCTCCGTCCCGATCACCGTCACTGGCCGTTTTCCATTGGGGAGGGGGAGGATCGCCGTGGCCTCACCCGTCGGGATGAATTGCTCGCCCGCACGTCGTTCACTCTGCCGCTGATCGTTCATCAGATGTTCCTTGACCGACACCATGCTCCGCGGCTTCATCCTCGCGCAGGGTGGAGCGGACGATCACGCGAGTGGATCTTCCGGCCAGGCATGCTTGGGATACCGACCGCGGAGATCTTTCCGGACTTGCGGGTAGGTTCGCTCCCAGAAGCCGGCTAGGTCGTCGGTCACTTGCTGCGGCCGGTGGTTGGGACCAAGCAGGTGGAGCAGGACGGCGACGCGGCCGCCGGCGACACGTGGCGTCTCGCACAAGCCAAACAGGTCCTGGATTCTGACGGCGAGAATCGGTGGCTTGCCGGGCTCATAGGCGAGACGGTACCGCTTGCCTTTGATTTCAAGATGCGTCGGGGCAAGGCGTTCGATCTCGGCCACACGATTGTGGCCGACGCAGGCGTGCAGCCGAGACAGCCAATCGGCCCCCTTCAGTTCGTCGAGTGAACGCAGGCCGTGGCAGAGATCGGGCAAGATCGCGACGAGCGATTCCTCGTCACACAGCGGCAGGCCGAGGTCGGGCAGCGCGTGTGCCAGCCATCGAACCCGCGCACGAAAAGCTCCAGCAGCGGAATCAGCGACCGGTAGGACGCGCGAAAAATCCGATGCCGCTTCGCGGGCCAGGATGGCTGCGGCCGCGGCGGCATCTCGGATCGGCGCTGGCGCCTCGTCGAGCACCAGGTCGAGCCAGGCGGTGCGCAGCCGTGCTTCGACCTGCTTCCGAGATGGATGCCAGAGAAGCTCCTCGGCGGTATGGAGATTGGCCGAGGCCAGTGGCTCCTCATCCAGCCAAGCTCGATCGACCGCGGACGCCAGACGCACATCGGCCTCGCCCCCGGCATCATGGACATCAATCGCGAGAAACAGCGGCTCGCCACGGACTCGGGAGTGGGTCAGTCGCACGCCCCGACCACCGACGAGTGTGCCGCGATCCTGAGAGCCAGGCCGCTGGCGGGTGACTCGATCAGGGAAAGCGTCGAGAAGGGCTCGCATGAGCGCCGTGGCGGGATCTGCCGGGCGAGGGGTCGGCGGGCAATCCACGAGGCTCGCAAGCTGGTCCGCCGCCCGTAGCACCCCGTTCGCACCGGCGGGGTGAGGATCGAGCGCAGGGTCGTCAATCGGCTGGCGAGCGGCAAACCGCTCGAGTGCATACACCCGGTCAATCAGGTCCGAGCGCGTGCGGAGCGTCTGACGATCGCGAGGCCCCGTGCCCGGTCGTGGTGTCCGAAAGGGGTCTCGCTCAGACAGGAGTGCGGCGGCGAGTGCAGCCTCATGGAGTACCCCCCGTTCGGCACCAGCCATCAAGAGCCGAGCCAGGCGCGGATGAGCTGGCAGCCCCGCGAGCGATGTGCCCAGCGATGTGATCTGGTCACGGCCGCGGTCATCGTGACGGGTCGCCCCGAGCTGGTGAAGCAGCGCCGCCGCACGGTCGAGCGCTTCCTGAGGCGGTCGATCGAGCCATGGAAAATCATCTGCCTCGCCGAGTGCAAGCAACTGGAGCAGTGGCCCTGCCAGATCTTCGCGGACAGCCTCGGGTGGCTCTGCCGCTGGCCGGTGCTGATGCGACGCCTCGTCCCACAGTCGCCAGCAGATGCCCGCCTCCGTCCGCCCCGCCCTTCCGGCTCGCTGATCCGAGGCTGCCTTTGAGATCGGAACGAGCGTCAGCCGCGGCAGCCCTGTGGCTGGCGACACGCGAACTTGCCGAGCAAGGCCCGAATCAACGACGGCCGTGACACCGGGAATCGTCAGTGAGGTCTCGGCCACGTTGGTCGCGAGGATGACTTTGCGACGCCCGACATCATCGATCACGCGATCCTGTTCCTCGGGCGGAAGGTCGCCATAGAGTGGCAGCACCGCGTGGCCATGCCTCGCAAGAGCAGGAGCAATGCGCTCCTCGCAGCGCCGGATCTCACCCACACCGGGGAGGAACACGAGCACGTGCCCAGGTGTCTCGTGAAGGGCCCCCTGCACAGCCTCCGCGACCAGATCGACCAGGTCGCGGCGATCTCCGTGTTTCAGGTAACGCACCTCGACCGGGAAGATTCGCCCTTCGGTCGAGATGACCGGGCAGCTCCGCGCGCCCTCGGCGATCGCATGCCCGCCAGAGGCCGCGCCAAGCAGTGCCGCCACCGGCTCAGCCGCCAGCGTAGCGCTCATCACGACCACGCGCAGGTCGGGCCGCACGGTCTGCCTGAGTCGCACGAGCAATCCCAGAATGAGGTCCATCTCGAGCGACCGCTCGTGGAACTCATCGAGAACAACTGCCTCAATGCCGGGGAGCGTGATGTCATCCACGAGTCGCCGCAGCATGATCCCAGTGGTCTCAACGATCAGCCGCGTCTGGCGGGAGACCCGCGCATCGAACCGCACCTGATATCCCACTTCACCCCCGAGGGACGTGCCCCGCAGCCGGGCGATGCGGTGCGCCACAGCCCGCGCGGCAAGCCGTCGCGGCTGAAGGAGCACGACCTTCCCCCGCGATTGGATGTCGTCGAGGACGGCCGCGGGCACGAGCGTTGTCTTACCAGACCCAGGCGGCGCGGTCACGACCACCGCTCCGCCCCGGGAGGCAGTGACGATGCTCGCCAGCACATCCGCGACGGAAAGATTTGGCATCATGACAAAGGCGTCTTGCGGTATTCTGTCTCGGGCGGTGACCCCGCAACTCACCATCGTACGTCTCGAGGATCATCCATGGGGCTCATGAAAGAATTTCGTGATTTCGCGATGCGAGGGAATGTAATCGACCTCGCCGTCGGCGTTGTCATCGGCACGGCGTTCGGCAAGATCATCAGCTCACTCGTGGCCAATATCGTGATGCCCCCGCTGAATCTGCTGACGAGCAAGTTCAACGTGAACTTCAATGATCTCGCCATCCGCGTCCGGACCGAAGGACCAAAGCTCGCCCCAGACGGCACGATGGTCATGGAGCAGGGCAAGCCGGTGATGCTTGTCCAGGACTACCCGGTGCTCAACTACGGTCCCTTCATCCAGTCGGTCGTTGATTTCCTGCTGGTCGCGATGGCCGTGTTCATCATGGTGAAGGTCATCAATACCGCCAGAGCGAGGTTTGATGCCCAAAAGCCGGCTGCGCCTGCGGAGGAGATTCTGCTTCTGCGAGAGATTCGTGACTCCGTGAAGAAATAAGGCCAGGCATGGGGGCTCCGATGGTCGCGAGCCAACGCGGGATGAGCATGGTGTACAGCCTCGCTGCAGCCTGCATGGCAGCCGGGGCGATCGCCGCACCTCACCGGAGTGCCACGGCTCCGGGACGGTACACGTTCACCGCTCGAGCCAGCGAGCTTGACCCACGCGCCAAGCCGCATCCCACGATCGATTTTGTGTTCGAGAAGAATGGCAAGCCTGAAGATCTTCAGCATGCCGCAGTCGACACGCGTGTGCCTTTCCGGGGCCGGCTGGTCGTCTGGCTGATGGCCCACAACGAACCGCTCTTCGAACGGTTGACCTCGTATGGCCTCCATGCGGTGCAGCCGCACTACGCCAACAAGTGGTTTGCCACCGTGAAACCGAAGGATCGGATGGCCCGCGGCCTCGTGCGGCTCGAGGCGGCTACTGGCCACGATACTAGCGACCACGTGGTGATTCCCCATCCCGATGGCATGACTGAGCGAACCCGAGTGTTTCTCACGTGGCTTGCCCACGAGAATCCCGAGGGAGAGTGGGGAATGTTTCTGAGCGACGATGGCGACTCCGTCCTGTGGGACAAGGTCATCATCGCGGGTGCGTCACACGGTTCCACGACGGCGGCGCGGTTCGCGAAGGAGGTCTGCTGCGACCGCGTCGTCATGCTCTGTGGTCCGCGGGACCAGGATCAGGATTGGCAGTCTCTTCCATCGGCCACTCCAGCCGCCCGGTTCTTCGGTTTCTCGCACGTGCTCGACGACGGCTGGGTCGAGCACCACTACTGCCGATCGTGGGAACTCCTCGGCATGGGCGAGTGGGGGCCGATCATTGATGTGGACACAGCGACTCCCCCGTACGGCCACACCAGACGACTCATCTCAGCTGCCGACGTCCAGGGAAACCGCAAGAAGGCCCACGCCGCCGTCCAGCCAGGGAAGGGCTCGCCGAAAGCGGCCGACGGCACGCTGCTGTATGAGCCAGTCTGGAAGTACCTTTTCACCCATCCAGTCGAACGTGCTGGCGAGCCGGTTCAGCCCGATCCCACATGCCGCGTCGACGAATAGTCGACGACTCAGGCACGGGTCGGGAACTTCTTGACCGCGGGCAGCATCTCCCTTGTCACCCCGCACCACGGCTCCACGATTGAGCCACTCGGGGAGTCAGTCCAGAGGAGACTTAACCATGTCGATGCGTGTGTTCTTCCGGTGGAGTGCCGGGACGATTGGATTGATCGTCCTGACCAGTCTTGTTTTGAGTGGCATCGCCGCAGAGCCGCCAGCCGATGGAAGGCCGGCGGTGAACGACGCGCTTTCAAACATGCTCGGGGGCCGCGACCGCTCTATCACCGCCGCCAGCACCGACAAGCCGATCTACAAGACGGGCGAGACGGTCTATGTGCGTGGCGTTCTCCTCCATCACGCAACACACACTCCGATCGCCTGGGCGCAGCCGCTGGCCGCCATCGAAATCCGAGGCCCCAAGGGAGACACCGTCGCCTCGGGTATGGCGCAGACCGAAGACAGCACCGTCGGGTTCGCCTGGAAGATTCCCGAGGGCCCGGCCGGCGGCGAATACACCCTCACGATCAGCTATCCGGGGCACGGCCACGCTCCCGCCGAGCGGCGATTCGACATCCGTGCCTACCGGGCTCCGCGACTCAAGAGCCAGATCACGTTTGTTCGCGATGGCTACGGGCCCGGTGACGAGGTCACGGCGGGTCTCGCCGTCACGCGGGCGGAAGGCGGCGTTCCGGTCGGGGCCAAAGTGACCGCGATCGCCCGCGTTGACGGCACGGAAATCTTCCGCGGTCCCACGGAGGTCGATGCTCTCGGCGCGTGCCAGATCACATTCCGCCTCCCATCCGACATCTCGCGTGGCGAGGGCACGCTGGCTCTCATGATCGACGACAGCGGCATCGTGGAGACAGCCTCAAAGACGATTCCGATCCTGCTGCAGACCGTCGACGTCTCGCTCTATCCGGAAGGTGGCGACCTCATTGCCGGCGTGCCCAACCGGGTCTACTTTCAGGCATTTACGACAGCTCGCAAGCCAGCGGACCTCGCTGGCGAGGTGATCGATGGTGACGGCACCGTGATCACCACGTTTCGCAGCGAGCACGAAGGCCGTGGGCGGCTCGAATTCACGCCATCGACCGAGAAAACCTATCGCCTCCGGATCACCGAGCCAGCTGGCATCAAAACCCGCTACGACCTTCCCGCAGCAAAAGCTACGGGCGTCGCGCTGGCGAGCATGGCCTCTGTGACGCCCGCCACCGACATGGTTAAGCTTCGGCTGGCGAGCCCGGCGCCCGGCACGTACACCGTGCAACTCAGGCAGCGGGACCAGTTGCTCGATGTCCAGAACGTGAAGCTCGGGGACAATGCCCCAGCCGAAATCACGCTCGACCCCAAGAAGGCAGGCGGCGTCCTCACCGCCACCGTCTTCGACGGCACTGGAAAACCGCGGGCCGAGCGGCTCGTGTTCCGTCAGCCCACGGAGCAGGTGCGAGTCTCCATCACACCCGATGCCGCGCGCTATGTCCCCGGCGGCATGGTCGCCCTCACGGTCGAGACCCGCGACAACGCTGGAAAGTGCATCCCCGCGGTGGTCGGCATCACGGTGACCGACGAGAGCGTTCTCGAGATGATTGACAAACGGGAGCAGGCCCCACGCCTCCCGGTCATGGTCCTCCTCGAGCCCGAGGTGAAGGAGCTTGGCGATGCCCACGTCTATCTTGACCCAGACAACGAAATGGCTCCCACGGCGGTCGATCTCCTCTTGGGCACGCAGGGCTGGCGGCGGTTTGCGACCATCGACCTGACGACGTTCCTCGCCGCCCACGGCGATGCAGGGCGGCGGGCGCTGGCGCTGAGCCTCGTGCTGCCTCACGAACAGTCGCTCGCGTCGGCAACGGACAGGGAGTGGGGAGCGGTGATTGTCCCCGCGGACCCCGAAGCCGCCTTGCCGCCCGGAGCTTTCCACGTCGCCAACGATGACAAGCTGGTCCTTGCCGAACTCGCTCCTCCCGCATCTGCGCCGCAACCCGAGCCCCAGAAGCAGCTCGCCGATCTCGATCGACTGGGGGACTTCGCGAAAGGCCGTCTCGAGGGCTGGGCTGAAGAAAAAGAAGGCCGAGGGCGTGGGGGCAGACGAGACGCACTTCGCGAACTTCGCAACGATTTCGTCTCGGTGCGGGTCTACGCCCACGCCGTCCGCCCCGAGCGCCGCCCTGGCGAGCGTGTCGATTTTGCAGAGACCCTCTACTGGTCTGCCGGGATCAAGACTGACTCGAGCGGCATCGCAAAGGTCACCTTCGGCCTGAGCGATTCGGTCACCTCGTTCCGTGTGGCTGCTGACGCGTTCAGCGATACCGGAGGGCTCGGTGGCGGTACGGCCACGATCGAATCGGTCGAGCCGTTCTACCTGGAGCCCAAGCTTCCGTTGCAGGTCACCGTTGGAGACCGTATCGATCTGCCGCTGGGAATCGTCAATGGAACGAGCCAGCCGATGCACGATGTCTCGCTGGACATCGACGCGCCGAAGGGGATCATCCAGGCCGCCCCTCCTGCTTCGTTCAGCATCGCCGCAGACAGTCGCATCCGGCAGATGGTAACGTTGAATGTGACGGCTCTCGGCGACGGACCGTTGGCGATCGCCGCGCATAGCTCGGGGTACTCCGACAAGGTCGTGCGCACGCTCTCGGTGCGTCCGCGGGGATTTCCCGTGGTGCGCTCGGGCGGTGGGCTGCTCGAGCCGGGAGCCACCGTGACGGCTCAGATCATCGTCCCGGCTGACCTCGTCGCAGGCAGCCTCTCCAGCCGGGTGCGGGTCTATCCTACGCCGCTGGCCAGCATGACGTCAGCGATGGAACAGCTCATCCGCGAGCCATGCGGCTGCTTCGAGCAGACAAGCTCGACCACCTATCCACTCGTCATGGCCCAGCGCTACTTCAAGAGCCACCAGGGAGTCGATCCCTCGCTCATCGCCAAGAGCGAAGACATTCTGGCCCGCGGGTATGACACGCTCATGGGATTTGAATCAGCGAGCAAGGGCTTTGAGTGGTTCGGGGCCGATCCAGGGCACGATGCTCTGACGGCATACGGACTGATGCAATTCACGGAGATGGCTCAGGTCCGCCCGGTCGATAGTGGCATGCTCGAGCGAACCCGCGACTGGCTGCTCAGTCAGCGGGACGGCGGGGGCGGATACGCCCGGAAGACTCACACGCTTCACACCTGGGTGACAGATCCCGACTGTGCCTCGACGTACAACACCTGGGCGCTCCTTGCGGCGGGCGTCAAGGAAGGACTCGACAAAGAGATCGTCTATGCCCTCGATCGTGGCGAAAAGTCCGCCAACACATACGCCGCGGCGCTGGCGGCCAACGTGGCGGTGCTCGCCAACGAGAAAGGCGCAACGACGCGCCTCCTCGATCGACTGGCTACGGCGCAGGAGAGCGACGGCTCGCTCCGAGGGGCAACCACGTCGATCGTCGGCAGTGGCGGCGAAGCGTTGACGATCGAGACGACCTCGCTCGCAGTGCTGGCGTGGCTGGCAGACCGGCGGTATGCCGACAACGTCGAGAAGTCGATGCAGTACCTCGCCGAGTGCTGCAAGGGAGGCCGGTTTGGCTCCACGCAATCGACGGTGCTCGCGGTGAAGGCCATCGTCGCCTACGACGAGTCGAGAGCCCATCCAAAGGCCCCGGGCACGATCGAGCTTCGTGTTGACGGCCAGTTGGTGGGCGAACCCATCGCGCTCGATGTCAACACGCATGGCGCCATCGACTTCACGAGCATCGACGAGTTTCTGTCGCCGGGAGAGCATGAGGTCGAGCTACGGATGACCGGCGGCTCACCCATGCCGTGCAGCATGGCCGTGGAATTCAATCGGCTCAAGCCCGACGGGAGCGAGGCCTGCAAGGTTCTCCTCGAGACATCGCTCCGTGACGCGACGCTCGACGAGGGTTCGGTCACCGAGGCGGAGATCGTAGTCAGCAACAAGACCAGCGAGGCCCTCCCGAGTCCCGTCGCGATCATCGGCATCCCCGGTGGCCTCGAGGTTCGGCACGATCAGCTCAAGGAGTTCGTCAAGGCCGAGAGAATTGCGGCCTACGAAGTGATCGGCCGAGACCTCGTGCTCTACTGGCGGTCGCTCGCAGCCGATGAACGCGTGGAACTGGCCATCAGTCTCGTGGCGGCCATCCCGGGCACGTACACCGGTCCGGCAAGCCGCAGCTATCTCTACTACACCGACGAGGACAAGCACTGGGTCGACGGTTTTGACGTCGAGATCACGCCACAGGATGGGCGGTGATCGCCGGAGGGGTCGCCCGCTCGCGTTCCCACGCATCTCTCCATACGGTCCATTCGATGCCTTCCACTGGCACCGACTCACTCACGCCATCCTGCTCTCGCGTCGCAAAGTCGACCCCGAAGAGGCAGTCGAGGCCGGCGAGCGCCCGACGCACGAGCTGCTGGGGGGCGGTTGGAAGGAGCGCGAGCCAGCCAGGCTTTGCCACTCGGCTCGACAGCGTGCGGCTTCCCTGCACGAACTCCAGGCGGAGCGGCTCGTGGCCGACTGCATCAGCGGCGAGGTCGATCGCCACCCGGTTGGTCGCCAGCCGCACGCCAGAAATGCGAATCACGACGTCGCCCATGAGCCCGGTCCGTCGCAGGAGTCCGAGACACTCGTCATCCACGACATCGGCGACACGGTGGCCAAGCTCCACCAGTTCCTCCTCGGCGAGGCTCGGGCCTAGGGGAACGGCCGCTCCCCTGCCCTTTCGCTGCCGCCGGAGTTTTGTGAAGAGCTTTGGAATCGTGCCCGAATGGAACCCCGGTATCAGAAGCCGTCGCATCGACTCACCATGGCTTCCCACAGGCACAGGCCCAAGCAGCTTCGGTCGGTTGGCCGCGTAGAGTCGCCAATTCTCCTTGAGCTCCCAGGCAAGAAATCCGAACACGCCAGGCACGGTCGTTGAAATAAAGGTGATCGCCGTGAGGGCGAGCTTCTTTTGCATGCCGGTGGCGGCCGTAAGGTTCGCCGCTGCCACAGGGATCATCGGCACGAGCAGCTTGTGCGAGACGGTCACAACCGGAAAATGCTTGATGGGATTAATCTGTGGCTCGATGAGGAGCGTCACGCAGAATCGCACGAACCAATCGATACCAGACCAGACCGTGGTGAGCACTGCCTTCACGCCGAGCGCGAGCCGTGACTCGCCGCTGCGAAACCGAAGCTGTTCATCGACGGCGTAGAGCATGCCCTCCACGAAGTCCATGGCCTGGCGAAAGATATCGACGATGAACGTAAAAAGGCCGACGATGAGGTGAACATGGAGATGGTAGATCGTGCGGCCGATCACCTCCAGCAGCCACTCCTGCATCGCCCGGCCGGGAGGCGAATTAAGGATGATTGCACTGGCCGCATACATCACTCCCGGCAGCCAGGAGGTGCTACGTGACAACCATGATCCTCCATGCGGGAGCAGAAGCCAGGAGACCACGGTGACGATGAGTGGGCTCCAGGCGTACTGACGAAAAATCCGCACCGGCCGGCTCTTGAGAACCCGCTCCACGGCCGGGAGTCGCCAGAGACGCCTGGGAAGAACGACGCACGCGACATGGAGCATCACGCCGATGGCCCGGAGCGCTTCCATGATCGCCGCCCGCAGCGATGGCACATGCATGAGAAGCCAGACGCAGACACCGGTGATCACAACCGCCGTATGGCTGTAGATATGGACTGGTCGGCCGAGCGAGTAGTGAGTGATCGGCTCGACGACATGCTCAAGTCCTTTCCAGAAGACCCAGGCGCCGCCAAACGGAAGTAAACCGTGGAGCGTAATGGCCCTCCCGAGCGCTGCGCCAAACGCCAGGGCGCTCAGCCGTTGCATCGCGAGCAAGTAGGACGGCGCCCGTCGATAGGCGCCGTCGAGCGCGGCGGCAAGGTTGCGATCGGCCCGCAGAAGCGGATCGCCGTGGACAAGTTCGTCCACACTCGCCAGGTCGGGAAGCTTCACCTGGCCACGGGACACGGCATCGCGGACGCTGCCAAACGACTCGAACCCGCGTGTGGAAATATCGTCCAGCAGATCGTCGACGAGTTTGTCGAACGCCGCCTCCTCCACGAGGCATGTAGGACTGAGGCCAGCCTCTTGGAAGGCGTGACGGACCAGCGGGCCGAGCTGCTCGCGGAGGCCGTTCTCTGTGGCATCGAGACCGGCTTCAAGCACCTTTGCTGCCGACGTGACGATGTCTGGGGAGAGGGTGAGGCCGGGCAATCGACGGTAGGCGGTTGCCACATGGCGATGGACGAGTGCCACCCGCTGATTGGGAAGTGGCCGCACGAGCGACACCCGGCCGAGTGTCACCGCCCAGGAGAGGAGTTGTGTTCGGAAGCTCGCCCGCTCCGAATCGACACAGGCCCTTTGAAGATCGTACAGAAGACGAGCTGCCTTACTCCACGCCGACCCAGCAGCAGCCTCGAGCAATTCGCTCACGAACCGCTCTGCGTCGATAGGCGACAAGCCCCCCAGCCCAATGGCATCGCCCAGCCTGGCCACGAGTCGTACGACTGTCCGCGCGAGGCTCCGGCACACGGCTTCGCCTCCCGGCGCATCATCGCTCCCGCGTCGCCAGAGCCTCCACTCCAGTAGCGCGGCCCGCACATCATTGCCGCGTCGGGCCGCGGCGGCAGCCCGCCGCCGGAGCGAGCGGGTGGCGAGTCCCGAAAGCCGCGCTGGCAGACCTCGCCCACGGGACTGGATTGGGGCGTCGGCGACCCGCACGCGGCTCGGCCGAGTGTCGAGGACGATCGTGGGTCGAGTCTTGGCCAGAATTGCCTCGGCCCCAACCAACTCAGTGAGATATTCGAGCGTGGCCTCGCGTTGGTCGATCGCCGGAAACCAGATCGGCACAAGCTCGGGCGAGAATGCCTCGATCTCGAGGAACGTGGCGATGAATTCCGCCACGGTGTCCCGCATGCTTCTTCGATCGCGGAGGAGTCCCTCACGGGCCAACACGGTCGCCGCCTCCTCCACCACGGTCTCACCGATGCGATCGACGAGTGCCATGAGCTCTCGGCCACTTCCCGCGTGGGTGGCAAGCGCCTCCCGCGCCGCGATGTCGAGACACCCGTGGTAGAGCCGCCTCCAATACTCGCGCACCAGCGCCGTGCCGTGGCCGGCGGAAAAGCGATCACGATCAGGTCTCGCCACGAGCAGGATTGTCTCGGGCAGTGCGGCCGGAAGCGCCCACACATCATCCGCGAGTTCGAGGAGCCGTTCCGGCGTGAGCGCGATGCTCTCTCGGTGCGGAACACGGCCCCAGAGCAGCGGCAGGTCGAGGTCAGCTCGTACGATCCGCCGGACCACCCGCCGCGATGCGAAAATGGCCTCTGGAACGGTCGCTCTGAGGGCTTGTTCAATCGCCAGCACGTCGTGGGGTGCATTGCCCCTGGCCGAAGAGTCGCTCATGGCAGAAGCGGGTTCTCGGCAGTCACGGCAACTCCACCGCTTCGCCACCCGAAGGTGTCACGATCGCCTTGAATGTGTCGGCTGGGATGTCGGCCGTGAGTGTCTGCACATGGCCATCGAGAAATCCGACGATGAACAGCCCTCCCTGTCGTCGCGGGTTTCCGACGCCAGCCACTGGCTGCTCAGGATCGAATGCGATGTCGGCAGGCTTTGCCCAAGGCACGGCCCGCTCGGGCAAAGCCTCAACGAGGGCGACCGTGTGACTCGTTCCATCCTGTACTTCATCGATCGACAGCCCCTCCGACGGCGTCGCAAACACCGTGCCAGAGCCGGTGATCAGCTGAACGGTCGTGAGGCCGTTCCGGGTATCCTCGGCCTTGGCGTCGGGAGACGAAAAAACGCTGGGCATCCGGCCGACCAACTTTTGGTTGTGCTCACTGTCCCACGGCTCATCAAGGCGAAACTCCTTGAAGAGCTCGTCTTCGCCGAGATAGGGAAGCATCGCCACCCGCCAGCTCAAGAGAGGCTTGCCCTCGTCGTCACAGATAGCTTGCGAAGGGAGTCGGCCGCTCGCCTCCGTGCTCAGCAGCATCGCGATCGTGACCTGCCTGAAGTTGTTCATCATTGCTGCGCGATTGGCGGCTTCGCGGGCAGACTGGACGGCCGGAAGCAACAGCGAGAGAAGCACTGGCGCAGATGACGAAGGGGAGACGACCATCCCTCCGCCTCCCACAAGCGGGATTGTCCCCGTTGTTTCCATGAGAATGCCATCTCCCTCGTGCCGAATCACGGTCACGTTCGTGCGGAGAAACGGCGAGACCGCTGATAACGCTGGGAGCTGCGGCAGGTCTATCTCGATCCCCTCCTTGCGGAGAAGACCGCGGACGAAAGGGGAAACAACTTCATAGAGGCTGCAGAAGGAACCGACACTCCACGCCGAATCAACAGTCGCCACGAACGATGGCTCACCGGCGTGGACCGCCTGCTGAACCTCAGGAAGACCGCCGAGCCCGTCGTCCTCCGGATCGCAGGCAAGCTGCGTCTTCATGAACTGCGGCGAGATGGTGACGATGAGGCTGTCGTCCGTGAGACACCAGGTGGGCTCAATCGGGAAGACAAACTCATCGGTGGCGATTTCGAGGCAGAACAGCGTTTGCTTTCGGTACGGGATCTCACGCACCGCGAGTTGCACGTCTCCGTTCGCCGTCGCAGCGCGGAGCCTGGTGAGCAGCACCTTATGGATGGTGGCCAACAAGTCGCGGTCTCGCACGCCAGCGATGATGCCAATGCCCGGCAGCATTCCTCCCGGCGACTGTGTGGCAAAGAGCGTCCAGTCAGGCCCGAGCGTCTTGAGGACCTGGGTATCGATGTCGAACCCGGCAGCCGCCCGGAACTGAGCAAGGTTTTCACGAAACTCGGCGGCGGCCTGCGGCTCGACTGCCGAGACAATGTCGAGTACGGTGGCAAGCATCGCCGAGAGGTCGAGCGACCAGGTCTGCGCCATGATGGCATCGGACGGAATGCGCCGCAGTTGCTTCGTGCCGATGCCCGAAGCCGGAGCCGCAAACAGGCCCGTGGGGGTGCCGTCAAAGCCAAGCCAGAGCGCCCCCGAGACGCCCTCGGTTGTCATCCCGCTGACCGCCCCAAGGGTGACGAGGCCGCTCAACCCAGAGGCATCGAGAAACGCCTCGACTTTGTCCTGATCGGGAGCCGGCAGTTCCCTGACAGTCTGCATCACGGCGCGGGCATCGACATAGGTGAGGGTCGAACGCCGGGCGACCGGGATTCGCTTCTCGAGATCGCCTTTCCATGCCGGAACGCTTCGCTTTCCCTTGCCGAGACGCGCCATGAGCGATTGAAAGGCATCGGGGCCGAGCGTCATCACATAGGTGCCCTTCAACTCCGCGGATACAAGCGGCCCCCACGAGAGTGGCCCGACAGGCGTCGCCACTTGGCGGCACGTGCTTCCGGGAATCGAGACCGGCCGAAGTTCCGCAGGCGCGTCGGCAAGCACTATGTCCGCGAGCGAATTCATGGCGAGCTCAAGCGAATCAATACGATCGCCCGCATGAATCACCACAGACGCCACGATCGTGGGCGGGCCTTGAGGCGTCGGGGGCGTGAATTGCTCGACCGCCAGAGCGAGCGGCCGCGTGAGCAAGACTTCCGCAACCGCGATCACCGTCTCTGCCAAGGCCCTCTGGCGCTCGGGGCTGGCGCTGACGGCAATCCACCGGGCCTGCGCGGCGAACGCTGCGAGAAACTCCTGTATCTCTTCCCCGGCCAGCATGCGCTCCGTGAGGTTCTTGGAATCGGTCGCGGGCACGGCGAGCCCAGCCAAGCTCACGTACACGAGGCACGCGTCCGGCGCGGCTCGCTCGATGATCGGGTGGGGTGGCAGAGGCGGCACCGAAATCGGCAGGCCAGCCAGGCCGCTGCCGAAAATCGACAGCAGGACGATGCCCAGGGAGCCCGCGATGCTGACCATGCCTTCCTCCTCCACATGACTCGGTGAGAGTGGCGAAGTATATCGGCACCCATGGCCTGGTGGGCTGCGGCAGCCACACCAGATAGTATTGTCGCTCTCCGGGGGTCGGTCGCTGGGGCGTCGTCGACCCCTCAATCGCCTTGGCTTTTCGACGAGGGACGGAGCGATGCGTGCGCCTGATCCGCCTGACCGTTTTGAGCGTCCTGCCGCTGGCACCCGGAGCAGAACGGGGCAGTCCTCTCGCCTCCTGGTGACATCGGGGATCCGCAAACCAACACCGCCGACGTTGTTGTCGACGGAAAAATCATCACGGGTGAAGACGACCCGTCGGCATGGGAAATGGGCCGCACCATCGTCCGCGTCGTGAGTGAATAGCCCTTCGGTGACAGCCCTCCGGCTCAGAGCCCTTCGGCTTTCCATCGTGCCTCAACTATGTCGGCCATCTCGCGAGCCTGATCTTCCAGTTCTTCGAGGAGCTCATAATCGTCGTCATCACTGGCCCGGCGGGCGAGAAACAGCAGGTAGTTGGCCTCGTTTCGCCACGCCTTCAGCCAATCGGGCCGATAGGACACATGCCTGTAGAGAAGGCTTTCGAGCCGCAGAAATTCATCGCCGGAACCAGGCATGTTTCGAGAGTTTTCCCGCCGATACCAAGAACGACTTCTTTTTCACACCAGAAAACCTAGCGGGATCCAGCATGAGCGACGTGCCGTGGATTGAATGGTACCAAAGCCTTGCCAAGCCCTCGTGGACGCCGGCACCACGGACGATCGGCCTGATGTGGCAGCTGCTCTATCCCGTGATTGCGGTGACGCTTGGGTTTGTGTTCGTGCAAGCAGGCCGCAAACGACTTCCCTGGCTCATCGCCCTCCCCTTCGCGATCAACCTGGCGGCCAATCTTGTCTTTACCTCCATCCAGTTTGGGCTGCGAAATCTCCCGCTGGCCTCGGTGGACATCCTCGTTGTCTGGATCACGATCCCCTGGATGATGGTCGCAATCTGGCCATACGGGCGATGGGTAGCAGTGGCTCAGGTGCCGTACTTTGCCTGGGTCTCAATCGCGACAGTGCTCCAGCTTTCGATCACCTGGATGAATTGGCGGTAAGCCGCGCACGGTCGAAAACTACCACCGGGGCCGTCCATGACGCCGTATCGAACCAACGACGATGCCGATGACGACTGGGACGGCGACGACTTCCCAGACGATGAAGGCGACGAGTCGACGGTCCCCTGCCCCTACTGCCGCCGCGAGATGTTTGAGGATTCGCCGAGATGCCCGCACTGCGAGCGGTACATCTCGGCGGAAGACCGGGCGAGACCGGGCTTTCCCGTGTGGGTCATCGCTACCGCCCTGGTCTGCCTCGCGTCAGCCCTCTGCTGGATGGTACTGGGGTTGTGAAGCCCTCACCGAGGCCGGGACCGACTCGGTCCGCCATTTTCGACCGCCGTCAACACCTGGTGACCTTCGGAGGAGGCTCGTTCCTGTGATCCGTCACGTCGGGCTTTCCGGCCTGCTCGATGAGGATGCGTTTTCAGGACCGATCTGCAGCGCCGTGACAGCGCATGGAAATACGTCAAGGCGGACGGGGTGGGATTTGAACCCACGAGTCACTTTCGCGACTGCCGGTTTTCAAGACCGGTGCATTCAACCGCTCTGCCACCCGTCCTCATGAGCACCGTCTTGCGATGGATGCTCCGAAGGGGGAAGTCTACACAGCGGCGGCAGGGTTAGCCCACCTTCGAGAAGACAAAACCGTCCTGCACGAAATCGATCCGCACATGACTTCCCTCGGAAAACTCACCCGCCAGCAACTCCCGGGCAAGCTCGTTTTGGAGTTGCTGCTGGATCACCCGCTTGAGCGGCCGGGCACCATACACGGGGTCATACCCAAGCCGGGCGACCTCGTCGATCGCCGCCTCTGAGCATTCGAGCGTGATCCCCGCCTTGGCCGCCTGACCAACGAGCCGGTCAATCTGGATCTCCACGATCCGGCGAATGTGCCGCTGATCGAGCGGATGGAAAATGATGGTTTCGTCGATACGGTTCAGAAACTCTGGCAGGAATCGGGCCGAAAGGGCGTCCTTCACAGCATCACGCATCTCCTGCTCGCTGCCCCCCTCCTTCGTAATCTCCTGAATCGCCTGGCTCCCAACGTTGCTCGTCATGACCACGATCGTGTTCGTGAAATTAACCGTGTGGCCGAGACTGTCGGTGAGCCGACCATCATCGAGCACCTGCAGGAGCACATTAAACACGTCGCGGTTGGCCTTCTCCATCTCGTCGAGAAGGACGACCGAATAGGGGCGGCGCCGAACAGCCTCCGTGAGCAGGCCTCCTTCCTCGTATCCCACGTAGCCCGGGGGCGCGCCGATGAGCCGGGCGACAGTGTGCTTCTCCATGAACTCACTCATGTCGATCCGCACCATTGCGTTCTCATCGTCAAAGAGCACCTGAGCGAGCGCCTTGCAGAGCTCGGTCTTCCCGACACCGGTTGGCCCAAGAAACAAAAACGAACCGATGGGACGGTTGGGATCCTGAAGACCGGCACGACTGCGCCGAACGGCATCGCTGACGGCTGCCACGGCCTCTTCCTGGCCAACCACCCGCTGGTGCAACCGATCCTCGAGCACGAGCAGCTTCGCCCGCTCGCTCTCCACAAGCCGCGTCACCGGAATTCCCGTCCAGGCGCTCACGACCTCGGCAATTTCGTCTGGCCCCACTTCACGCCGCAGCAACCGCCTTCCGGTCTTCCCGGTCGCCTCCTTGGCCTCCTTCTCGCTGCCCTCCGATTCAAGGCGGGCCGCGAGCGCCTTGCGCTTCACGTCGAGCTCATACAGCCGCTGGTAGAGCGCCTCTTCAACTGGCAGCCCGGTCGACTGACGCTCCTTGATCTGGAGCCCAGCCCGCTCAAATTCGTGCTCCACCTGGTCGAGCTGCTGCCTGAGTTCTTGCACACTCCCCACACCACTCTTCTCGGCCTCCCATTGCTCCCGGAGGCTCGCGAGCGTGTGCCGCAATTCGGCTGATTCCTTTTCGATTTCGACCAAACGTTCCTTCGCGTGCTCCTCGGTCTCCTCGGCGAGTTGACGCCCTGCCAACTCGAGCTGCACCAGCCGACGTTGGACCACATCGATCTCACTCGGCACGCTCTGAAGCTCCATTGCAATCCGGCTCGTGGCCTCGTCCATGAGGTCGATGGCCTTGTCGGGAAGGAACCGGTCGGCGATGTAGCGATTCGAAAGCTCCGCGGCAGCGACCAGCGCGGAATCCTTGATTTTCACCCCCTTGTGGTGCGCCTCGTATCGCGGCTTCAAGCCTCGCAGGATTGCAATGGTGTCTTCCACGTTCGGTTCGCCCACAAACACCGGCTGGAACCGTCGCTCAAGCGCGGCGTCTTTCTCGATGTGCTTGCGATACTCGTCGAGCGTCGTCGCGCCGATACACCGCAACTCACCGCGGGCCAGTGCCGGCTTGAGAAGATTCGCAGCGTCAGAACCTCCTTCAGCAGCTCCTGCCCCGATCACCGTGTGGAGCTCATCGATAAAGAGGATGACGTTTCCAGCCGCAGCCTCCACCTCGCGAAGAATGGCCTTGAGACGTTCCTCAAACTCCCCGCGAAACTTCGTGCCGGCGATGAGGGCACCGAGATCGAGGGCCACGACCCGGCGCCCCTTGAGCGTCTCAGGCACGTCGGACTGAACGATCCGCAACGCCAGCCCCTCGGCGATTGCCGTCTTGCCAACGCCTGGCTCGCCTATGAGCACAGGATTATTCTTCGTGCGTCGCGACAGAACCTGGATCACCCGTCGAATTTCGGAGTCCCGGCCGATCACCGGATCAAGCTTGCCCTGGCTGGCCCGCTGCGTGAGGTCGATCCCATACTTCTCGAGCGCCTGAAATTTTTCTTCGGGATTCTGGTCGGTGACGCGGGACTGGCCCCGGACGGCCTGGAGGCCCGAGAGCAGCTCCTTTTCCGTGACCCCGCCGAGCTGCAACAGGTTTTTTGCCTTGGAAGGCGCCTTGGCGAGAGCGAGCAGCAAGTGGTCGGTTGAAACAAACTCATCCTTCATCGCCTGCGACTCGGCCGCCGCCGCTTCAAACACCTTCATGAGCTCCTGGTCTGGCTGCGGCGGAGCGCCCCCCGCAATCTTCGGAAGGTGCGACAGCTCCGCCTCGACGACTCGCTCGAGATGGCCACGGTTGACGCCGATCTTCTCCAGGAGCGGCCGCACGATGCCCTCCCGCTCGGCCACGAGCGATTGAAGAAGGTGCACGGGAGTCACCTGCGGGTTCCCGCGATTCCCCGCCAGCTCGACGGCCGACTGCACCGACTCCTGAGCCTTGATCGTGAACTTGTCGAATCGGAATGCCATGGTGCTCCCCTCCCAGGGTGAAAAGGCAAGGGGCGGCGCTGCCACCGGCAGCACCGCCCCACCGGAAATCATGGATGTGTGAATGCGCGTCAGCCGTCCTGCTTCACCTCGAACTCGGCGTCGATCGCATCGTCGGCGGCTTTTGCGGATGAAGCCTGACCGTCTGCTCCAGGAACTGTTCCACCCCGTTGGGCGGTCTGCTCATACAAAACCTTTGACAGGCCGTGGGCAGCCTGCTCGAGGGCGTCGTGTGCCGACTGAATGGCGTCCACGTCATCCCCCTTGGCTACCTCGCGGGCCTTCGTGATCGCCGATTCGAGCGGAGCCTTGTCGGCAGCAGAGAGCTTCGAATCGTTCTCCTTGATGAGCTTCTCGGTTTGGAAGCAAAGGGCCTCGGCGCGGTTCCGGACCTCGGCGAGCCGAGCCTTCCGCTTGTCTTCCTCGGCATGCTCTTCGGCATCCTTCCGCATCCGCTCGATCTCCGACTCCGTGAGACCGCTCGACTGCTCAATCTTGACCGTCTGTTCTTTGTTGCTGCCGAGATCCTTCGCGCTCACGGCAAGGATACCGTTGGCATCGATGTCGAACTTCACTTCAATCTGCGGCGTGCCGCGCGGCGCGGGCGGAATGCCTTCGAGGTTGAACTGCCCCAAGAGACGGTTGCCCCAAGAGACGGTTGTCCTTCGCCATCGGCCGCTCACCCTGATACACGCTCACCGTCACGGCGGTCTGACTGTCGGCTGCAGTGCTGAAGACCTGCTTCTTGTCAGTCGGGATCGTCGTATTCCGCTCGACGAGCTTGGTGAAGATGCCTCCCTCCGTCTCGATGCCGAGCGAGAGCGGAGTCACGTCGAGCAGCAACACATCTTGCACTTCACCACCGAGCACGCCCCCCTGAATCGCGGCGCCCAGCGCCACGACTTCGTCGGGATTCACGCCCTTGTGTGGCTCCTTGCCAAAAATCTTTTGAACGAGCTCCTGAACCTTCGGAATGCGGGTGGAGCCTCCGACGAGCACCACCTCGTCGATCTGCGACGGCTTGAGCTTCGCATCCTCGAGCGCCCTCATCACCGGGCCACGGCACCGCTCGATGAGGGAATCGGTGAGCCGCTCGAACTCGGCTCGCGTGATCGAAGCCTGGAGGTGCTTCGGCCCCGTGGCATCGGCCGTAATGAATGGAAGGTTGATGTCCGAATTCTGCGCGGTCGACAGTTCCTTCTTTGCCTTCTCGCAGGCTTCCTGGAGCCGCTGCATCGCCATCGGATCCTTCCGAAGATCGATTCCTTGCTCCCGCAGGAACTGGTCGGCCACGTGGTTGATGAGGGCCTGGTCAAAGTCGTCGCCACCGAGGTGTGTGTCGCCGTTGGTGCTGATCACCTGAAAGACGCCATCCTTCGACACGTCGAGGACCGACACGTCGAACGTGCCGCCGCCGAGATCGAACACCGCGATCTTTTCGTCCTTCTTCTTGTCGAGGCCATAGGCGAGTGCGGCCGCCGTGGGCTCATTGACAATTCGCATCACCTCGAGGCCAGCGATCTGCCCGGCGTCCTTCGTGGCCTGCCGCTGCGCGTCGTTGAAGTAGGCCGGGACCGTGATAACCGCCTTGTTGACTTTGTGCCCAAGATAGCTCTCGGCCGATTCCTTGAGCCTCCGGAGAATCTCCGCTGAGATCTGTGGGGGCGTAAGCTCCTTGTCACCCGCGCGAACCTTCACGTAGTCCTGCGGTCCACCAACGACCTCGTAGGGCACCATCTTCTCTTCGGTCGCCACCTCGTCGTGGCGGCGGCCCATGAACCGCTTGATCGAATAGATTGTCCGACGAGGGTTCGTGACCGCCTGCCGACGGGCGAAGTCGCCGACGAGCGTCTCGCCCTTGTCGTTGAACGCGACCACGCTCGGGGTGAGGCGATTGCCCTCCTTGTTTGCGATCACCTTGGGCTCCTTGCCCTCCATGATCGCCACGACCGAGTTGGTCGTGCCGAGGTCGATGCCAATGATCTTTTCGCCCTGCTTGGTGGCCATGTCGTCGTACCCCTTCCCGTTGCTCGTTGCGTCGCGTGTGTCGCGACATCAGTCTCCGTACAGCGCCGCCAAATTCGTCGGCGAACGACTCGTCACCGAGGGGGAAGCAAAGCCCGTGCCAACCGAAGGAGTCTGACCCCGTCGGTGCGTCGGCTAGGCCCCCAGCTGGTGAAATTCTGCGATTCCCCTGGCTTGAGCCCCCCGCCGCGGTGGGTACAGTTGAGCCATCATCGCGATGGCCTGCGGCCGGCCCCGCGACGCCCGGCAAGGCGATCTGCCATTTTGGCCGACCTCCCCAGGTATCTGCGCCTCCATGGCCAAGCCGCGTTCGACCCGAAAACCTGCTGACGATCGCAAGGTCGGCCTGCCCGCCCTCCGCGCCGAGATCGACCGAATCGATCGGCAGCTTGTGAGACTCATGAACGAGCGCGCCGAAGTGGCTCGTGAGATCGGACACATCAAACAGACTGCAGGCCAGCAGACCTACGACCCCTCCCGCGAGGAGACAGTTCTCGAGCGGGTGGCATCGGCCAATGCTGGCCCACTATCGAATGACAGCCTCAAAGCGATCTTCCGTGAACTGATATCTGGCTCGCGAGCGATTGAGCAGCACCTCCGCGTGGCGCACCTCGGACCGCTCTGGACCTACAGCCATCTGGCTGCCCTTCATCGCTTCGGTGGTTCGGTTGATTTTGTCCCCGTCGCAAGTATTTCCGCTGCATTCGAGGAGGTCTGCGCCGGGCACTCGCACTTTGGCGTCGTACCGCTGGAGAACTCGACCGATGGCCGCATCGCCGACACGCTCGACAACCTCTCGAGGTTACCCGTCAAGATCTGCGCCGAGGTACCGCTGCGCATTCATCACACGCTGCTCGCCGCATGCGATCGTTCGGCCATCCGGGAGGTCTACAGCCGCCCGCAGGCGCTCTCACAGTGCCGCAACTGGCTTGCGCGGCATCTTCCGTCGGCCAGGCTTGTCGAGGTGACGAGCACGAGCGCGGCAGCCGAGATGGCCTCCCGGACCCCGAACGCCGCCGCCATTGCAAGCCGACAGGCGGGCGTGCACTACGGGCTCAATGTGCTGGCTGAAGAGATCGAAGACGTCCCCGGCAACACGACACGCTTTGCCGTCATTGGTCACGCCGACGCCAGCCGAACCGGCAAAGACAAGACCTCTCTCATGTTCGAGATCGAGCACCGCCCGGGCGGACTAGCCGACGCGCTGGCGATCCCAAAGCGACAGAAGCTCAACCTCACGTGGATTGAGTCGTTCCCGCTGGTCGGCCAGGATCGCGGCTACATCTTCTTTGTGGAGCTCGAGGGGCACCGCACCGACTTGCGGGTGCGGCGGGCCATCACGAGCCTCGAGAAGCGGTGCAAGCGGGTCGTGTGCCTGGGCTCGTACGCGTCGGCGGCGGCGGTGGGCTGACCATCAGCCTGTGATGAGCCGTTTCATCTCACGGACCGCCTCGGTGAAGCCGACGAGCACGGCCCGCGCGACGATCGAGTGTCCAATATTGAGCTCGCCCATGCCGTCGATCAGAGCGACGGGCACGACGTTGCGGTAGGTCAGCCCATGGCCGGCTGCGAGCGCGAGGCCCCCGTGCCTCGCCATGACGCCACCGCGAGCCAATTCCACGAGTCGCTCCTCTCGTTCCGCATCGCGGACCGCGTTGGCATAGCAGCCGGTATGGAGCTCCACCGCGGTCACGCCAAGGTCGATGGCGAGGTCGATCTGTCGCGGTGCAGGGTCGATGAACAGCGACATGACGATGCCCGCGTCAGCCAAGCGCTTCACCGCATGCTCCACCGCGCCACGGTGCCCGACGACATCGAGGCCGCCCTCGGTAGTCACTTCTTCTCGCCGCTCTGGAACGAGCGTTACCTGGTCAGGCTTCACCCGGCAGGCAATCTCGACCATCTCTGGCGACACCGCGCACTCAAGATTGAGCTTCACCTGCACCGTACGGCGCAGCACCTCGAGGTCGCGATCTTGAATGTGACGGCGGTCCTCGCGGAGATGGACCGTGATCGCATCGGCGCCACCAACTTCGGCGAGCGCCGCTGCCCACACGGGATCAGGCTCCACCGTACGGCGGGCCTGACGGAGGGTAGCGACGTGATCGATGTTGACGCCGAGTGTGGCCATGGAGCCCCAGAGCCTGCGCTCGCGGCTAGTCTTTTTTCAAGAGGACCACGGCGTTGCCGCGAGCGGTTCGAATCTGGAGGAGGACACCGTCATCGGGCGACTCCTTCTCGAGCGCCTCAGCGAACTGGCCAATCGTCGTCACAGGCGTGCGGCCCACCTTGCGAACCAGCATGCCCGGCCCGATTCCAGCGGTTGCCGCCAAGCCGTCTGGATCGACACGGTCGACGATGACGCCCTCGAAGTCGGCATAGGCATCCTCGGCCATTGAATCCTTGGACCGCACTTCGATCCCAAAAGACTCGGAGTAAAACGTCTCCGCCCCTGGCTCTGGAGCCGAGCCGCGGCCGGATGGAGTGGAGGCAACGCCTGTCGGCAACGGCTTCACGTTGACTTTGAGCGTCACCGTTTTGCCATCGCGAAGCACGGTCAGGCTGTGTGCTCTGCCGATCTCTGATCGCTCGACGAGCTCCTGGAGCGCCCGCGTCCCGAGCACGGGTCGGCCGTCATACCCGGTGATCACGTCGAGCGGCTGCACGCCCGCGGCTGCCGCAGGAGACTCGGGTACGACATCGCTCACAAGCACACCGCCTCGTTCCGCAACACCGAGCTTCTCGGCCATCCGCCGATCGAGTGGCCCCATCTGCACCCCGATGAATGCCCGCTCGACCGCTCCCTTGTCGATGAGCTGACCGGTCACCCATGTGGCAAGGTTGATCGGAATCGCAAATCCAATGCCCTGGTAGCCGCCGCTGTTCGACGCAATGGCGGTGTTGATGCCAATGACCTCGCCAGCCAGATTCACGAGCGGCCCGCCCGAGTTTCCCGGATTGATAGCAGCATCGGTCTGGAGGAACTGCGCCCGGCGGACCGAGCCGAGTTCGCGGCCCTTACCGCTGATGATGCCGGCACTCACCGTTGTCTCAAGCTCGAAGGGATGACCAATCGCGATCACCCAGTCGCCGATCTCGAGGCTGTCCGAGTCTCCGATTTTTGCGACCGGAAGCCCTTGAGCGTTGGCCAGCCGCACCACGGCGAGATCACTGTCCGGATCGGTCTTGATGTCAGTTGCCTTGAATTCACGACCATCGGCTAGCCGCACGACCACTTCGTCGGCTCCCTCGACGACGTGGTTGTTGGTAATCACGATTCCGTCCGCCGACACGATCACGCCCGACCCAATGCCTGATCGCCCAGGCATCTGCCCCTTGGGCATCGGAGACTCGAAGCCCTCTGGCATTCCCTCGGGAAACATGCCCTCAAACGGCGTGCCCTCGAACGGATTGGCACGTCCGCGAGGCCCGCCAGGAGCCGCCGCCTGCTTGGGCTTCATGCGGCTTTGCACCACAACCACGCTTGGCGTGGCGATCTCTGCCGCGCTTCGAAAGGCTGTGGAGAGGGCATTGGCATGGGCGACTGCAGCGGCAGGAGCCTGGGGCTCGGCGGCAGAAGCTGCAGCAAGGCCCACAACAGCAACTGCCCCTGCGATCATGAGCGATGATGCCACGCAGGCGAGGCAGGCGAAACGGTGCCGATGGTTCGTCCTCATGGAGCGAACGGTGAGCAATGAAAACATCGATATTCCTGAGATAATAGTGGGCGCGGCGGCTGCAACCGGACAGTCCCGGTGCCTCACCATCCGGCGACGATTTTAGGAGGCGCCGGTGGCGGGATGTCCAGCGGGCGACCTCCCGCTACCAGCGTCAGGGGATTCTACGGCGGCCAGGACACGGTGGTTCATTTCCGCTGGACGCGGCAACGCCGCCGCGTTGACAGTCGGGCCAGACCGGGCGTAGCCTAGCGTGTGAGGAGGCCGCGCAACCCTTTATGGTCAGCCATCAGCCACCGGCTCTGCCGGCAACGGGTGTCGACGTGGCTGATTGTGAATGCAGACTCGGGTACGCGTTCCGCGACCCGGCTCTCCTTGTGGCTGCCGTCACCCATGCCTCCGGGGCCCGTCATCGGCTCGCCTCCAACGAGCGGCTCGAATTTCTAGGTGATTCGATCCTCGGCTTCATCGTCTGCGAGCGGCTTTTCCACAAGTTCCCAGAGTCGCTCGAGGGCGACCTCACTCGAATTAAGTCGGTCGTCGTGAGCCGGGAGACGTGCAGCCGACTCAGCAACCAGCTTGGCTTGGGCGATTTTCTGATCGTCGGGAAGGGACTGGCTCTTGCCCTGCCGGTTCCCGACTCGGTACTCTCCGACCTCTTCGAGTCGATCGTAGCTGCGATTTATTTGGATGGCGGCCTCGACGCGATCAAGCCGTTTGTGGAGCGGCTCATGGGTCCCGAGATCGACAAGGTTGTGTCGGGGGAGGTGGGCTCGAACCACAAATCCCTCCTTCAGCAGTGGGCCCAGCGGGATTTTGGTCTCACGCCCACCTACGAGGTGGTTGCCGAGGAGGGGCCAGATCACAGTAAGAATTTTCGCGTGTCGGCGCAGATCGGCAGCCGCAGTTACCCCCCCGCCTGGGGCCGCAACAAGAAAGAGGCCGAGCAGCGGGCCGCCTCGAATGCGTTGCTCGCCCTTCAGGGAGAGCCGCAGCCATCGGCCCCGCCATCATGACGGCGTCTGGACTGCGAACAGTCTCATTCGGTTTCTGCCTTAACGGAGTCTCTCCATGAAGCCGTGCGTATCTCGCCTCCTGTTTGGGTGGGCCATCGTGTGCGGATTGAGTGCGGAGGCTGCACCGCTTCGGGTCTACATTCTCGCGGGCCAATCCAACATGCAGGGCCATGCGAGCATCACCACGTTCGACTATCTGGCCAAGGACCCGAAGACGGCGCCGCTCCTCGAGGAGATGCGAGGCAAGGATGGGACACCCACGGTCTGCGATCACGTCTGGATCAGCTATGTCTCGGAAGACTGCAACGGCAAGCAGACGCTGAAGGAAGGAAAGCTCACGGCTGGTTTTGGTGCGAGAGACGACACGATCGGCCCTGAATTCACGTTTGGCCTCACGATGGACAAGCTCCACGCAGGGCCTGTGCTCCTCATCAAGACCGCCTGGGGTGGCAAGAGCCTGCACACTGATTTCCGGCCGCCGTCTGCGTCGGTAGACGGCGCTGGCACCTATTACAAGCTCATGATCGATCATGTGAAGAAGGTTCTGGCCGATCCGAAACACGTTGTTCCTTCCTACGACCCGAAAGACGGATACGAGCTTGCCGGATTCGTCTGGCTTCAAGGGTGGAACGACCTTGTGGACCAGAAGGCCTATCCCAACCGAGGCAAACCCGGCGGGTACGACCTCTACTCCGAGTGCTTGGCCCACTTGATCCGTGACGTTCGCACGGACCTTGATGCTCCCAAGCTGCCGTTCGTGATCGGTGTGCTCGGTGTGAATGGCCCCGTCGATACGTTCAAGGAGGCACGGTACAAGTCGATCTACCAGAGTTTTCGAGATGCAATGGCCGCTCCTGCCTCGATGCCGGAGTTCAAGGGCACCGTGACCGCAGTCCGTACGGAGGTCTTCTGGGACCACGCACTCGCCGCCGCGAAAGAGAAGAAGCAACGCACGCCGGAAGAGGAAGAACTTGCGAAGGGGGCCTCGAACCAGGGCTTTCACTACCTCGGGGCCGCCAAGTTCTTCGCCCCCGTCGGCAAAGCCTTTGCTGAAGCGCTCGAATCGCTCTAACTGCTAGTGAAAAATGCCATCCATGGCCTTTTTCCACTTGGCCGACCAACGGAAAAGCCGAGGTTTTCTATGGTCGGCGACCTCCTCCTCCTGTAGTGGAACCCTTTTTTCACAGCCTGCTAAACGAGAGGACGCCTTTCAGCGAGGCCCACAGAGGCCGTCGTTGCCAATGGCAAAAAACGTGCCTAAGGAGGCGCCGGGTTGGCGGCTCAGCGGTGTGCGTGCTAGCGTAATCGCATGGTTGCAGGATCAATCGCCGAGTCTGTGCGAACAGAGCGGGGGACCCACTTTTTTGGGGCTAACTCGGAAAATCCGAGCGGGGCATCTTTCGCTCCGAGCCCGTCAGCTAACCCCGTAGGCGTTCGAGGACAGGTTCGTCAGGAATCGGCAATGATCAAGGCTCGTCTATTTCGGTCATGCCGACCCCGTGGCCCCTCGGTGGGGGCCACCTCCCTGCTGCCATAGGGTCGCTTCGCGAACGCAGACGTCAATGATCACTCACTCGGCCAACGTGCCGCGAAGTAGGCGACTGCGAGTGATGCGACTCCGAGCCATGGAGATTCTCTGTGCCTGCGCATGTGAAGGGTAAATCCTCTCATCATCACTACGCCTGGTGGCTCATCATGTGCCTCTGCGGCGTGGACTACTTCAGCACGCTGGGATACCAGCCGTCGATCGCCTTTGACGGGGCCGGAACACTCGCCCCAATAGCGACCCTGATCCTCGTCCTCGTGACGCTTTTTGGCGCTCTGCCCATCTACAGCCACGTTGCGGGCGAAACACCGGACGGCGTCGGCTCGGTCGGGATGATCGAGCGGTTATTCAGCGGATGGACGGCGAAGATCGCAGTGCTCGTGCTGATCGGCTTCGCGGCAACCGACTTCGTGATCACGAAGACGCTTTCGGCCGCCGATGCCGCCGCCCACTTGATATCAAATCCACTCTATATCGGACACGTACCCGCTTGGATGCAGGGACAGATGGCGGTGACCATGTTCCTGCTCGTGCTGCTCGGGGGCATGTTTCTCAAGGGCTATGCCGAGGTGGTCGGGGTCGCCACCGTCCTCGTGGTGGCCTATCTGAGTCTGACGGCCATCGTCCTGACGACGGGCGTGTGGTATCTCTTGGGGCACCCCACGCTTCTGCCCCACTGGCTGCACGAGATTTCAACGGGGCACTACCACCTCGAACACGCCCCCGTCTCGGGCACGGGGCCGTGGGTCGCGCTTGCCATCGCCTGCCTCATTTTCCCCAAGCTCGCCCTCGGCATGAGCGGATTCGAGACGGGCGTGCTGCATATCCACCTCGTGCGTGGCACAAAAGCCGACCCTGCCGATGCGACCGCCCGGATTCGGCACACACGGTATCTCCTCGTGACCGCCGCGGTGCTCATGTCGGTGATGCTCCTTGGCTCTTCGCTGATCACCGGCACGGACACACTCATTCCTGCGGCTGAGCTTCGTCACGAACCGGTCAAGGGCAAGGCGATCGACCGGGCGCTGGCGTACATCGCCCACGGAGAGAGCCCACACGCGGTGTGCCCCCTCTTTGGCAGCGTGTTCGGAACCATCTACGACATCAGCACGATTCTCATCCTCTGGTTCGCGGGCGCGTCGGCAATGGCAGGGCTTCTCAACATGGTGCCGCGGTACCTGCCGCGGTACGGGATGGCCCCGGAGTGGGCGTCTGCCTACCGACCGCTCGTCATCGCGTTCACGATTGTGAATCTGATCGTGACATGGTGCTTTCGGGCAGATGTCTCGGCTCAGGGCGGCGCGTACGCGACGGGCGTACTCGTGCTCATGACGAGCGCCGCGATTGCCTCGCTCGTGGACCTCGGCCGCCGGCCGCCCCCGCCTGCTTTCGCGGCCAGGATTGGCCGTCGCCTCAAGGTGGCTGCATTCGCAATGATCTCGGCGGTGTTTGTGTACACGACGATTGCGAACGTCATCGAGCGGCCCGATGGCATCATCATCGCATCGATCTTCATCGGATGCGTGATGACCGTCTCCGTGGCGTCGCGAGTCTGGCGAAGCCGGGAGCTCCGGCTCAAGGAGTTTCGCTTCGAGGACGACTCGGCCCGCATGCTCTGGACCGACATCTGCTCCGATGGTGGATTTCGCGTGTTGGTACCCCATCGCCCGGGGAGTCGCTCACTCGACGAGAAGGAGGCTGAAGTGCGCCGCAGGCACAGGATCCCCGCGTCCGTGCCGCTTGTGTTTCTCGAGGTGCACTATGGCGACCCGAGTGAATTTCACAACTCGCCGATCATATCGGCCCGGCAGGAGGGACAGCGGTTCATCATCGTGACCCGCGATGTCGCCTCGGTATCCCACACGATCGCGCAGGTCGCGATCGAGTTGAGCAAGGCTGGGAACCCGCTGGATATTGTGTTCGGGTGGAGCCTTGGGAGCGCCGTGCGGCTCGCCTTGGAGTATGTGCTTTTTGGTCAGGGCGACGTCCCAAACAGCGTCTTCGCCCTCCTTCAAGAAGCGGTACCAGACTCCTCTCGCCGACCGACAGTCCTGGTGGGATGAGAGCCGGGCCATGGATGCCGCGCGTGCCCAGCAGCTGCCCAACCGGAGGCCCGTGAGCATAAAAAGCCCGCAGAAGCCACGGTTACCGCGAGCACTCAACGGCTGCCCGGCTGGATGCCGGGCGCATGAAAAAGCCGGCAGAGGCCATGGATGGCCCTGCCGGCGTAAAATGGCGGGGACAGGATTCGAACCTGCGACCTCGAGGTTATGAGCCTCGCGAGCTACCGGGCTGCTCCACCCCGCGACGTTGTTCGGATTGTCAAGGTGCGTCGGCTCTGACTTCTGCGTAGCGGATCCAGGTGAAAACCTGGGTAGCGAGCCGACTAACCTCTTCGGAATACTAGGTGGAGGCACTGCTGAAAGATAGCCCTGAGGCGAAACAGCCGTCACCACGCGCATAACCGGAACCGATCGCGATGCCACCGATGCCCCTGCCGCCGTCGGGGCACCGCCCGCCGCCGCCACGCACGCTGGTGGGTGGCCTTCCTTGGGCAACACCCCAGCCTGCCCCTGGATTTGATTCCGTCTCTGGCCTGCCTGTTGTCGGTGACCTGCCACATCCGGCCATCGCTGGAAGGATCGGCGTGCCCACCCAGCCCACTGCTGCGGCGCGATCCCTTCGCGAGCGGATCGATGACTGGGTGCGACAAAGCCCACCGTTCTCCGTGAGCCTCTCGTTTCATGTGGTTGTCTTGATCGCCCTCGCTCTCGTTTTCTATCGCCCTGAAGAACAGACGTTCGTCCGGCTCGATCTATCGTGGGCTTCCGACGAGGTTGTCAAAGATGACACGAAGGGCGTGCAGATCGTCGCACCTGAAGAGCCCACGAAGGAGCCCGAACCGGAGGTCATCGAGCCCGCAGAGCCCGTTGTCGAAGACCCTGTCGCGGCGCCTCTCATGGTGGCCGAGCCAGTCGACGTGGGAGCCGGGCCGGCCGTTGCGGCCGTGCCCCAGAGCGTTCCGATTGGCTCGCTCCTCGATGGCCGCCAGGAAGGCCGGCGCGAGCCGCTCATCAAGGCATTTGGAGGAAGCGACGCCACCGAGGCAGCAGTGGCCCGCGCCCTGGCATGGCTCGCGAAGCAGCAAGGAAGAGATGGCCTCTGGAGCCTGCGAGGTCCGTACATTGACGGAGGCGCCCAGGAAAATCAACTCGCCGCTACGGCGATGGCGCTGTTGGCCTTCCAGGGCGCAGGCAACACGCCCACCCATGGGCGTCACAAGGCCGTCGTTGCCAGAGGCTGGAAGAGTCTGCTTGCCAAGCAACTCAGCGACGGCAGCTTCGACCTTCAAACTCCGGCACACCATGCACTCTATGCCCACGCACAGGTCACATTTGCCCTCTGCGAGCTCGTCGGGATGACGAAGGACCGGGCGTTTGTCGACCACGCCGGGCGGGCGCTCGATTACTCGCTTGCTGCGCAGGCGACCGACGGCGGCTGGCGGTACGCACCCCGAGAGGCGGGCGACATGTCGGTGACGGGCTGGTACATGATGGCCCTCAAGAGCGGCGAAATGGCTGGGCTTTCCGTGCCACGAGAGTCGTTCGATCGGATCACGACTTTCCTCGACACGGTGTCGGTCGACGGAGGAAGCCGTTACGGGTATCGCCTCGACTCCCCACATCGGCCTCCTTCTGGCGTGACGGCGGCCGTGACCGCCGAGGGGCTCCTCTCGCGGCAGTTCCTAGGATCGCGCCGAGACGACGAGCGGATTGCCACAGGCCTCGAGCTTGTCATGGCGGAGAAGTTTCTCGATTTCGACAACGACAAGGATGTCTACGCCTGGTACTACATCACGCAGGTGGTCCACAACGTGGGAGGCACCCCATGGGAGCGGTGGAACGGTCGGATGCGGGAGGTCGTGCCGGCGTGTCAGGTCGAGAAGGGCCCCGAGGCCGGCTCCTGGGATCCGTCGCTCGACAAGTGGGGCCACATCGGTGGCAGGCTCTTCACCACCTGCTTTCTGACATACATGCTCGAGGTCTACTACCGCCACCTTCCGCTCTACAAGGCGGTGGCCGGTGGAGAGTGAGAGCCTGTCTGAGAACCGGTCGTGAGCCCCAAGGTCGAGCGAGCGGCGGGCTGGCCAGGAAGGCGAAGCAGGCGAATCCAGGGAGATTCGTCGATGCAGCCTGACGCAGTCCAGCGTGCCGCGCAGCCGACCGGCGGCAGACGAGGTTCTCGGATAGGCTCTGAGTCTCACTCCCACTGGCGAAGCGCTTCGTAGGCGACAATCGCCGCCGAGTTTGCGACATTCAGGCTTCGCACCTGCGGACGAGAAGGAATGGTCAGCAGGGAGTCGGCGTGGTCCGCCTTGATCGCTGCCGGCAAGCCGGCTGATTCGCTGCCAAAGACGAGCACGTCGCCGCGGGTAAAGGCTGCTTGGGTGTAGGCCTGCGTCGCCCGCGCCGAGAAGAGCCACTTCCGCCCAGCGTGCGACTCGTCGAGTCGTCGACAAAGCGATTCCCAGTCGTCCACCACTTCCCATTCGAGCTCGTCCCAGTAGTCGAGGCCGGCGCGTCGGAGGTAGTAATCGTCGAGGCTAAAACTGATTGGCCGCACGAGCCACATCTTGGCCGCGATGGCCACGCACGTTCGCCCCACGTTCCCCGCGTTGGGTGGAATCTCAGGGGCCACCAAGACGATGTGAAGAACCGGCTCGTACCGCATGGATCGTGGTCGCCGGAAGGGAGGCTGTCTGCTATCGTTTCAGGGGTACGCCGACTGGAGGAGGATCCGTCGGTTCTGGAAAGTGTGGCGTGAGGCACGGCTGTGGTCGAGTTACAGAGAAATCCTACGCGTGAGGTGCGGATCGGCCGGATCGCGATCGGCGCCGGGCACCCGATTGCCCCGCAAAGCATGACGGCCACCCACACCCAAGACATCGAGGCTACCCTCGGGCAAGTGAACGCCCTGCACGCAGCCGGTGCAGGCGTTGTGCGGATCGCCGTGGACTCCAAGAAAGATGCCGCCGCGCTCGAGGCCATTCGCGCGGGCACAGAGGCCAATCTTGCGATTGACCTGCAGGAAAACTATCGACTGGCCGTCGAGGTCGCCCCCTGGGTCGACAAGCTGCGCTACAACCCTGGCCACCTCTACCACCACGAGCCCACGAAGCCCTGGAAAGACAAGGTCCGATTCATTGCAGACGTGGCCATGGCGAACGACTGCGCCCTACGTGTTGGTGTCAACTGCGGCAGCGTCGACCCGGCCAAGAAGGAGCAGTTTGGCCCTGACGATTCGCTCGGACCGATGCTCGCAAGCGCGCTTGAACACTGCGAGCTCCTCGACTCGATTGGCTTCATCCGCTACTGCGTTTCGCTCAAAGATTCCGACCCGAAGAAGGTCATCGAGGTCAATCGCCGCTTCGCTTCAGAGCGGCCCGATGTACCGCTTCACCTCGGCGTGACCGAAGCGGGCATGCCTCCAGACGGCATCATTAAGACCCGCATCGCCTTCGAGCAGCTCATTTCGCGTGGCATTGGTGACACGGTTCGCGTGTCACTCACCGTGCCCAATGCCGACAAGCCGCAGGAGATCGCGGCGGCCAACGCGATTCTGGCCGACATCGCCGCAGGACGGGTGCGGAGCGTAGTCGACTATGGCCTCTCGACCCTCAATATCATCTCGTGCCCGAGTTGTTCACGGGTCGAGAACGAGGCCTTCATCGACCTTGCAAGACAGGTGAAGGAGATGACGGCGTACGCGGCCGATCATGCGATTACGATCGCGGTGATGGGCTGCCGCGTGAATGGCCCCGGCGAAACCGATGACGCCGACCTTGGCCTCTGGTGCGGACCGACGCATGTGAACCTCAAGCGGGGCAGTGCCGAGCTCGGGGCATTTCCATACGACGCCATCCTGCCGAAACTGCGGGCCGAGCTCGACACGATCATCGCCGAACGGACCGTACCAATCCCCGGCTAACTTCGCTCACTGATTCGCCCCATGCGTTCGCTTCCGATCGTCGAGCCAGGCTCCTGCAGCACCGCGGGCGGGCCACTGCCTGTGATTGCCCCGGGCGACCCGGCCACCCGCCGTGGCACGTTCTCGCTCGTCACCCTTGGCTGCCCGAAAAACCTGGTCGATAGCGAGCGCATGCTCGGGCTGCTCCGGGATGACGGCTGGCAGTTTGTGCCAGACGCCGCTGGGTCCGACCTGGTGATCGTCAACACCTGTGCGTTTCTCGAGGCCTCGCGGCGCGAATCGTATGGCGTGATTGAGGAGATGCTGGCCCTCAAGCGCACCGGCGGCACCCGCGGCGTGATCGTCGCCGGATGCCTCGCCGAGAGGCAGAAGGAATCGCTCCTCGATGAGCTGCCTGGGCTTGATGCCGTCATCGGAGTTTTCTCGCGAGACGAGGTCGCCAAGACGGCCGAGCGACTCATCGGAGGCCTCGTCGATCAGCGCAGCGTATTTCGACCGGCCCCGGCAAGGGCTCTCGACGACTCCCACCGCCTTCGCATCACGCCGCGCCACGTCGCCTACCTCAAAATCTCGGAGGGCTGCGACCGCACCTGCACGTTCTGCTCGATTCCACGGATGCGCGGCAAGCATGCCACGAAGCCGATCGAGGATGTCATTCGTGAGGCCCGCGAACTGGCCGAGGATGGTGTCAAGGAGCTCGTGATCGTCGCCCAAGACACGACCTACTACGGCATTGATCTCTATGGCGAGCCTCGCTTGGTCGAACTGCTCGCAGAGCTCGAACGAGTGGATGGGATCGAATGGATCAGGCTCATGTATCTCTACCCGATCCATTTTAGTGATCGGCTCATTGAAACAATCGCGCAGAGCACACGGATCCTGCCCTATCTGGATATGCCGCTCCAGCATGCCAGCGACGCCGTGCTCAAGCGGATGCAGCGGCGTGTGAACCGCGCGGCCACGGAGGAACTCCTCGGAAAGCTCCGGGAAGCGATACCCGATCTTGTGCTCCGAACGACATTCATCACCGGATTCCCTGGGGAGACACGGCCGCAGTTTGACGAGCTCGTCGCGTTTACACGGACCTGGCAGTTTGAGCGGGTCGGTGTGTTCACGTATTCGTTCGAAGCCGATACACCCTCAGCCAGGCTCGACGGCCACATGCCCGAAGAGGAAAAAGCCGCACGCCGCGACGAGCTCATGGAAGTGCAGCAGGGCATCGCCTACGACCACGCCCGCCGCCAGGTGGGCTGCACGCGTGACGTGATCATCGACGGGCCCAGTGGGGAGCGCGACGACGTGTGGCTGGGGCGGACGACCGCCGACGCGCCCGACATCGACTGCGCCGTCTACGTGACTGCCCCCGGCACCGGGCCTGGGCGATCGCTGGCTGGGCAGATCGTGCCTGTCGAAATCGTGGCAGCCGCTGGATATGACCTCGCTGGAGTACCGAGCCCACAAACAAAATGAAGATTCTGTTCATTTTGTTCCTAGCGCGCCTCCCGCTGAAATGCCCCCGGGCCTCCGGCCCTGGCCCCGACGCGATCCGACAGGGCTCTGCCCGTACCCCATGGCAACACCACCACACACTGATCGCATCCGCACCGTACCCAACGTCCTGTCGTTGGCGCGACTCATCCTTTCTATCGCGCTCTTTGTGATGATCGAGCTGCGGCTGGATGTGGCCGCGACCTTGGCCTTTCTCGTGGCCTCGACGACCGACTGGGTGGACGGCTGGTATGCCCGACGGTATTCCCAGGTGAGCCGCCTCGGCCGCATCTTTGATCCGCTGGTCGATAAGGTGCTGATCTGCGGCAGCGTGATCATGCTGGCTGATCCGGCCGGGCCGATCCTTCCGTGGATGGCGGTGCTCGTCGTCGTGCGCGAGCTCGTTGTGACCGCCGTGCGGGCCGAAATGGAGCGGGCAGGCACCGACTTTTCCGCCGGGTGGAGCGGCAAGATCAAGATGGTGCTGCAATGCGTTGCAGTGGCACTCGTGCTATCGGCGCGGGCCTGGCCAGAATGGACACTGCTCGGCACGCCCCTGGCCGAGGCCGCGACCTGGACAACATGGGCAGCGGTCGCGGCAACCGCCTACTCGGGGCTCGAGTATCTCGTGGACGCCCGCGGCCTCGTTCGCTAGGCCGCATACCACTTGCCATGCTTTCCGACGCCGCTTCCCCATCCGACGCCCACGCCTGGCTGCCATGGGTCTTCGGTATGGCGGTGGCTGCGTGCTTGGCTGCGGCGGCGCTGCTTGTCGATCGGTATCGCCAAGGCCTCCCGCTTGTGCCGCCGCGGCCTCACAGGCCCGTTCCATGGGATGGACGCGACATCATCCTTGTCGCACTCGGATTCTTTGCCGTGGCCAGCCTCGCGGGGAGCATGATCGGCGGGCAACCGGCGCTCGATGTCACCCTTGCCACGAACGTCATCGTCTTCGCCGTGGCTTCCATCCTCGCAGGGGCTTGGCTGATGGCCCGCGGCGCATCGGCGGCTGACCTCGGAATCGGACCAGTCTGTGCTCGACAGGACGTAGCGCTCGCACTCGTGTCGCTCGCGCTCGTCGTCGCACCGCTCCTCACGCTGGCCGCATGGCTGAACACAATCATGCCGTACAAGCATGATGTCGTCGATTTTCTTGCCTCGCGACGCGATGCCTGGAGCATCAGCCTCGTTGTCGTCGCGGCCTGCGTCGCCGCGCCCGTCGCGGAGGAGTTGTTCTTTCGGCGGATCCTCCAGGGCTGGCTTGAAAAGCGACTGCCGACAGATGGGTTTCTGGCAACTGGGCTCGCCGCCGCCGTGTTTGCAGCAGCCCACTACGGCCAAGGGCTCGCCTATGTGCCACTCTTCCCGCTGGGTGTTGTCCTGGGGCTTCTCGCGAGCCGAACAGGCTCAATCATGCCGAGCATTCTGTTGCACTCGCTGTTCAACGCTGTGAGCGTAGCCCTCCTCCTCGCTGGCGTGGCTGCATAGCGTTCAGGCTCCCGAACGGAGCAGTCGTTGTGGCTGCACCTCCCTCTCGCTGGCTCCGGCAACGCCTACCACAGCC
>JANNSZ010000018.1:0-1635 GCA_031403195.1 Planctomycetota bacterium | reverse complement strand
CACAACATCCATGAGCGCCTTCCGCGTTCGTTCATCAACGACGCTGTAGTTGGCGAGCAGGAGGACGGGGAAATCCGGGTGGACCTGGACGTAGTGCATCGCGCCGGCATCTGTAGAGAATGGTGGTGATGATAGCAATGCCGTTCCCCGGCCATCGGCGCGGCACAAAAAAAAGCCCCGCCGGAGGGCGGGGCTTTTCCGAGCAACGACTGAGCGAACTCAGCCGCTGTTCATACGGCGAGCCGCATCAGGCCTTGGCGCGACGGCGTGCAACGCCGAGCAGACCCAGGGCCGAACCGAACAGCCAGACGGCGCCCGGCACCGGCACGGTGGACAGCGTGAAGCGGTAGCCCGTGTTGAAACCACCGACCGTGGCACAACCGTTGGCGTTGCCCGGGGCGTACACGTTGCACGACGCGTTGCCCAGGATCAGGTTCTGCGCCGCAGAAGCCCCACCGGCGGCAGCCACCTGGCTGACGAAGGCAAAGTAGTTGTAGGCGTTGATGGCCTGGATCGGGCCAAAGTTGACGTCGTCGCCGCCGAGGGTCTTGGCAGTAGCCGTGCCCGGGCCCCAGGACGTGGTCGACTCGCTGACGAAGTTGGCACCGAAGCTGTAGTTGCCGCAGATTGAGGCCCCCACCGATGCGCCAAAGTTGCCTTCCGCGCAGACGAAGGTCGTGCCGCTGGCCGCGCCGAGGGGGGCGGTCACCAGGCCGGTGATCGAGTGACGGAAAATGGTGGTGAACGGCGCCGTGTTGAACCGAACGTTGAACGTGCCACCGGTCTGGGTCAGCACACTCGTCACCGTGTCGTACGTCCAGGTCGCGGTCGAGGACGAGATGTTGCCGTTTGAGGAGCCGTTGCCGCTGAAGGTGGCGTCGCTCAACAGCGTGACTTCAATGGTCGCGGCATTAGCCACACCGACACCACCCAGCGAGGCGGCCACGGCGAGCGCTAAGGCACTCTTTTGCTTGTTATCCACTAGTAATCCTCCAGAGAGTTTTGTTTAAGATCTTAAAAAACACTTCTGGAAGGTAGTAACCCGGCCATCTCCCCCCGCTCCATTTCTTCGTCTCGTGCTGGAGAGCGAGATCCGTAGGCTTTGCGTCCCGGGTTCACACCCGGTTTGCCCGTTCCTTCTTGGCCTGAACTATACCGATTGTTAATGTCCTTGCAATGGATGAGTTGACATAAGGCGGGGGGGACTTGAAGGTGCGGACCTTCGGCTAAGGCCTTGGGAATCCTGGGAAGAATGGGGTTTTTGTACCGGCTACACTCAGCGCACACCTGCTTAGTCTTTCACACAGTGCCCTGGATGAGATTGATAAAGACCGGCCGTAGCTTAATTTCGAGGTCAAGGTGACGACACGCACAGCCGAAATTACCGCCCTGATCTCAGCACGCCAGCTACCCGCGGCCGAGACCGTGGCTCGTCTGGCATGTGAACAGCACCCCCGCGATATCGATGCCTGGTACCTGCAAGCCGCAGTGCATTCCATGCAGGGTCACTGGCAGGACGCTGCCCGATGCTGCCGGGAAGTGCTCCTGCTCGACCCCGGCCACGCCGAGGCCCACTACAACCTCGGGACAGCCCTCGCCAATCTGGAGCAGTTTTCCGCGGCGGCCAGCGCTTTC
>JANNSZ010000017.1:0-30034 GCA_031403195.1 Planctomycetota bacterium | reverse complement strand
TGCGAGGTCGGGCGGCACTCCACCCGGCAGCGGTGAAGCCGCAAAACAATACTCGCTCGGATGGCCTGTTCCGTATGGATATCCCTCATGGAGCGTGGTCTGCACGAGAACGACAGGACGCGTCGGCATTCGCCGTCGAACCGTCGCGAGAACCGACTTGATGATCTCCTGGCCTGGGTCGCAGGCCCGCATGACGACGAGAATGCCGTGGGCCTGTGCCTCGGCGTACGCAATGTCATCCGCAGGGTCATAAAAAGGCTCGCCGATTCCGCGAGTGTCGAGAAACCGGATCAACGCCTCCTGCTCGTTTGGAAAATCATAAATGCGGCTCGCCTGTGTGCAGGCCCGCCAGCCCTCTCCGATCTCGATGTCGGTGCGGCCCGTGATGCCCTGGATGATCGAGCTCTTGCCAGCCTGAGTTTTTCCCAGAAGCCAAAGAAGGGGCGGCCCAGCGCGGCGTCGCGCCTTCGTCAGTTCTTCCTGCGTGCGAGCCTCATCCGCCTTCGGTGCGAGAATCTGCTTCGTCCAGCCATGCCAGGAAACGAGCATGATCTTCTCACCAACTCAGTGCGGCGGCAGCGGGAGAAACGGATACTCCTGCATGTCGCCAAGGGCAGCATCACAGGGAATGTGACGCACGTCATGGTATCTCGATTGACGATGACGCGACGTACAAACGTCAGGCTCTAGCGACAGCAAGGGACTTGTGCTCGATGACCTGGAGCAGTTCGTCCCAGCTTTTCACGAAGGCATCGGCGCCGTCTTTCTGGAGCTTGGCACCGAGGGCGGCTACGTCGACGCCGGCACGCTCGATTGCGAAGAGCGTCGAATCGGCCATGCCGCCGCCGGCCGAGAGCGTGGCGGTGATGCGGCCATGGTCGGCGAAGGCGTGAAGCGTCTTCTCCGGCATCGTGTTGATCGAGTTTGGGGCAGCGAGCCCGTCGACGTAGAGGCAGTCGGAAGCCTGTGGGTCCTTCGTGCCCGTGCTCGCGAAGAGCAGCCGTTGCGGCACTGCCCCAAAGCTGCAGAGCCGCTCGAAGCGGTCGGAACTCAGCAGATCCCGGTACGCCCGATACGAAACCTCACCCACCGCGATGCCGAGGCGGTTCACGAGATCCGGCGGGAGGCCCTTCGCGGTTGCCGTATCCCAGCGGCTGATGAACAGCGATGCAACCGAACAGACACGCGGGGAGAGGCCGGCCTCGATTCGGCGCTCGATTCCCCGGAGATATGCTTCGGCGGCGGCGAGATACTGCTCGCACGTGAAGAGGAGCGTGACGTTCACGGGCACCCCGGCGAAAATTGCCTCCTCGATGGCTGGAAGCCCCGCGGGCGTTCCTGGAATCTTGATGAAGAGATTCGGCCGCCCGGCGCGGGCATGCAGTGATTTCGCCTGCGAGAGAGTCGCGGTGGTGTCGTAGGCGAGCCGTGGTGAGACTTCGAGCGACACCCAGCCGTCGATGCCTCCGGTGCGGTCATGCACCGGTCGGAAGAGGTCTGCCGCCCGAGCAAGGTCGTCGATCGCGATTGCGAAGAAGGCCGCTTCGGCAGCAAGCTTTTGGGTGCCGAGGGCCGCGAGCGCCTTGTCGTAGAATGCCGTGTCTTTCACCGCGGCGTTGTAGATCGAGGGATTGCTCGTGAGGCCGCTCACATGGAACTCGTGGATGTAGCGAGCGAGCGTCCCGTCATCCAGCATCCCACGCGTGATGTTGTCGAGCCAAAGGCTCTGGCCAACGCGAGACAGGGCGGTCGTGGCAGCAGACATGGGCAAAGCTCCGAGTCAGGAGGAAACCAAGGTATCACCTTCGGAAGGGTACCAAAACCGCCCGCGAGACATGCCCCGGGGCGGCTCGACAGAGTCATCCGGCCCCCACCGCATCGCAGACAGCGAGGGCAACCTCGACGGACAGCCATGGCGCGATCGAGTACTTTCCGGTATCGATGCTGAAGTAGGTGTCTTTCCAGACTAGGCCGATGTTGTCACGCCGATGCAGCCCGGACGATGCATCATGCAGGCTCCCGCTGCCCGCGGAATGCACCCACCCACCCCGGACATCGACAGAGGCCAGCCGTGTGTGAAGGCCGCGCACGCCCGGAATGATCGCCCCGAGGGCCTCCAGCGTTGGGGCGGCCACCGCGTCACGGCCGCTGGAATCCAGGACCGGCGGCGGTGGCGGCCGGACCGTATGGCTCGTGACCTGAAGCCCAGCGTCGTACCACGACAGGTACAGGTGGATGCCGTCGTAGTTCTTCACGTCGCCGAAGGGCCCCACACAGATTACGACACTCGCGAGGTCCACTGGCTCCGAGACGGTCGCGAAGAGCGACAGCCGATACCGGTCGGTCCACGTGGTGGCACGCGATATCCCCAGGCCGGCATCGACAACGCCGCGGCCTTTCCACAACGCGTTGACAACGGCATCAAAGGGGCCCAGGTCGATTTCCTGCCTATCAGCGAGGGGTCGCACCCGCCATGGCGCGCCGGTGCGATGATTCGGCACGACCGAGAGCACTCGCCGATTCATCAGTTGTTCGATATGGTGCTCGGCCGCGACCGCCTTCACGAACAAGTCGGCCACAACGCTGGTCGAGACCGAGCGCTCCGGCGCTGCGAAGCCGCCCACCACGTCTGGTGAACCCGAGATGTCCGCCAGTTCGCCGTCCGTAAGCCGTCTTGGCCGGTGATCTTCGAGTCGGACAAAGTGACCGCTGGCATCGGGGTGCTCAAGGCCGAGGTCGGCCACACTCACGGCCACGGAAAAGGCCTGGTCGAAGCCCGCCACTGAGTTGCGATGGACGAGATACGTGTCGTCGTGTGATGTGACGCACGTCTCTGGAATCGGAGCCCCGACCATCTCCTGAACCAATCGTCGAAACGCGAGCCCACCGGGAAGGAGCTTCTTCGCAGTCGCAAGCGTGGGATCAGCACCGTAGAGATAGCCGAGATGAATCTTGCCCTCGTTCCACCGACGTGCGCCGCAGAAGGGCTCTGGAGCCTGGTCGATCAGGACCACGCGGATGCCATGCTGCGCGAGTAGGAGCGAGACGGAGCTCCCCATGATGCCGGCGCCCAGGACCGCTACGGTCGGCTGTGGAAACGAGCCTGCTGGCAGTGTCACGCCTCTGTGGTCTCCTGCCCGGCCAACTGTCGCTCGAGCGATGCGATGGTTGCCTCCGTCGCGTGGATCCAACCGGCCATCTCCTGGTCGCAGGTTGCCAGCGCCGCGGCGCGCGTCGCGGAAGCCAACTCGGGAATGGTCATGGTCGGGTCGGAAAGATCAAGGTCTGAAGCGGCAATCTGCTGCTGACGATAGAACCGTACGGCAAACAGCCGCAGGCCGTAGAGGCCGAGAGCATATTCGGCTTCGGTGGTAGCGGCCTCACGAATCAAATGAATGCACGCGGGAAGTGCCGCGAGCTGACTCGCCCAAAGGGATTCCACGTGGGCGACATTCCAGCCAGGCGAACGCGTGAGACTGCCAGCGCGTTGCCAACGGTGGTACAGCCGCTCCCGCACCGCGACGGCCGGGCCTGCCACGAGCAGTTTGAGATGGAAGAGATAGGCCGCCCATTAGTTGTCACCCGGCACCCTTGGGAAGCGGAGGTCGCGAGTACCAGGGCCGCTTCGGATGAGGCTCCGCAGTGTCGTGCCGCGTCTGGTCATCATAAAGTCGATGAGCCTTCGCAGCGGCGGGCCGGCATATGGGTATGCAGGCTCGGTCTTTTCGACGAGCCCGAACTCCTCGAGATCGCAGTGCGCGCTCGTGGCCCCGGGGGTTGCCCGGAGCGCGGCCACTCATGTGTCGACAGAGTCGGGGGTGATCACATCATCATGAAAGTACAGGCAAAAGAATTCCGATCGGGCGCGATCCAGGGCCGCGTTCGCGTTTCCGGACCAACCGAGCCGATCGGCCTGCACGATCACCTCCAGGCGGGAGTCGTTTTTCGCGTGGGCCTGGCACAGGGCGAGCGTGCCATCGTCTCAGCGATCCACCGACACGACGATCCGTAGGAGTGGGTATGTCTGAGCCCGTGCGCAGGATAGGGTGCGGTCAATGAAGGAGGCGGCTTGCCATGTGGGAATGCAGATGGTGACATCGCCACTCATGGCGGAAGGAACTCCCGATCCGTGATGTACGACGCGGGGTCAAAGGGCTCGGAGCAGATCACGAGAAGAGTGGAACCCGTGTCGAGATAGACCTGGCGTGCCATTACACCGGCCCGGATCAGGAGGGCGGGGCCATCGGGTTCACAGTGGGTCACGGCCTGCGCCGCCCGCGTGGCCAGCTCAATGCGCACACGCCCCGCGACGCACGCCATCACCTGCATGCCCGTGCGGTGGGCATGCCAGCCGGGACATCGGTAACCACAAATGCTCGCCGCGGCACGAATGGGAGCGCATCAAAAGGAAACGACGACAGCCGGCCGCGAGCATCAACGACAACATCCCGGGCGATCCAGTCGGCAAGGCCCCAATGTCCATCGCATGTGTCTCCGATGACAGAACCGGCAGAGCCGAAGGCTTCCCGAGCGATGAGCCCATGGCCTGTTGCTCCGCCACGGTCCTTTGGTCTTGGGGCCAGCGGCGGATCCTCATCGCTTGGGGTATGCTGCGGCCATCGTAGCAAATGCATCGCAATCGATGCCGATCGGCCACCACCGTTTCGATCGAGCCTCGCCGGCACAGACGAGGACGTGAGGCGACGAGCCGCGGCAGCGTCTTGAGGTCTGTATGAGCATCGCCGTCGTCGCCGTCATTGCCATCGTCATTCTGACCATGGGCTATCTCTTCTACGGCACGTTCATCGCCCGCCAGTATGCCCTCGATGACAGCCGCACGACGCCTGCAGTCATCCAGAACGACGGCATCGACTTCGTCCCTGAGCGACCGTTCTATCTCATGAGTCAGCACTTCTCGGCGATCGCAGCGGCCGGGCCGATTGCGGGGCCGATTCTCGCCTGCCTCACGTTTGGCTGGCTCCCGTGCCTGCTGTGGATTGTCTTCGGTGTGGTGTTTATCGGCGCGGTGCACGACTTCTCGGCCCTGGTCGCCTCCGTGCGACACGGGGCCCATTCGGTCGCCGAGATCGCCCGCCTTCACCTCGGCAAGCGGGCTTATCTCGCGATGGTCGCCTACATCTGGCTGGCGCTCCTCTACGTCATCGTGGCGTTTACCCAGATCACCGCGGACACGTTTATCGGAAAGTCCGAGGAATTGGCTGGTCTTGGGGTCACGTTCAACAAGGGCGGCGCGGTGGCCATGTCCAGCGCGCTCTACCTCCTGCTCGCCCTCGGTATGGGCGTGCTCCAGCGATTTGTGCGTGTGCCGCTGTGGCTTCTTACGGTTGTCTTTGTGCCGCTCACACTCGGGTGTGTGTGGGCCGGAACGCGGCTCGACACCATCCTGAGCTTTGGTGTGTCGTTTTGGTTCGTGGCGATCCTCGTCTACTGCTTCGTCTCTTCGATGCTCCCGATGTGGCTTTTGCAGCAGCCGCGGGGATTCCTCGGGGGGTGGGTGCTCTATCTCGCCATCGCGGTGGGGGTCATCGGCGTGCTCTTTGGCGGCTTCGCCATCCGCCAGCCGGCATACACCGATGCTGCATCCTCGCTTGTCACCCCGCTGGCCTCGCTCAAAAAGGCGTTTTCCGGCGACGCGGCCACGCCCATCACGACTCTCCTCTTCCCCTTTCTCTTCGTCACGATTGCCTGCGGTGCCTGCTCGGGATTTCACGGCCTCATCTGCGGGGGCACGACGTCACGCCAGATTGCCAAGGAATCACACTGCAAGCCGATCGGCTTTGGCGCCATGCTCCTCGAGGGTTTTGTCGCCATTATCGCCCTCGCTACCATCATGAAGCTCTCGCCCGAACAGGCGAAGGGTCTGCCGGCGGCACGCATCTACGGCGATGGCCTGGCCGACTTCTTCGGCGTCATCGCCGGCAAGCAAGCGGTGCTCTTCGCCGCTACCTTCGGCGCCATGGCGTTCTCGACCTTCGTTTTTGACACCCTCGACATCTCTACACGCCTCGGCCGCTACCTGCTCAGCGAGTTGCTTGGAATCAAGTCCTGGCTTGGTGGTACGCTCGCCGCGGGCGCGACGGCCGGTATCCCGCTCGCGGTCCTCCTCACCGCAGATCCCAACGGTTACCGCCTCTATTGGACGCTCTTCGGAACGGCTAATCAGTTGCTTGCGGCGATCACGCTCCTGGGTGTCAGCGTGTGGCTCGCCAATCATGGCAGGCGATCCTGGTTTGTCGTGCTGCCCATGGTCTTTATTGGGATCACCACCGTCACGGCGATTCTGCTGCAGATCGTGTCAGGGATACGCGGCGCGATTCTGACGAACGACTGGTTCAGCGCCCCGGCTATCAACTCGCTGGTCGGCATCATCCTCGTGTCGTTGGCCGCGTATCTTGTTTTGTGCGCCATCCGCTCTGTTCGCAGCCCGCCATCGATCGTTCAAGAGTTCTAGGGTTGATGCCCTCTTCCAGGCGAGGCAAGGCCTCGGGGGCGCCCGTGATTGGCTGGTGTTTTCAACCTCACGGCAGTACATTCAAGACCGGTTCACAACAGGAGATCCGCATGAGTCGCGTGCCTGGACGTAGTTCCACCGCCTTGCTCGCGGTGATCCTGGCAGCGTGCGCAGCGGCGTATGGGGTTGTTGCGGGCTGCAGTTCTGGCACGGACCGCGGTGGGGGGGGCACACCAAACGGCCAGTCAGGCGCGGGCAAGGCAGCCTCGAATGAGCCCGTTGTGATCGGCCACTACGGCTCGCTCACCGGCGCGCAGGCCACGTTTGGCATCTCCACCTCCCAGGGAATTCGGCTCGCCATCAAGCAGGCCAATGCAACTGGGGGTATCAACGGTCGTCCGATCACGCTACGGGAATACGACACCAAGGGCGATGCCCGGGAGGCCGGGTCGGTGGTAACGCGGCTTTGCACCAACGACAAGGTGGTGGCAGTGCTTGGCGAAGTGGCATCGGGCCTATCGCTGGCGGGCGCGCCGGTGTGCCAGGAATTCGGCGTACCGATGATCACGCCCTCGTCCACCAACCCACGCGTGACGGTCGTGGGCGACATGATTTCGCGGGTCTGCTTTATCGACCCTTTTCAGGGGCTCGTGTGCGCGAAGTTCGCCTACGAGCACCGGAAGGCTCGCAAGGTGGCCATGCTGTATGACCAAGCTGCGCCGTATTCCACAGGGCTTGCCGAGGAGTTCCGCGGTGCCTTTGAGAAACTCGGCGGCACCATTGCCACGAGCCAGACCTACGCCGAGGGCGATCCCGACTTCAACGCGCAGCTCACGACGATTCGCTCGGCCGAGCCGGATATCATCTTCGTGCCCGGGTACTACACGGATGTCGCAAACATCGCGATGCAGGCGCGGAAGCTGGGCATAACCGCTCCACTCCTCGGAGGCGACGGCTGGGATTCGACAAAGCTCACGGAGATCGGAGGGCCGGCCATTGAAGGCTCCTACTACTCCAATCACTACTCGCAGCAGGATCCATCGCCGACGGTGCAGAAGTTCATTGCGACGTACAAGGCAGAGTTTGGCTCGACGCCGGACGGTCTTGCGGCGCTGGGATACGACGCGGCACTCCTGCTGTTCGATGCGATGAAGCGGTCGCCGTCGCTGGGCGGCAAGGACCTGGCTGCTGCTATCGCCACGAGCAAGGATTTTCATGGCGTCACGGGCACGATCACGATCGATGCCGATCGCAATGCGGTGAAGCCGGCGGTGATGCTGGAGGTCAAGGGTGGTGCGCCTACCTACGTGACCACGATCGCTCCCTGAATGTTGGCCAAGCCGAACGCGATCGCTGCTCGGCGCCGTTCGAGATTTTCGTCACGCCCTGCACTTCACTCCGCCACCTCACTGCCTCTCATTCGTGGATGATTTCCTCCAGACGCTGATGACTGCCGTGTCCGTCGGGAGCCTGTATGCGCTCATTGCGCTGGGCTACACGATGGTGTACGGCGTTCTCAAGTTCATCAACTTCGCGCATAGCGACGTGGTGGTGCTGGGCGCGTGGTTCAGCTTCACGCTGGCGACATGGTTTCTGCCGCAGATGGGGATCGACCCCGCGGCTGCGCCGTGGTGGGCGGCATGCGGCGTGCTCTTCTTCGCGATGCTGGCGTGCGGTGGCGTGGGATTTCTGATCGAGCGCCTCGCGTACAGGCCGCTGCGCCGCGCGCCGCGATTGAACGTGCTGATTACGGCCATCGGCGTGTCGCTCCTTTTGCAGAACGTGGGTCAACTCCAGTTTGACCTGGGGGCTGGGTTACGGCTCCCATTCGGCACGCAGCCCCAGGGCATGCCGCGGCTCGTACCCGACGTGGCACTGAACGATGCCGCGGTGGCACGGGGCGTGGCCGGGGAAGGCGGCTCGTCCTCGACGCTGGTGCTCGAGCATCCGGCGGTTTTGGAGAGCGGACGTTCGTATCGCGCGGTCGTGTACCGGGACAACGGCGCGGTGGAGCGAGCGAGGATTACGTCGAGCACGGGCACATACGGTGCCGGCGCCGTGATGTCGCTGGGCTCGAGCCTGACGCGGCCGCCCGACGGGTCGGTGTATGTCATTCGCAGGCTGGCGCGAGTTCCCATAGCGATGATCGACGTCGTCATCGTGGTCACGGCGGGGGGGCTCATGGTACTGCTCAACCTGCTGGTGTATCGGTCGAAGCTGGGAATGGCTATGCGGGCCGTGTCGTTCAACACCGACACGGCAGCGCTCATGGGCATTCCCGTAGACCGCGTGATCTCGTTCACGTTCGTATTGGGCGCGATGCTGGCGGCAGCCGCAGGATTCCTCTACGCGATCAAGTACACCACGCTCCAGCAGCCGGCGCACGCAGGCTGGGTGCTCCTGGGGTTAAAGGCGTTTGTGGCCGCGGTGGTGGGCGGCATCGGCAATATTCAGGGTGCGGTCTTAGGTGGTTTTCTCATCGCGTTCATCGAGCAGTTCGGCGCGGTATATGTGTCGTCCGATTTGCGAGACATCTCCGTGTTTGCCGTTCTGATTCTGGTGCTGCTGGTGCGGCCGACGGGCGTGCTTGGATCTCCGAGTTGCGAGAAGGTGTGATGTGACGCTCACGATGGACGACAGCAATAACCTCGCGCCAACTCGCTCGGCCGTGCTGCGCAACGTTACGCTGCCAGTGGCAGGAGCCGTGGCGCTGGGGCTTCTCATGCAACTGGTGGTCGGTCCAGCGAGCGGGCCGTATGCGACGCGGCTGATGCTCGACGTGGGCGTGGCCATCATTGCGGCGGTCTCGCTCAACATCATCAACGGATACACGGGCCAGTTCTCGGTGGGGCACGCGGCGTTTATCGCAGCGGGCGGCTACGTCGCCGGCTCGTTCACGTATTACTGCTCACTTCTCTGGTGGGGTGAGTACGCCAAACACGGTGGCTTCCTTGGCATGGGTGAGTGGTTGTTTTTCTGCTCGTGCCTGCTGGGCGGCTTCGGGGCTGCGGCCCTGGGATGGCTCGTCGGATTGCCGTCGCTGCGGCTACGGGGCGATTATCTCGCGATCGTTACGCTTGGTTTTGGCGAAATCCTGCGGGTTCTGCTGCAGAACACGAATCGGCAGATTTTTGACGCAGAACAGTTGCGCGACGCCACATGGCGGCAGCTTGTGCCACCACCGCTCGGGGGGGCTCAAGGCTTTTCCGATGTGCCGAAGTACACCAACCTTTTCTGGATGTACCTGATGGTCGCGGTGACCTTGTTCGTCGCCGTACGGCTCAAGATCTCGAGCACCGGACGGGCGTTCTTGTCGATTCGGGAAGACGAGATTGCGGCCGAGGCGATGGGTGTTGATATCACCCGACTCAAGGTGCGAGCGTTCATAGTTGCGGCTTTTTTTGCGGGCATCGCGGGTGGGCTTTTCGCGCACCAAAGCGGGACGGTCATTCGGCCGATCGATGCAGGATTTCAGCGTTCCTTTGAGATCGTGATCATGGTGGTCTTGGGCGGCTTGGGATCTATCTCCGGCGTGACGCTCGCGGCGGTGATCCTCACGCTGCTGCCGGCTCTGCTGCTGGATTTCGCGCAGTACCGCATGATTCTCTACGCCCTTTTGCTGATTCTGTTGATGATTTTCCGTCCCCAAGGATTACTGGGCGTAAAGGAACTCTGGGACTTCGCCCGGCCGTGGCGGCGCGGAGGGACGCGGACATGAACCATGTTCCTGATGGTGCTTCGGCAGGTCCGCTCGATATGCTCCTCGATGTACGCGGCATCGCCATTTCCTTTGGCGGCTTATCGGCGGTGCGAGATTTTTCGTTGCACATGCCGTCTGGGGCGCTCTATGGATTGATCGGCCCCAACGGGGCAGGAAAGACGACGGTGTTCAACCTGCTCACCGGCGTGTATCGCACGGAGACCGGCTCAATTGCGGTTCGCGGCAGGCGCGTCGACGCGCTTAAGCCGCATCAGATCGCGACCGCTGGGCTCGCACGGACGTTCCAGAACATCAGACTGTTTGGTCACTTGAGCGTGCTCGACAACGTACGGGTGGCGTGCCACTTGCGCGGCCGGCATGGGCTGGCAGGAACACTCCTCCGACTAGGGCACCACGTCGCGCAGGAGCGTAGCATCACTCGGCGCGCACGCGACCTTCTGGCGATGTTCGGCCTCAGCGACCGGGAGGATCACCAGGCGAGACATCTTTCCTATGGCGATCAGCGTCGCCTCGAGATCGCTCGGGCTTTGGCCACCGAGCCCAAGGTGCTCTTGCTGGACGAACCCGCGGCCGGCATGAACGCCCAGGAGAAAGTCGATCTTGCCGGGTTGATCCGCCGCATTCGAGACGAGCGTGGTTTGGCGATCCTCCTGATCGAGCACGATATGGGACTGGTGATGAACGTCTGCCAGCGGATCACGGTGCTGGAGTACGGCGCCGTCATCGCCGAGGGAGAACCGACCGACATTCAGAAGAATCCCCGTGTGATCGAGGCCTACCTCGGCACGCCGGTCGAGCTTCCCGCTGGCTGGGAGGTATAGCGGTCATGGCGATGCTGGAAGTCACCAACCTGAACGTGCACTACGGCGCAATTCAGGCGCTTCATGGAGTGTCACTGCGGGTGGAGGCAGGGCAAATCGTCACACTGATCGGCTCCAACGGGGCAGGAAAGACGACGACGCTCCGAGCGATTGCGGGAATGCTTCGAGGCGTCCGAGGCTCGGTCGTGTTCGAGGGCCGCTCGATCCTGGGTATGGCTCCCCACGAAATCGTGCGGCGGGGGGTGTGCATGACGCCGGAGGGCCGGGGCATCTTCGCCAACATGACCGTCGAGGAGAACCTGTTGCTGGGGGCTTACACGCGTCGAGACCGCGCGGGCATCGCTCGCGACCACGAGCGCGCTCTGACGCTATTCCCGCGGCTCCGTGAACGGTTGCGGCAGAACGCTGGAACACTATCGGGAGGCGAGCAACAGATGCTGGCCATCAGCCGCGCCTTGCTGACCCGCCCGCGGCTCTTGATGCTCGACGAACCGTCACTCGGACTGGCCCCGCAGATCGTGCAGACCATCTTCCATATCATCCGCGAGATCAACCGAGACGGCACGACCATCCTCCTGGTGGAGCAGAACGCCCACATGGCACTCCACACGGCCACTCACGGCTATGTGCTGGAGGTTGGACGAGTGGTGATGGATCAGCCGGCACGCGCGCTGGCGGAATCGGACCTCGTGCGGAAAGCGTACTTGGGTGTGTCGTAGCCTTGGGCCACCGCGTGCGATATCGGGCAGGCGGGTAAGATGCCCCGAGCCGCCGACGGCCACAACTTCGGATGATGTCTTTCCGTGAGGGCTACGTGAATTCACCTGGCGACGTCAAGCGACTCATTCCGCTTCATACGAAAATTCTTATCGGGCTGTTCGTCGGCGCGACCCTGGGTCTTGTCGCCAACGCTGTCTCCGCCCGCTCGCCTTCCGCCGCGAATGCCATCACGAACATCGCGGTGAACGTCGCCGAGCCGCTCGGCAAGGTGTTTCTGCGACTGGTGATGATGGTCGTGGTGCCGCTGGTGTTTTCGGCACTGACGCTCGGCGTCATGGAGCTCGGCGATGTGCGGCGACTCGGCCGCGTGGGTCTGCGGACGCTCGGGCTCACGCTGATTCTGTCGCTGACGAGCGTCGCGATTGGCGTCGGACTCGTGGCGGTCCTGAAGCCCGGGGCCAGCCTTTCGATCGACCAGCAGGCCGAACTCCGAGAACGTTTTGCATCCCAGGCCGATGCGTCGGCCAGCAAGGCTGAAAAGAGCAAGTCGTGGAAAGATACGCTGCTTGATCTGCTGCCCGAGAATCCTCTGCAAGAGATGGTGGGTGCCGTCGATGGCTCCAGCCCTGGCAACGGCATGCTGGCCGTGATGGTCTTCGCGCTCATTTTCGGTGTAGCGCTGACGATGTCGCCTGATCGCACGCGGCCGCTGGTCGAGGTCCTTCAAGGCGTGTTCGACGTGTCGATGACCATCATCGGCTTCGCGATGCGACTGGCTCCGTTCGCAGTCGCCTGCCTATTGTTCTCCGTCACGTCACAAATGGGGCTCGATATTCTCCTGATCCTCGTGCGGTTCGTCTTCACGGTGTTGCTGGGGATCGGGCTCCAGATGTTCGTCGTCTATCCGATCGTGCTGATCGCGGTCGCCCGACTCCATCCGATCGCATTCTTTCGCGACATTTCGGAGGCGATTTTCACCGCCTTCGGCACGAGCAGCAGCAACGCCACCTTGCCAACGTCGCTTCACGTCGCACGTGAGGAGCTGAAGCTGAGGCCCGATGTGTCGCAGTTCGTTCTGACTGTGGGTGCCACGGCGAATCAGAACGGCACGGCCTTGTTTGAAGGGGTCGTCGTCCTGTTTCTCGCTCAGGTATTCGGCGTCGAACTTACGCTCACGCAGCAGGTGATGGTCGTGCTCATGGCCGTGTTGGCGGGGGTCGGCACCGCGGGCGTTCCCGGCGGATCGATCCCGCTGATCATCCTCGTCTTGAATATGGTCGGGGTGCCGAGCCAAGGCATCGCGATCATCCTCGGCGTGGATCGCTTGCTTGACATGTGCCGGACGACGCTCAACGTCACCGGCGATCTGGTGCTCGCAGCCTGCGTGTCGAGGGCCGAGGACATGACGGAGGCCATGGCGCCTGAGCGTTCGCTCGAGTAGGACCGGCCCAGACGGTGATACGCCCCGCTCTCCTCAGAACCGCCGGGGCCCACTCCTCCTGCTCTCGGCTGTTTCGATGCGGCCGAAAAGGCTGAATGGGAGTGGGGGCATTTCATCTGCGGAAGGATTTCTTCTCAGGGACGCTGAAAACGCTCGCGAGGAGGGTGTTTTCAGTTCCAGAGACTGGACAGGCAAAACGATCGGCATAGAATCGTTTGAAACGCTTGTTTAACCCAGGTTTTCGGACATGTCTGCCACGCCCCGCCCGAAGCCGACTGACGCCGCGTCGGACCCTCGGGTCAGGATCCTCTCGGCTGCGGGCCAGGAGTTTGCCGAGCGGGGCTACGAGGCGGCCACTGTGCGAGACATCTGCTCGGCAGCAGGCGTCAATGTGGCTGCCGTGAATTACTACTTCGGTGACAAGCATCGGCTCTACATCGAAAGCGTGAAGCATGCCCACGCGGAGCGGCTGCGGCAGGTTCCGCAACCCGAATGGGCGCCCGGAACCCCAGCGCCCGTGAAGCTCCGCGACTTCGTCGGCAGCATGCTCGATCGCATGCTCGGCGGTGATCAGCCGCCGTGGCAGGTTGGCCTCATGATGCGGGAGTTGCTCCAGCCCACGGAGGCTTGCCGCGAGCTCGTCGAGGACTACATTCGTCCACACTTTGGGATTCTGCTGGGAATTCTCGATGAGCTCGTCGGAGGCGCGTTGCCGATGTCGGAGCTTCGCCGCATCGGCCTGAGCATCATCGGCCAGTGCTTCCTCTACCGCGCGGCCGGTGACGTGGTGGCGATGCTCGTACCGACCGACGAGATCGAGGCCTTTCACACGCCCCAGCCCATTGCAGAACACGTGACGCGATTCGCCCTCGCAGCCTTGGGGATCGCGGAGCCCTTCGCGATCCCCTCGCTCTGCGCGGTCAGGCCGTTGGGGTCGCCACGATGAATGTTTTGAAGACCGTGGTTGGTTGGGTACTTCCCCTGGCGATTCTCGCCGCCGCCGTCGCAGGCTATCTGGTACTCGGTGGACCGAAGATTCCTCCCCGCAAGGAAAGGGAGCAACCCAAGGCCCTCGCGGTGCGGACCATTCCCGTTGAGGCACAGACAAATGGCATCGAACTGGAGGTCGATGGCGTCGTCGTGCCACTTCGAGAGGTGACCCTCGGAGCCGAGGTGTCGGGCCGCGTGGTCCAGAAGTCGGACGCCTGCAACGAGGGACAACTCGTCGCCAAGGGGGCGGTGCTGTTCGTGATCGACCCCCGAGACTATGAGTTCGAGGTCACACGGCTCGAGAAGGAGCTCTCCCAGGCAGCCCTTGCTATCGAGGAAGTCGATGAGGAGCTCATTCAGAATGAAACGTCCACTGGGCTCGCGCGGCGACAGGTCGATCTCGCCCGTCGCGAGGCGGCACGGCTCGAGGGGCTGAAGGCAGACAAGATCGTCACCGCATCGGAGCACGATCGATCGCTCCGTGACGAACTGACTGCCGCCAATTCGCTGACCATGCTCGAGGGTCAGAAAAGGGTGCTCGCGAAACGGCGAACCCGACTGCTGGAGGCACAGTCGCTCGCCGCCACGATGCTCGAGAAAGCGCAGCTCGACCTCTCGCGGACCAAGATCGTGTCACCAGTGGATGGCATCGTGGTCGAGGACAAAGTCGAGCAGGATTCGTTCGTGTCCAAGGGATCACCGCTCGTAACGATCGAGGACACCAGCGCCACCGAGGTAAAAACGAGCCTTCGCATGGACGAAGTGGGCCGCGTGTGGGGGGGCCGCAACGCCGCTGATGGTGGCCACGGCTTTCCAGAGGTTCCGGCCAAGGTCGTTTTCACGCTGAATGACCGCCGCTACGAGTGGGATGGTGTGCTGGCCCGCCAGGAAGGGCGGGGACTCGATGAAAAGACACGAACCCTGCCCTGCCGCGTTCGCGTGCCAGAGCCGACGAAGCTGACGGCGCTTGACCGTGGGGGAGCGCCCCTCGCCATCCTGCCCCCCGAGGCCCCGCGGTCGCTTTTTCGGGGAATGTTTGTCGAGGTGTTGCTTCACATCGACATTACCCAGCCGCTCGTGTCCGTTCCACAGGAATCCGTGCGGCCCACGGGTGACGTGCTCGTGATGCGGGACGGTAAGCTCGCGACCCTCCAGCCGAAGGCATTTCACGCCGCTGCCGGCCGCATCGTCTTTGATGCGCGTGAGAGTGGTCTGCTCCCGGGTGACCGCGTCGTGATCAGTCAGATCGTCCATCCCCAAGACGGAATGGCACTCGTGGAGGCAGCGCCATGAAGGCGATCATCGCCTGGACCGTTCGAAACTCCCCGGCCATGAACGTGCTTGTCGTGGCCATCATGGTGATCGGGTGCATCAGTTTCTCCACCATGCGGAGGGAGGTGTTCCCAGAGTTCGATCTGGAGATCGCCCTCGTGTCCGTGGTCTACCCAGGGGCAACGCCCGAGGAGGTGGAAGAGGGGGTCTGCCAGAAAATCGAGGAAGCCTGTCGAAGTGTGGTGGGCATCAAAAAGCTTTCCAGCATCGCTCGTGAGGGAAGCGGTTTCTGCGTCTTCGAAATGACGGACAATGTGGCCGACCCGCAGCGTGTGGTGAGCGAGATTCGCTCCGAAGTCGAGCGGATTCCGAGCTTTCCTGAACTGGCCGAGGATGCGAAGGTCGAGCAGATGACGCTTCGCGAGCCTGCGATCAAAATCGGAGTGCTCGCGCCTCCTGATGCCGACAGCGGCGAGCGATCGGAACTCGAGCTCCGCGAAGTGGCGGAGAAGGTTCGCGACGATCTTCTGGCCCTTCCAACTGTGTCGGCCGTGAACATTGGCGGAGAAAAAGACTACGAGATCACGATCGAGATCTCGGAGGCAACGCTGAGGAAGTACGGTCTGACACTCAAGGCGGTGGCAGACATCGTGCGCCGCGAGAACCTCGAACTTCCAGGAGGCACCATTCGCAGCGAGGGCGGCGAGGTGCTTCTCCGCGGGAAAAACAAGAAGTATGTCGGCGGTGATATCGCGAAGATCCCGCTGGTCACGCTGCCCGACGGCCTCGTGCTGACCGTCGGTGACCTCGGCTCGGTGCGGGACGGCTTCGTGGATGTGGCTGGCGCGAGCCGGATCAACGGTCGCCGAGGTTTGGCCGTTTCGGTTGATCGTAGCTCGGGCGAGGACCTTCTCGCCATGGTGGCGGCCGTCAAGCAGTACGTGGCGGATGCGTCGCTTCCGCCCGGGTATGAGCTCGTGACGTGGGCGGATGCTTCCGTCGATGTCCGCGAGAGACTCGACATGCTGATGTCCAACGGGGCCCAGGGTTTGTTGATTGTGTTCGTGATCCTTGCCCTCTTTTTTGACATCAGGATCGGTTTCTGGGTGGCAATGGGCGTGCCGGTATCGATGCTGGGCACTGGGGCGCTCATGTTTGCGTTCGACCAGACCCTCAACATGCTGTCGATGTTCGCCTTTCTTATGGCGGTGGGTATTGATGTGGACGATGCCATCGTCGTCAGTGACAACGTCGAGCGGCATCGCAAGATGGGAAAGGGACCAATTCAGGCGGCGATCGAGGGAACGGCGGAGGTTCTGCCGTCAGTCGTCGCGGGCGTCATGACAACAGTCATCACGTTCATGCCGCTCCTGTTCGTCTCAGGCGTCATGGGCAAGTTCATTGCCGTCATGCCATTTGCCTTCATCGCCACGTTGCTCGTCTCCCTTTCCGAGGCGATTTTCGTACTGCCGGGGCACCTTGCTCATGAAGAAGGCTTCGTGGTTCGCACGCTGCGATTCCTGTGCACGCCGGTGAGGCCGCTGATGCCGGTGCTGAAGTTTGCACAAACCTGCTGCGACAACGGCTTGAAATGGTTTGTGAAACGCGCCTATGCGCCGGCCCTCGATTGGTGCATTAGCAACCGATGGGCGGTCCTCGCCGGGTCAGCCTCGATCCTGATCCTTGCCGTTGGTCTCATTCGAAGCGGTACAACCCCCTTCAAACTTTTCCCGAAAGTCGACTCCAAGAGGCTGCAGGCAAAAATTGTGTACCCGGACGGCACTCCGGCCAGCGTGACCGAGTCGGGCATCGCCCAGGTGGAGCGAGCCCTCAACGAGACATCGCAGAGGCTCGCGGCCGGCGGTCGGCCGCTCGTGACTTTTGTTCACAGCTCGGTGGGCTCCTTCGAGACGCAGGGAAAGCCAGGATCTGAGCAAAAGTTCTCCGGCAGTCACCTCGGAGCGGTGGCGGTAGAACTCGAGGATGCGGTCCATCGCACGATCGATAGCGACACATTCGTGAGCGAATGGCGCAAAACGGCGGGCGAACTCCCCGGGGCTGATAGCGTCGTCTTTGAGAGCGAGAACATCGGCCCCGCAGGCAAGGCGATCGAGTTCAAACTGTTGGCGGCCTCAGACGACGAGTCGGTTCGGCAACTGGAGGCTGCCGTCGAGCGGTCAAAGGCCTGGCTCACGGACTACCCTGGCGTGATCGACATCGACGACGACTCGCGGCCGGGGAAGTGGGAGTATCAGTTGAAGGTGCGACCTCGCGCCGAGACGCTCGGGGTGTCGCTCTCCGAGGTCGCCTCGACGATCCGGAGTTGCTTTTATGGCGAGGAGGTGATGCGGCTGCAGCGAGGCCGGCACGATGTCAAGCTCATGGTGGCGTATCCGCGGGATGAAAGGCGATCGTTTACCGTTCTTGACGACGTGCAGGTACGGGGGACGGATGGGATTGATCGACCCCTGACCGAGGTGGCAGATGTGACGGCGGCCCGCGGGTACTCCGAGATCAACCGACTCGGGCAGAAGCGATCGATCACGGTGAGCGCCGACGTCGATGCCAATGCCGGTGTGACTTCGGGGCAGATTGTCGCCGACCTCCAGAAGCGGCTCATGCCCGAGTTCGAGGCTGACTTCCCGGCGGTCCGCGTTCGATGGGAGGGGGAACAGGAACAGACAAACGAGTCGCTCCGCAGTCTTGGTCTCGGCTTCATCGTGTCGTTGTTTGCGATGTTCGTTCTCTTGACGATCGAGTTCCGGTCGTATCTCCAGCCGCTGCTGATCCTGACGGCGATCCCCTTCGGTGCAGCAGGGGCTGTCTTCGGGCACGCCATGATGGGGATGCCACTCTCTCTTTTCACGATGTTTGGGGTGGTCGCACTTGCCGGGATTGTCGTGAACGACTCGATCGTACTGATCGATTTCATCAACGCCCGTGTCCATGAGGGGCGTCCCCTCCATCTGGCCATCCGTGAAGCCGGATGCGTTCGTTTTCGCCCGGTCTTCCTCACGAGCATCACGACCGTGGGCGGCCTTCTGCCGTTGCTTTTCGACCAGAGCTTTCAGGCCCAGTTCCTGATTCCGATGGCGGTGGCCATGACGTTCGGGGAGATGGTCACGACGGTCCTGATCCTGATCATGATCCCCGTGGCCTACTCCTTCATCGGTGGGCAGATGCCGGAGGAGCACGACGAAACCGACGCCCAAGGGCATGCCGCCGGATCGACCGACGCAGGCGATGACGACTGGCTGCCAGCGTACCTTCAGGAGGACAAGCGGAAGACTTCGATACCAGCCGAGTTATAACCGTTGGCCGCTCCAGTAGGACCGCGGATCTTCCATACTCCGGCGAACCAGGGGGGAGAGCGATGGTATCGGCGCGGACGGAGGCCCCGTGCGTCACCTAGTTCGCTGCGGGCACCTTAAAAGGAAGGGTGCTTGCCGAGCCGCCACCCTTTCTGTCGATGGCATACACCATCAGCAGGTATTCGCCCGCCTGGTGCGGGGCGGTGATCACCGCATGGTCGGGTGAGGCTTGGTCGAAAGGCCCAGCAACGCGTGTGGGTGGACGGGATGTGGAGTCGAGGACCCAGCTGACGAACTCAACCCGGTCGCCATCTGGATCGTTCGCAGCAAAGGCGACGCGCATCGGCTCATCGGGATTCGCCACTCTCGAACTGCCGCCCCCCACAAACTCCAGTCGAGACAGCACCGGAGCCCGATTCCCGCGAGGCGGCTGGCCAGTGAATCGCCTGATCATGACCTCTGCCTGCGGAGTCGTCAGGAGATGGTCAAAACCGCCATCCCGACCGGGTCCGTTGGGGTCGGGATCGAGCAGGAGGCTGAAATAGGTCGGTCGAAAGGTGCTGTAGTGCCCCCAGACAAAGATCGTCGATCCAAGGCATAGCGGCGAGGAATCAATCGCGTCATAGCACGCGTTCACATCATGCACTTTCCGTGTGACCGGCTCGTCGAGAGCAACGCCCCAGGCCGTCTTGCCCAAGTTCCACGGGCCTTTGCCATTGAACTCGGACATATAGAACGGCTTGCCCCAATGCTCCTCGGTTGACTTGATGGCGCCCTTCACGGCGCCTGGGCTATAGCTTTGGATCCCCAGTACGTCGAGGTCGGGAGCAGACTCTTTGACCGCAGCGATCGCCTCTGGCTTCGCATTCACCATCGTCAGGCTGGTGATATGGTGCGGAAACCGCTTGTGGATCGCCAGCGACATGCGGTTCACGACTCGCAGGTACTGTGCGTCGAGGTGGACCTCGTTGCCCAACCCCCACATGAGGATGGCCGGGTGATCGCCGATCGCGTCAACCTTGGAAACGAAAGCCTGCACCATGTCGTCGCCGCGGGCTTCATAGTCAAACGTCCAGCTGGTGCCGTCCTGGCCCTTGTTTTCACCGTGGTGCGGCATCCACTCGCTCACGATCATCATGAGGCCATGGCTGTGTGCGAGATCGAGTTTGTCACGCATGGCCTGGGCAGACTCGATAGTGTACCCCCGAACGGTGTTGACTCCGATGGTTGCCAGCCGCTCGAGGTCGCGATCTCCGCATACGCCGCGAATCTGAAACGACGTGAAACGCTTGAATCGCGTGCGGTCCACTTCGGACATGCCATCAGGAATGGCAAACGGGCTAGCGATAGCAGCGGAGGCCGGAATCAGCACGGCCAGGATTGCGAGTGAAACGATTCTGTGCATGGCGAGAGCAATTCGTGGGCGGGTGTCTGCGTGCGGTCGCTGCTGAGGATCGTTGGGAGATGCTACCCGAGCGTTCCCAGTTTCGTGATCAACGCCTGTTGGTGAGGTATGGCGGCCGATCAAAGCCATCGCCATCGCCGACGACGCGAGGATCCCCCCTGTCAGTCAACTCCTTCATGAGCCGATCGGACAGTTGCCGCTTGATTGCCTGGTGCTCGGGGCTGTCGGCAAGGTTGCGCATTTGGTCCGGATCCTCGATGAGGTCGTAAAGTTCGATTGGAGGCCGCAGTCCGACCGCCAGTTGAACGAGTGGGGCGTAGGCCGGGTCGTCTTGGTGTTCGGCAAACCAAGCCTTCGTCGGCCCGCCGTCAAAGTCGCCGTCGGTCTTTTCGTTCGTCCGCAGCGGGAGCGGATACTGTGGCCACCGGTCCGGCTTGAAGTTGCGGATGAGGAGGTAGTTGTGCGTGCGGATGGCACGCGAGGGGTAGGGCAGGTTGTCGGCCCGACCGTGGAGGTGGTGACGCTCCCGGCCAGTCAAGACATGGGTGTTGCCTAGGTAGGTGATGCCCTTGGCATCGGGGCATCGCAAAATCGGATACAGCGAACGGCCGTCCATTTGCGGGTGGACAGGCAGTCCAACGGCCTCGAGGTACGTTGGGGCGAGGTCGACGAGCGACGTGGGGTTGTCGATACGCCGACCGGGGCTAGCGATACCCTTGGGCCAGTGAATGACGAGCGGAACCTGCGTGCCAAAGTTGACGAGGTTGGTCTTTCCACGCGGAAAGCCTGGCGCGCCATGGTCGCCGGAAATGACGAGGATGGTGTTTTCAAACAGCCCTCTTCTCTTGAGCTCATCGACGATCACGCCGACCTGCGCGTCAAATGCCATGCACTCGCCAAGATAATCAGCCATATCCTGCCGAATGGTCGGCACATCTGGCATGAACGCGGGCATTCGGCCCTTGAGGTCGTCGGGGTTGATGCCCCACTGTGCTTGGGCCGACTCGCGCTGCCAGGGGCGATGCGGATTGGTCGGGCTGAAGTACCAGCAGAAGGGCTGACCAGACTTGCCAGCGTCAAGGAATGACCGGAAATTGTCTCGGACCTCTTCGAGAAGTTGTTGTTTGATCTGCTCGCGCGCGACTGCCGTCGTGCCCTTGGCGACCTGCCGCGAGTACGTGTTCACCTGATTGCCGGCCTTGTTGTAGTGGTGATCCCTTCCGACGAACAGGTGACTGGCGACGTGCGTTTTGTATGTCACGCCGGTGTGGTAGCCGGCCTTCTCGAGAAGCGTGTGGTAGCTCTCGAGCTGGGTGACCGGGTCGTCTGCCGGATCACCAGCCCACGGGTTATGTAACTGGCTCCCGCTGCCGTTTCGAAAGAAGTGTCGGCCGGTGAGCACCGCGGTGCGCGATGGGCTACACGAGGGCGCGCTGACATGTGCATCCCAGAACAGCACCCCGTTTTTCGAAAGCTCGTCAAACACGGGCGTGTTGATCACGTCGTTGATGGTCGGACGGTTTGCCTCGCGGTAGGCACTGGCGTAACGGCCCCAGTCGTCGGCAAACGCGAAGACAATGTTCGGCCGAGGGTCAGGCGTGGACGCGGGCTGTCCCCAAGCGGCGGACGACAGCGCGAGGCAGATGATCACGAACAGCGGGCGGGGCAAACGTTGCATCAGGCAGCTCAGTGGCCCTTGGGGAATCCACCGGAAGTCGATCGCATGCTCGATCCCGGAGTCAAATCAGGATAGAACAAGCGTCTGCGGTTTCCCAGCAGACTGGGATCTGCACCTGGTATGCCTTACCCGAGAGCAAGCGATGTACGGTCTTTCGTGGGGGCTCCTCGCCCTTCAAATGATTCACCATGCCGGCGAGTGTTCGCCTGTTGCCGCGCTCGCGCGGGTGTGCGTGATACCGCTTTCCCTTCTGGCCGCGGCTGCGCCGGCACCAAAGCCCAATATCATCGTGATCGTGGCTGACGACCTGGGCTACGCCGACGTCGCCTGCATGGGCCAGGAGCACGATGTGAAGACGCCCCACCTCGACCGCTTGGCGGCACAGGGCGTTCGGTTTACCAACGGGTACGTGACCGCCCCGCAATGCTGCCCGTCACGAGCGGGCCTGCTCACCGGTCGTGACCAAAATCGATTCGGCCTGACCAGCAATGGCCACGGTCCATTACCGGAGCGCGAAGTCACGATCGCTGATCGGCTGGCCAAGGTGGGCTACGCGACCGGCATGGTTGGCAAATGGCACCTTGATCCGAATCCCAGCGACAAGGCCTTTCTCGAGCAGCACTCGATTCAGGGCGACAAGATCCCGCCGCAGCTTCTACGGCCTTTTCATCCACATGAGCGAGGCTTCCAGGAGACATTCTGCGGCCAACTGAACCGCTATTCGGCCACGTATGATCTCACCGGAAACCGCTTCCAGAGCGTCCGCGAGGTTCGAGCCGAAGGAGACCGGCTCGATCGGCAATCCGACGCTGCAGTGCGGTTTATCGACATTCACCACGAGGAGCCATTCTTTCTCTACCTGGCCTACTACGCGCCCCATGTGCCCCTGGCGTCGTCAAAAAAATACCTGAACCGATTCCCTGGCCCCATGCCCGAGCGGCGCCGGCATGCACTCGCGATGATTTCGGCCATCGACGACGGTGTGGGCAGAGTCTTGGCGACACTTGCGACGCACGGCATCGATAAGAATACGCTCGTCTTCTTCGTCAGTGACAATGGGGCACCCCTCAAACTCACGATGGCAGACGATCCGATGACCATGCAGGCAGCGCATTGGAATGGCTCGAAGAATACGCCGCTCAAGGGCGAGAAGGGCATGCTGTCGGAAGGCGGCATCCGCGTGCCTTTTGCTCTGCGATGGAAGGGCACGATTCCCGGAGGTCTGGTGAACGCGACACCGGTGAGCACGCTGGACATCGCCGCGACGGCCTGTGCGGCCGCTGCCATCAAGCGTCCAGCTGAGCTTGATGGCCTTGACCTCGGGCCGATGCTCATCAAAGGTGTGCCGCTGGCCGACCGCACGCTGCACTGGCGTTTCTGGACTCAATCCGCTGCCCGCCAGGGGCCCTGGAAGCTCCTCAAAGTCGGGGGCAGGTCGATGTTCCTGTTCAACGTCGCCGACGATTGTGAAGAGCAGCACAACGTGGCAGAACAACATCCCGAGACCGTCCAACGCCTCGAGAAGAGCTTGGCCACATGGGCTTCAGCGCTTACGCCACCTGGAATTCCTACTGAGACCGGCAGGAATGCGGAGATCCTGTTTTTTGAGCACTACTTCCCGCTCCCGAGGCCCTAACCAAAGTGATTGCGATGCGTGACGTCGCTTTGGTTGATGTCCATTCCAACGTCCGTTCACCGAAAGTGCTGTGTTGAATTCGATGACCCCCACGGAGAGCATTCCCATGCGACTGTTCGCCATCAGCCTGATTTGTGCGCTGGCTGAACCGACTGTGGCCCTGTGTCAGGGCTCAGGCCATGAGGGCTCGGTCGCTCATGGAGTGACACGGGAAACACGAATCTACAAGAAGGTCGGTCCCGTCGAGCTGTCCATGACGGTGTGGTTTCCCCCGGAGCACGCCGTCCGCGACAAGCGAGCCGCCATCGTGTTCTTTTTTGGTGGCGGTTGGACCGGAGGTACACCGACTCAGTTTGAGCGCCAGTGTGAATATCTGGCCTCGCGCGGCATGGTCGCCATGACGGCCGACTATCGCGTGAAGAGTAGACACGGTGTGACCCCCGACGTGTGCGTCATGGATGCCAAGAGCGCGATCCGTTGGGCCAGGGCGAATGCCACCACCCTGGGCATTGACCCGGACCGGATCGTGGCGGCAGGCGGATCGGCAGGTGGACATATCGCTGCGGCCACCGGGACCGTTGTCGGTTACGACGAGGCGGGCGAGGACACGTCTGTCAGCAGCATTCCCAATGCGATGGTGCTGTTCAATCCCGTGCTCAACACGACACCAGACGGCTGGGGCGGGGACCGGCGGGCTGCTGGCCTGGTAGCGAGGTTCGCGGGCCATGCGACGAAGGTGTCTCCCGTGCATCACGTGAAGCAGGGCACGCCACCCACGCTCATCCTTCACGGCACGGCGGACGCCACCGTCCCAATTGCGCAGGCAGACGCATTTGCTGATGCAATGCGCGCGGCTGGAAACCGGTGCGAGGTGATCCGCTACGAAGGCCAGGGGCATGGCTTCTTCAACGCATCCAAAGGGGGAGCGAATCGCTTTCTCGAGACCCTTGCAGAGGCGGATAAGTTTCTTGCATCGCTGGGATATGTGAAGGGTGATCCGACGATTGAACCCAAGTGACTCAGGGCGACGATGGCGAATAGAAGCGAATCGCTCGCACGTCGGCGTGCTGGGTGTGCGTCGCTTGGCCAGCGGGCGTCACGATCTATCGGTGGCCCGTGACTTGCCCCTCATCAGCCGGCCCGCGCGGCCAGCGAGAATCGCCGGCGTTTGCACGAGATCCCCCACCAGCGCCACGCCCAGGAGGGTTGCCATCAGGACGCCGAACTGCGAGATCGGCTTAAATCCGCAGAATCCGAAGACCGAGAACGCGAGGCCGAGCACCAGAGCCGAGCGAATCATCGGCACGGCCACTCTGTCGAGCGATCCGTCAATGCATTCCCTGGCCGGCAGGCCATCGGCACTGAGCCGGCGAAACCATGTGAGCAGATGCACGGTGTCATCCACTGCGATGCCAAGGGCGATGCTCGCCGTCATCATCCCGCCAACGTCAAGCGGCCAGCCGAGCCACCCCATCGCTCCGAAGACAATCGCGAGTGGGAACAGATTGGGTACCATGGCCAACAGACCGATGAATGGATTGCGGAAGAACAGGGCCAGCACGGCGCCGATCGTCAGAAACGACGTCACGCTGCTTTCGAGGAGTGAATCGAGCAACTCAGCCTGGGCCGAGATCACCAGTGGGACGCCCCCGGTGAAGACAATCTCTTGAGGCATCCCCACCTCGAGCCATCGGGCCGCATCAGCGACGACCGGCGTGATCGACTCGCGTAGCCGTCGTTCTTCGGTCGCTGTGAAATTCTCCACCTGGAGAGAAAGCCGCCACCATTCGCGATTGCCGTCGACGGCCACCATGCCGGCCTCGACAAGCCCTGGCCGATGCCGTCGGAGCATGCCGTCGATGACGCCGCGACGGATCACCGACCGAACCTGCCCCCTCAAGGCGGCTCCGAGCGCGGCTTCGGGGAGAAATGTCGCCGCCGAGGAGCTCCCGCGTACCCCGGGCGTGGCTCGGAGTCGCGCTTCGACTTCCTGCACGAGTGCCGCCCGGTCGCTGAGCCCTTGGCCTCGTGCGGAACCCGGGAGGGCATCGAACGCCATAACGATGTCCACCGTCTGAAACGGGCCGATCCAATGATTGAACCACGTGAGGTCGGTGATCGATGAGCTCGCCTGCGGCAGAAATCGGACGGGCCGCACTTCAGTTTTCAGCCAGAGAAGCCCGAACCCCAGGAGGAACATCGCGGTGAGGGACACGGCTGCAGTCACTCTCCGCCAGGTCACAAGCCACCGCACGAAACGCTTCGTCCCCGGCCACGAGGCGTCGGTAATGCTCCACGTCGGCGGTGGTGGAAATGTTTGCAGGAGCGCCGGCAGCCCAGCAAACACAGCCGTGAAAGCGATGCAGGTGCCAATGGCCCCGTACAGCCCGAATTGCCACACCGGTCGCACCTGGCTCACACACAGCGACGCCATCCCGAGCACGGTTGTCAGCCCGGCAATCGTGCTCGGTAGCCAGCCGTGGGCCACTGCCATGCCTGGAGCATCGATCGGCCCGTGGGTCGGTAGCGCCTCGACCCAGTAGCCGAGCAGATGGACCGTCGCCGAGATCGTGAGCACGAACGTCACCACCGGCACGAGCGACACGAGCATGTTCATCGATGCGCCTGAGAAATAGACGACCGCCTCGACAGCGAGCGAGGAGAAGCCCGCGACCGCAATGACCATGAGCCCCAGCCGCAGGCTGCGGAGCGAGCCACAGGCGAGGATGAGCGCCACGACCATCGATACATTCGACCAGGTTGAGGCCGTTCCCTCGTTCTCGCGATCGATTGCCACGCTCACGACGGCATCACCCGTCAGTCTCACCGCATCGCGAGGCACACCCGAGGCCACAGCCGCATCGACGAGCCAATCGATCGCTGCGCCGCGGCCGACATCATCGAGCGGGTTGAGGGTGATCATCGCGCATGTCGTCTGGCCATCAGGGCCGATGAGTGTGCCTCGCAGCCGATCGGCGGCGACGCGAGCGTCGAGTCCGCTCGACGCGGCAACGTCATCGCGGAGCCTGGTGCCGGTCGTCACTGCGGCAAACCAGGCAGGCTCGGCCTCTCGCCGGGAATCGATCGCCGTGGCCAGGTCGGCAAGCCGCGGATCGTCGAGGTGGCATCCCTCCCAACTCACCAGCACGGTTTCGTCAGGGCCGAAGACTTCGAGAAAGTGGCGGTAAGCCCGCGTTACGGGCGATTGTTCAGGGAGCCATCCGAGCACGCTGTTGTCGCGGCGGTCATACGCGTGCCAGGCCCCCCAGAGGACGACCGGCAGCACCGCTGCAAATGCAGCGAGAAGCCACCGTGACGAGCGCTGAAAGAAGAGCGGGAGCATGGATATGTGTTCGGGGCCGAAAAAGTACCCCGCGTGTCAGGGGCGGGGGCACGCTATGGGGGAGCTGGATTTCCGTGGCCGTCGGGGGAGGAGGCTACCACACGTGCTTCGCCGTGTCGGACGCTGTGGCGGTTATTGGGAGTGGGAGCGCATTGTCTTCTGGACGTCGATCAGCGATTGTTGACTGATGCGAATCAGTCCTTCCTGCACGCGATCGAGATCGGCGATCAGCAACAGCATTCCGGAAAAGGCCACAATGAGGGCCAGCATGGCGGGTGAACGTCGCGTGGCGCTGATCGCGGCCTGATAGCCCACAGCGGCAATGCCCAGCACCGCCAGTCCAAAAAGCACGATCCAGATGACCGTTGGGATACGGTTGCGCAGGCCGACGAGAATCCGCTGTGCATGCAGGTCGATCACGTCGTTGAGCGACTGCACGAAAAGCCCGGTGATGATGGAATCAGCGTCTTTCGCGGCGGCAGAGACTGCCTGTGCCCACAGCTGCTCATGCAGAGCCTCCGATCGGGTGAGCACCTCTTCAATTCTGCCTTCCTGAACGCCCTGAACGCGCACGTCTACATACTCTCGCAACAGCCGGGCCGCTTCCTCACCCTCGGGATTGGGCAGCATCCGCGTACGCAGGTAGGTGGTGCCGATGGCGTTGGCTTCTTCGAGGATTGTCTGGCGGCGGGCCTCATAGCGCGAGGCTGCCAGATTAAATGTAAATGCCAGCACGAGAGCCAGCAGGCCAAGAATCGAGGCGACCATTGCCCCGACCGGCTGCTCACGCTCGTCGGGATATCGCACGTGGCGCCATTTGCCAGCTCGATAGCCGCCCTCCATGGCCAGCCACAGCAGGGCAGCAGCTAGTAAAAAAAGCGCCCAGAGCGGGAAGACATCCAGAAGTTCGGGTTGCATCGTGCGGGTGACCTGCGCTCGTGGAGGGCAGCAGTTTCTACCATAGGGGGTGCCCTGCCAAGGGCACGTTCACGAGCCAATTCTTGTACGCTATCGAACATGCCCATCGTCGCCGCTCCACGAATCGTCTTCGAGGCCCGTGGCCTCACAAAGGTGTATCGTCGCGGTGAGTCGGAGGTGCAGGCTCTCCGTGGCATTGATCTCGACCTGTACGAGGGTGAGTTTCTCGTCTTGTTGGGGCCGTCGGGGAGCGGAAAATCCACCCTGCTCAACATTCTCGGTGGCCTCGACGTGCCGACGGCCGGACACGTACGGTTTCGTGACCACGATTTGAGCCGTGAAGACGACGAACTTCTGACCCACTATCGCCGTGAGCATGTCGGCTTTGTCTTTCAGTTCTACAACCTGATTCCTAGCCTTACGGCTCGCGAGAACGTGGCCCTCGTTACCGACATCGCGGCCCATCCGCTGACTGCCGAGGACGCCCTGGCCCGCGTCGGTCTCGCTGAGCGGATGGATCACTATCCGGCGCAACTCAGCGGCGGCGAGCAGCAGCGGGTGGCCATTGCCCGCGCCGTCGCCAAGCAACCGGACGTCCTGCTCTGTGACGAACCGACTGGGGCACTCGATGTGACAACGGGCGTCGTGGTGCTGGAGGTGATTCAGCGGATCAACGCTGAACTGGGCACCACGACGGCGATCATCACGCACAACGCGGCGATCGCGGCGATGGCCGACCGCGTCGTCTCGCTGTCGGACGGCCGAATTGCCCAGGTCCGCACCAATGATCGCAAGGTTTCGGCCCGTGAGATCGCGTGGTGACCTGCCCATGCGGATGCTTCATCTCAAGTTGGCCCGTGAGCTGTGGCAGGTCCGCTGGCAGGCGCTGGCAATTTGTCTCGTGATGGCCTGCGGCGTGGCGACCACCGTCATGTCGCTGAGCACGCTCGACTCGCTCCAGAGAACGCGGACTACGTATTACGAGCGACAGCAGTTCGCCGACGTGTTTGTTCATCTCAAGCGTGCGCCGCGGTCCCTCGCTTCGCGAATCGCAGCGATCCCCGGTGTGGCATCGGCTGAGGTGCGAGTCGTAGCCGGCGTTACCCTGGATGTGGCGGGCCTTCCTGAGCCGGCAACGGGCCGTTTGATCTCGCTTCCGAGCTATGCGCCCCAGCGGCTGAATCTCTTGCATATCCGCCGCGGCCGCATGCTCGACCACACGCGGCGAGGGGAAGTGATCGTGGCGGAAGCCTTTGCTCTGGCCCACGACCTCGTGCCGGGCGATCACCTGAGGGCAGTCATCAACGGAAGGCTCGATGAATTGCGGATTGTGGGAATCGCCCTGTCGCCCGAGTACATCTACCCTGTTCGTCCCGGGGAGCTTCTGCCCGACGACAAGCGGTTTGGCGTCCTTTGGCTGAGCGAGCGCGAGCTCGGTCCGGCTTTCGGCCTCGACGGGGCATTTAACGATGCCGCACTCAAGCTCATGCCTGGCGCGTCGGAAGCGGAGGTCGTCCGCCGGCTCGATCGCCTGCTTGACCCCTACGGCGGCACTGGCGCCCACGGCCGTTCCGATCAGGCGTCGTTCCGCTTCCTCGACAACGAGATGGTGCAGTTGCGTGCGATGGCCTCGCTGCCCCCGTTGATTTTCCTATCAGTTACGGCGTTTCTGCTCAACGTGGTGCTGGCTCGCCTGATCGCCACCCAGCGAGAGGAGATTGCGACCCTCAGGGCGTTCGGGTATTCCCGGGTCGAAATTGGGTGGCACTACCTCGGCTTTGCTGCTGCGATCACGCTGGTGGGCACAGCCGCGGGCCTGGGGTTGGGCGTTTGGCTGGGCCGCGACCTGACGACGCTCTATGCCCGCTTTTTTCGGTTTGCCGAGTTCCAGTATGTGCTGGCGCCGTGGATTGCTCTCATGGCGGTCGGCGTGAGTGCGGTGTCGGCCGTGCTGGGAGTCTGGTCAGCCGTCTGGCGAGCGGTCAGCCAGCCGCCGGCGCTCGCGATGCAACCGGAGCCGCCGCCGCGGTATCAGTCGAGCTTTGCCGAATGGCTGGGCATCGGCCGGTTGCTGTCGCCGGCCATGCGGATGGTCTTGCGGAATCTGGAGAGGCGGCCGCTGCGGGCACTCTTCTCCGGCCTAGGTGTTTCGCTGGCTGTGGGGATCCTAGCCCAAGTTACGCACCTGGGCGTATAAAGCCCGGGATTTTTGACGATCCCGCTCGAAAGTCTTCACTACATTTGCGCGACTCCGTTGATGCGTTTGAGTCGCCGCGGGGGCGTCAGCCCCAGCCGGTGAAGCAGTG